>NZ_JAHFVJ010000007.1:0-251046 GCF_018599165.1 Dyella sp. LX-66
GGCGTGTCCCAGGAACCCGGTGTTGGGGTTCGCCTGCGGCTCACCCCAACCTACGCCGTCGTTATACGGCCAGGCCGGACAGGCCCGACGGCAACTCCTCGCACGGCAGCTCCGGCATCGCCGACGCCACTTCCACCGCTTCGGCCACACGCGCCGGCAGCCGCCCCGTGCGCACCAGGCGGTCGATGCACACCTGCACCTCGCGCCGGCCGAACGGCTTCTTGAGGAAATCGTCGGCGCCGAAGCGCTGCACGTAGAACTGCTCGGTGGCCTGCTGGTTGCCGCTGATCATCACGATCGGGATGTCGCGGGTGAGCGGATCGTGGCGCAGCGTGCGCAGCACGGCGAAGCCGTTGATGCCGGGCAGCACGATGTCCAGGAAGATCAGCGCCGGCTGTTCAGCGCGCGCCACGTCCAGCGCGCTTTCGCCGTCCAGCGCCCGCAGCGTGGCATAGCCTTCCTGGCCGAGCTGCCGGCCGAGCACGGCCAGCAAGGTGGGCGAGTCGTCGACCATCAGCACGCGCGCGCCTTCCGGCGCCTGCAGCCGCACGGCCTCTGCCTGCTCCTGTGCCGCGGCACCGAGCAGGCGCTTGAAGAATCCGATTCCAGACATGATGCGCGGCCCCTTTTCCGCTTGCTGCCGGGGCGGAACACGCCATCGCGCCGCGCCGTAGCCGATGCGAATGCTCGCTCAGAAGCGCCGGACAAACTGCGATGCGCTGCTCAGAGAGAGTCCTTTAAGCGTCGCAATTCCCGACGTTCCTGCTTGTCCGGGCGCCGCAGCGGGCCGACGGCGCCCACCAGGCGGCGTTGCTCGCGTGCCTTTTCGCGTGCCGCCAGGCTGGCTTCGGTCTCCCGGTACAAGGCCTGCGCCGCGGGTGCGGGGCCCCGTTTTTCGCTCAGCGCCAGCACCTCCACCTCCAGGCGTTCCTCGCCGCGGGTGATGCGCAGGCGGTCGCCTGAATGCAGGGTTTTGGCGGGTTTGCAGCCGGCATCGTTGACGTCGATCTTGCCGCCGTCGATGGCCTGCTTGGCCAGGCTGCGGGTCTTGAAGAAGCGCGCGGCCCAGAGCCATACGTCCACGCGCACGGCGTTGAGTTCGGTCGATGCAGTCATGCCGCCATTATCCGCCCAGCAGCAGGTTCGCCAAAGGCACCGTGGCCAGCGAGAGCACGATGCCCGCGCCCAGCACCGTATTGGCCAGCGACGGTTCCAGCCCGTGCTCGTCGGCCAGGATCGCCGCAGAGATCATCGGCGCCATCGCCGCCTGCAGCACGCCCACCGTCAGCACCAAGCCGCCCACACCCGCCGCCACGCCGACGGCCAGGCTGATCAGCGGCGCCAGCGCCAGCTTCCAGGCCAGGCCCATGGCCAGCGGCGCGGCCTGGCGTTCGCCGAGCTTGAACTTGAACTGCAGGCCCACCGAGAACAGCGCCAGCGGCGTCAGCGTATTGCCGACCGCGCCCAGCACGCCGTCGGCCACCGGCGGCCAGCCACCCAGCGCGCCGACGATGCCGCCCAGGACCAGCGCCAGAAACGCCGGAAAAGTGAGGATGCGCCGCACGATCGCGCCCGCATCGGTCGAACCGCCCGCGTAGAGATTGGCCACCACCACGCCGGCCGAGGCCAGCAGCGGAAAGCAGCCGAGCTGGTCGGCCACCACCGCCAGGGTCAGGCCTTCCGAGCCGTGCAGGGCCTGCATCATCGGGTAGCCCATGAACGAGGTATTGCCCAGCCCGCACACCAGGGTGAGCGCGCCGATGCGTCCGCGCGACCAGCCCAGCCCGCGCCCCAGCGCGGCGAACAAGGCCCAGGCGCCGAAGAAGGTGATCCACATGGTGGCCACCGGAAACCACAGCTGCGCATTCACCTGCACCTTCGGCACCAGCTGCAGCACCAGCGCGGGCAGCGCGATATTGATCACCCACCAGTTGATGCCCTGCACGGTGCCGGCCGGCGGCCGCGCGTAGCGCTGCACCAGCAGGCCGAGCAGGAGACAGGCGAACAGCAGGATCAGGGCGGTCATCGGCACCGGGGCTTGGAGAGAAACCAGGCCGCTAGTTTCGCAGCTTCGCCCGCGACCTTCGCCGGCCCGGCGCGAAGGCGAAGTGGAATGCCCATAATCGCCGCACCGCCACCTGAGAAAGGCATGCACCGATGAGCGACACGGACGCCCTGGTGATCGGCGCCGGCCCCGCCGGCCTGGCCTGTGCCGCCATGCTCGGCGAGCAGGGCCTGCGCAGCGTCATGCTGGAAAAAGCCGCCACCGTCGGCGCGGTCTGGCGCCGCCACTACGACCGCCTGCACCTGCACACCGACCGCGGCCATTCCGGCCTGCCGGGGCTGCCGATGCCGCGCGACTATCCGCGCTATCCGTCGCGGGCGCAGGTGGTGGCGTATCTGGAAAGCTATGCGGCGCACTTCGAGCTGCGGCCGGAATTCGGCAGCGCCGCGCGCGCCATCCTGCGCATGGAACACGGCTGGCGCGTGGAAACGCCTTCGCGCGCATGGAATGCACCGATCGTGGTGATCGCCACCGGCTGGGCCGACTTCCCGCACGTGCCCGCCTGGCCCGGGCAGGCCCAATACAGCGGCGACGTGATCCACAGCAGCAGCTACCGCAACCCCGCGCCTTACGCCGGCCGCCGCGTGCTGGTGGTGGGCTTCGGCAATTCCGGCGGCGAAATCGCGCTGGATCTGGCCGATGCCGGCGTCGACACCACCCTGGCCGTGCGCAGTCCGGTATGCATCCTGCCGCGCGAGCTGCTCGGCCTGCCCATCCTCACCTGGGCGGTCAGCCAGGCCGCGCTGCCGCCCGCTCTCGCCGATGCGCTCAACGCGCCGGCGATCCGCCTCGCCGTCGGTTCCATCGAACGGCTGGGCCTGGTGAAAGCGTCCAAGGGACCGCGCCGGATGATCGCCGAGGACCGCAAGATTCCGCTGCTGGATATCGGCACGGTGGCGGCGATCCGCGCCGGGCGGATCAAGGTGCGCGGCGGCATCGGACATTTCACCGCCGAGGGCGTGGCGTTCGAGCCCTCGCCCGCGACCGGCGGCAAATCGGTGACCGAAACTTTCGATGCGGTGATCCTCGCCACCGGCTTCCGTCCCGACCTGCGCACGCTGCTCCCCGACACGCCCGAGGCGCTCGATGCACAGGGCCAGCCACGCGTCACCGGCACCGCCGCCGCACCGGGATTGTTCTTCTGCGGCCAAAGTCCCTCGCCCACCGGCCAACTGCGCGAGATCGGCATCGAGGCGCGGCGGATCGCCCGGCTCGCCGCGGCCCGGCCGCGTTGACACCGGCCGGGGCCAGGATCAGAGTCCGCGCGGGAGGTGGCCGCAACAGCGGCCCGGAGGCCCCCACCCTCCAGCCAAGGAGCCAGCCATGAAGCGCATGCATTTCCTCGCGGTACTGGGCTTGTCGCTCGTCGCCTCGCAGGCGGCGATGGCGAGCGAATCGCTCAGCGACTTTCCCCTAAGAACCCTGCCCGTCCTGGTCAACGTCGACGCCGCCGGCAAGATCACCAGCGCCTCGCCGGCACGCGAACTGCCGCCGGTGATGGAACGGCTGCTGCGCACCAACCTGGACGAAATGGTCTCCGGCCCCGCGCACTGGAAGGGCAAGGCGATCAGCAGCCAATGCATCATCAACGTCGCGCTGAAGGCTTCGCCGCGCGACGACGGCAAGTTCGATGCGGGCTTCGCTTACCTGTCCGCGCAGCCGGTGCCGATCGGCCGCTGGCACTGGGTGAACCTGGACGGGCGCCGGCTGATGCTGGCCAATGACGACTTCCCGCGGCGCATGCACTCCCCGCGTTTCGAGGGCAACCAGAGCCGGTTCGGCTATCCGACCGGTGCCGAGCGCGCCCTGCAGTCGATGCCGTCGATGGGTGCACCTGCCAGCAATCCTGTGGCGCCGCCACCTGCCCGAGGCCACTGAGCAACCACACGGCGTCAACGAAAAAGCCCGCCGTCACCGGCGGGCTTTTTTCATGCGCGAACGGAGGCTTCGCTCAGCCGAGCAGCACGCGATTCATGCGCTGCACGAAGCCCGCCGGATCCGGCAGCTGCGCGCCGGCCGTGATCTCCGCCTGCTCCAGCAGCAGGTTGGCGAGATCGCGCGCCTTGCCCTCGTCGCCCTCCGCTTCCACGCGCTGCAGCAGGGCATGGCGCGGATTGATCTCCAGCGTCGGCTTGCTCTCGGGCGCGTCGTGCCCGGCTTCGCGCAGCAGGCGGGCCAGGTGCGGGGCCATCTCGAAATCGGACAGCGCCAGGCAGGACGGCGAATCGGTCAGGCGCGCCGATACGCGCACGTCCTTCACCCGCTCGCCCAAAAGCTCCTTCAGCTTGTGCAGCAGCGGCTCGGCGGCCTTGCTGGCTTCTTGCTGGCGCTGCTTGTCCGCCTCGTCCAGCGGCAGCTCGCCCTTAGCCACGTTCTGCAGCTTCTTGCCGGCGTATTCGTTGAGGCTGCCGAGCATCCATTCGTCGATGCGGTCGGACATCAGCAGCACTTCGGTGCCCTTGGCCTTGAACGCCTCCAGCTGCGGGCTGCCCAGCGCCGCCGCGTGGCTGTCGGCGGTGATGTACCAGATGGTTTCCTGGCCCGGCGCCATGCGGCCGATGTAGTCGTCCAGCGACACCGTCTGCGCGGCGCTCTCGCCCTTGGTCGAGGCGAAGCGCAGCAGCTTGGCGATGCGCTCGCGGTTGGCGTGGTCCTCCACGATGCCTTCCTTCAGCGTGTTGCCGAAGGCCTTGTAGAAGGTCGCGAACTTCTCGGGTTCGTCGCGCGCCATCTTTTCCAGCAGGTCGAGCACGCGCTTCACGCAGGCGCTCTTGATGCGCTCGAGCTGGCGGTTCTGCTGCAGGATCTCGCGGCTGACGTTGAGCGGCAGGTCGTCCGCATCCACCACGCCGCGCACGAAGCGCAGGTAGTTCGGCAGCAGCTCTTCGGCGGCGTCCATGATGAAGACGCGCTTGATGTACAGCTTCAGCCCCTTGCGCTCGTCGCGCCCGCCCATCATCAGCTCGAACGGCGGCTGCGCGGGGAGGTACAGCAAGGTGGTGAAGCTCTGGCTGCCTTCGACGCGGTTGTGCGCCCAGGCCAGCGCATCGTTGAAGTCGTGGCCGAGCGACTTGTAGAAGCTCTGGTAGTCCTCGTCGCTGATCTCCGACTTGGGCTTGGTCCACAGCGCCGAGGCGGCGTTGATGGTTTCCCACTCCTCGCCCGGCTTGCCGTCCACTTCCAGCGGCATGCGGATCGGGAAGGCCACGTGGTCGGAATAGCGGGTGATCAGGGACTTGAGCGTCCACGGCTGCAGGAACTCGTCCTCGTCGGCCTTCAGATGCAGGACCACCGTGGTGCCGCGCCCGGCCAGCTCCAGGCGCTCCAGCGAGTACTCGCCCTTGCCGTCGCTCTCCCACTTCACGCCCTCGCCCAGCGGCGCGCCGGCGCGGCGGGTCAGCACGGTGACGCGGTCGGCCACCACGAAGGCGGAATAGAAGCCCACGCCGAACTGGCCGATCAGGCGCGCATCGGTCTTCTGCTCGGCGCTCATCGCCTCCAGGAAGCGGCGCGTGCCGGAACTGGCGATGGTGCCGATATTGGCCACCACTTCGTCCAGGCTCATGCCGACGCCGTTGTCGCGCACGGTGACGGTGCGCGCGGCCGGGTCCCAGCTCACGTCGATGCGCAGCTCGCCGTCGCCGGCCAGCAGTTCGGGCTGGGCGATCGACTCGAAGCGCAGCTTGTCGCAGGCGTCGGAGGCGTTGGAGATCAGCTCGCGCAGGAAGATTTCCTTGTGCGAGTACAGCGAATGGGTGACCAGATGCAGGACCTGGGCGACTTCGGCTTCGAACTTGCGGGTTTCGGTAGTCATGGACGCGGTTTCGGCGTGGATGATGGCGAACAATAACAAGGGAGGCGGACGCCGCGCGTCCGCCTCCCGTGAAAAACGGTGTGGCTCAGCCCTGCTGCTGCAGCGCGGCGATGCGCTCGTCCAGCGGCGGGTGGCTCATGAACAGGCGCTGGAAGCCCGAGGCCAGGTGGCCGGAGATGCCGAACGCGGCGATGGTCTGCGGCAGGGTGCTCTCGCCGTGGTTGGCCTGCAGGCGCTGCAGGGCCGAGACCATGGCGCCGCGGCCGGCCAGCTTGGCGCCGGCGGCGTCGGCACGGAACTCGCGCCAGCGCGAGAAGGCCATCACGATCATCGAGGCGAACAGGCCGAACACCAGCTGCAGCACCATCACCGACACGAAATAGCCGATGCCGCCGCCGTCGCGCTCGCGCCCGCCGGACAGCCAGCTGTCCACCGCGCGGCCGACCAGGCGCGCCGCCACGATCACCAGGGTGTTGAGCACGCCCTGGATCAGGGTCAGGGTGACCATGTCGCCGTTGGCGACGTGACCGATCTCGTGGGCCAGCACGGCCGAGACCTGCTCGCGGTCCATCTGCTGCAGCAGGCCGGTGCTCACCGCCACCAGGGAGCTGTTCTTGCTCATGCCGGTGGCGAAGGCGTTCATTTCCGGCGCGTCGTAGATCGCGACCTCGGGCATGCCGATGCCGGCGTTCTGCGCGTGGCGGCGCACGGTGTCGAGCAGCCAGCGCTCGCCCTCATTCTGCGGCTGCTCGATCACGCGGGCGCCGGTGGACATCTTGGCCATCCACTTGGACATGGCCAGCGAGATGAAGGCGCCGCCCATGCCGAACACGGCGGCGTAGGCCAGCAGGCCGGGCATGCCGCCCAGCCCGCGCGAGGCGGCCCATTGGTCGATGCCGAGCAGCCGGCACACGATGCTGAGCAGGAACAGGACGGCGATATTGGTAAGCAGGAACAGTGCGATGCGACGCATGGCTGTCTCTCTGGGCAGTCATGAAAAGGGAATGCGGCGGGGCCGCACGCAAGTAATCGTGGCAAAGCGTACCGGTTTCAAGAGCGGCCGCGCCGCTGTCCCCTACAATGCATGGATGACCTATCGCGGACGCTTCGCCCCCTCTCCGACCGGCCAACTCCACTTCGGTTCCCTCGTTGCCGCCCTGGCCAGCTGGCTGTGCGTGCGCCACGCCGGGGGCCGCTGGCTGCTGCGGATGGAGGACATCGACCCGCCGCGCGAAGTCCCCGGTTCCGCGCGAAGCATCCTCGATGCCCTGCCCGCCTTCGGACTCGCCGCCGATGAACCGGCCTTGTTCCAATCACATCGCCTTGACGCTTACGAAGCGGCCTTCGAGCAGCTGCGCGAGCGCGACCAGGTCTTCCCCTGCTGGTGCAGCCGCGCCGACCTGGCGGCGGCCGGCGGCATGCACCGCGACGGACGCTGCGTGGCGGCACCGGATCCTTCGCGCGCGCCGGCCTGGCGCTTGCGCGTGCCTGACGTGGAGGTCGGCTTCGTCGACGGCTTGCAAGGCCCGCAGCGGCAGAACCTGCGCGAAGCCGCCGGCGATTTCGTGATCAGGCGCGTGGAAGGCTTCTACGCCTACCAGCTGGCCTGCGTGGTCGACGACGCATGGCAGGGCGTGAGCCAGGTGGTGCGCGGCAACGACCTGCTCGATTCCACCCCGCGCCAGCTCTGGCTGCAGCGCTGCCTGGGACTGGCCACGCCGACCTATCTGCATCTGCCGCTGGCAGTGGATGCGCAGGGGCGCAAGCTCTCGAAGTCTGAAAATGCGCATCCGGTCGACCCCGGCGATCCGCTGCCTGCCCTGCGCCGCGCCCTGCGTTTCCTCGAGCTTCCGTACGAGATGAAAGCGAACCATCCCGAGGACCTGCTGTCCCAGACGCTCGCGCATTTCGATCCCACGCGTTTGCCGCACTGCAGCGAACGATTGGCCTCCTGAAGCGCTGATTCCGGCGGCATAAACCGCTATAAAGACCGAGCCGCCACGGCGCAGCGCATCGCGCGCATGGCGGTTTCCTTACGTCGACGAATTGCCATGTTTCCCTATCAACATGGCCAGGCAACACCAGTTCGGCTTCCTCGCACTCTTCGCGCATCTATGGAGACAACGGCATGACGCAGCGCACGGCATTGGTCACGGGTGGCACGGGCGGCATCGGCACCGCCATCGTTCGGTATCTGGCCCGCCAGGGCCATCGCGTCGCCACCAATTATCGCGACCCGGCCAAGGCTGAGGCGTGGCGCGCCGCGATGAAACAGGAAGGCTACGACGTGGTGCTGGTGCAGGGCGACGTCTCCGATCCGGCTTCGTGCGAAACCATGGTGCGCGAGATCGAGGCCCAGGCCGGCCCGGTCGAGATCCTGGTCAACAACGCGGGCATCACCCGCGACACCACCTTCCACAAGATGAGCTACCAGCAGTGGATGGACGTGGTGAACACCAACCTCAACGCCTGCTTCAACGTCACCCGCCCGGTGATCGACGGCATGCGCGGGCGCAAGTGGGGCCGCATCGTGCAGATCAGCTCGATCAACGGCCAGAAGGGCCAGTACGGCCAGGCCAACTACGCCGCGGCCAAGGCCGGCATGCACGGCTTCTCCATTTCGCTGGCGCAGGAGAACGCCAAGTTCGGCATCACGGTGAACACGGTGTCGCCGGGCTATGTCGCCACCGACATGGTGATGGCGGTGCCGGAGGAAGTGCGCGAGAAGATCGTGGCGCAGATTCCGGTCGGCCGCCTGGGCAAGCCGGAGGAGATCGCCCATGCGGTGGCCTTCCTCACCGGCGAGGAAGCAGCGTGGATCACCGGCACCAACCTGGCGATCAACGGCGGGCATTACATGGGTTGGTGAGCGCCTGACGCTCCTTGGCCGGCGCAGCTCGCCGGCTGCGGAACCTTGAAGACGGGCAGGCCTTGCGCCTGCCCGTCTGCATTTCGGGGACCGCTCGATACACCTCTTCCGCGTTGACACCATCCGGCTCGCCCAGCGAATCGATGCAGGCCCCGCCCCCAGGCATGTGGCGCATTTGTGCTACATACCGCGCCCGTTCGAGGCGATAGCGTCGCCCCTCCGTGGTTGCCCCGACATCCGCCGGGCAACTGTCATCACACAGGGGAACGCTATGTCCGTCGATGCGAAAGAAGTTCTTGCCACGCAATCACCCCGCGCAGAGGCCAGCCCAGGCGCTGCCGATCCGTTCGGAACCGCCGACAGCCGCGTGCTGTTTCGCGATGAAGGCCTGGGCGTGCTGACCTGGGCCAGGGACGATTCGAAAGCCAGGTTCAATGCGCATCTGTTCAAGAGCAATCGTCAGCTGGACGAGTCGAAGGCCCACGACTTCGCGACCGGCAACGGCACCGCCGACGCCTATCTGCGCCACGCCGTGGCGGTAGGCCGGGTCATGACGGACGACTACGACGAATGTTTTGCGCTCAAACGCCATGCGGTGACCACGCTCAATCAGCAGCTGGCCCAGGTGACCTGGGAGGTCGCCAATCTGGGCGGCCCCGCGAAGGCGGCAAACATCGCGCTCCCGTCCTTCAAATTCACGGACAGGGTGAGTCTGCATGCCGACAACATGCACATGCAGACGCCGGCGGCACTGGCGATTGCCGATCTCGACGGCCTGGTGATCGACGGCCGCACGCGCGACGAGATCATCACCGTGCGCGAGACCACCGACTCCGACGTGACGCTGGAGGTGTTCAACTTCGCGTGGGGTCTGCCGCATGCGCACACGGCGGTCCGCCTGCCGGATCCGCTGGCTTTTCTGCCGCGGCTGGGCGAGTCGCAGCGCCGGCCCGGCACGGTGATCGTGAAGACGGGCGACTTCAGCGGCAACGGCAAGCGGCAGATCCTGGTGGTCTACCACGCGGCGGAACGTGCGAACCCCGAGAAGATCCGTATCCAGGCCGTCGTCTATGACTATTCGGTCGATGCCGGCGCGCGCGCGACAGGCCTGACCTTGCGCGAGAAGATCACGGTGGCCGACAACGTGACGGGCAATACGGGGCTGGACGTGGCGGTGGGCGATTTCCTGGGCCCGACCGGCCAGCGCAGGATAAATGGCGTATTGGTCGGCCAGGGACGCGAGCAGGTGGCGGTGATCTATCACGCTGATGGCCGCCGCAGCGGAAACAACGACAACATCTGCAACCTGATCGTCACCATGCTCGATCGCGATCCGTACTACGCCGCCAAGGAAGGCGCGGTGCTGGCGGTGCGGCATCACCACAAGGCGATCAACCGGGACGACTTCAAGGCCCGCCACAGGACACCGGATCCGGTCTTTCTGCAGGGCCCGAGAAAGCAGGTGTTCGCACTGGCGGCAGGCCAGTACCGGCTGGACCCGGCCAAGGGCTACACGTTGGGCCGCAAACAGCTGGCGGTGGTGTACTCGGTGCTCGCCACCAATAGGGGCAAGTTCGACTTCTATGAAGGGACTTACAACTACGTCAAGGCGGTCGGCTTCTCCATCTCGGCGGCGCAGGCCGGGGGCGATGGTTCGGCGGCGCCGGCGTGGAATTTCTCCTGGTATGGACAGGTCCAGACCCAGGACACCGGCGAGCTGATCGTGCAGCTCGATGCCAAGGCGGCCAATCTGTTCGACGGCCAGCTCAATCCACCGTCGCCGACCGACACCCTGGTGGCGGCCAGCCTCACCAACAACGGCTCGGGCAGGCCCGGCGTGGTCACGCTGCATCGAGGCACGCTCAATATCGATGGCGACCAGGGGATCACCGTCGCCGGCTATGACGAGAAAAACGCATCGAGCGACCCCGGCTTCAGCAACGCCACCAACACCGGCATCGCCATCGTTGCCTACGATTTCAAGGGGCGTTCCACCCGGCTGGCGCCGCCGGTGCGCATCACCATCGACAACATCATCAGCACCAATTACATCCTGCAGGAGCCGCCCAAGCATATCGACTACCTGCCCAACAACGATCCGCCGAGCCCGCTCGGCATCGTCAACGTCAGCCTCCAGGCGGGCTTCAACGTCACCTATACCGACGAGCAGAGCAAACAGGTGACCACCACCCACACCGGCACCGTGGCGAACACCTTCAACCATAGCGACGAACTCACCATCGGCGCGGGCGTCACGGTGGGCGACATCAAGAAAAGCGGCATGTCGTTGAGCGTGACCGAGACCGTCAAGTTCGGCTATGCCTACAACGAAAAAAGCACCGAACACGGCAGCGAAGCCAGCAGCCATTCCACCAAACTGTCGGCGAGCACCAACAGCGATGACGCGCTGAGCTATGTGCAGCGCACCGTGGACATCTACCGTTACCGCGTGCTCGGCCGCAAGGCGGCCAACGGCGACTACGTGTTCGTCGATATTTCGATGCCGCGCCCCCTTCCGCAGCAAGCGGTCTCCTGCGATGGCAGCACGCTGCCGGATGTCTATCAGCCGACCCACCAGAACGGCAACGCGCTGAGCTATCCGGTGCTTGCGCCGGGGATGAACGTCGGCTACACGCCTGCCGACATGGGTGAAATCCGCCGCCCCGGCGACAAGCCCGGACAAAGCGTCACGGTGACCGAACCGCTGACCACGCCGATCCTGTATTTCTGCAACGGCAACAGCGAAACCCAGGACATCAGCTGGAGCACCACGGCGGCCGGCACGTCGAGCTTCGAGTACAGCAAGACCCTGAGCGGCAGCTCCGACACGACGGTCTCGTTCGAGGCGAACGCTGACTATCTCGTCATGAGCACGAGCTTCAAAGCCAGCTTCAAGACCTCGACGGGCGGCAGCCACGGCTGGACCAACCAGCGCCTGGAAAACATCACCGGTGCGCGCACCCGGAAGCTGCTGCTGACCAAGCCGAGCTTCAACAAGAACATGGGCTACGCCTTCCAGCCGCTGTTCTACGCGACCAAGGACGGCACCCTGAAGATGTCCAGCGCCACCAGCTTCACCGAGGGCGTCGGTCAGGAATGGTGGGCGAAAACCTATGCCGCGCCGGACGCGGCGCTGAATCTGCCGTATCGCTTCCTGCCGGATGGCTCGGGCTTCAACACGCTCGACAACGCCCGCCGCATCCGGGGCGGCCTGGCCTGCTACGCAACCCCAAGCAAGACCACCGGCCTGCTGACGCCGGTATCGGGTGCGGTGGCGCCGGGCACCAAGCTGATGCTCGAGGTGCGCGTGCATAACTTCAGCCTCGGCAGCAAGCTCGGCCTGGCACCCGACGGCACCAGCAAGCCGGTCAAGGTGCGCTTCGACTACGTCGAGGTCGACAGCATCTCGCGCGAAGAGACCGGCGCCCGCGTCACCATCGGCACCGTCGCGGTCGAATTCCTCGACGCGAACCTGGCCGATCCGTCGCATCCGCATCCGGACAGTCAGCGCTCGGCGGCCGACGACAAGCACGTGATTCCGCCGCGCGGCATCGGCCGGGCCCGTTGCGCGTTCGAACCGCCCGCGCTGCCGGCGGGCAGCACGCGGCGCGAGTACCGTATCTACGCCGTGGTCGATCCCGACAACGAGATCCGCTGGAAGCGCGCGGACGGCACGCTGGCTCCGCAGACGCACGTGCGCCATACCGATTTCGCGGTGATCCGCCTGCGCAATATTCCGCTGCCGGGCGTCAAGTACACGATCGTGTTGCAGGACCAGCAGAAGCAGGTGCTCGATACCATCCAGTACGTCAGCCAGGGCGGCAGCGGCCAGGCCGAAGTGCTCAACGCGCTGGCTTCGGCGCTGCAGAGATCGACGGCATTCAAGAACGCGGGATTGCAGGTCAACCCCGACGCGCTGACGTCGTCGGCCTCGGTGATCCGCATCTCCAGCAGCGCCGGCAACGCCAAGGTCAAGCCGGGCAACGAATACCGTTCCGGCGTGGTGCTGGCGAACAACAGCGCCGTCTATTTCGTGCCGACCGTCGAAAGCGCCCTGGGCCAGGCGACCACCCACAACGCCATCAGCATCACCAACGACAGCCCGGCGCAGAACAAGGAGGGATGGTTCCCGCTGGTGGTCGCGTCGACGGCACTGCGGGCGAGCTCGGCCCAAGCCGCGCCGGCGCCTGCCCTGCTGGCGCTACCGGCCAGGCCGCTGGCGGTGCGCAACGCGCATGGCGAACTGGTGTCCGACCATGCGGAGCTGCCGGGCGGCCGGTATGCCGGCTTCCGCATCAGCGTCGGCGCCGGGATGGCGCAGCGTGCCGATGGCTGGGCCGAAGTGTTTCTCGGCGATCCGCAGCACGGCGGACAACTGCTGGGCCTGACGGCGTTGCATGCGCTCGGCGGCGGCGAGCCGGATCACGCGTGGGGCGAATGGCTGATCCCGCCGACGCCGGGCAGGTTCCCGCTGTTCGTGCGGGTGACGGGCGCCAACCGCGTCACCGCCAAGGCCATGGAACTGACGATCCTGGCCTAGCCCACGGAAGAGATGCGCCATCGCTTCGGCATGGCCAACCACCACCACCGGCGGCGTCAGGTCGCCGGTTTCTTTTCCAGCAGCTTCTCCAGCACCTTCCCCGCCGCGGCAAAGGCGAAGGTGCCGGTGACGTGCGTGGCCGCACCCAGGCCGCCACCGCAGGCCAGGTTCAAGGCATCGCCGCCCGGCGGACGCGTGCCGCAGACGGTGCCGTCCGCCTGCGGGTACTGCACGTTCTGCAGCGAGTACACCGCCGATACGCCGAAGTAGCGGTCGGGGTTGCGCGGGAAACCGAAGTCCTGGCGGAGCTTCTTGCGGATCAGGCTGAACATGGCGTCGTGTTCGGTGCGCGAGAGGTCGCGCACGCGGATCATGGTCGGGTCGGTGCGTCCGCCGGCCGAACCCACGCTCACCACCGGCAGCTTGCGGCGGCGGCACCAGGCAATGGCTTCGAGCTTGACGCGGAAGGCGTCGCAGGCGTCGAGCACCACGTCGTAGCCACGGTCGAGCAGTTCGTCGAGGGTGGACGGGGTAAGGAAGCGTTCGATCGCGTCGATCCGGATGGCCGGGTTGATCGCCCGCGCGCGCGCCGCGACCACCTCGACTTTCGGCTTGCCGTATTCGCCATCCAGTGCATGCAGCTGGCGGTTGGTATTGGAGACGCAGACCTCGTCCGCATCGATCAGGGTCAGCCGCCCCACCCCGCTGCGCGCCAGCGCCTCGGCCGCCCAGGAGCCGACGCCGCCGATGCCGATCACGCAGACGTGCGCCTGGCGCAGGCGCTCCACGCTGCCCACGCCGTACAGGCGCTCCACGCCTTGGAAGCGTTCGGCGGGAAAGGCCACGTCGTTCATGCGCGCGCTCCGCGGCGGGTCGAAAGGGTCATGTACATGGGGTGGATCGTTCGGTGCGTAAAGTCCGCCATTTTAGCCGGAGCGGGCGGCGGGCGCCGCGAGGCCGCGTGCTAACCTCGCGAACGGTCCGTTTCACATCAGGGATTAGGCAAGCATGCGCGCAGCACTTCTGATCGTCCTCGGCCTGGCCATCGGCATCGTCGGCACCGTCTTCGCCATGAACGCGCTCAAGCAGCGCAATCCTTTCCCGCATGCGGTGATGGACGTGATGGCGCACCACTCCGGCGCGCTGCGCAACACGGTCAAGGGCCAGCGCTGCGAAGCGGCCGCGAACGCCGAGCACCTGCAGCGGCTGCTGTCGACCTCGTCGGACATCGTCCCCGCCTTCCCCGGCATGGACCAGGGCTTTCTCGACGAGGCGAACCAGCTGCATACCCATCTGCAGGCCGCGGTGCAGGCCGCCCCGGCCGATTGCGCGGCGTTGGCCGCGGCGCTGAAACCGGTGGGCGAGACCTGCCAGTCCTGCCACCAGAAATACCGCTGAGAACCAGCGTAGGTTGGGGTGAGCCGCAGGCGAACCCCAACATTGCCGCACCGTTGGGGTTCGCCTGCGGCTCACCCCAACCTACAACTTCACTCGTCCCCTCAGCACGTCCCAATACATCACCCAGTCGCCCATCAGGCTGTACAGCGGATGGCGGAAGGTGGCCGGGCGGTTCTTCTCGAACACGAAGTGGCCGACCCAGGCGAAGCCGTAACCGGCCACGGGCACCAGCCACAGCCAGGCGAGCTGCTCGGTGCTCACGGCGAACGCGATCACCGCCAGCACCAGGGTGCTGCCGGCGAAATGCATGCGCCGGCAATTCACGTCGCTGTGTTCGCCCAGATAGAACGGATAGAACTCGCGGAAGCTGGCGTAAGCGGACATGCGGACTCCCTCTGGCATCGATGCAGCCTAGCGCCGCGCCCATGCGGGCGCATGCGCGAACGCAGCATCAGCGCACCGGCAGCGGAATGAATTCTTCCTCGTCGCCGGCCACCTTGCCGTAGCGCTGCTCCTGCCATTCCAGCTTGGCCTGCTCGATGCGCTCCTTGCGGCTGGACACGAAGTTCCACCACAGATGGCGCTCGCCATCCAGCGGCGCACCGCCGAACAGCATCACGCGGCTGCGCGTGGCGGCCTTCAGCGGTGCGGCGGTGTCTCCGGTCTGCACCGCCGTGTGTGCGGTGGGCACGCTCAAGTCGCCCCAGCTCACTTCGCCGTCGATCACGCAGACGCCGCGTTCGACGTGCTCGTCCGGCCAGGGCAGCTCGGCGCCGGCTTCCAGCGTGGCCTCGACGAAGAACATCGGCGCGAACACCTTCACCGGCGAGCGTTCGCCGTACGCCGTGCCGGCGATCAGCACCAGCTCGGCGCCGGGCCGGCGGATGCGCGGCAGCGCGTCGGCGTCGTGATGGTGGAACTCCGGTTCCACTTCCTCGTCATGCTGCGGCAGCGCCACCCACACCTGCACGCCGTGCATGCGCTGGCCGTCGCGGCGCTCGTCCGGCGGCGTGCGTTCGGAATGGGCGATGCCGCGGCCGGCGGTCATCCAGTTCACTTCGCCGGGACGGATGTCGGCCAGGCTGCCGACGGTGTCGCGGTGGCGGATGGCGCCTTCGAACAGCCAGGTCACCGTGGCCAGGCCGATATGCGGATGCGGCCGCACGTCCATGCCCTTGCCCGGCGCGAAAGCAGCCGGCCCCATCAGGTCGAAGAATACGAACGGCCCCACATGGCGGGCCTGCAGCACCGGCAGCAGCCGGCGCACGGTGAAGCCATCGCCCAGGTCGTGCAGGCGGCCTTCGATCAGCAGCGGGTTCTGGTCCACGTCGTTCTTCCTGATTACCAAGCCCGTCGATATTGCACCGGCGCGTCGATCGACGCACCCAGCTCCTGCGCCGCGCGGCGCGGGAAATACGGATCGCGCAGGCTTTCGCGGGCGATCAGCACGATGTCGGCGTCGTCCTGTTCGACGATGCGCGCGGCCTGCTCCGCTTCGGTGATCAGGCCCACCGCACCGGTGGCGATGCCCGCCTCGCCGCGGATGCGCGCGGCGAACGGCACCTGGTAGCCGGGGCCGAGCGGGATCTTCACGTGCGGCACCAGGCCGCCGCTGGAGACGTCGACCAGGTCCACGCCCAGCGCCGGCAGCTCGCGCGCCAGGCGCACGCTCTGTTCGATATCCCAACCACCCTCGTGCCAGTCGGTGGCGGAAATGCGCACCCACAATGGGAGTTCCACCGGCCACACCTCGCGCACCGCCGCGATGATGTCGCGCAGCAGGCGCGTGCGGTTTTCGAAGCTGCCGCCGTAGGCGTCCTCGCGCCGGTTGCTCAGCGGCGACAGGAACTGGTGCAGCAGATAGCCGTGCGCGGCATGCAGCTCGATCAGGCGGAAGCCGGCGGCGAGCGCGCGTTCGGCGGCGCGGCGGAAATCCTCGACCACCTGGCGCAGGCCTGCGTCGTCCAGCGCCTGCGGGGTGTGCCAGTCGTGGTCGAACGGGATCGCCGAGGGCGCCACCGTCGTCCACGCGCCTTCATGCAATGCGCCGCCGCCTTCCCAGGGGCGCTGCGCGCTGGCCTTGCGTCCGGCATGGGCGAGCTGGACGCCGGCGATGGCTCCCTGCATGTCGATAAAGCGGGTGACCGGGCGCCAGGCATCGCGCTGCGCGTCGTTCCACAGGCCGACGTCCTGCGGGGAAATGCGCCCTTGTGCCGACACCGCCGTGGCCTCGGCGATCACCAGCGCGGCGCCGCCGACCGCGCGGCTGCCCAGGTGCACCAGGTGCCAGTGGTCGGGCATGCCGTCGACAGCGGAGTACTGGCACATCGGCGCGACGGCGATGCGGTTGCGCAGCGTGAGGCTGCGCTGGACGAAGGAGGTGAACAGCTTCATGGGGAGATGCCGGCAAAGAATCGAATCCGCCACATGCCGGCGAAAAGACCCCGCTTCAAGAGGCGGCTTGCGCCCGGTCACGCTGAAGCACCGGCGCCAGGCCATCGGCAACGGCCGCGGCGACCGCGGCCGGCTGCTTCATCCAGGCGAAGTGGTCGGCCGGCACGCCCAGTTCGTCCGGATCCAGCACGGCGCGCGCGGGCCGGGACTGCGGCATCTTCGCCAGCAGCCAGTCCAGCGAGGCCTGGGGGCCGAGCCAGTCGTCGCGCAGGCGCAGGGCCAGGATCGGCAGCCGGACGCGCGCCATGGCGCTTTCCAGGTCGTCCGGCAGGCCGGCGGCGGCGTAGCGGCCGCTGCGTCCGCTGCGCGCCCAGTCGGCGACCACGCCGCGTGCCTCGTTGCCGCCGAAGCCCAGGCGCCGCCCGGGCAGATGGCCGACCAGGCCGGCCAGCACGGGCGCCAGCGCATAGGCCGCGCCGATCAGTGCGCCGCGGCGGAAACGCCGCCAGTACGGCGAGCCGCTGGCCACCAGCACCAGGGCCTCGAAGTCCTGCGGATGCAGGCCGGTGTAGAGCGAGGCGAGCTGGCCGCCGAGGCTGTGCCCGCCGATCGCCGCGGGCAGGCCCGGGCAGCGTTCGCGCGCCACCGCCAGGCCGGCGGGGAGATCGAATTGCAGCAGTTCGCGATAACCCCAGTCGCCGTGCCGCCCGGCGCGCCGGTTGCTGGAACCGATGCCGCGCCATTCGTGCAAGGCCACCGCGATGCCGCGCGCGGCCAGCGCCTGCGCCAGCGGCAGGTAATGCCGCGCGGCCACGCCCATCGCCGGCAGCCAGTACAGCAGGGCCGACGGCGCCTGCGCGGGGAGCATCAGCAGCAGCTCGGAAGATGCGCCATCGCCGGCCGTGACGGGCGCGATGGCGGTCGGTAGCTCGGCCGATGCTTCCTGCACAGCGCACTCCGTCAGCGGAAAAACGGCAGGCTAGCACGCGTTCCCGTGCAGGCGGCGCGCAAGAAAAAGGCCGGCTTGCGCCGGCCTTTTCCGTTCGGTTTGACCTGAAGATCAGGCCGGCATCACTTCCTCGGCCTGCAGGCCTTTCTGGCCATTGACCACCTTGAAAGTCACCGTCTGACCTTCTTTCAGGCTCTTGAAGCCCGTGCCCTGGATCGCGCGGAAGTGGACGAAGACGTCCTCCTTGCCGTTTCCCCTGTTGATGAAGCCAAACCCCTTGGCATCGTTGAACCATTTCACCGTGCCGGTTTCACGGCCATTACCTTCCGACATGACTTACTCCAATCGATTCGATTTGAGACAAGTCAGCCTCCCCCTTACGGCCGACGACTTACTGGGCTGCAGGGAACCGGTGAAGCGATGCGAGGCAAGGGCCGGGACATCGGGCACGCGCGTGGCCTGGCGAACACAGTGGACCGAGCATAGCCGATTTTTTTTCAAGGATAAGTGATGCCGCCGGGGACCCATGAACAAAGAAAGCCGGGCATCGCTGCCCGGCCTTCGTTCTTTGCGGCGGTTTTTACCCCGACCTCTCAGGCAGGCGCGACGTCCTCGGCCTGCAGCCCCTTCTGGCCGGTGACCACCTTGAAGGTGACCTTCTGGCCTTCTTTGAGGCTCCTGAACCCGGAACCCGAAATCGCGCGGAAATGCACGAAGACATCGGGACCGTTTTCGCGACTGATGAAGCCGAACCCCTTGGCGTCGTTGAACCACTTCACCGTGCCGGTTTCACGATTACCATCCGACATGACTCACTCCGATCGAATCGACACTGAGACAGGCCGGTCTCCCCCTTGCGACCGACGACTTACTGGGCATGCAGGGAATCGGTGGAGCGATGCGGGTGAAACCGTACATCGGGGCACGCGTGACCTGACAAACACAGTGGCCCGAGCATAGCGGATTTTTCGCACGGGTATGTGGGAAGACCCCATGCCGAAAGGCGTAAAAAAAGGCCGGGCATCGCTGCCCGGCCTTTTCAATCGATCAAGAATGCCTTGGATCAGGCCTTCTGCACTTCGTCGGCCTGCAGACCCTTCTGGCCCTGCACGACCTTGAAGCTGACCTTGTCACCCTCGGCCAGGCTCTTGAAGCCGTTGCCCTGGATGGCGCGGAAGTGGACGAAGACGTCCGGGCCGTTGTCACGGCTGATGAAGCCGAAGCCCTTGGCATCGTTGAACCACTTGACGGTACCGATCTGACGATCAGACATGTGAAACACTCCTAAAGGTTTTGATTGAGGCTCAGCCCTTCCTTCGGAAAGGCCGACTTACTGAGCTGCTAAGGAAAACCCTAGGGGTGAGGCGATGAAGCGGATCGCTGATCAGCGGCATCGGGTCACAAAACAGGTGACCCCGGCAAACACAGTCCGCACATCATAGCTGTTTCAAAGGGCGGAAAGCGAATACGGGGGTAGACGGAGAAAGCTGAACAGAAATAATCACGGCAGCATTTCCGCCCGTTCTTCACCCAAAACGCCATTCGATTCAGCTTTTCTTTACGACGCTCAGTGTCTATTGCGACTGCCTTTTGGCAACCGGGCGTTGCTCAACTTTCCATATCGCGGCACGGCCCGCCCGGGGCCGACAGTCAAGGAGATGCTCATGACCAGACTTCCCTCGCGCCTCGCCCTGCTCGTGCTCGCCGGCGGACTTGTCCTGGCCGGATGCAACGACAAAACCACCCGTCCCAGCTCCAGCGGGAGCTCCACCACAACCACCAGCAGCAGCCGCGGCACGGCGCCCGCCAGCACCACCCGCGCACCCGCCAGCAAGCCCAAAACCGCACCCAGCCAGGCCTTGCCGGACCAGACCGGCATCCCCGCCTGCGACAACTATCTGAACACCTATATCGCCTGCCACCAGGCCGCGGCGATCTATCCGGCGGACCAGATCGAGGGCCGCTACGAGGCGATGCGCGAAAGCCTGCTGCGCGATTCGCTGGATCCGGATATCCGCCCACAGCTCGGCAACCGCTGCACTTCGCTGGCCAACCAGCTGCACCAGGCCCTGCACGGCAAGACCTGTGCGCCGCAGCCGGTGGTGCCGGCCAGCGGCGGCTCGCACTGAGCCATCAGTCCATGGCGCGCCAGTGCGCGCGCAACGCTGCCGCCACGCTCGCGGGGCGGCAGCGGCCGAGGCGGATCTTCGGGGTGCCGTGCCAGCGCGCGGTTGCCGCGATCGCCTCGGCCACGTCGGCGATCCAGGCCGGCGTCGGCGTTTCGCCCTCTTCCAGGTAAAGCGCCTTCACCTCAAATACACATTCGGCTCGATGCGCCTTGGCATCGAGCCGGCCGACCAATTGCCCGCGGCGCAGGATCGGCAGCACGTAATAGCCATAGCGGCGCTTCGCCGCCGGCACGTAGCACTCGATGGTGTATTCGAAGCCGAACATCGCCTGCGCTCGCGCGCGGTCCCATACCAGCGGGTCGAACGGCGACAGCAGCGTCGTATAGGTGGCACGCAGGCCGCCGCGCAACGCCTGCGCCAGCTCGTCCGCATGGTCGGCGTGCACGTAGCCGGGCACTTTCCAGTCCGCCACCGCCACTTCGATCAGTTCGCCTGAAGCCACCAGCGGCGCCAGCTCGCTGTCGGTGACCGCGGGTTTCAGCCGGTGGTAGTCGGCGATCCAGCGCGCCTGGGTGACGCCGAGCGCGCGCACGGCGTCGACGATGAAGCGGCGGCGCAGCGCCTCCTGCTCCATGCCCAGCGGCGCGTCGTCGAACGATGGCTGCAGCTGCGCGATCACGCGCTCGGCCAGATCGTAGACGCGCTGGAAACGCTCGCGCCGGCTAACCATCAGCTCGCCCAACGCGAACCAGGCTTCCAGCCAGCGCTTCTCGGGCTTCCACGACCACCAGCCGCTGACCGCACCGGGTTGCTCGCGTTCGAAATCCGCCGCGCGCGCCGCGCCGTTCGCACGGATGCGTTCGAGCAGGCCATCCATGTCCTCGCGCTGCTCGCGATGCGTGCGCTCGGCATGGCGATACGCCCAATGCGTGCCGCGGCGCACGCCCCACGCGCGATGCCAGGCGTAGTCGGCGGCCGGCACAAAACAGGCTTCGTGCGCCCAGCATTCGGCGAGCCTGCCTTGCGCGAGCGCTTCGTCCAGCCATGCCGGTTCGTAATCGCCCACGCGCGAATGCAGCACCAGGTAAGGACTGCGCGCCACCACGTGGATGGTGTCGATCTGCAGCAGGCGCATGCGCGTGATCGCATCCAGCACGTCGTCGCGCCGTGCGCGGCGGCGCGGTGCGCGCAGCAAGCCTTGTGCGGCCAGTTGCAGGCGCTGCGCCTGTGCCAGCGTGAGACGCGGCTTGCCCGCCTGAAGTGCAGACGGCGACGACGAAGTTTTCACACCGACCACATCGAATGGTTGTGCAGGCATTTATCCGGCCTTTGTTAGCGTTGTCCTCAGCGCTGGACGAGCCATGCGCGGCCCGGCACCGTGGTCGCTTCCACGTCCTCGCGCCTTCCGTCCTCGAGCCAGTCATTCTGGCATGGAGCATCGACGATGAATCCCCGCAATCCCCTGCTTACTCTTCTTGCCTCCGGCTCGCTGATGTTCGCCGGCACCTTGATGGCGCAGAACCAGCCCGCGCAGCCCATGCCTCCGCCGCCTCCGCCGCCGCAGGCACAACCGCAACCGATGCCGCCGCCGCAGCCGGCGCAACCGCAACCCATGCCGCAGCCGCAAGCGCAGCCGCAGCCGATGCCTCAGCCCATGCCGCAGGCGCAGAGCGCACCCGCACCGCAACCCGGCCAGGACGCCGCGCAGTTCAACAGTGCGCAAGGCCAGGTCACCGTCAACTCCAGCATGCCCGCGGTCAAGGATGCCGGCCCGCCGCCGGACTTCGCCGCGCTCGCCAACGGCAAGGCGTATGTCACCGAAGACGACGCATCCGCCTATCCGCCGCTGGCCAACGACTTCCTGCACGCATCCGGTGGCGCGCAGCATCTGAGCAAGGCCGCCTATGCGCGCTGGTTGAAGCAGCGCTGAGCTTCCGGCACCCTGACGCCGGTCGCGGTCCGCCGCGGCCGGCGTTTTCGTGTGCGGCACCCGCGTTCGGCCGCGCCCTTCCCCTCGATGGATGTCCCCGCGCCCGCATGGGCCTGCTTTTGTGGAGTACGCAATGACGCGAACGAACGTCACCCTGGCGCTGCTGCTGGCGACCGGCCTGCTCAGTCCGCGCGCGCATGCGCAGAATCCCGATCCGATGGACATCCGCGCCTGTACCGCGATCGAGAGCGACGCGCAGCGCCTGGCCTGCTACGACCGCGCCACTGGCCGCGTGAACCTGCCCACCGCGCAGAAGCGCGTGAACGAGAACGCCGCGGCGCCCGGCGTGTTCGCTGCCGACAAGAGCCAGCGCGAAGTCGCCACGCAGGGCAATCCGGAAGTCAGCCGCCCGATGTCCCTGCTCGATTCGCGCTGGGAGCTCTCGCCGGAAAGCAAGCTCGGCACCTTCAACGTGCGCGGCTACAAGCCGCTCTATCTGCTGCCGGTCTTCGCCACCAGCAACCAGAACGCACAACCGCACAGCCCCAATCCGCTGAACACGGTGGACACGCCGCAGCAGCTGCAGAACGTCGAAGCGAAATTCCAGCTCAGCCTGAAGACCAAGGTGTGGCAGGGGGTGTTCGGCGACGAAGGCGACCTGTGGGTGGGCTATACGCAATCGTCCCGCTGGCAGGTCTACAACAACAAGACCTCGCGTCCGTTCCGCGAGACCAACTACGAACCCGAAGCGATGCTGATCTTCAACACCAACTATCAGATCGCAGGCTGGGACGGCCGCCTGCTCGGCATCGGCGTCAACCACGAATCCAATGGCCGCTCCAATCCGCTGTCGCGCAGCTGGAACCGCGTGATGGGCAATATCGGCTTCGAGCGCGACGGCTGGACGGTGATGTTCCGCCCCTGGTGGCGCGTGCCGGAGCACGGCAAGGACGACAACAATCCGGACATCAGCGACTACATGGGCCGCGGCGACGTGCAGATCGTGCACGAATGGAACGGCCAGGAATTCGGCCTGATGCTGCGCCACTCGCTGCGCGGCGGCGACCGCAGCCACGGTGCGGCGCAGCTCAGCTGGGCCTTCCCGATCACCGGCAACCTGCGCGCCTATATGGAGCTGTTCAAGGGCTACGGCGAGAGCATGATCGACTACAACCACAACGCGACCTATCTCGGCGTGGGCATCTCGCTGCTCGACTGGTACTGAGCACCGCCGTTTTACCGAGCAGGCCTGGTGGTCAACGCCACCAGGCCTTTTTCGTGCCGGTGAGGATCTTCAGCGTCTGCCCGCGCGCCAGCGGCAGGCGGCTCAGCGGATGGAAGGCCATGTCGCGCCACCACGCCAGGCCATCGCGCTGCGACTGGAACAGCGGCGTCAGCCAGCGGCTCATGCGCTGGTACACGGCCAGATGATGGCGGCGGCGGCGCGCGTAATCGGCCAGCGCCGCATCCGTGGTGGCCTGCGCGGCCAGCGCATCGGCCAGCGCCTCCGCATCCAGCAGCGCCATATTCACGCCCTGCCCCAGCTGCGGGCTCATCGCATGCGCGGCATCGCCGACGAAGACCACGCGGCCGTGCACCGGATGGCGCAGCACCACGTCGCGATAGCGCGCGCGATGCAACTGCGCGGGCGTGTCGATGCCGTTTAGCAAATACAGCGCTTCGGGCCACAGCTCTTCCACGCGCTGCCGCAGCCGCGCCAGCGCCGCGTCGTCGAAACCGTCCACCTGCTCGCCCGGCAGGCTGAAGTAGAACGTGAGCCAGTCGCCCTCGCGATCCACCCGCCGCCCCACCGGCAGCAGGCCGATCATTTCGCGCGTGCCGGCATAGCGCTGGCGCAGCTCGCCGCGGTGCGGCCAGTCGCCCGCGGGCAGCAGGCACCACATCGCGCCCCAGGGATACACCGACTCGCGCCGGCGCTGCGCTGCCGGCAGATGGCGCCGCAGGTGCGAGTGCGCGCCATCGGCAACCACGATCAGATCGAACGGGCCGTGCAGGCCGCCGGCGCTGTCGCGCAGATGCACGCCGTCCTCGGCCACCGCCTCGATGCACACGCCGGTATGGATGCGCGCGGCATCGGCGTAGGCATCGCGCAGCAGGGTGAACAACGAACCGCGGGTGAGGCCCAGGCCGAAGCAGGCTGGCGCATGGTCGGCGTAGCGCATGTCCATCACGCGGCGGCCGCGGCGGTTCTCGCCATGCAGCCGCTCGATGCGCTGCCCTTGCGCCAGCGCGCCTTCATGCAGGCCCAGGCGCGACAGCACGCCCAGGCCCGTGGGCTGCAGCAGGAAGCCGGCGCCGACGGGGCCGGGCGTGGCCGCCTGCTCGTACACGCTCAGCGCGTGTCCCTGGGCGGCGAGAAACAGCGCCGCGGCCTGGCCGGCGGCGCCGTAGCCGACGATGGCGATGCGCAGGGATTCCTGCATGGCGACTCGATCCTTGAGCTGGCAAGCGGGCGCACGACGCCCATAAAAAAAGCCGGCCCGGTCGAAACCGGGCCGGCGCGTGTCAGTGCTTAGTGCTCGTGGCCGCCTTCGCCGTGGACGTGGCCGTGGGCCAGCTCTTCCTCGGTGGCTGCGCGCACGTCGGTCACCTCGATGGCGAAGTGCAGGGTCTTGCCGGCCAGCGGGTGGTTGCCGTCGATATGCACGACCTGGTCGTCCACCGCGGTCACGGTGACGTTGATCACGCCCTGCGGGCCGTGGCCCTGGAACTGCATGCCGGGCTGGATGTCTTCCACGCCCTGGAACGCTTCGCGCGGCACCGACTGGGTGAGCTCGGCGTGGTGCACGCCGTAGCCTTCTTCCGGCGCCACGTCGACCTTGAACTGGTCGCCGGCCTGGCGGCCGGTCATGGCCTTCTCCAGGCCCGGCACGATCTGGCCGACGCCATGCAGATAGGTGAGCGGCTCGCGGCCTTCGGAACTGTCGAGCACCTGACCCTGGTCGTCGGTCAGCGTGTAATGGAAGGAGGCGACGGAGCTCTCGGCAATCTGCATGGTGATCTCGCAAAGGGGGAAGAGTGGAACCGGTCCAGGCCCATGCATGGATGGGGGCCGGCAAGGCAATGGCCGGGAAGACTACCAGCTTGGGCGTCAATGCGCTGTTTTCCACGGCGCCGCGCACGGCGCTACGCTGCGCCATCCCCCACCATCCGCCGCCCCATGTCGCCCATCCTCGAAGCCTGGCGCCACCGTCCCACCCATCAGCGGGTGTGGGCGCTGGCCGTACCGATGATCTTGTCCAACCTCACCGTGCCGCTGGTGGCCCTGGTCGACAGCACCGTGGCCGGGCATCTGCCGCAGACGCAGGATCTTGGCGCCGTGGCGGTGGGCAGCGCGATCTACGCCCTGCCGGTGTGGAGCCTCGGCTTCCTGCGCATGGGCACCACCGGCTTCGCCGCGCAGGCCGAGGGCGCGGGCGACCGCGCCGCGCTGCGCACGGTGCAGGTGCAGGCCCTGCTGCTGGCCGCGGTGCTGGGCGTGGCGGTGGGCCTGCTGATGCTGCCGCTGCTGCCGTGGCTGATCGGGCAGATGCACGCCACGCCGGCGCTGGCCGAGCGCGGCCAGGGCTATGTGCAGCTGCGCCTGCTCGGCCTGCCGGCCGCGCTGCTCAACTACGCGCTGGCCGGCTGGTTTATCGGCGCGCAGCGCGCGGGCACCACGCTGGCCCTGCTGCTGGTGGCCAACCTGGTGAATATCGCGCTGAACCTGCTGTTCGTACTCGGCTTCGGCTGGGGCGTGCCCGGCATCGCGCTGGCTTCGGCCTGCGGCGAGTGGTGCGGGGCGCTGTACGGCCTGTGGCGCGCGCGGCGCGCGGTGCACGGCTGGCCGGGCAGCGTGGACTGGCAGGCGCTGCGCGGCTGGGCGCACTGGCGACCGCTGCTGATGGTCAACCGCGACATCTTCATCCGCACGCTGGCGCTGGAAGGCGTGTTCTTCAGCATCTCCCTGCTCGGCGCGCGCCTGGGCGACGCCACCGTGGCGGCCAATGCGCTGCTGCTCAACGGGCTGATGCTCACCGCCTTCGGCCTGGACGGGCTGGCCAATGCGGTGGAAGCGCTGTGCGGCCACGCCATCGGCGCGCGCGATGCGCAGGCGCTGCGGCGCGCGCTGGTGGTGGCCGGCGGCTGGTCGCTGCTGGGCAGCATCGGCTTTGCGCTGCTGTTCGCCGGCGGCGGCCCGCTGTTCGTGGACCTGCAGACCAGCCTGCCGGAAGTGCGCGCGGTGGCGTATCACGCGCTGCCGTGGCTGGCCGCGCTGCCGGTGGTGGCGGTGTGGAGCTATCTGCTGGACGGCCTGTTCATCGGCGCCACGCGCGGCCGCGAAATGCGCGACGGCATGCTGGTGGCGGTGGCGCTGTTCGCCCTGCTCGCCTGGGCCGCGCGCGGCTGGGGCAACGACGGCTTGTGGCTGGCGTTTCTGGCCTTCATGGCGGTGCGCGGCGCCGGGCTGGGCTGGATCGCCTGGCGGCTGCGCCGGCGCGATGCGTGGATCGCCCCGCTGCCGCATCTGCGCGAGGCTGCGTAATACTGCGCGCCATGAACAAACTGCTACGGATCAGCTCCCTGCTCGCCCTGTTCGCCGCGCTGTGCGGCGGCGCCCATGCCGACGAAGCCTCGTCGCTGGCCTCGCGCATCGAAGCGCAGATCGCGCAGCCGCGCTTCGCCGGCGCGCGCTGGGGCATCGCGGTGGTGTCGCTGGACAGCGGCCGCACGCTCTACGCGCACGACGGCGACCGGCTGTACCAGACCGCCTCCACCGCCAAGCTGTTCACCGCCGCGCTGGCGCTGAGCGAGATCGGCGCCGACTACCGCATCCCCACCCGCCTGCTGGCCGGCGAGCAGGTGCGCAACGGCGTGCTGGACGGTCCGCTGATCCTGTACGGCATGGGCGACCCCACCCTGGGCGCGGACCGCGCCACGGCCGACTGGGCGGAACACATGGCGCAGCAGGTGGCGGCGCGCGGCATCCGCAGCGTCAAGGGTGGGCTGGTCGCGGACGACAGCTATTTCGCCAGTCCGTCGATGGGTTCGGGCTGGGAAGCCTCGGACCTGCAGAGCTGGTTCGCCGTGCCCACCTCCGCGCTGAGCGTGCAGGAAAACCAGGTCGAAGTGACGGTCACTCCCGGCGCGGAAGGCCGCCCGGCGATCGTTGCGCTGGACCCCGCCGGCGCCGTGCCCGAGGTCGCCAACCGCATCGCCACGAGCGCGCGCGGCGTGCGCAACGACATCAATCTCTACCGCGCGCCGGGCGACCGCACGCTGTATGCGTTCGGCAGCATCGCCGCGCGCACGCCGCCGCAGCGCTTCAAGCTGGCCGCGTACGATCCCGCGCTGTTCGCCGGCGAGCAATTGCGCAGCGCGTTGGCGCGGCATGGCGTGGCGCTGCAAGGCGGCGTGCGCGCGCTGCACTGGCCGCAGAGCGACGAAGAGCTGCGCGCGGACGCCAGGATCATCGCCGAAGTGCAATCGCCGCCGGTCGGCGAGATTCTCCAGCGCGGCCTCAAGCGCTCGCAGAACCTGTATCTGCAGAACCTGCTGCTGATCGCCGGCGTGCGCGCGCAGGCCGCGGCGATGCAAGGTCCCGCGCCGCCCACCGGTTTTCTCAGCACCGAGAACTGGGGCATGCGCGGCATGCGCGAGCTGCTCGAACAGATGGGCCTGCCGCCGGGCAGCACGGTGATCGAGGAAGGCACCGGCCTGTCGCGCCGCGACCTCAGCACGCCGAACGCGATGGCGCGCCTGCTGTCCTTCCTCGCTGCGCAGTCATACGCGCCGGTGCTGTTCGAGGCACTGCCGCTGGCTGGCGTGGATGGCACCTTGCAGTGGCGCATGCGCGACACGCCGGCCAACAACAACCTGCGCGCCAAGACCGGCAGCATGTCGCTGGTGCATTGCCTGGCCGGCTACGTCACCACCGCCGGCGGCGAACGGCTGGCGTTCGCCATCATGCTCAACAACTACGACCCGCCGGCCGGCGCGCCGGGCGCCAGCCGCGATATCGATGCGATTGCCGAAATGCTCGCCGGCCTGCGCGCGGAAGCGCCGCTGCCGGAGAAAGCCGTGGCCGCTCAGCCGGCCAATTGAACCTTGACGTCCTTGGCGATCTTCTCCGGCGTGTCGGTGGGCGCGTAGCGCTTCACCACCTCGCCATCCGGGCCGACCAGGAACTTGGTGAAGTTCCACTTGATCGCCTCGCTGCCGAGGATGCCCTTGCCCTCGCTCTTCAGCCACTTGTACAGCGGATGCGTGCCGGCGCCGTTGACCTCGATCTTGGCGAACATCGGGAAGGTGACGTCGTAGCTGAGGCTGCAGAAGTTCTTGATCTCGGCCTCGTCGCCCGGCTCCTGGTGGCCGAACTGGTCGCAGGGGAAGCCCAGCACCACCAGGTCCTTGTCGCGGCCGGCGCGCCACAGCTTTTCCAGGCCTTCGTACTGCGGGGTGAAGCCGCACTTGGAGGCGACGTTGACGATCAGCAGGGTCTTGCCGCGCCAGTCGGCGAGGGAGCGCTCGTTGCCGTCGATGTCGCGCGCGCTGAAGTCGTAGGCCGTGGTCATGGCAAAGCTCCGTCAAGGGTGGCGGCAGTCTACGCCAAAGCCCCGCGTGGCATAGAATGCCGCCTCCCGGTCACTGTCCAAGGCCCGTCGTGATCCGCTTTGCCGATGTCCACAAGTCCTACCGCGTCGACGGCAAGGACATCCCCGCCCTGCAGCCCTTCAGCCTGGACATCGCCGACGGCGAGGTGTTCGGCATCATCGGGCATTCGGGCGCGGGCAAGTCCACGCTGATCCGCCTGATCAACCTGCTGGAGCGCCCCAGCGGCGGCAGCATCCGCATCGGCGACACCGAGATGACCACCCTGGGCGATGCCGCGCTGCGCGCGCAGCGGCGGCGCATCGGCATGATCTTCCAGCACTTCAACCTGCTCGCCTCGCAGACGGTGGCCGACAACATCGCCTTCCCGCTGCGCCTGGCCGGCGAGCGCGACGCCGGCAAGATCGCCGCGCGCGTGGACGAACTGCTGCGCCGCGTGGGTCTGGAAGCCCATGCGGCCAAATATCCATCGCAACTTTCGGGCGGCCAGAAGCAGCGCGTCGGCATCGCCCGCGCACTGGCCAACCGGCCGTCCATCCTGCTGTGCGACGAAGCGACCAGCGCGCTCGACCCGCAGACCACCGCCTCGGTGCTGGAGCTGCTGGCCGAGATCAACCGCGAGCTGAAACTCACCATCGTGCTGATCACCCACGAGATGGACGTGGTGCGCCGCGTCTGCGACCGCGTGGCGGTGCTGGACGCCGGCCGCATCGTCGAGCACGGCGCGGTGGCGGACGTGTTCCTGCATCCGCAGCACCCGACCACCAGGCGCTTCGTCAACGAAGCTCTGCCGGAAGAAGCCGCCGGCGAGCTGGCGCCGTACAGCCATGTGCCGGGCCGCATCCTGCGCCTGTCCTTCCGCGGCGACGCCACCTGGACTCCGGCGCTGGGCCAGGTGGCGCGCGACACCGGCGTGGACTTCAACATCCTGGCCGGCCGCATCGACCGCATCAAGGACCTGCCCTACGGCCAGCTCACACTGGCGATGCAGGGCGACAACGTGGACCAGGCGCTGGTGTCCTTGCGCGCCGCCGGTATCGAGATCGAGGAACTGAGCCGATGAGCGCGCCCCTGCTGCAAAGCCTGTTTCCGAACATCGACGACTGGGCGGAGATCGGCCACGCCTGCATCGACACCTTGCTGATGCTGGGCGGCTCGCTCGCGCTCACCGTGCTGATCGGCCTGCCGCTGGGCGTGCTGCTGTACCTCACCGGCAAGGGCCAGCTGCGCGCGATGCCGGCGTTCTATGCGGCACTGTCGCTGGTGGTGAATGTGCTGCGCTCGATCCCCTTCATCATCCTGATGATCGTGCTGATGCCGCTGACCTATGCCCTGGTCGGTACCAAGCTGGGCATCCGCGGCGCGATCCCGCCGCTGGTGATCGGCGCCGCGCCGTTCTTTGCGCGCCTGGTGGAAACGGCGCTGCGCGAAGTGCAGCGCGGCGTGATCGAGGCCAGCCAGGCGATGGGCGCCAGCACCTGGCAGATCGTGCGCCACGTGCTGCTGCCGGAAGCGCGCGGCGGCCTGATCGCCGGCACCACCGTCACCGCCATCGCGCTGGTCGGCTATACCGCGATGGGCGGCGCGATCGGCGCGGGCGGGCTGGGCGACCTGGCGTATCGCTACGGTTACCTCAGCTACAAGTCGGACTATATGTTCGTCACGGTGGTACTGCTGATCGTGCTGGTGCAGCTGCTGCAGATGGTCGGCGACCGCGTGGTGGCGCGCTACACCCGGCACTGAGGCCGGCTCGGTGTTGGGGTTCGCTTCGCTCACCCCAACCTACGCCAGCCATCGGGCCGGCTTTGCAAGCAGCCGTATGGACGGCTATTCTGGTGCATCGCATCAAGGATTCTGACGCCATGAAGAAGCTGCTCCTCGCCCTCGCCGCCCTGCTCGCGCTGGCCGGCTGCTCGTCCTCCGGTTCCGGCGACGCTGCCGCCGGCGGCAGCCAGAAGCTGGTGGTCGCGGCCACCGCCGTGCCGCACGCGGAGATCCTCAAGCAGGTCAAGCCGCTGCTGGCCAAGGAAGGGGTGGAGCTGGAGATCAAGGTCTTCGCCGACTACGTGCAGCCCAATACCCAGGTGGCCGAGAAGGCGATCGACCTGAATTACTTCCAGACCAAGCCCTACCTGGACGAATTCAACCGCCAGCGCGGCACCCAGCTGACCATTGTTACCGGCGTGCACATCGAGCCGTTCGGCGCCTACTCGCGCAAGCTCAAGAACATCGCCGACCTGCCCGACGGCGCCACCGTCACCCTGCCGAACGACCCGAGCAACAACAGCCGCGCCCTGCTCCTGCTGGCGCGCCACGGGATCATCACGCTGAAGGACCCGAACGACGAGCTGGCCACGCAGAAGGACATCACCGCCAATCCCAAGCACCTGAAGTTCCGCGAGCTGGAAGCGGCCATGCTGCCGCGCACGCTGGACGAAGTGGACCTGGCCCTGATCAATACCAACTACGCGCTGGCCGCCGGCCTCAATCCGACCAAGGACGCGCTGCTGATCGAAGGCAAGGATTCGCCCTACGTGAACTACCTGGTCGGCCGCCCCGACAACAAGGACGACCCGCGCGTGCAGAAGCTGGCCAAGGCGCTGACCAGCCCGGAGATCAAGGCCTTTATCGAGCAGAAGTACCAGGGCGCGGTGCTGCCGGCGTTCTGAGCGGCATCATGCGGTACACGCGAAAACGCCGGGCATTGCCCGGCGTTTTTCGTTTCAGGCGCAGGCGGCCTCGTCGGCCGGCTGGGGGATGTCGAACACCTGCCGCAGATAGGCCACGTAGGCCTTGTCCTCGCACATGTTCTTGCCCGGCGAATCGCTGAGCTTGGCCACCGGCTGGCCGTTGCAGCGGATCATCTTGATCACGATGTTGAGCGGCGTCGGGCCCACGTCGTTGGTGAGGTTGGTGCCCACGCCGAAGGCCAGCAGGCAGCGGCCGCGGAAGTGCTGGTACAGCTGCATCACCTTGGGGATGTCCAGGCCGTCGCTGAAGACCAGCACCTTGCTGCTGGGGTCGACGCGGTTGGCGCGGTAATGCGCCAGCACGCGCTCGCCCCAGGCGAAGGGGTCGCCGGAATCGTGGCGGGTGCCGTCGAACAGCTTGCAGAAGTACATGTCGAAATCGCGCAGGAAGGCGTTGAGGCCGTAGACGTCGGACAGCGCTATACCTAAGTCGCCGCGGTATTCCTTGGCCCAGGTTTCCAGCGCGGCGACCTGCGAATCGCGCAGGCGCGGCCCCAGCGCCTGATGCGCCTGCAGGTACTCGTGCGCCAGCGTGCCCAGCGGGGTCAGGCCCAGCTTCCAGGCCAGCCACACATTGCTGGTGCCGGCCAGCTTCGGACCCAGTCCGTCGCGCAGCGCTTCCACCACCTCGGCCTGCCACTCGCGCGAGAAGCGGCGGCGGGTGCCGTAGTCGGCGATGCGGCAGGCTTCGTAGCCGGGCGTGTCGCGCAGCAGGGCGATCTTGTCGCGCAAGCGCTGGCGGCCCTCGTCGACGCCGAGCCCCGGATGCGTATTGCGGAAGTACACCTCGTTGACGATGGCCAGCAGCGGCACTTCGAACAAAATGGTGTGCAACCACGGGCCGACGATGCGGATCTCGATCTCGCCGTTGCCGCTGGCCGCCGGTTCGATGCTCACGTACTTGGCATTGAGCTGGAACAGCCCGAGGAAGTCGACGAAGTCGCTCTTGATGAAGCGCCAGGAGCGCAGGTAGTTCAGTTCTTCCTCGCTGAAGCGCAGGCTGCACAGCGCGTCGAGTTCGGCGCGGATTTCCTCGATGTACGGCACCAGGTCGATACCCGGGTTGCGGCACTTGAAGCGGTATTCGACCTGGGCGGCCGGATAGTGGTGCAGCACCACCTGCATCATGGAGAACTTGTACAGGTCGGTGTCGAGCAGGGAGCGGATGATCATCGGGTATCCGGCGGGGGAGAGAGCGGCGCGAGCCGTCCGCGATTATCCCCGTGCGCCGCGCCGGAACGCGAGCCTGGGAACCTTTCCAAGGGCCGGAAAAATGAAAACCCCGGTAGCCAGGGGAGTAGCTACCGGGGTCTTGTCAGGCCGTCCTCTACAAAGAGGGGGAGAAACGGAGGCGGCCCCCGATGGTGCGATCTTTTGCCCCATCTCATTTCGCCTCACGGCGATATGGAAGGTTAGTGTGGCCGGTCCGGACATAGTTCAAGAGCGGATTTAGATCGGTTCAGGTTTCCGCCAGCTTCGGGAAAACCCGGGGAAAATCCGGCAACGGGTTTCAGCCTGCAAGCATCGGCCCCCGCGGCCGGGCCGGGCTCGGGGCGCATGCCACAATGCGGCGCTTGCCTCCCCGGGGACCGTCCATGCTTCTGCGCCACCTGTGCATGCTCGCGCTCCTGATCGCCCTGCCCGCCGGCGCCGCCGAGCTGAAGATCGACCTGGGCCATGGCGTGCAGACGCTGGACAGCCGCCAGCTGGCTGCACGCCCCGATACGCGCAGCATCGAGATCCCCCAGGACGTGGCCTACCACCGCGCCATGCGCTACCGCGCCGTGCCGCTAAAGGCCCTGCTGGCCGGGGCGGCGGCGGGCGACCACCTGCAGTTCGTCGCCAGCGACGGCTTCGCCGCCGAGGTGCCGGCCGCATTGATCCTGGATGGTCACGGCGCCCAGGCCTGGCTGGCCATCGAGGATCCAGGCCAGCCCTGGCCCGCCCTTCCCGGCAAGAGCCAGAGCGCCGGGCCGTTCTACGTGGTGTGGACGCGGCCGGAGGCCGGCGGCATCAATCCCGAGCAGTGGCCGTACCAGCTGGCCGCGATCCGCAAGCTGGACGTGGTAGCCGCGCGCTTCCCGGCCATGGCGCCGGACCCGAAGCTGGCCGCCGCCAGTCCCGAGCGCCGCGGCTTCGAGGTGTTCCAGCGCATCTGCCTGGCCTGCCACACGCTCAACGGCCAGGGCGACGCCAAGCTGGGGCCGGACCTCAACGTGCCCTACAACCCCACCGAATACCTGCGCGCCGACCTGCTGCGCGCCTACGTGCGCAATCCGCAGTCGCTGCGCCACTGGCCGCAGGCGAAGATGCCGGGCTTCGACGCCAAGGTGCTGAGCGACGCCGACCTGGACGCCCTGCTCGCCTACCTGCGCCACATGGCCGGGCGCAAGCACGGCCCCTGAGTCAGCGCGCGGGCTCCTGCTCCGCGTGCAAGGCGGCGGGCGCGGCCTCGCCCAGATAGACGTTCATATCCAGCAGCCCCTGTTCGCGTGCCACCAGCACCGGCACCAGCATCTGGCCGGTGACATTGGTCATGGTGCGCATCATGTCCAGCACGCGGTCGATCGCCACCAGATAACCGATGCCCTCCACCGGCAGGCCGGCCGAACTGAGCACCAGGGTGACCATCACCGTGGCCGTGCCGGGCACGCCGGCGGTGCCGAACGAGCCAAGCACCGAGGCCAGCAGGATCACGAAGTACTGCGCCGGCTCCAGGCTCAGGCCGAAGTACTGCGCGACGAAGATCGCGCTGATCGCCGGATAGATCGCGCCGCAGCCGTCCATCTTGATGCTGGCGCCCAGCGGCACCGCGAACGAGGCATAGGCCGGCGCCACGCCCAGGTTCTGCGTCACGCTGCGCAGCGCCACCGGCATCGAGGCAAAGCTCGAGGACGAAGTGAAAGCCACCTGCATCGCCGGCAGCACGCCGCGGAAGAAGCGGCGCGGACTGAGCCCGTGCGCCAGCAGCAGGCCGCCGTAGACCAGCACGATCTGCACCGCGCACGCGGCATACAAGGCCAGCACGAACTTGCCCAGCGGCAGCAGCTTCTCGAAGCCGTAGCCGGCCACCAGGGCGGCGATCAGGCCGAAGGTGCCGATCGGCGTCATCTCCAGCACGAAGCGGGTGACCTGGATCATCGCGTCGTTGGCTTCGCCGAACAGCTCGCGCAGGCGCGCGGACTTCTCGCCGATCTTCACCAGGGCCAGGCCGAGCAGGCCGGCGAAGAAGATCACCTGCAGGATTTTGCCTTCGGACAGCGCGCGAAACGGGTTGGTCGGCACCACATCGAGCAGCACCTTCACCGCCGAGGGCACTTCACGCACCTTGTAATCCGCCGCCATCGCCAGCTGTCCGACGCCCAGGCCCGGGTTGGTCAGATGTCCGACCAGCAGCCCCACGCCCACCGCCAACGTGGCCGTCACCGCGAACCACAGGAAGGTGCGCCCGCCCAGCGCCGCCATGCGTTGCACGCCGTGCAGGCTCGATACGCTGTTGACCACGGCGAAGAACACCAGTGGCACCGCGATCATCTTGATCAAGGCCACGTACACGTCGCCCAGCGGCTGGAACCACGCCACCACGCCCGGTCCGCATGCCCAGCCGGCGAGTGCGCCCAGCACGAAGCCCGCGAGCACGCGCTTCCAGAAACGGATACCGAGCCACCAGGACACCAGCTTCAAGGGCCTTCTCCACGCACGCGAAAGGCCCGACCATACACCGGTTATGGCCGTATGGACGTCCATACGGCAACACAGCGTTTCGTTTTCGGAACGATCCAGGCTTACGGGGCCTGCCCGTCGGCTGCTGCCGCGGCAAGACGCCGCAGTTCGCCATCGCGCGCATCCTTGGGCAGTTTCGCCAGCCGGCGCACGTCGGCGTAGAACACCGGCCACTGCCCTTCCGACTGGCGGAACAGCTCGGCGAAAGCCGGCTTCCACTGGTCGTAGAGGCCGAACGGCAGCAGGCGCGCGTTGTTGATCGGCGCCGCCACCCAGGCGTCGTAGCGGTGGTCGTTCGGCCAGTTGGCATCGCGCCACTGGCTGTAGCGCTGGCGGAACGCGGCGATCTCCGCCTGCTTGGCCGTCTCCAGCGCGGCCTCGCCGCCGCCCTTGGCATAGGCCTGGCGCAGGCGGTTGCGCAGTTCCAGCACCAGCTTGGTAAAACCGTCGTCCTCGGCCTGCTCGCGGCCCAGCAGCGGCGGCAGCTTGCGCGAGGCGCGCCATTCCTTCAGGCCCTGCTCCTGCACGAAGCTGGCGAAGGATTCGTTGAAGGCGCTGTCGTCCTGCACGTAGATCAGCTGGTGCGCCAGCTCGTGGAAGATGGTGCCGGCCAGCTCGTCGTCGTCCCAGCGTAGCATGCTGCTGAGGATGGGGTCGGCGAACCAGCCCAGGGTGGAATACGCGGAGACGCCGCCGACGTAGACGTCGTCGCCCTCCGCCTTCATCCGCGCAGCCTCGCCCTTGGCCTTGGCCTCGTCGAAATAGCCGCGGTAGGCCACGCAGCCGGCCACCGGAAAGCAATGCCGCACGGCATCCACCGAATAGCGCGGGGTGGCGAACACGTTCCACACCACGTAGGGGCGGTCCAGTTCCACGTAGCGGGTATAGCTGCGGTTGTCGGGCAGGCCCAGTTGCTGCGAGGCGAAGCGGCGCGCCTGCTGGGCCAGTTCCAGGCGCCTGGCCAGGGCGGGTTTGGTCGCCGGGTCGGCGATCACCCGGCCGACCGGGCGCTGGTTCAACAGCAGCTGGCTCTGCCCGTGGGCCACGTGGGCGTAGTAGCGCAGGCCGCCGCAGGCGGATAGCAAAAGGCCCACCGCCACGAGGACGATGAGCCTGTTGAATCGTTGCGGCAGACGCTTGCCCGGATAGCTCATCCGGCGATTGTGCCGGGCCGGCCCTCAGCGGGCCAGGGCGGACTCAGCGGCCGTGGCCGCTCCAGTGCCCGCCGCGGCCACCGCTCCAATTGCCGCGATGTCCACTCCAGCTGCCGCCGCGCCAGTTGCCGCCGCCGCGGTAATAGCGGCCGCCGCGATCGTGCCAGCGCGAGCCGCCGCCGTACCACACGCCGCTGATGCCCACCGTCACCGGCGGGGCGTAGCAGCAGCCGTAATAGCCACCGCTGTAATACGTGGGATAGGCCGGCGCGTAATAGCCGTCGTCGTAGACCACCGTGCGGCCGGAGCCGTAATAGGCGTCGCCCACATAGCTGGAACTGCGGACGTAGCTGTAGCCCGGATCGTAGTAGCAACCCGACAGGGCCGCGGTGGCGGCGACCAGGGTCAGGCCGGCAAGCAGGCGTTTCATGGCGCACCTCGGGAGGTTGATGGCGCCACGCTAGGCCCGCCGCGTTGAATGCGCACTGAGCGGAAACGCCCTCTTCCGGCGCCGGTTAAACCCGGGTCCGCGGCGTTCAGAAACGCGGGCGCGCCAGTTCGCTAAGGAAGTGTGAGATCAGGTCCGGCTTCATCACCAGGGTGAAGGCCACGCCATACGCCGCGCCCCACAGATGCGCGCTGTGGTTGACGTTGTCCTGGCCGTGGCGGTCCATCCAGATCGAATAGGCCACGTACAGCACCGCATAGACGATCGCCGGCATCGGCACGAAGAACACGCCGATGCGCGCCCACGGCGCCACCAGGATGAAGGCGAACAGCACCGCCGACACCGCGCCCGACGCACCCAGGCTGCGGTACCTCTCGTTATGACGGTTGGCGATATAGGTCGGCAGGATCGAGACCACCAGCGCGCCGAGGTAGAACAGCAGGAAGCCGGTCTTGCCCAGGTAAGCCGTATAGGTCGGCTCCATCGCGCGGCCGAAGAAGAACAGCGTGATCATGTTGAACAGCAGGTGGTAGAAGTCGGCATGGATGAAGCCGTAGGTCACCAGCCGGTGGTATTCCTTCTTCTTCTCGATCGCCGGCGGCCACAGGATCAGGTCCTGCATCAGGCGCGCGTTATTGAACGCGATGAAGGACACGATGCAGTTGACGGCGATGAGCAGCAGGGTGATCAGCATGTACGGTTTCCGTGCGCGGGTACGGCAAAGCGCGCATCTTGGCCGGCCGGCCGGAGCTTGTCGACCTCGCCCTGGCGTGCCCGCGCGACGTATCATGCGCGGCTAAGTGCTTCTTCCCCCGCCACACGCTTCCCCTCATGCCCCCCATCCGCTATCTGCATCTGGACGTCTTTGCCGCTGCCCACGGCGGCGGCAACCACCTCGGCGTCGTCACCGACGCCACCGGCTGGAGCGACGCGCAGATGCAGCGCTTCGCCCGCTGGACCGACCTGGTCGAGACCACCTTCCTGCTGCCGCCGTCCAGTCCCGAGGCCAGCTACCGCGTGCGCATCTTCACCCCGCACAAGGAAATCCCCTTCGCCGGCCATCCCAGCATCGGCAGCGCGCATGCGGTGCTCGAATGCGGCCTGGCCGCGCCGCGCGACGGCGTGCTGTGGCAGGAATGCGGCGCCGGCGTGCTGCCGATCCGCATCGAAGGCGCGGGCGACACCCGACAGTTGCTTCTGCAATCACCGCAGGCCACGGTCGAGAAGACCGGCGCCGACGTCCATCCGCTGCTCGCCGCGGCGCTGTCCGGCATCGGGCTGGGCACGCTGCCGCCGGCCTATGTCGCCGGCGGCCGCCACTGGTGGCTGGCCGAATGCGCCGACGAAGCCAGCCTGCGCGCCTGGCAGCCGGACCACGCCGCCATCGGCGCGCTGGCCCGCGCCACCGACAGCCTGGGCCTGTGCGCGTTCGCGCGCGCTGAGCACCCCGACTACCAACTGGTGGTGCGCGCCTTCCCCGCCGGGGTGGGCATCGTCGAGGACCCCGCCTCCGGCGCCGCCAACGGCCTGATCGCCGCCTACATCGCCCACGCCGAACCGCAGGGCGCGCTGGCCGCCGGCTATACGGTGAGCCAGGGCCGCGAGATCGGCCACGACGCCAGCCTGCGCGTACGCATCATCGACGGCACCGTCTGGATCGGCGGCCGCACCAACACGGTGGTCGACGGCACGCTGCACTGGAACGGCCAGCCGTGAAGCTGCCCGCCGCCAACGCGGATGCGCACATCTGGGTCGATGCCGACGCCTGCCCGGTGGCGATCAAGGAGATCCTGTTCCGCGCCGCCGAGCGCGAACAGGTGCAGGTCACCCTGGTGGCCAATCAGTTCCTGCGCACACCGCCGTCGCGCTTCGTGCGCGCCATCCAGGTACCCGGCGGCTTCGACGTGGCCGACGCGGAGATCGCCAACCGCGTGGCGCCCGGCGACCTGGTGGTGACGCAGGACATTCCACTGGCCGCGCAGGTGATCGCCAAGGGCGCGCTGGCGGTGCATCCGCGCGGCGAGCTGTTTACGCCCGACACCATCGCGCAGCGCTTAGGCATGCGCGATTTCATGGAGGAACTGCGCGGCGCCGGCGTCGATACCGGCGGCCCCGCCGCCTTTCATCCACGCGACAAGCAGGCCTTCGCCAACCAGCTCGACGTGTGGTTGGCGCGGTTGCGCCAAGCCCGCAAAGCCGCGCCTTAGTCCTTCAAGCCCGCGCGGCGCGCGGCCACCGTCGACAGCGCCGACCAGTCCACGTCCTCGTCGCCCAATGCCAGCGTTTCCAGCAGGCTGTCGCGCAGCACGCTGGCGAACGGCAGCGGCACGCGCGCGGCGTCACCGGCCGAAAGCGCCAGGTTGATGTCCTTGTAGCCCAGCGGCAGCGCGAAGCCGGCCGGCTTGAAGCGCTGCTCGGCAATGAGCTTGGCGTAGCCCTGGTACGGTGGCGAGGCAAACAGCGTGCTGGTCATCAGATGCAGGAAATCGCCGGCACTCACGCCATGCGCGCGCGCCAGCGCGGACGCCTCGGCCATGCTTTCGATCGCCGCGCCGAGCATGAAGTTGCCGGCGATCTTCACCACGTTGGCACGCTCCGCTTCTTCGCCCATCGGCCAGATCGCGCCGCCCATCGCTTCCAGCAGCGGCCGCACGCGTTCGAGCACGGCCGGCTTGCCGGCGGTGACGATATTGAGCTTGCCGGCGGCGGCCACGTCCGGCCGGCCGAACACCGGCGCGGCGAGATAGTCGATCCCGCGCTGCGCATGCGCGGCGGCCAGTTCGCGCGCCAGCGCCACCGACACGGTGGCGTGATTGACGTGCACGGTGCCCTTGTCCATCTCGTCGAGCAGGCCGCCGTCGAACACCACCGCGCGCACCGCCTGGTCGTTCGACAGCATGCTGAACAGCGCATCGCCCTGCGCCGCGCGCTCGGGCGTGCTGGCCACCTTGGCGCCCAGCGAAGCGAGCGGTTCGGTGGCTGCCGGCGAACGGTTCCACACCGTCACGCTGTGGCCGGCCTTGAGCAGGTTGCTGGCCATCGCGCTGCCCATCGCGCCCAGGCCGATAAAACCGACTTTCATGGAGAATTCCTCAGCAAGGGAAAACGGAAAACAGGTCGATCACCGTGCGCCACGCCGGGTGGATGGCACGTGACTCAGGCGGCCAGCCCGGCGGCATGGCCCGACGCCCATGCCCACTGGAAGTTGTAGCCGCCCAGCCAACCGGTCACGTCCACCACTTCGCCGATGAAGTACAGACCGGGCACCAGCTTCGATTGCATGGTGCTGGACGACAGGCCGTCGGTATCCACGCCGCCGAGCGTGACTTCGGCCGTGCGATAACCCTCGGTGCCGCTCGCCACCAGCGGCCAGTCGCGCAGCTGCGCGGCGATCGCATCCAGCTCGGCGGGGCGGTATTGCTTCATCGGCCGGCTTTCGAACCACAGCTCGCACAGGCGCTGCGCGAGGCGGCGCGGCAGCAGGTCGCCCAGCACGTTCTTCAGCTCCATCGCCGGGCGCGCATTGCGCTGCGCATGCAGCCAGCCGGCCGCGTCCCGGTCGGGCAACAGATCGATACGCAGGTCGTCGCCCGCCTGCCAGTACGAGGAAATCTGCAGGATGGCCGGCCCGCTCACGCCGCGATGGGTGAACAGCATGCCGGCGCGGAAAGCGCGCTTGCCGACGCGCGCCTCCACCAGCGGCAAGGCCAGGCCGGACAGGTCCTGGTAATGCTCCTGATGCTTGCCGCTCAGGGTCAGCGGCACCAGGCCCGCGCGCGTGGGCAAGACCTGATGGCCGAACTGCTTCGCCAGTTCGTAGCCGAAACCGGTGGCGCCCATGCTGGGAATCGACAGGCCGCCGCTGGCCACCACCAGCGATTGCGCATGCACTTCGCCGCGCGCGGTGTGCACAGCGAAGCCCTCGTCGGTCTTGCACACGCGATCCACCGCGCAACTGGTTTCCACGCGTGCGCCGGCCGCGGCGCATTCGTCCAGCAGCATGCGCACGATCAGCTTCGACGATTCATCGCAGAACAGCTGGCCGAGTTCCTTCTCGTGGTAGGCGATGCGGTGCTTTTCCACCAGCGCGATGAAATCCGCCGGCGTATAGCGCGCCAGCGCGGACTTGGCGAAATGCGGGTTGGCGGACAGGTACTGCGCCGGCGTCACGCCCAGGTTGGTGAAATTGCAGCGCCCGCCGCCGGACATCAGGATCTTCTTGCCCGGCTTGTTGGCATGGTCGAGCACCAGCACGCTGCGCCCGCGCTGCGCGGCCACGATCGCGCACATCAGGCCGGCCGCACCCGCGCCGATCACCAGTACATCCACCTTCACGCCATCACCCACCCTAGCTGCGAGGGGACGGATTATCCCCTACCCGCGTACACTTCCCTACCGTTTTCCCCTTGCGAGATGCCGACATGCCTTCCTTCGACGTAGTTTCCGAAGTCGACAAGCACGAACTCACCAACGCCGTCGACCAGGCCAACCGCGAGCTGTCCACCCGCTTCGACTTCAAGGGCACCGAGGCCAAGTTCGAGCTGGACAAGTTCGTGATCACCCAGAGCGCCCCCAGCGAATTCCAGCTGGAACAGATGCTGGACATCCTGCGCGGCCGCCTGGTGTCGCGGAAGATCGACGTGCGGGCGCTGGACGTAGCGGACCCGGAAACCAACCTGGGCGGTTCGCGGCAGAAGATCACCGTCAAGCAGGGCATCGAGCAGCCGGTGGCCAAGAAGCTGGTGGCCTCGCTGAAGGAGGCCAAGCTGAAGGTCGAGGCGCAGATCAACGGCGACAAGCTGCGCGTGACCGGCAAGAAGCGCGACGATTTGCAGCTGGCGATGCAGGTATTGCGCAAGGCGGAAGTGGAGCTGCCGCTGCAGTTCGACAATTTCCGCGACTGAAGCCACCAACGCTACGGCGTAGGTTGGGGTGAGCCACCGGCGAACCCCAACATCGCAACGTTCAACCGTGCCACATCGTTGGGGTTCGCCTGCGGCTCACCCCAACCTACGCCTTGCCCGCCACCACATTCACGCTCAACGCAATGATGAACACGTTGAAGAAGAACGCGATCACGCTGTGCAGCAGCGCCACGCGGCGCAGGTAGCGGCTGGTGATCTGCACGTCGGAGACCTGGAAGGTCATGCCGATCACGATGGCGAAATACGCGAAGTCCCAGTAGTCCGGCTCCGGCGTCTCCGGAAACTGCAGCCCTTCGTGCTTCTTGCCGAAGTCGCCGTAATAGCCATGCGCATAGTGCATGGCGAACATGGTGTTCATGAACAGCCAGGACAGCACGATGCTGCCGGCGGCCAGCACGATCGAGGCCATGCCGCCCTCCGCGCCGCCGTGCAGTTCCGCGCCCAGCGCGACCATCACCACCGCGGTCAGCACGATGGCGCTCCACAGGAAACCCCAGCGCCCCGTGTCCTGCGCGCGCGCCTGGCAGCGCATCAGCTCGGGGCTGGCGCGGCCGAACAGCACGGCCAGCAGGCTGAGGTAAACCAGCGCGGCGAGGTCGAAGGCCAGCAGCAGCGCCATCGAGGCGCGCGTGCCATACACCAGCAAGGCGGCCAGCGCAGCGGCGAAGATGCCCATCGACACCATCAGGCGCGGACGCGCGCGCAGATAGTGGAAGCGCCGGTACGTCCTGGGCCGGGGCTTGCTCGGGGCGGTGCTGTTCATGGCGATCTCCCTGGGAGCCGCGGCGACCATCGCAGCGACCGCGCGATGATAGCGAGCGGATCAGCCTGCGCGCAGGTCTTCGTACTCCGGGTGGTGGCGCATCCACGCATCGGCGTAGGAACATGCGGGACGCACTTTCCAATGCTGCGCGCGTGCATGGTCCAGCGCGGCTTTCACCAGGGCCGAGGCGATGCCGCGTCCTTCCAGCGGCCGCGGCACGCCGGTGTGGGTGATGGTCATCACTTCGCCGGAGGGCGTGGGCGACAAGGTGTAGTCGAGCACGCTCAGTTCCAGCTCGACCGCGGTGGAGAAGCGTCGCTCGTTCGGCTGGTGCTTGATCTCGTAGTTCATGGCGTGGACCGCGATGGATGAAGCGGGCAGCTTAGGGCAGGCCGCGTGCCTGCGCCTGTGAAAGGCGGCAGCGGTTGTCATCCATGGCTTCGCTTCGGGCGTTCCCACTGCATTGCCGTTGTCTTTGGAGAATTTCCGCCGATGCCCATCCGCACCCGCCGCCATTTCGTCCAGGCCTGCCTCGGCGGCCTCGCCGCATTGCCGTTCGCGCGCGTGCGCGCCCTGCCCGGCGGCACGCCGGCCTGCCGCTTAAGCGCGGAGCAGACGGAAGGGCCGTATTACCTGGATCGCGGGCTGCTGCGGCAGGACATCACCGAAGGCAAGCCGGGCCTGCCGCTGGCGCTGGAATTCGAAGTGCTGGACAGCCGCACCTGCCGTCCGCTGCACGATGTGGCGCTGGAAATCTGGCATTGCGATGCGCAAGGCGTGTACTCGGGCTTCGGCCACGATCATGGCGGCGGCGCAGGCGGTCCGGGCCCTGGCATGCCGCCACCGCCGGGTCCGCCGCCGCACGGCGCGATGCCGCCGGGCGGTCCGCATCCGGGCGGTGGCCATCCACCGCAGATGCAAGCCAGCGACGCGCTCACCTTCCTGCGCGGTGCGCAGCTTGCGGATGCGCGCGGCAAGCTGGCCTTCCGCACCATCTTCCCCGGCTACTACGCGGGTCGCTGCAACCACATCCATCTGAAGCTGCACGTCGGCGGCATGGCGAAGGACGGCCATTACCGCGGCGGCCATACCGTGCACACGGGGCAGCTGTTCTTCCGCGAGGAAGACACGCAAGCAGCGATGGCGCTGGCCGCTTATCGCCGCGAGCATCTGGCGCGCACCACGGTGCAGCAGGACGACATCTACGGCTCGCAGCACGGGGCGCAATCGGTGGCGCAGGTGACGCGCGGCAACGGACACGACCCGTGGACCGCGCGCCTCACGCTCGCGGTCGATCCCAGCCAGAGCAGCCGCGAAGGTTCCTGAGCGCGGCTCAGCAACCCATCACCTTCAACACCCCACGGCCTGCCGCAACCGCGCCGCCACGCCCGAACCCGCGCGGCGGCGGCGCACCGCTTCGTCCAGGCGTTCCAGTACACCGAGCGACGTCTCCCAATCGATGCAGCCGTCGGTGATGCTCTGGCCGTAGCGCAAGGCTTCGCCCGCCACCAGTTCCTGGCGGCCGCCGACCAGATGGCTTTCCACCATCACGCCGATGATGCGGCGCTCGCCGTCTTCCAGCTGCAGCGCGATATCGTCGATCACGCGCGGCTGGTTCTCCGGCTGCTTGCTGCTGTTGGCATGGCTGGCGTCGACCATCAGGCGCGGCGCCAGGCCCGCGCGTGCGATCGCTTCGCACGCGGCATCCACGCTGTCCGCGTCGTAGTTCGGCTGCTTGCCGCCGCGCAGGATCACATGGCAGTCCTCGTTGCCGATGGTGCTGGCGATGGCGGTGCGGCCGTCCTTGGTCACGGCCATGAAATGGTGCGGCTGCGAGGCGGCCTGCACCGCGTCCACCGCGATCTTGACGTTGCCGTCGGTGCCGTTCTTGAAACCCACCGGGCAGGACAGCCCCGAGGCCAGCTCGCGATGCACCTGGCTTTCCGTAGTGCGCGCGCCGATCGCGCCCCAGGCCACCAGGTCGGCGATGTACTGGGGCGTGATCATGTCCAGGAATTCGCAGCCGGCCGGCACGCCCAGTTCGTTGATGTCGCGCAGCACGGTGCGCGCCAGGCGCAGGCCCTTGTCGATGCGGAAGCTGCCGTCGAGATCCGGGTCGTTGATCAGGCCCTTCCAGCCGACCGTGGTCCGCGGCTTCTCGAAATACACGCGCATCACGATCTCCAGCGTGTCCGCATAGCGGCGCCGCTGTGCCAGCAGGCGGCGTGCGTACTCCATGGCGGCGGTGGTGTCGTGGATCGAGCAGGGGCCGATCACCACCACCAGCCGGTCGTCCTGGCCGGCGAGGATGTCGTGCACGGCGCTGCGCGCATGCGCCACGGTGTCGAGCGCGCGTTCGCCGGCAAGGCAGTCGCGCATCACGTCGGCGGGCGTACTCAAGGGGGTGATCGCGCGGATGCGCAGGTCGTCGGTGTGCGGCAGTGTCATGGCTCGGATTCCTGGGTGGGGGTCCAGTGGCGGCCATGAAAAAAGCCGCCAGTGGTGGCTGGCGGCTTTTCGGAAGTGTGGTCGTTGGGTTCTGCTTACGATCGCACCTCTTCCTCCGCCGCCGGCATCGGATAGCCGTAAAACCAAAAGTAATAGCGGGCGGAGGAGAAGGTCATGGGGCGTATGGATAACACAGCATCCGGCCGCTGCAAACCCCTGAGGATGAAATCCGGAAAATACCGGCGACGGTTGCGATCGCAACCATTGCATTTGGACATCCAAACGCCGGCCCATGGCGGCCCGCTAGAATCCGCGCCATGGCTTCCCCGCTGCAGTTCCTCACCCTCCCCGCCCAGGCCTCGATCCGCCGCTGGGTGCTCGGCGCGTTTCCCAGGCACGGCAGCGGCAACCTGGATTACGACCACCCGCCCGGCGACCCCGGCCTGTTCGGGCCGGACAGCGCCACCTGGCGCGTGCATTCCGATTTCCCCGGCATGCTGGCCGGCGGCCTGGCGGCGCTGATGCTGCAGACCCTGCATCCGCGGGCCCTGGCCGGGGTATGGGACCACTCCAATTTTCGCGAGGACCTGGTCGGCCGCCTGCGCCGCACTACCGCCTTCGTCGGCGGCACCACCTATGCACCGCGCGAACAGGCGCGGCAGCTGATCGGGCACGTCAGGCAGATCCACCTGCAGGTGACCGGCACCGCGGAAGACGGCACACCCTACGCCGCGGACGATCCGGACCTGCTCACCTGGGTCCACGTCACCGAGGCGCACAGCTTCCTGGAGGGCTACCGCCGCTTCAGCCATATCGCGATGCCGCCGGATGCGGCGGACCGCTACTACGACGAAGCCCGCCGCATCGCCGAAGCGCTGGGCGCGCGCGATGTGCCCGCCTCGGAAGCGCAGGTCGCCGCGTACTTCGAACGCGTGCGGCCGCAGCTGCTCTACGCCGAGCGCTCGCGCACCGTGCTGGAGATCCTGTCGCGCGTGCACCTGCCGGTGCCGGCGGCGGGACTGTCGCGCGACCTGTTCCTGTTCGCCGGCGCCTCCTTGCTGCCGCCGTGGGCGCAGGACCTGCTGCAACGCACGCCCATGCAGCGTGCCCGCGCGCGCATGGCGGCGGGCACGCTGTCGGCCATGTCGCCGCTGTTCCGCGCGGCCTTGAAGGACGGCATCGCCAGCCGCGCCTGCCGGCGCACCGGCGTGGCGCCGGATACGCTGCAGCGCTGGCGCTGATCAGCCGCCGGCCATCATCGCGTCGTAGCGACGCTGCATCTCTTCGGGGCTCACTTCCTCGATCGAATGGCCGATCAGCCACTCGTGCCCGAACGGATCGCGCACCGTGCCGCCGCGCTCGCCGTAGAACGCATCGGCCGGCGGGCGCACCAGCTCGGCGCCGGCGGCCACCGCGCGATCGATCAGGCGGTCGGCGTTGTCCACGTGCAGGTGCAGGGTGATGCTGGTGCCGCCGACGGATTTCGGCCCGACGATGCCATATTCGGGATATTCGTCGGACAGCATCAGCACCATGTGCTCGCCGAACACCAGCTCGGCATGGCCGATGCGGCCGGTGCCGGCTTCGTCCAGGCGCAGGCGCAGCGTGGCGCCGAACACCTGCTGGTAGAAGGCCAGCGCGGCCGCGGCGTCGTGCACGCGCAGATAGGGATACAGCTCGTGGATCTGCGGCAAGGAAGAGGCATCCATGACAGGCTCCTTGGGGGTGGGAACGGCCATCATGCACCCTCCGCCAGGCCCCGTCCCATGCGGTCCGCCCTGCCAACCGCGAATTGACACCGATCCGCGATCCGCTAACGTCGCCGCCACACGCAAAAGGGAAGCGAAGGTGGCAACGCTCATTCCAACCAGAAACAGCTGCCTGTCGCGCATGACCAGCGGCGAAAAGCGCTTTTCCGAGCGCCTGGAACAGAAGCTCGAGGAAGACTACCTGCTGTGGTACGACGTGCCGATCGGCCCGCGCCAGCGCCGCCCGGACTTCATCGTGTTCCACCCCCGCCGCGGCCTGCTCGCGCTGGAAGTGAAGGACTGGAAGCCGGACACCATCCAGCAGGCCGACCCCACCCTGTTCACCCTGCTCACCGGCCGCTCCAGCGTGAAGGAGCACAACCCCCTGATGCAGGCGCGCGACTGCGCCAGCGAGGTCTACAAGCTGCTGCAGCGCGACCCCGCGCTGCGCCATCCGCCGGGCCATCCCTACGAGGGCAAGCTGATCATGCCCTGGGGCTACGGCGTGGTGCTGGCCAATATCAGCCGCAAGCAGTTCGATGCGGGCGGGCTGGATGCGGTGATTCCCGCGCACCTGGTGATCTGCCAGGACGAGATGTACGAGTCGGTCGACGCCGAAGGTTTCCAGGAACGCCTGTGGGCGATGTACCCGCAGATCTTCCCCACCGCGCTCACCCTGCCGCAGATCGACCGCGTGCGCTGGCACCTGTTCCCGGAGATCCGCGTGGAACCGGGCTCGGGCCAGTTCGGCCTGTTCGATGCCTCCACCGCCGGCGCGGTGGCCAAGGTGGAGATTCCCGACCTGATCAAGGTGATGGACGCGCAGCAGGAACAGCTGGCGCGTTCGCTCGGCGACGAGCACCGCATCATCCACGGTGTGGCCGGCTCCGGCAAAACCATGATCCTGGGTTTCCGCGCCATGCACCTGGCGCGCGCGCTGAGCAAGCCGATCCTGGTGCTCTGCTACAACAAGACGCTGGCCGCGCGGCTGGACCAGCTGATGGGCGAGCGCGGCCTGAGCGACAAGGTGCAGGTCTACAACTTCCACAAGTGGTGCCGCGCCATGCTCAGCGCCTACCACGTGCCGCTGCCGCCGGAAGGCCGCGGCTTCTTCGACGCGCTGCCGCCGGCGGTGATCGAGGGCGTCGACAAGGGCCAGATCCCGCGCTTCCAGTACGGCGCCGTGCTGATCGACGAAGGCCACGACTTCGAGCCGGACTGGTACAAGCTGATCGTGCAGATGATCGATCCCAACACCAACTCGCTGCTGGTGCTGTACGACGACGCGCAGAACATCTACGGCAAGCCGGACCGCAAGCGCCTGAGCTGGAAAAGCCTGGGCGTGCAGGCGCAGGGCCGCACCACCATCCTCAAGCTCAATTACCGCAATACGCTGGAAATCCTTTCGGTGGCGCGCGGCTTCGCCAACGAGCTGCTGCTCGGCCACGACGACGCCGACGAGGACGGCGTGCCGCTGGTGGCGCCGGAAAGCGCCGGCCGCCGCGGCGCCCTGCCCGAGCTGGTCCGCGTGGAACGCACCGAGGACCAATTGCCGGCCATCATCGACCGCCTGCGCGAGGAGCGCACCCTGGGCCGCCCGCTCGCCGACATGGCGGTGATCTTCCGCAACAAGTGGGAAGGCGAGCGCCTGCACGAGGCGCTGCAGCGCGCGGAGGTTCCCAGCACGCTGGCCGACGGCGACGGCAAGCGCGCGCTGTTCGAGCCGGGGCTGGATACGGTCAAGCTGGTCACCATGCATTCCAGCAAGGGCCTGGAATTCCCGCTGGTGATCATCCCGGGCCTGGGCTCGCTGCCGATGCCGGGCAAGGACGAGGCGGAGGAAGCGCGCCTGCTCTACGTGGCGATGACGCGCTCCACCGAGCGGCTGGTGATGATCCACCACGCAGATTCGATCTTCACCGTGCGCATCCGCCACTCGATCAACGACGTGCAGACCCAGCTGCAGCAATAACCTGCGGCGCCGCATGCTGCGGCGCTCCTTCACGCCGTCGGCGCGCCGGGTCGATACTCGGGATTCGCCGCCGACGGAATCCGCCATGACCGAACTGCTTTCGCCCGACGTGCTCGCGCCGCAGGCGCTGGACCATGCGCTGGCGCTGTCCGCCCGGTTCTATACCCACCCCGCCGCACCGGCGCTGGACGCGCGCGCGGTGTTCGCGCCGAGCTGGCAGCTGGTCGGCCATCGCTCGCAGCTGGCCGAAGTCGGCGACCACCTGGTGACCCAGATCGCCGGCCTGCCGCTGCTGGTGGTGCGCAGCGACGAAGAAAACATCCGCGCCTTCCACAACGTCTGCCGCCATCGCGCCGGCCCGATCGCCAGCTGCGACGGCAAGGGCGCCAAGGCGCTGCGCTGCCGCTACCACGGCTGGACCTACGGCCTGGACGGCGTGCTGCGCGGCGCCCCCGAAATGGGCCGCACGCCGGACTTCGACCCGGCGCAGATCCGCCTGCCGGAAGTGCGCGTGCAGCTGTGGCAGGGGCTGGTGTTCGTGGCGGTGGGCGAGGCACCGCCGTTCGAGCAGTTCGTCGCCGGCATCGACCAGCGGCTGGGGCCGGATCGTTCGCTGGCCGATTTCGAATTCCACCACCGCGTCGGCTACGACGTGGCCTGCAACTGGAAGGTGTACGTGGACAACTACCTGGAGGGTTACCACGTGCCGCACATCCATCCGGGCCTCAACAGCCTGCTGGATTACCGCAGCTACATCACCGAGACGGCGCAGTGGTACTCGTACCAGTACAGCCCGCTGGAAAGCGCGTCCGATCTCTACGGCAGCGGCGAGGCGCTGTATTACTTCCTGTATCCCAACGCCATGCTCAATATCCTGCCCGGCCGCCTGCAGACCAACCGCGTGCTGCCGCTGGGCGTGGACCGCTGCCGCGTGGAATTCGATTTCTACTACGCGCCGGAACCGGGCGACGCCGCGCGGGCGCGCCGCGCCGCCGACATCGCCTTCAGCGACGAGGTGCAGGTGGAAGACGTGACCATCTGCGAGGACGTGCAGCGCGGGCTGGCTTCCGGCTCGTACGAAGCCGGACGGCTGAATCCGCTGCGCGAGAATGCCGTGCACCACTTCCACGAACTGCTGCGCCGCGCGTACCGCGAAAGCGCGCAGGCATGAAGGCGCCGGCCCGGCTGCTGGGCCCGTGGATGCTCACCGCCCTGGTGGTGGGCAACATGATCGGTTCGGGCGTGTTCGTGCTGCCGGCCGCGCTGGCGCCGTTCGGCGCGGCCAGCCTGCTCGGCTGGGCCTTCACCATGGGCGGCGCCCTGCTGCTGGCGCTGGTGCACGCGTGGCTGTCGCAGATCGTCGCCAACCATGGCGGCGCCTATGCCTACGCGCGGCTGGCCTTCGGCGACAGCGCCGGCTTCGTCGCGGCGTGGAGCTACTGGACCTGCGTGTGGACAGCCAATGCGGCGATCGCGGTGGCCTTCGCCGGCAGCCTGGGCGCGATCTGGCCCGCCGCCAATGCCACGCCCTGGCGCGGCACCGCGGCGGCGCTGGGCGTGCTGTGGTTCTGCACCGCGATCAATGCGGCCGGCGTGCGCGAAGCGGGCCGCATGCAACTGGTGACCACCGCACTGAAAGTGATTCCGCTGCTGGTGTTCGGTGTGTGCGGCCTGGCTCTGGTGCATGGCGCGGCCTACCGCCCCTTCAACCCCAGCGGGCAGGCGCTTACGTCGGTGACCACCGCCACCGCCGCGCTCACCCTGTGGGCTTTTCTCGGCCTGGAAGCCGCCACCGTGCCCACCGGCGTGGTGCGCGATCCGCAGCGCACGGTGCCGCGCGCCACCGTGGCCGGCATGCTGATCGCTGGCGTCGCCACCATGCTCGCCTGCACCGCGGTGATCGGCCTGCTGCCGCATGGCGCGGCGCAGGCTTCGGCCGCGCCGATGGCGGCGGCCGCCGCGCAGACCTGGGGCCCGGCCGCCGGCTGGGCGATGGGGCTGGTGGCGACGGTCTCGTGTCTTGGCGCGCTCAACGGCTGGGTGCTGCTGCAGGGGCAGACGCCGTACGCGGCCGCGCAGGACGGCTTGTTTCCCGCGCCGTTCGCGCGCACCGACGCACGCGGCACGCCGTGGTTCGGCCTGCTGCTCAGCAGCGTGCTGGCCAGCGTGCTGATCGCCGCCAATGGCAGCAAGTCGCTGGTGGCGCTGTTCACGCTGTCGATCCTGCTGTCGACCGCGGCCACCCTGCTGCCCTACGTGCTGAGCGTGCTGGCCTGGTGGCGCATCGACCGCGGCGCCAGCGTGGCGCGCCGCACGGCGGCCGTGCTGGCGCTGGCCTACAGCCTGTGGGCGCTGATCGGCACCGGCGCGGAGGCGCTGCTGTGGGGCGGCGTGCTGTTGCTGCTGGGCTTGCCGGTGTTCCTGTGGCAACGCTATCGGCCGGCGGCGCGGCGGGTGTCGCCGGAGCGCTGAGGCCTATCTCTTTAGGCCGAGTCAGGCCCTGACGTTTTGTGACCTGGCGCAAACAATTTTCGCATCCCGTTCAGGATCCCGCGCCAGGGATTCACAGCCAATCCATTGTTTTACGGAAATATTTTCGCCACACCACGCGTGGCATAGCTTTTGCCGCCTATCCAGCGAAACACCGGGATCGACGCCCGCCGACAGCACGCAGCGGGACCGCCTTTATCGAACAGCGACACGTTCCACTCCGGCGCCATGCCGGCAGGGGCCGGGATGCCTTTGCCCGCGGGAGCCACCCAGGGGAAGCCTATGAGCACGCAAGCACAAGACTGGTCCAGCTATCCGCGGCCGCTGCCGCCGCTGGAATCCGCGCCGGCCAGGCCCGCCGACGGCGAGCGGCACCGCCGCTATTACCTTTCGGTGCGCCTGAAGTTCGCGCTCACCGTCGCGCTGGCGCTGTGCTGGTCGATCGTGTCCTACCTGCTCGCGCGCCGCTGGCTGCACGACCTGGCCGCGGTGGAAGGCAGCGTGCTGGCGATGATCATGATCTTCGGCATCGCCATCCTGCCCGGCTTCATGAATGCCTTCCTGGTATTCGGCCTGCTGATGGACCGCCGCCCGCAGCGCCGCTACGTGCCCGACGCCGAACTACCCGGCATCACCGTGCTGGTGGCCGCGTACAACGAAGAGGATTCGATCCTCTCCACCATCGCCAGCATCGAGCGCCAGTACTACGGCGGCGCGCTGGAAGTGATCGTGATCAACGACGGCTCCACCGACGGCACCATGGACCGGCTGCGCAGCGTCAATCATCCATGGCTGCACGTGATCGACCTGAAGTGCAACGGCGGCAAGGCCAATGCGCTCAACGTCGGCCTGCGCCATGCGACGCAGCCGCTGACCATCACGCTGGATGCGGATTCCTATCTGTACAAGCATGCGCTGCACCGCCTGGTCGAGCGTTATCTCAGCGATCCGCCGAACACCGCCGCCGTGGCCGGCGCCGTGCTGGTGCGCAATTCGCGGCAGAACCTGATCACGCGCATGCAGGAGTGGGATTACTTCCACGGCATCGCCGCGGTGAAGCGCCTGCAGAGCCTGTTCCAGGGCACCCTGGTGGCGCAGGGCGCGTTCTCGCTGTACCGCACCGACATCCTGCGCCAGGCCGGCGGCTGGCCCGAGGACGTGGGCGAGGACATCGTGCTGACCTGGGCGATCCTGCGCATGGGCCACCGCGTGGGCTATTGCGAGGACGCGGTAGCTTTCACCAATGCGCCGGCCACCTTCCGCCAGTTCATCCGCCAGCGCCAGCGCTGGTCGCGCGGCCTGATCGAAGCGTTCAAGGAACATGGCGCGCTGCTGTTCCAGCGCCGCATGAGCACCCTCTTCATCTGGTGGAACCTGCTGTTTCCGTACATGGACCTGGTCTACACCCTGGTCTTCATTCCGGGACTGGTGCTGGCCTGCTTCGGCATCTACTGGCTGGCCGGCCCGATGACCCTGCTGGTGCTGCCGATGGCCGGCCTGGTCAATTACCTGATGTTCTTCATCCAGTCGCGCATGTTCCGCGCGCAGGGCCTGAAGGTGCGCCACAACCCGCTGGGGCTGCTGGTGTACACATTGTTCTACGGCATCGTGCTGCAGCCGGGCTGCGTGCTGGGCTATGCGTCCGAGCTGCTGAAGCTGCGCAAGCGCTGGGGGACCAAATGAACACGCCACGCCTGCTGTTCGCCTTGTCGCTCGCTCCCGTCGCGGCCCTGCATGCGCAGGCCGCCGCACCCGCGCAAGAACTGCGCGCCGGCCGCGCGGCGATCGCCGCCAACCAGCCCGCGCAGGCGCGCGACCATTTCGCCGCCGCGCTCGCCGACCAAGGCTCGCCCGACGAGCGCTACGCCGCCGCCATGGGCCTGGGCCAGTCCACCTTGTGGCTGGGCGACTACGCCGCCGCCGACCGCGCCTTCCGCATCGCCCGCGACGCGGCGCCGGACGACGCCGCGCGCCAGGCCGCCTCCACCGGCCTGGCGCAGGCGCTCAATGCTCGCGACTACCCGCGCGAAGCGCGCGCCCTGGTGGCGCCGTATGCGATGAGCCAGACCCGTCCCACGGTGGAACTGCTGCGCGCCGAACAGGCGCTGGGCTGGCTCGACCGCGGCCAGCCGTATCTCGATGCCGCGCCCGCGCCGGATGCCGCCGGCTACGTCGGCACGCAATACCGCCTGCTCAAGGACGACGTCGCCTTCAACCGCGCCGCGCAGCTGGAAGGCGGCTTCGGCTACAGCCACGACAGCGACGGCCTGGATACCTGGCGCGTCGGCGCGGCCTACCGTTTCGCGCCCTCGTCGAGCGAGGACTTCAGCCAGCGCTGGGGCGTCGCCGCCGGCACCACGCACCTGGACCACGACGGCCGCTCGCGCCGCATGGACGACCTCTCGCTGACCGCGCAGCTGCGCGTGGGCGAGGACAACACCATCAATCTGCATGCAGGCCCCGGCCGCGCCAATGGCTGGCACTACCTGCAGGGCAATGCCGACTGGACCCTGCAGCCCAGCGACGTCTTCAGCTTCAGCGCCGGCGCGGAACGCGCGCCGGTGCCGACCGACACCGCCGTCGACCATCACCTGCTCTACAACCTGTTCAGCGCCGGCGTCAGCGTGCGTCCCGCGCCGCGGCTGTACGTGCTGCCCACCTATTACCGGCAGAACTTCAACGACGGCAATCATCGCGACGGCGGCGTGCTGCGCGTGTTGCTCAGCCCCTACGACATTCCCGGCACCAGCGCGGCGATCGGCGCGGAGTTCTCCGGCCGCATCTTCCACAGCAGCGAACCGAGCCACGGCGTGTATTTCAATCCGCGCAATTACCGCTCGGGACAGTTCGGCCTGGTCGGCGTGTACAGCATCGATACGGAATGGAAGCTGCGCGCGGTGGTGTCGGGCGGGCGGCAGGTGATCGACGGCAACAGTGCCGGCGTCTACACCGTCGGCATCTCGCTGCAGGGGCGCCTGCCCGGCAACGGCCGCCTCGATCTGCAGCTGGGGCGCAGTTCCGCCGCCTCGGCCAGCAATGGCGGCTCCGGCTACTGGAACAACAGCATCAACCTGGTGGTGCGCTACCCGCTTTAGGCCGTAGCTGTCTTGACCCAGGGCCACCAGGAGGCGCCGCCGACGCGCGCATAGCGGTCGGCGGCACGCTCGAACGGATTGCGCGCGCTGACGCCGCCGCACAGCAGGTACAGCGGCAGGAACAGCGGGCCGAGCAGCATGTACTGGTAGACGTGGGCGCGTTCGTGCGCGGCCAGCGACACCGGTGCTTCCGCGCCGCGGCCGGCGCGATGGGCGTAGGTGAGACAGGGCGTGTCCAGCTCGTCGCCGGTGTAGAGGATGACGTTGCCCAAGGTCAGCGCGCCGCCGCCGCGCCATGGCACGCGGACGAAGGCGAGCGCCAGTTCGCTACCGCGCCAGCGCAGCTTTGCGCCAGCCAGCAGGCAGCACAGTCCGGCCAGCAGGCCCAGCGCGGTGTTGGGCGACGTCCACAGCATGCCGGCGAAGCGCAGGGCCCGCATGCCGATACTGCCGGTGCTTGCTTTCGTTGCAGCCATCACTATCTTCGCGTCGAAACCGACCGCCGGAGTCTGCCATGTCCGCCACCACCGATGTCCCCTGCCCCCACTGCGGCTCGCTCAATCGCGTGCCCACGGAGCGGCTGGCCGACAAGCCTTCCTGCGGGCATTGCAAGCAGCAGCTGTTCGAAGGCCGCGCGATGGAACTGGATACCGCGCGCTTCGACCACGTGGCCCTGCGCGGCGACCTGCCGGTGCTGGTGGATTTCTGGGCGAGCTGGTGCGGGCCATGCCGCAGCTTCGCGCCACTATTCGCCCAAGCCGCGGGACAGTGGGAGCCGAAAGTGCGCTTCGCCAAAGTCGATGTCGATGCGCAGCAGGCACTGGCGCAGCGCTACGGTGTGCAGAGCATCCCCACCTTGCTGGCGCTGCGCGGCGGCAACGAGATCGCGCGGCAGATCGGCGCAACGACGGCAACGCAGCTGCGGCGGTTTATCGAGGCGACCTTGCGCTGAACCTGCACCAGCCGGTGTGTTGTGATGCACGACCGGCTCAGGGGGCCGTGGCATTCGCCTGGATCAGCGCATCGATGAGATCCGCCCCCGGAAAGTCCGCCACGACGATGCCGAGGCCGCGCCATGACTTGCCCTTCAGATAATTGACGGTCAAACCGTTGGTGCCGAGAAACACGATCTTGCACCAGCTGCCCAGGCATGCCGTGCGCGGGAAATCCGGCCAGGAATGGGCCCAGCCTCCGATCGTAGTCCGCCCGGTGACCAGTTGAGGGGCATGCGTGCCCGGCGACGATTTGCCGCTGGCGATGAAATAGGGGAAGGCGCCGCCCGACGCGCTCAGATAATTGACGTGAACCAGGCTGCCCTTGTTCCCGGCGGCCGCATCGAGATGGGCCTTTACCTTTTCCCATTTTCCATAGAGATCCCAGTTCGTCGAAACCGAATAGTCGTCCTGGGCCAACAGATTGTTGTAGTTGTCGCCATAGCTGTGGTCGGCGCGCGCAAAATCGGCCAGGACCAGGATCTTTCCGCGCAACACCCCGAGCGTTGGATTGCTCTCCCCGGGACGGGCGAACCAGGTCCGGTCCGGCTCGTAATACGAGTTGAAGGTCTGCTCGAAGGACCGCGTATTTCCCTCGGGAAAGTGCTCCTCTTTAACCCGCGCGACGATGGTCTCCGAAGGGTTGTCGCGCAGAAAGCCGATGATCTCGCCGAGCACGTCGCCGAACATTGCGTCCTGGTAGACAGGGCCGTGGTGCATCGTGAAAACGTCATTGATGTGGCGGGCGCGCAGATCCAGGAATCGAATACCGCCGTTCAATTGCTGGGTAATCGTCAAGGTCTGCGTAAGGACGGCATCCCCGCCCTTCTTGAAAGCCGACGAATCGTGCGTCCCCGGAATACTCATCTCGGACAGGCGGGTGTTGTCAGGCACCTGCTTCATCCAATCCGCGCGCCGCGGCAGATCCTCGCCGTCGTGATAATAAGCCTGCGCGCACACCTGGCCGGTAAAAACCAACGAAAGCGCGACCGCCATGAAACACGTCCAGGAAGCGTTCTGCCATCTCATGACCGTGACCTCAGCAAGGATTACCCACGCCGGACAGCTGCCCCGGCTGCGAGCCAGCTTGAACTGATCCCGCCGCGAATCAATGCGTATCGGCCGCTACTCCAGCCGATCGCACCAGCAGGGAAACAAGCTTCGTCAAATGGGCAATGCGATGCTTCGACTTACGGTGGCGGCGCGGATCCGGCGTGATGCCGGCGGCTGTCTTCGGGCACCTGGGCGCGATCGTTCATGCCGTAATCGCGCAGCACCTCGCTCACCCGCAGCCGGTAATCGCGAAACACGCCGCCGCGCCCGCGCGCCTGCGCCGCGCGATGGGCTTCCAGCTCGCGCCATGCCTTCACCGCCTGCTCGTTGCGCCAGAACGACAGCGACAGCAGCTTGCCCGGTTCGGCCAGGCTTTCGAAACGCTCGATCGAGAGGAAGCCGTCGATCTCGTCCAGCAGAGGCCGCAACTCGGCGGCGATCTCCAGATACATTTCGCGGCAGCCTTCCGCCGGCCACACTTCGAAGATCACCGCGATCACGGCTTCGTCTCCTCCGCCGCATCGATAAAGGCGGCGACGCTGCGATAAAGCGAATGGCGATAGCGCTCCAGGTGCATTACATGCGTGCCGTGGTCGATGCGCAGGCGCCACACCAGCGGGCTGGCGCTGAAGCGGTGCAGGAAGTCCGCCGCCTGAGTGTCGTTCACCACCGTGTCGTAGTCGCCGTACACCGCGAACACCGGTGCCGTGATGCTGGCTGCGTCATAGGGATAGCGGCCGCCCTGCGCCTCGGCAATATCTGCGCCCGGCCCCGAAGGAATCCGCAGCGCATCCGGCGCATCGCCGCGCAGCTTCGGCACCGAAGCATCGAACGCCGCTGCCCAGCGCTGCGTCACCGCGGGCTCGATCAGGCGCAGGTTCTTCGGCAGCACCTGCTCGAACAGCAACTGCTGATAGCGCTGCTGCGCGGTGATGCTCCACCACGCGGTGGTGTCCGGCTTGTCGGCGGCACCCGTCGGCACCACCGGCCCGAACAAGGTGAGCGAAGCCAGCGTGCCGGGATGCTCGGCGGCGTATTCGGCGGCGGGGATGGTGCCCCAGGAATGCGCGATCAGATGGACGTCCAGATGGCGCTTGCCGCGCAGCTCCTGCACGGCAAGCGCGATCTGCCGTGCGGCTTCCGGCGCGCGCGTCACCGGCTTCGCCGCATCGGCGGCACCGGCCATCGCCGGCGGGCGCGAGGAAGCGCCGAAGCCGAGAAAATCCAGCCCGCAGGAGATAAAGCCGCGGCGCGCCATAAAGGCCATCCACGAATCGCCGGGCGCGAATTCGAAACCGGCCGCGAGCATGGTGGGAAAGCTGGCGCCATGCACGAACAAGGCGGCATGGCGGATGGGACCTTCCGGCTCGATGCAATGCAGCGCCACGTGCTGGCCTTCGCCCGCGGGCAGGTCGTAGGTGCGGATGGCAGGCAGTGCGGCAGACAAGCCGATGGCGAGCAGCAGGGACATGCGACGGGCCTTGTGGGGGGAATTGCCCGTTATCGTGAACGCTTCAGCGCGGCATCGTTTCGCCGGCAAACGAAACGACGGCGCACACCGCCATGACTTGTCAGTTCGTGACGAAAAAAGTCAGGAACTGCACGACAGCATGGAACAGCCCGCTTTCTCCCGCGCCCAGTCCGGCCGCTTCTGCGCGAAACGTTCGCGGCCCGGCTGCTCGTCGTAGGGATGGCGCATCACGTCCAGCAGTTCGTGGATGCCGGCGTAGTCGCCCTGCTCCGCGCGGTCGATCGCTTCCTGCGCCAGATAGTTGCGCAGCACGTAGCGCGGGTTGACGCCGTGCATCAGCGCGCGGCGCGCCTCGCGCGTCTGCGGGTCCTCCACCAGCCGCGCGGTGTACTGCGCCAGCCAGGCCTGGAAGCCGGCATCGGTTCGCCACAGGCCGGCCTCGCCGTAGAAGGCGTGGCGCAGCGGGTCCAGCGACGGCAGGTAGGGATCCACCTCGGACAAGGCGCGGAAGAACAGCGTCATATCCACCTCGCCCTCCGTCAGCAGCGCCTGCAGCGACTTCATCAGCTCGATGTCCTCGTCGCGGCACTCGGCCAGGCCCAGCTTGGCGGCGACGAAGCGGCGGTCCGCCGCGGCGAAGGCGTCGGCGTAGCGATCGAGTCCGGCCTGCAGGGGCTCCACGCCACCGAACAGCGGCGCCAGGGCGCCGGCCAGGCGGCTCAGGTTCCACCAGGCGATGCCCGGCTGCTGGCCGTAGCGGTAGCGGCGCCGGCCGGCGTCGGTGGTGTTCGGCGTCCAGTCGGGATCGAAGTTGTCGACCCAGCCATAGGGGCCGTAGTCGATGGTGAGGCCGAGGATGGACATGTTGTCGGTGTTCATCACGCCGTGCACGAAGCCCACGCGCATCCAGTGCGCCACCATCAGCGCGGTGCGCTCGCAGACCTGGCCGAACCATGCGGCGTAGAGCGCTTCGCCCTCGCCTTCGAGCTCGGGAAAATCGCGGCGGATGGTGAACTCCACCAGCTGGCGCAGCAGCGCCGTGTCGCCGCGCGAGGCCGGCAATTCGAAGTTGCCGAAGCGGATGAAGGACGGCGCCACGCGGCACACGATGGCGCCGGGTTCCTCGCGCGGATGGCCGTCGTAGAACATGTCGCGCACCACCTGGTCGCCGGTGAGCACCAGGCTCAACGCGCGCGTGGTCGGCACGCCCAGGTGATGCATCGCTTCGCTGCAGAGGAATTCGCGGACCGACGAACGCAGCACCGCGCGGCCGTCGGCGCCGCGCGAATACGGCGTGGGTCCCGCGCCCTTCAACTGCAGCTCTTGCCGGTGGCCCTGCTCATCGACCAGTTCGCCCAGCGAAATGGCGCGGCCGTCGCCGAGCTGTCCGGCCCATACGCCGAACTGGTGCCCACCGTAGTTCGCCGCCCAGGGTTCCATACCCGGCATCAGCGCATTGCCGGCGAACACGCGGGCGAACTCGGGGCGGGCCAGATCCTTCTCGGCCAGGCCCAGTTGGGCGGCCATCTCGGCCGACCAGGCGATCAGCCGCGGCGCGGCGACCGGCGTCGGTTCCACCCGCGAATACGCCGCCGCGACCTGACGCACCGCAGCACCTTGCGCCGGATCCGCAGGAAGTTCGCGCACGAAGGCATTGTCGAAACGGAGTTTTTGCATGGCGAAAATACCGCGTGAACTGCTGTTCGATATGCGGCGCTGCAAGACGAACGCAAGGCCGCCCTCAGGGCATGGGTACGGACTTTGCAAGAGAGAAATCAGACCGGAGCGTTACCTACGACCTAGACGATTTCACAGTTCACACACATCCCTGTTTTTCTGTTTACTATGCGTTCACGGCTGCACAGGGGTGGCCTAAGGGGGATTCCAGACTATGCAGATGCCAATGGCGGGTTTCGCACTCGGACGCGGAATCCAGCGGATCGCAGGGATGATCGCCGCGAAAGCGGGCCAGGACGCCAAGCACAAGCACCAGGCTTCCGAATTCCACCTCGTTTCCTGGCAGCCCGGCGCACGTTCGCGCCGCGAAGACGAACTGGCGCGGGCGCGCCAGCAAGTTCTTTCGGTGCCGGCCGAGTCCTAAGACTCAGGCAAAGATCGTCTCCACCTCGCCCGGCGCAAGCATGCGCCAGGCGCCGGGTTCCAAGCCTTCGCTCAGCACCAGGCCGCCCACCGAGGCGCGGTGCAGCGCATCCACGTGATTGCCCACCGCGGCGAACATCCGCCGCACCTGGTGGTACCGCCCTTCGGTAATGGACAGGCGCGCGCGGCGCGGCCCCAGCACCTCCAGCTGCGCCGGCTCCAGCGGCTCACGCTCGGCCTCCAGCATCATCGTGCCGCTGGCGAACAGCGCGCCTTCGTCGCCGCGCAGATCGCTGGCCAGTTCCGCCTCGTACACCTTGGCCACCTGCGCGCGCGGCGAAATGATCCGGTGCAGCAGCGCGCCGTCGTCGGTGAACAGCAGCAGGCCCGAGGTGTCGCGGTCCAGACGGCCCACGGTGGACAGCGCCGGATCGCGCATGCGGTAGCGCGGCGGCAGCAGGTCGAACACCACCCGGCCCTGGTCCTTGCGCGAGCAGGTATAGCCGACCGGCTTGTGCATGATCAGCACCAGGCCCGGCGGCGGATCCAGCGGCTCGCCGTCGACGTGGATCTGCTCGTGCGGCACCTTGTCGTCCGCATACAGCACCTCGCCCTGCGCGTCGGTGATGCGGCCCTCGCGGAACATCCAGGCCACGTCCTTGCGGCTGCCATAGCCGAGATTGGCGATCAGCTTGACCAGCTTCATGCGCGCACGCCCCGTGCCTCGATCACTTTGAAACCCTCCTGTGCCACCACGGTGCGCACCTCGGCAAAACGGCCCGCAAGCGTGGCCTCGTAGGGAAGGTGCCGGTTGGCGACCATCCAGAAACTTCCATGCGGCAGCAGTGCCGACGCGGCGGCGGCGATAAATGCGCGGCCCAGTTCGGGCAAGTCTTCGCGTCCCTGCTGGTGGAACGGCGGATTGCTGACGATGGCGTCGTAGCATGCCGGCAGACCTGCCGCGACGTCGTGCCAGTGCACGTCGGTGCGCACGGCGCTGTCGCTTTCCTGCCGCGCGGCGTCCATGTTCATACGCGCCGGCTCCAGCGCGCGCGCTTCCGCTTCGTAGAGATCGATCGCCTCCACCTGCGGACAGCGCGCCAGCACCTGTGCGGAGAGATAGCCGTAGCCCGCGCCCAGATCCGCCACGCATCCGCGCAGATCGGCCGGCAGATGCGCCGCCAGCAAAGCCGAAGCGACGTCGACGCGATCCCAGGCGAACAGGCCGGGGCGGCTCCAGTAGCCGGCCGCGTTCTGGCGCGGCTGGTCGAAGGCGGCCCATGGTTCGAGCAGTGCGTGATTCACCCGCTCGCCGAGCGGCCCGCTCCAGAACACGCGGCATTTGTGCTTGGACAGCTGCGCGACCGGGCCGGCCAGCTGCGCCAGGTCGGCCTCGCCGGAGCGCGCGCCGCCGGCATTGGCCATGCACGCCAGCACGATGCCTCCTGGCGCGGCATGCCGCACCGCGCGGGCGAACAGCGCGCGCGCTTCGTCGCGCTGCCGCGGCGGCAGCACCAGCACGAGCGGGAAATGTTCGTCCATCGCGGGGTCGCCCACACGCAGGCCGCTGCGCTCCAGCTCCGTGGCGAACGGCTTGAAGCTCTGCGCGCAGATCCAGCCCGGCTGCGCCATCTCGCGCAGGCGGAAGCCGTCGCGCGCATGCAGGAACAGCACGCGCCCGTCCGGCGGCAGGCGCAGCTGCCCCGTGGCGATGGGAACGAACAGGGCCTCCAGCGCCACGTGCGCGGAGGACAAAGCGGCAGCATTCACCGGCCGGCCTTTCGAAAGCGGAAACGGCGGCATTTTACGCGGCGCGGCGGTTTTCCGCGCCGACGGCGTTCAACGCGCGGCCGACACCGGCACCATCGCGTCGCCCCGCGCCAGGCCCCGCAGGCTGCGCCAGGCCAGTGCGCCGATCGCCAGCGTGGCCAGCGCCAGCAGCGCCACGGCAACCGAACGGCCGAACCAGCCCGGCATCGCCAGCGCATAACGCTGCGCCGCCACCCCGCTGGCGGCCAGCGGAAAGCTCAGTGCCCACCAGTTCAGCCGGAACGGCTGTCCGCGCAGCATCGAATACACGCGCGGCAGCAGCACGGCGAGCAGGAACAGGTCCAGATAGAACAGCGAGCGCGCCAGCGCATCCACCTCGCCGGCCATCGCCACATAGGCTGAGAACCCGACCGCGAACGGCGCCAGCAGAATCAGTAGCGTCGGCTGCGCCGCAGGCGCGCGCGAGACCAGCCGTCCGAACACCAGGGCGAACACCGGTATCGCCAGCACGAAACCCGCCGCCAGCGCGAACAGCATCCACTCGCGCAAGGCGGGCCAGCCGAGCGCGGGAAACGCCAGCGGCACGTCGAGCAGGCCGACCACCGGAATCAGCCAGGCCGCGCTCACCTGCCCTTCGTCCAGCGCGCCGGCCGTCCACTGCAGGAAATTCCTCCATGCACACACCACCATGCCCGCCGCGCCGAGCAGCCACATCGCACGCGCCGGCCAGCCGGGCGGCACCAGCATCGGCAGCAGCAGGAGGCTGATCCAGAACGTGCCCAGGAACGGCGCGGTGGCGGGCTGGCGCAGTTCCGCCAGCCATGTTCTGCCATCGCTCAAGACGCGGCGCAGTTGCACACCCACCAGGAACAGGAACGTCAGCCACGCCAGTACGGCCAGGCCATCGCCGATCCAGCCCGGCGCGCCGGAACGCGCCGCCAGCCGCCACGCGGCCGACAAGCCCGCAAGGCCCATCACGCTGGCGAACAGACCTACCGGCCACGGCACCGCCGCGGTCGCTTGCTTGGCTTCCATGTGTGCGTCTCTCTAGAAGTTGGTATGCCGTGCGGTCTCCGGCCGCGGCGCTAGCACGCGGCCGGAGCTGCGCATCAGGCCTTTTCGTGCGCGCTGACCGCATCCAGCACGCGCGCCGAATACACCAGCGCCGCGCCCGCGTTCAGCGCCACCGCCACGCCCAGCGCCTCGGCGATCTCTTCGTGGCTGGCGCCCTGCTTCAGGGCCGCGGCGGAATGCACGGTGATACAGCCGTCGCAGCGCGTGGTCACGGCCACCGCCAGCGCGATCAGTTCGCGTGTCTTGCCGTCGAGGTGGCCGGTCTTTTCGCCGGCGTTGCTGAGCGTCTGGTAGCCGGCCAGGGTGCCGGGGCTGAGCTTGCCGATTTCGCCGATACGGCCCAGCAGTTCGTTGCGGTATTGGACCCAGTCGAGCATGGCGGTTCTCCTCGGGATGGTGGGAAGGGCGGGCTGCCTGCCCGCCGTGCTGCGCAGTGTTGCGCCGCCCGCCGCTCCGCTGAATACTCCTGCGACTCCATTGTTGGCGCGAACGTCTCATGGACGCCCTCAGCCGTCTGATCCAGCTCGCGCAATTGCAAGGCAACCTGGACGTGCGCTGCCAGTTCGCCGGCGGCTTCGCCGTCGACCATGCCGAGGCGCCGCGCGGCGAAGCGCTGTTCCACCTGGTGCTGGACGGCGGCTGCGCCATCGAACCCGCCGGCGAGCCCTCGCTGGAAATGCAGGCCGGCGACCTGGTGATCTTCCCGCACGGCGCCGCCCACCTGATCCGCGACCGCCGCGGTCAGCGCCGCACGGCGCCGGTGCGGGTGGAGCACGACGGCCTGCTGCCGCTGCGCCGCAACGGCAATGGCGCGCCGGAACTGGACCTGCTGTGCGGCCGCTTCCGCTACGCGCCCGCCTCGGCCAGCCTGCTGCTGTCCACCCTGCCCGGCACGCTGAAGGTTTCCCTGCGCGACGCGGCCGGGATGGAAGCCCTGCAGGCGCTGGTGGCGCTGATGCGGCACGAGGCCGGCCAGCGCCAGCCCGGCGCGCTGGCTGTGGTCACCGCGCTGACCCATGCCTTGTTCGCGCTGGCCTTGCGCGCCTATGCGACCGGCGACGTGCACGGCCTGCTGCCGCTGCTGGCCGACGCGCGCCTGGGCGGCGCGGTGCAGGCGATGCTGGCGGAGCCGGCGCGGCCGTGGACCTTGGAGGAGCTGGGCCGTGTCGCGGCGATGTCGCGCGCCAGCTTCGCGCGGCATTTCGGCGAGCGTGCGGGGATGACGCCGGGAGAATGCCTGGCGCGCCTGCGCATGCAGATCGCCGGCGATCTGCTGCTGCGTACGCGGCGGCGCACCGGAGATATCGGGCAGGACGTGGGGTATCAGTCGGAGGCGGCGTTCGGGAAGGCGTTCCGGCATTACATGGGGACGACGCCGGCGAGGTTTCGGCGGGAGCACGGCAAAAACGAAGACCCGGCGTAGGTTGGGGTGAGCCGCAGGCGAACCCCAACGATGCGATGCGTTTGAACGTGCCGGTGTTGGGGTTCGCCAGCGGCTCACCCCAACCTACGCCGCTCCCCGCAGGGGAGAGGGGGCTAAGAGCTCAGCGGCGGGAAGCTAACTTGTCCGCCCACCGCGTCGGCTCCGGCAACCGATACTTCGTGCAAGCCGCAAGCACTCGCCGCGCCGCACCTTCGATACTCACCCGATGCCCCGGCGACACGATCAGCGGCCGCACCCGCTCCTTGCTGCGCAACACCGTGCCGATCGTCCGCCCGCGATACATCAACGGCACGCTGTCGCCGCGCCGCTCGCCCAGCGGTTCGTGCGTGCCGACCAGGATCGTCTTCGCCACGCCAATCGTCGGCAGCCCGGTGATCACACCCAGATGCGCGGCAATGCCCAGCCCACGCGGATGCGCGATGCCCTGCCCGTCGACGAACACCAGCCCGGGCTGCTCCGGCAAGCCCGCCAACGCTTCCAGCACCGCGGGCAATTCGCGGAACGAGAGCAGGCCGGGGATATACGGCATGCGCGTCGGCAGCCGCGCCACCGTATGCGCCAGCGGCTGCAGGCTGCGCGCATCGAGCAGCACCGCGGCGGCGCGGGTGATCGCGCCCTCGTCCTCGAAGCCCACGTCGACGCCGGCGATGCGCACGGGTTCGGCGAAATCCTCCATCAGGCTGACGCGCCCGGCCAGCGCACTCTGCAAGGCGCGCGCCTTGGCCACGTCGCCATCCCATGCGGGCACTGCCTCGGCCATCGTCGTCATCCAGTCCATCGGGGAAGCCTGACGTCGCGGCGCTGAACACCCCGTCAAGAAAAAAGGCGCAGGCTTGATTGACCGTACAGCCATGCCTCCGGATCATGCCGCCATGTCCATCCTGCTTCGCATCGCGCTGATCCTCATCCTCGCCATCGGCGGCGGCTCCCTGGCCCTGGCCCAGGACGCTCCCGATGCGCCGTCCCCCGCCGCGCCGGTCACCGTGGACCAGCTCAACAGCCAGCTCGAGCAGCTGCGCCAGACGCTGACCGACACCGACAAGCTCGGCGACTCCGCCCTGCAGGACCTGCGCTCGCGCGCGCAGGCGCTGCAGCAGCAGGCCGATCAGCTGGTCGCCTCGCTGTCGCCGCAGTCCGATGCGCTGAAAGCCAAGCTCGACGTGCTCGGGCCCGCGCCGGAAAAAGGCCAGCCCGGCGAACCGCCCGAGGTGGCCAACCAGCGCAAGCAGCTGGGCAAGGACAAGGCCGACCTCGACGCACAGATGAAGCAGGCCAAGACGGTGAGCCTGGAAAGCGCCCAGCTCGCCGGCCAGATCGTCGGACTGCGCCGCCAGCTGTTCGAGGCGCGGCTCAGTCAGCGCACCTCCTCGCCGCTCAGCCTCGCGTTCTGGTCCTCGCTGTCGCGCAATGCGCCGGACGACCGCGCCGGCCTGGCGGAATTGGGCCGCGATACCTGGACGTCGATGAGCAAGGCCTGGCAGCCGGGCAACCGCACGCCGTTCTTCATCTGCACGCTCGCCGCCATCGCGCTGTTCGCGGTGGGCCGCCGCCTGCTGGAACAGGCGCTGCTGCGCCTGACCAGCGACCGCATGCCGGCCGGCCATCTGCGGCGCAGCGCGCTGGCGCTGTTCATCACCCTCGGCACCACGCTCACCTTCGGCTTCGCCGCCTATCTGCTGTACCTGGCGCTGGACTGGAACGACACCCTGGGCGAGGAGGTCGGCGGGCTGTTCGCTTCGCTGGTGATCCTGGCCTGGGTCGCGGCGTATATCGCCGGCCTGGGGCGTGCGCTGCTCAGCTCGGGCCGTCCGTCGTGGCGCATGGCGGCGCTGAGCGACGATCTCGCGCGCCGCCTGCGTCCGTTCCCGCCGCTGCTGGCCTGGTGCACCCTGCTGATCGGACTGGCCGAGCGCATCACCGCGCAGGTCTCCGCGTCCCTCTCGGCCACGGTGGCCGTCAACGGCTTGCTCTCGCTGCTGGTCGCGGGATTGATCGCGGTGGCGCTGCTGCGCATGAGCCGCGCGCGGCGCGCCCTGCTCGCCGCCGGCAACGCGCCGGGCAAGCGGCCGCTGTGGGTAGGCTTGCTGGTGGCGGTGGCCTTCGCCGGCGTGGTCACGGTGGCGCTGAGCCTGCTCACCGGCTATATCGCCCTCGCCTTCTTCGAGGCGCGGCAGATGCTGCGCGGCGGCGTGATCGTCGGCACCGTGTACCTGCTGATGCATCTGCTCAACGACGTGTTCGAAAGCCTGCTCTCGCCGGATTCGCGCACCGGCGCGCGCATGCACGAATCCTTCGGCGTATCGCCCGTGCGCATGGAGCAGGCCGCGGTGGTGCTGTCAGGAGTGACCCGCGCCCTCCTGCTGCTGCTGGCGATCTCCTCGCTGCTGTCGCCCTACAACGCCGGCCCCGAGGAATTGTTCGAACGCGGCAGCCAGCTGTTCGCCGGGCGCACCATCGGCACTCTGTCGATCGTGCCGGGCAATATCTTCAGCGCACTCGGCGTGCTGGTGGCCGGCATCGTGGCGATACGCCTGGTGAAGCGCTGGCTGTCGCAGCAGCTGCTGCCGAAGACCGCGCTCGATCCCGGCATGCAGATGTCCATCGTCACCCTGCTCGGCTACGTCTGCAGCGTGCTGGTGTTCGTGCTGGTGCTGGGCGCGCTGAAGGTGGACCTGCAGAGCATCACCTGGGTGGCCTCGGCGCTGTCGGTGGGCATCGGCTTCGGCCTGCAGGCGATCGTGCAGAACTTCATCTCGGGCCTGATCCTGCTGGCCGAGCGGCCGGTGAAGGTCGGCGACTGGGTCAGCCTGCCGGGCGCGGGCGTGGAAGGCGACATCAAGCGCATCAACGTGCGCGCCACCGAGATCCAGCAGGGCGACCGCTCCACCGTGATCGTGCCGAACTCGCAGCTGATCACCCAGAACGTGCGCAACGTGACCCAGGCCGGCGCGCTCGGCCGCGTGCAGATCCGCCTGCCGCTGCCGCTGAGCACCGACGCCGGCAAGGCGCGCAAGGTGCTGCTGGGCACGATGGGCGAACACCCCTCCACTTTGGAAACGCCCAAGCCCAGCGTGCAGCTGGACACCATCGACGGGCAGTCGCTGATCTTCGTGTGCACGGCCTATGTCGGCAGCCCGCGCGAAGTCGCTGCGGTGAAGAGCGACCTGCTGTTCGAGATGCTCGAACGGCTGGCCAACGCGCAGCTGCCGATGTCGACGCCGCAGGACATGATGCTGCACCGCCCGCCGTCGGAATCGCGGACCAGCCTCGACGCGCAGTTCGGCGCGCCGCCGCCGGCCACGCCGCCGGCCAGCTGACGCCCTATGCTACCGGCAGGTAGATGTCGGTGCGCAGCAGCGCTTCCGGCGTCTGCTCGGGGTCGTCCAGGTAGTGGTGGAAGAACGGCAGGTCGCGCAGCTCGCGGCCGCTGCCGGGCAGCCAGTGCGCGAGCAGCGCGTCGGTGGCGTCGTCCAGCAGGTCGAAGCTGCCGACGTGGCGGTAACGCGCCCACGTGCCGCCGCCGAGTTGTTCGGCGATCAGGCCCGCGCCCGGTTCGGCCGGGCGATCGAACGCCACCGCGCAGTCGAACGCGTAGCCTTCCGGCGGGCCGTCGCGATGGTCTCCATGCGGCACGCCATAGACACCCGCGACGTGCTCGACCAGTCCCTGCGTGGCCGCCCACTCGAACAAGCCCAGGTAGACGCGATCCAGGCCATCGAACGCGCCGCGATGGCGCACCGCGATCACCCGGAACGGCTCCATCGAAACCACTTCCACGCGCAGCTCCACCGCTTCGTGCGCAGGCGTCGGCGCGCGGCTGGATTGCTCGATCGCCTGCGCCACCCGCTCCGGCTGCGCGCGCAGTTCGCTGGGCGAGGCGCCATAGGCCTGGCGGAAGGCGCGAGCGAACGCCTGCGGCGTTTCGTAGCCCACCGCCAGCGCGGCATCGGTCACGGGCTGTGCCGGATCGGCCAGCAGCTTCAGCGCGCGCAGCAGGCGCAGGCGCAGCACCGTGCCGCCGGGCGTTTCGCCGGTGAGCGCACGGTAGATGCGATGGAAATGGAAGGCCGACAGATGCGCCGCTTCGGCCAGCTGGCCCGGGTCGGGCAGTTCGGCGCCGGTATCGACGGCGCGCTGCAGCAGCGCGACCGCGCGCTCGATGCCTTGCACGTAGCGGTGGCGGGTCTGGTCTTTCATGCTGGCTCTCCGTGAGGTGGCGCCGCCCAGGATCGGCGTACCGCCCCGTCGCCGCGGTTCCGATCCTGCGCATACGGCGCCAGTCCCGGAAGGAACGCAAGCCATAGGCAAGAAGTCATGGTGGGCACCATCCGGCGATGACCGTAAAGTCGGCGTTCATTCTTCCATCCCCTTCACGCCGCCCGCGATGGACCGCCTTGCGGCCCTGCCTGGAGGTTTCATGTCGATCAACCGCCCGCTCATTCTTGCCGCCGCACTCACCGCCGTCCTCGGCGCCGGCCTGGCCCAGGCGCAGACCGCGCCGCTCACGCCGGACATTCCCGCCAAGTTCGAATCGCCCACCACGGGCTTCGACTACATCAAGCGCGACGTGATGATCCCGATGCGCGACGGCGTGAAGCTGCACACCGTGATCGTGATCCCCAAGGGCGCCAAGCACGCGCCGATCCTGCTCACCCGCACGCCGTACAACGCCAGCGGCCGGGCCGCGCGGCTGGAGTCGTCGAGCATGCTGGCCGAGCTGCCGCAGGGCGACGAAGTGTTCGTGCGCGGCGGCTATATCCGCGTCTTCCAGGACGTGCGCGGCAAGTACGGCTCCGAAGGCGATTACGTGATGACGCGCCCGCTGCGCGGCCCGCTCAATTCCAGCGAAGTCGACCACTCCACCGACGCTTACGACACCATCGACTGGCTGGTGAAGAACCTGCCCGAATCCAATGGCAAGGTCGGCATGCTCGGTTCGTCGTACGAAGGCTTCACCGTGGTGATGGCGCTGATCAACCCGCATCCCGCGCTGAAGGTGGCCGCGCCGGAAAGCCCGATGGTCGACGGCTGGATGGGCGACGACTGGTTCCACTACGGCGCCTACCGCCAGACCAACTTCGACTACATCCGCGGCCAGACCGCGCAGAAGGGCAAGGGCTCGTCCGCGCCGCGCGACGGCTACGACGACTACAGCAATTTCCTCGATGCCGGTTCCGCCGGCGACTACGCGCGCGCCAACGGCTTCGAGCAGCTGCCGTTCTGGAAGAAACTGGACGAGCACCCCGCGTACGACGCGTTCTGGCAGGGCCAGGCGCTGGACAAGATCATGGCGCAGCAGCCGCTGAAGGTGCCGACCATGTGGCTGCAGGGCCTGTGGGACCAGGAAGACATGTGGGGCGCCATCCATAGCTACGAGGCGACCGAACCCAAGGACAAGGGCAACGACAAGAACTTCCTGGTGATGGGCCCGTGGCGCCACAGCCAGGTGAACTACGACGGCACCTCGCTGGGCCCGCTGAAGTGGGACGGCGACACCGCGCTGCAGTTCCGCCGCGACGTGCTCAAGCCGTTCTTCGACCAGTACCTGGTGGACGGCGCGCCGAAGGCGAACACGCCGCCGGTGCTGATCTACAACACCGGCGAGAACCGCTGGGACCGCTTCAAGACCTGGCCGCTCAGCTGCGACAGCGGCTGCGCCAGCAAGCCGAAGGCGCTGTACCTGGAAGCCGGCGGCAAGCTCTCGTTCGAGGCGCCGGCCGACAGTGCGTCGAAGTACGACGAATACGTCTCCGATCCGGCCAAGCCGGTGCCGTACCTGCCGCGCCCGGTGCATTTCGCCGACCACGATGCGTGGACGCGCTGGCTGGTCACCGACCAGCGTTTCGTCGACGGCCGTCCGGACGTGCTCACCTATGTCAGCGAACCGCTGAAGACGCCGCTGCACGTCGGCGGCGCGCCGCAGGTGAACCTGTATGCCTCGACCAGCGGCACCGACAGCGACTGGGCGGTGAAGCTGATCGACGTGTATCCGGACACGGTGGCTTCCGACCCCGACATGGGCGGCTACGAGCTGCCGATCTCGCTGGACATCTTCCGCGGCCGCTACCGCACCAGCTTCGAGCATCCGCAGGCGATCGCCGCGGACCAGCCGCTGCTGTACAGCTTCGGCCTGCCGACGGTGAACCACGTGTTCCAGCCCGGCCACCGCATCATGGTGCAGGTGCAGTCCACGCTGTTCCCTCTGTACGACCGCAACCCGCAGACCTTCGTGCCGAATATCTTCGACGCCAAGCCGGGCGATTACCGCAAGGCGACGCAGCGCGTGTGGCACGCGCCGGGGACAGTGAGCGCGATCAGCCTGCCGGTGGTGAAGTGACGTAGGTTGGGGTGAGCACAGCGAACCCCAACATCGCGCCACGCACGATCCATTCGCTTCGATCGACACAAAAAAGGGTTGGCGGAAACGCCAACCCTTTTCGTTTCTATGCCACGCCGTTGGGGTTCGCTGCGCTCACCCCAACCTACGCCATGCGTTTACGAACAGCTCTTGCCATGATCGCCGTGATAGCCCTTGGCCTTCGCATCGGCTTCGCTCATGTACGAGCCCTGCTTGGTCTTGCCGTACCACTTGTCGCTCGGACAGTGATAGACCTTGCTGCTCGCATTCACCCACACCATGCCCGGGCCACCGCCCGGCGCCGGCTGCGAGTTGGGCGACGGCGGCATCGGCATCGGCTTCTTCGGCGCGGCCGCGGCGGCGGGTGCCGACGGAGCGGCGGGAGCCGCCTGCGGCGTCGGCGCGGGTGCGGCGGGAGCCGCGGCAGCAGGAGCAGCAGCCGGTGCGGCAGCCGCAGCCGCGGCGGCCGCGGCGTACCACTCCTTCACGCCCTTGTGGCCGGAGCAGGCACCCTTCTTGGTGGCGTGATCGGTGTAGCTGCCGTCCTTGCACTGGCCGGTGGAACCGGCAGGCGCCGACGCCTGCTGCGCGAACACCGCCGGACCGGCCAACAGGCAGGCCGCCATCACTGCGATCGAAACGAACGATTTCATCTGTACTCCCTCCAGCGCGATTGACCTTCCGTTGCTTCGCCGCGGGTGCCGCCCTTGCCCCTATGCCGCCGCGAAACACATGCGCCGACCGGCGCACGCGGCGCGACTATGCATCAAAAAAAAGAACGCGCCATCCGTGGGGGCATGGCGCGTTCATCATTCATCGTGCTGTTTCGCAAGCTCTTGCGCAGGGCTTTCACCCGCCCGTCGCAAACCGGCTGGCGTAGGTTGGGGTGAGCCTTCGGCGAACCCCAACGATGCGATGCGTCTGGATCGGGCCATGTTGGGGTTCGCCTCCGGCTCACCCCAACCTACGCCGTACACCTTATTTCGCGGGCGGCTTCAACTTCGACCCCGGACGCGCGATGCCGTACATCTCCCAGGTGATCTGCTTGAGCAAGGCCCAGCGGTCGTCGCCCTGCACGTACAGGTCGAAATGCGTGCGGTCCGGAATGAAGCGCACCTCGGCCTTCGCATGCAGTCCGTCGAGCACGGCCTTCAGGCGATGCGCCGCGCCGTCCAGGTAGAACGTATCGGCCGTGCCCACGATCAAGTGGATCTTGCCGTCCAGGTCCGGCTTCAGCGCCGGCCATTCCTTCTGCAGGCGGTGCGCGATGTCGTAGTGCTCGATCCAGTACGCCGCCACGGCCGGATCGACCGCGCCGGTATCGCGATCGAACATCGGCTGCGGACGTCCATCCGCGCCGCGCGGCGAGAACACCCAGTCGAACGAGGCGAGCTGGCCGCCGTATTCGCCGAGCACGCGCTCCAGCTTGGCGTACTGCTCGAAGGTGGCCAGCACCTTGCCCTTGTCGCGGATCAGCGGGTTGGCCGAACCGTCCGGCTTGCGGAAGGCGTTGGCATCGGACAGATACAGGTCCACGCCGGTGAAATCGTGGAAATCGCTGGGATCCGGCGACGTCGACCACGTGCCCCCGAACACCTTCGGATAACGCGTCTGCAGCCACAGCGTGGCCCAGCCGCCGGAGGAATGCCCGTTGAGGAAGCGGCCCTGCGCCTTGCCGTCCATGCGGTACTGCTTTTCCAGTGACGGGATCAGCTCCTCGGTGAGCGCCTTGCCCCAGGGGCCGTTGTTCACCGAGTCGGCGAATTCGTGCGTGCCGGTGGGGCTGGACTCGTCCAGGAACACCCAGATCATCGGCGGCATCTCGCCCTTGGCGGTCGCCGCGTAGCTGTTGGCGATCGGGCCGTACAGGCGGTCGCCACCGCCGCCGAAACCGTGCGTGTAGTACACCACCGGATAGCGCTCGGCTTTCTTCGCGTCGTAGTCCGGCGGCAGCAGCACCCAGCCGCGCATGTGGATGGGCCGGCCCCAGAACGCCGACAGCGCGGGGCTGACGAAATCGATCGCCTGCGCATGCTCGCGCGCGGCAGCCATCGCATCGCGCATGTCTTTCGGGGCGGACGGCGGCAAGGTCCACGCTTCGCGCGCCGGCAGCGTCCTGGTCAACTGCAGCACGGGCAGCGTCGCCGCGGGCAGATGCACCGGCGTCACTTCGCTGACCACGTCGCCCGCGCCGCGCCCGCCATAGTTGTAGTTGTGGTTGGCGTCGAGCACCGCCTGCACCAGGTAGTCGCCGGCCGGCAGCTTGGCCAGCGGGCCTGGGAAGGCGATGTCGTCGGCGTCCAGGCTGACCGTGTCGCCCGGTGCCAGCCGCGCCACTTCGCGCGCGGCCACCAGGGTCTGGTCCGGATGCAGCGGATTGACGTCGACTTCTTCTACTTTGCCGTCCTTCGCCTCGGCCTTGGCCGCCGCGGCGCTGGTGACGAACAGCAGCAGGCGCCCGCCGACCGGCACGGTCTGCGCGCCGCCGAGCTGCACCTGGACATAGTGATGCGCAACCGGCGCATCGTTGCGGGCCTGCGCGCTGCCGATGAGCGCAAGGCCCAGCAGCGCGGCGGCGACGGGACGGCGAAGCAGCATGGCGTTCTCCCTGAAAACCGGATGGGGAAGACGGCGGCGCAGCCCCCTGCGCCGCCGCCGGGGTTCAATCGTCTTTGGCGTTCTTGACCGGCGCCAGGCGCAGGTCCTGGAAGTCGAAGCTGAAATCGGTCAGCGGCGAGATCGGCTGCATGCGCGCCTCACGGATCGTGCCGTCGGCATCGAGGGTGAAGCTGACGAAGGCGTCGGCATTGAGCGAGCGGTCGTCCCAGCGCACCACGAAGGTATCGTGCTGCCACGGCGTCATGGTGCCGACCAGCTGCGGTGTCTTGCTGAAGGTAAGGCGCAGCTTGCCGCCTTCCTGCGCGACCACGACATCGCCGTACCAGCGGTCGCGATAGGTGCCGGCGTACTTGGCGACGGCCAGCGAAGGCTTGCCGTTCTTGTCGCGCGCGGCCTCGTGCTTCTTCCAGCTGTCGTCGGCCTTGTCTTCCGACTTCTTCACCGCGGCGGCATACGCGGCGACCCAGTCGGTCTTGTCGCGGCCCAGGTACGCATCGAGCACGCGATAGGTGACCGCGTTGAACGCGGCGCCGGATTCCTGGTTGGTCAGCACCACCACGCCGAGCTTCAGCTCCGGCACCAGGGTCAGGCGCGAGACCATGCCCGGCCAGCCGCCGGTGTGCCACACCAGGCGCTGCCCGCGGTAGTCGGACAGGAACCAGCCCTCGCCGTAGCCGGCGAAGTTCGGCTTCACCGCGGCCAGTTCCGGCACCGGCGGCTCGCCGATGCGCATGGGCGTGAGCATCGACCACATCTGCTTCTGGCTTTCTTCCTTGAACAGGCGCTTGCCGTCCGGCAGCGCGCCGCCGGCCAGCTGCACGTTCATCCACTTGGCCAGGTCGTGCACGCTGGCATAGATGCCGCCGGCGCCGGGATTGTTGACCCAGGCCATCGGCGGCACCGGCTTCAAGTCCTTGAAGTCGAACTTGGCGTGGCCCATGGCCACGTCCATGCCGGGCTTCAGATACGTCATGTCGACCAGCGACTCGTCCATGCCCACCGGCTTGAACAGGTTGTCGCGCACGAAGTCGGCGTAGCTCTGGCCCGAGGTTTCCTCGATCACCAGCGTGGCCACCGCGAACAGGATGTTGTCGTAGGCATAAGCGCTGCGGAAGCTGGTGGCCAGCGGCACCTCGCGCAGGCGCTGCACCACTTCCTTGGTGCTGTACCTGGTCGGCGGCCAGTACAGCAGGTCGCCCGCGCCTAAACCCAAACCGCTGCGGTGCGCCAGCAGGTCGCGGATGCGCATCTCGCGCGTGACGTACGGGTCGGACATCTGGAACCACGGCAGATGGTCGATCACGCGGTCGTCCATCTTCAGCTTGCCGCGCTCGGCCAGGATCTGCAGCGACGCGGCGGTAAAGGCCTTGGTGTTGGAGGCGATGGCGAACAGCGTGTGGGCATCCACCGCGCCGGACTTGCCGACCTCTTTCTCGCCGAAGCCCTGCTCCAGCACCACCTTGCCGTCCTTGACGATGGCCACCGCGATGCCCGGCACCTCGAACTGCTTGCGCGCGCTGTCGACATAGGCGCTGAAGTCCTGCAACTGCGCGGGCAGCGCGGCGCTGGCGGAGGCGGCCGGCGCTGTATCGGGCAGCGGCGGCTGCGCCCATACCGGGGAAACAGCAAAGGCCAGCAGCGCGGCGCAGCAGGCCAGGCGCGGGGACAGGACTCGTCGGGACATCGTCGGCTCCAGCTTGGCGAAAGCGGCCAACTATCGCGGCAAAGCCGCGCCGGCGCCAGCGCGGAAAGTCACAGGCGCCGCGGGGCGCCTGCCAACTCAGCCGTGCGCGGGCTTGCCGCGGCTTTCCAGCCACGGCGCCAGCGATACCGACCAGATGTTCTCGCTGGCGTTGTCCCAGGCCTGCATGCGCGCCAGATCCTTCTCGGCCTGCTCGCGCGAGCGCGGATAGCTCACTTTCTCGGCGCGATGGCTGCTGAAGTAGAGCGTGCGGCCGTCCGGCCCCAGGTGCGCGCCCCACGGGTCGCCGACGTTGACCGTATCGCCCAGGTCAACCGGCGCGCCCCAGCCATGGCCTTCGCGGAAGGCGATGTACAGGCGGTCGGCCTTGCCCTTCCCCGCGTAGTCGGCGTCGAACACGATGAAAGACTCATCGGGCGCGATCGCCGGATCGAGCTTGTGCGCGGCCGCATCGCCCAGCACCACCAGTTCCGGCGCCTCGTAGGTACCGTTGCGGTACTGCGTGCGGTACAGGCGGAAATCGTCGTCGTCGCCGGGACGCTGGAAATACACGCTGCCATCGGCGGCAACGCTCGGCGCATAGGTGCGCGTGCTGCTGTTGACCGCATCCGGCAGCCGCACCGGCTCGCCCCAGCCGTCGCCCTTGCGCTCGACGCGCCACAGATGCCCGCCCGCCGCATGCTGCACCTTGCCGTTCGCCATCACGCCATCCAGCGCCTTGCCGCCGGGCGTGTCGGGACGGTTGGAAGTGAACACGATGAAGGAGCCATCCGGCGCCATCGCCGGATCGTGGTCCAGCCACTGCCCGGAAAACGGCGCGATGCGCGGCTCCGACCAGGCGTGGCCGATCTTGTGCGATTCCAGGATCACCGCGTTCGGCCAGCTGATGCGGTCGAAGAACACGGTGTGGCCGTCCGGCGAGAACGCGGCGGAGTCTTCGTTGGCGGGGCCGGACACCACGCCCGGCGCGAAGATCTCCGGCGCGGCGTCGCGCGTATCGGCCACGGCGTTCATCGCCACGGCAAGACCCAGCGACAGCAGGGCGTAAGCGAACGGTTTCATGGACGGATCCGTCGATGCCGTAACGGCGATGCGCCTGGATACGCTTCGCCCCGGCACGCGGCACGTGCCTGAAGTCACGACCGCGGGTTCACGCGCCGCCGTGGCATCATCGCCGCCCCGCCACCGCGCCCCGCCAAGCCAGCGACCCGACCCGATGGACGATCTCTTCAGCAGCGCCACGCCCCGCGCCGAACGCATCCGCACCGGCATCGGCGGCTGGAACTACGCGCCCTGGCGCAAGAATTTCTACCCGGAAGGACTGGTGCAGCGGCGCGAACTGGAATACGCCAGCCGGCATCTGCGCGCGATCGAGATCAACGGCACTTACTACGGTGCGCAGAAGGCCGAGACCTACGGCCGCTGGGCGGCGGAGACGCCGGAAGGCTTCGTGTTTTCTTTGAAAGCACCGCGCTATGTCACGGAGGGCAAGCGCCTGGCGGCCACCGGCAAAGGCATCGACAGTTTCGTGCACGGCGGCCTGGCCGAAATGGGCGACCGGCTGGGGCCGATCCTGTGGCAGCTGCCGCCGTCGCGCGTGTTCGATGCGGACGACATCGCCGCGTTTCTCGACCTGCTGCCGCGCCTGTTGAACGGCAAGCCGCTGCGGCACGTGCTGGAAGTGCGGCATCGCAGTTTTCTCAGCGATGCGTATGTGGCACTGGCGCGCGAGCGGCGTATTCCCACCGTGTATACGGACTCGCCGGAGTATCCGAATATCGCCGACCTGACCGGCGACTTCGCTTATGCACGGTTGATGCGCAGCGCGGATGGCGAAGCGACGGGTTATCCGGCGGCTGCGCTGGACGAGTGGGCCGATCGTGCGCAGCGCTGGGCGCGTGGCGAGGATTGCGAAGAGCTGCCGCACTTCGCGGCGCCGCTGGCGAAGGCGGAGCCGCGCGATGTGTTTGTTTATTTCATCAGTGCGGCGAAGCATCTGAATCCGGCGGCTGCGATGGCGCTGCAGGGACGCGTCGATCGCACGGCGTAGGTTGGGGTGAGCCAAAGGCGAACCCCAACATCGCAACGTCCAAACGCACCGCATCGTTGGGGTTCGCCTGCGGCTCACCCCAACCTACGCCGACGGCATTGCCTAGGCTGCGGCGGCGAGCTCTTCGCGGATCGCCGCCACCATCTCGTACGACCTGCGGCGCAATGCGTGCTCGAACACATTCGCCGTGATCATCAGCTCGTCCGGCTGGTGCCGCGCGATAAACGCAAGCAAGCCCTCGCGCACCGAACGCGCATCGCCCACCACCGAACAAGCCAGCGCGCGCTCCACGCCGAACTTCTCCGTCGGTGTCCAGTAGCTCTCGATATCGTCGATCGGCGGCGGAATCAGCCCCGGCATGCCGCGGCGCAGATTGATGAAGCTCTGCTGCTGGGTGGTGAACAGCTTGCGCGCTTCCGCATCGCTTTCGGCCGCGATCACGTTGATGCCGAGCATCGCGTGCGGCCGCGCCAGATGTTCCGACGGACGGAAATCGCGGCGATACAAAGCCAAGGCCTCGTCCATCGCATCCGGCGCGAAGTGCGAAGCGAACGCATACGGCAGGCCCAGCGCCGCGGCCAGGCGCGCGCCGAACAGGCTGGAGCCGAGGATCCACACCGGCACGTCGATGCCCGCGCCGGGCACCGCGCGCACCGGCTGGCCGGCCTGCGCCGGCTGGAAATACATCAGCAGTTCCTGCACGTCTTCCGGGAATGCGTCGGCGCTTTCGTAATAGCGGCGCAGCGCGCGTGCCGTCGGCTGGTCGGTGCCGGGCGCACGGCCCAGGCCCAGGTCGATGCGGCCGGGATAGAGCGAGGCCAGCGTGCCGAACTGCTCGGCCACCTGCAGCGGCGCGTGATTGGGCAGCATGATGCCGCCGGCGCCGACGCGGATGCTCGAGGTGCCGCCGGCGATATGGCCGATCAGCACCGAGGTGGCGGCGCTGGCGATGCCGGGCATGTTGTGGTGCTCGGCCAGCCAGTAGCGCTGGTAGCCCAGGCGCTCGGCCAGACGGGCCAGGTCCAGGCTGTTGGCGAAGGCCTGCGCCGGCGTGCTGCCCTGGGTGACCGGCGCCAGATCGAGTACGGAAAACGGAATCATGGAGTGTCCTCGCGGCGAAGCTCCCGATCTGGGGGCGGACCCGGGCATTGCCAGCCTCCCCGGTACAGAAAATGTCGACCGGCTTGCAGAGCGGGCGATGCGTGCAGCCCACGCTCTACAGGTTCCATCCGGGCAGCCGATAACCCGGCGGGGAGACCGCGTCCGCGGCAGCAGGGGGAGAACGACACGATGTACTGGCTAAGGCGCTTCTTCGCCCCCTCGCCCCTGCCCGCCGCGCAGCCGCTGGCGCGTGCGCAGTTCCAGCGCCCGGCCAGGACGCCGGCCGCTCCGTTGGCAGCGCCGGTGCCCGCCCCCGCGCCGGAGCTGGCCGCGCTGGCCGAACGCTTCCAGCGCTTCATGCTCGGCCTACCCGATGCGAGCCAGGGCGCCAATCCGAACGAGGCCGCCCTGTTGCGGCGCCTGCAGATCGTGGCCGAGCGCTTCGACGTGCGCAGCCTGCCGCGCCTGCCCGCGGTGCTGCCGCAGTTGCTGCTGGCGCTGAAGAACGACGACGTGGCCGGCGCCGAGCTGGCGCGCCTGGTCGGGCGCGATCCGATGCTGGTCGGCGAAGTGATGCGGGTCAGCCGCAGCATCTACTACCGCACCCTGCATTCGATCCAGAGCCTGCAGCACGCGGTGGTGCTGCTGGGCCAGGACGGGCTGCGCCGCGTGGCGACCCAGCACATGATGAAACCGATCCTGCAGGCCAGTGCCGGCGTGCACGGGCTGGTGGCGGGACAGCGGCTGTGGGATCACGCCGAACGCTGCGCGCATGCCAGCGCCTTCCTCGGCAAGTTCGCCGGCTGCGATCCGTTCGAGGCTTACCTGGCCGGCATCGTGTGCAATACCGGCACCGGTGCGGTGATCCATCTGCTGAGCATGGAAGACATCGCCGCGCCCGAAACTCTGAGCCCCGTCTTCCTCGAAGGCTGCGCGCAGTTGGGTGCGAGCCTGACCTTGCGCGCCGCGCGCCATTGGGAATTGCCGGGGCCGGTGATCCAGGCGCTGCTGGAACACGCGCACGAGGAAGCGCCCGAAACGCTTTCGCCGCTGGGCAAGACGCTGCACGTGGCGCATTACCTGTCGATGGCGCAGCTGCTGCGCGACCATCGCGCACTCGACGCCATGCCCGATCTCAGCGAAGCCTGGCCGGCGCGCTTCGCACCCGCGCAGGTCGCGCGCTGCCAGCAGGATCTGCAGCACCAGTTCGATTCGGTGCCGCGCGAGAAAGGCTACTGATCCTTCGGCGCTTCCGGATGGCGTTCCAGCCACTGCGCCAGCGCGGCCTTGTAGCGGTCCAGTGCCGCTTCGTAGAGATCGTAGATGCAGGGCACGCAGCCCTCGCCGCAGCAGTCGAGCGCGTCGGGCTCGATGGGCTTTACCGGCCGCGGATCGTCGGGAGGCACGGAGCCTCCCGACGCCTGTTCGCCAGGATCGGTCAAGCGCTCAACCCGGCTTGCGGAACCGGTACGCGAACTGATCGGTATGCCCGCGTATGGCCTTGTCGAACACCTTGATGTTGTGCGGATCGGCGGGATTGCGCAGCACCTTGCTCTCGCCGTCGAACACGAAGCCGGCGGCTTCCACCTGCTTCTTCACGATATCCGGATCGATGCGGTGCAGCGTGTCGGTGTCGCGCATGCCGGAGCCGGCTTCGGCCACGTGGTCGACGATCACGAACAGGCCGCCGGGCTTGAGCGCATCGAACACCTGCTTGTTGAGCACGGCCGGATCGATCTTGCCCATGAACTTGTCCGGATAGTCGTGGTAGTTCTGCGAGGTGAATACCACGTCGACCGGCTTGGGCACGCTGAACTGGTTGCCCGGCTGCAGCAGCACGCTCACGTTCTTGTAGTGCGGCTGCGCGGCGAGCGCGTTGGAGCCTTTCACGTCGGAATCGGCTTCCTGCGCATACTCGTTGGGCCACACGTCGTAGACGTGTCCGCCGTCGCCGACGGCGGCGCTGAACAAACGGGTGAAGTAGCCGCCGCCGGGAATCAGGTCGACCACGCTTTGGCCGGACTTCACTTCGGCGAAGGCCAGCAGCTCGCCGCCCTTGCGGCGCGTGTCGTTGGCGGCGTCGGCCTTGCGCGCCGGATCGGCGACGGCGGCGGCGACATTCGAAGGCATGGCCCCTGCCGGCTTGGACGGCGCGGCGGCGGAAGCGCAGAGCGGCAGGGCGAGGACGATCAACGCTGCGAGAACGGTCGTGCGCATGACGGGACTCCGCGGTGGGTTGAGAGCGGCATTGTGCGCCTAAACCGCGGGCCGGGAGCCAGGACCTTCGGCACCTCCGCTCAGGCCAGCGGCCAGCTGTGCAGCAGCCGGTAATCGCCCTGCCCGACCACGCTGTGCACCAGCGCCAGCTGCTGCACGCGCCAGGCCAGCGGCCCCACCGGCAGCTCCGCGAGCAGCCCGCCGCGGCTGTAGCCCAGGGTGACGTGCGGCGTGAACGTGCGCGAGAGATGCGCGCCCTGGCCGGCGCGGATCAGGCCTTCGCGCAGTTGGCTCCACAACTGCTGCAACGGCGCGGGCACGGCGCTGGAGCGCAGGATGCAGGGCGGCTCGCGGCCGTGGAAGCTGGCCACGTAGTCCAGCGTCCATTCGAAGGCGCCGGCCTGCAGCGCATCGCCGGCGCGGGTGGCGGCCTGCACGATGTCGTCGCGCAGCATCGGATGGTCGCCGAGGAAGTGCACGGTGGCGTGGTAGCGCGCGGGCGCTACCCAGCGCAGGCGCAGGCCGGGCTGGCCGGCTTTCAGCATGTCGGCGACGCCGGCGAAAGCGGCGCGCGTGGCCTCGTCCGGCAGCAGGGCGAAGAACAGGCGGTGGGTCTGCGCGGGCTCGGCCTGGCCGCCCAGCAGATCCAGCTGGGGCGAGTCAAAGACGTTCGGTGTCATGGCGGCATCCCCGTTGCTTCGGCGCGCACCTTAGCGCAAGCCATGCGGTACGGGGAGCGCCACGCGGCGATAACAAGCAGCGCACGCCCTGCTTACTCAGCCGGGCCAACAATACGCCGCAGGAAGCCACGCCTCGCGCGGCGGCCCGGACGACCGCACCGCGCGGGGCTCACCGCGCCGGTTCGCCGGCGGGAGGTCGCCATGAAGACCCGTTGCGTATTCAGCACGCCCGACCTGGACGCCGCGCGCGCCGCGATGCGCGCCGCGCTCGAGGCCGGTATCGACGACAGCGACATCTGTTTCGTCGCCCGCGACGATATCGAGCTGGCCAGGATCCCCGATCACCGCATGACCGGACGCACCGACTTCGTGCCCTCGGCGATCCGCGGCGTGGCCTGCGGCGGCGGCTCCGGCCTGCTGCTGGGCCTGCTGGCGGCCGCCGTGCCGCCGCTGGGCGTGCCCCTGGTGGGCGCCGGTTTCGCGGCGGTGGCCGGTGCCGCGGTGGGCTGCTGGACCGGCGCGCTGATCGGCAGCGAAGTGCCGGATGTGATCCACCGCCGCTTCCGCGACGAGATCGCCTCCGGCCACATCCTGGTCGTGCTCGATGCGCGCAAGGACAAGCTCGAACTGGCCGAACCGGCGGTGGCGCGGACCGGCGCCACCCTGCTGCCGTTCCACGCCCACACCGTGCTGACCTGAATTCAGTCGGCCGACGCTTCCGCCACCGGTGCGGGCCGGTGGCGCAGCGTGCGCTGCGCCAGCACCAGCGCGATCACCGAGCAGGCCGCGATGCCGGCGAGCATCGGCCGCGCCGTGCCATCCAGGAAGCGTCCAACGATGCCGATCACCAAGGCGCCGGTGCCGAACTGGATGGTGCCGAGCAGGGCCGAGGCGGTGCCGGCGATCTTGCCGTGCTCTTCCAGCGCCAGCACGGCGGAGCTGGGCATCACCAGGCCGAGGAAGCCGTAACCGACGAACAGCAGGGCCATCAGCACGCCTAAGTTGTCGATGCCGGCAATATTGAGCAGCAGCAGCGCCATCATCACCACGCTGTAGCCCACCACCGCGGTGCGCACCAGCCGCGGCAGGCCGTAGCGCTTGCCCAGGCCGCCGGTGAACTGCGCCGCGCCGATGAAGGCCACCGCATTCACCGAGAAGGCCAGGCCGTACAGCGTGGGCGACAGGCCGTAGTGGTCGATCAGCACGAAGGACGAATTGGCGAGATAAGCGAAGAAGCTCGCCACGCCGAACGAGCAGATGAACACCAGCCCCAGGTAATGCGGATCGCGCAGCAGGGTGCCGTAGGCCGACAGCGCGCTGCGCACGTTGCTCGCCACGCGCGCTTCGCGCGGCCGGGTTTCCTTCAGCGCGGTCGCCGCCAACACCAGGCCGAGCACGGCGGCGACGGCCACCGTCCAGAAGATGCCGCGCCAGCTGGCCAGACGGATCACCAGGCTGCCGGTGAGCGGGGCCAGGATCGGCGACACGCTGAACACCAGCATCAGCAGCGACATCAGCTGCGCGGCGTCGTGGCCGGTGTGCATGTCGCGCACGATCGCGCGCGGAATCACCATGCCGGCACAGGCACCCAGGCCCTGCACGAAGCGGAATGCGATCAGGGTGTGGATGTCCGGCGCCATCGCGCAGCCGATGCTGCCGAGCGCGAACAGCACCAGGCCGAAGTAGATCGGCGGCTTGCGGCCGACCATGTCCGATACCGGCCCGTAGATCAGCTGGCCGATGCCCACCGCAGCGAAGAACACCATCAGGCTGAGCTGGGCGGTGTCCACATCGGTGTGCAGCGCCTCGCGGATGGTCGGCAGCGCCGGCAGGTACATGTCGATGGCGAACGGCCCGATGGCCGACAGCAGGCCCAGAATGAGCGCCGCCCCGAAAAGCCGGGTATTCATGGGTGGGGTTTCCTTGCGAGAGCGGAAGCGGGCGGCGAGGTGCTGCGGCCGCGACGGCCAGGCTTGCTGGCGCGGCGGCACGGAAACAAACCCCGGCGAGGCGCGAATTATTGAACCAAGAAGTATAGAAATGCAAGCGCGCCGCCTTGCGCGGCGCGACAAATAGGACTTTACCCTATGCGGCTGGCGTAGGTTGGGGTGAGCCGAAGGCGAACCCCAACGCTGCAGCGGCCTGGCAAGGTCCGTTGGGGTTCGCTGTGCTCACCCCAACCTACGCCTTCGCAGGCTCTTGTCCCGCCAGCGCCGCGCGGATCTCCCGCAGCTTCGCCTTCACCTTCGCCGCATTCTCCGGCCCCATCCGCAGCAGCAGCTTCTGTCCCGCGGAAAGCCCCTGCAGGGACGGATCGGCAAACCGGTAATAGGTATCGCCGCGCACCAGCGCGATCGGCGCCGTGCTGCCCGGCGCGGCGAGCATGTCGTCGATCGCCGCGACCAGCCGGTCGTTGAAGTAGCCGCGCGGATAGCCCAGCTCGCGGTACGCCTGCTGGAACAGCGGGTAATAGCGCACGTACCAGGCCACCGCCTTGTGCGCGTCCACCACCTCGGCCACGCGCACGTAGGGCGCATAGCGTTCCGCATTGCGCGGCGACAGTTCGATGCTGCCTTCCTGTTCGTCCACCGCGAAGGCGCCGCGCGGCGTGCGCAGCGGCAGGATGCGCGTGGCCACGCCCTGGCGCGGCAGCGCATCCACGGTGGCGACGATGCGCGGGATGATCTGCTCGCGCAGCAGCAGGCCGGTGAGACCGTCGCCGCCCAGCTGCGCGAGTTCGTCGGCGACGGTGCCGTCGCTGCCGTCGAGCGCGGGCAGCGGCGCGGTGGAGGCGGAGGCCGGCCCCGCATCGGCGATGGGATGGCGGATCGCCGACGACGACGGCGCCGGCATCGCGCTGCTCGCCGCGGCGGCCGGCGCGGATGGCGCTTCCTGCGGGCCTTGCAGCCCCTTGCGCCAGAGATAGACACCGCCCGCAATCGCCGCCGCCACCACGACCACCGCCACCAGCCACGCACCGTACGAGTTCTGCTGCTTCTTCACTGCTGCGCACCTCATCTGCTTCATGACCACCACGATGAGACTGGCCTCGTCCCGGATGGTTCATCCCGCGTGGCCGCAGCGCCCCCCATGGCAAGCTCCGCGTGCGCCGCAGTAACCTGCACTCGCCGCCGCATCCCCCATTGGCCGCGGCATCCGCAGGTCCACATCGACGCTTCGCCCAGGAGGAAGAACATGGCTTTCTCTGTCCGTGCCGAAAGCAGTGCCATCTCCAACATCAATGTCACGCCCCTGGTGGACGTGCTGCTGGTGCTGCTGATCATCTTCATGATCACCGCGCCGGTGATCACCCACCGCACCCGCATCGACCTGCCCACCGCGGGCGGCAAGGCGCTGCCGGCGGCCGAGCCGATCCGCCTGGCGATCCAGGCCGACGGTTCGCTGTACTGGAACGACACGCCGATCGACCAGGCGCAGCTCGACACACAATTGGCCGTCGCCGCGCAGCAGGCCGAGCCGCCGCGCCTGGTCATCAATGCCGCCGACGGCGCCGCCTATCAGACGGTGGCCCACGTACTGGCGCAGGCCAAGGCGCAAGGCCTGGCCGGGATCGATTTCGCACGCTGAGGCTCGCGGCGCAGGGGACGGAAATATTTTTCCGTCCCCTTTGTCGATTTCGCTTTTTCTGGTTCGTCGCCTGGATGGAACGCCACTGCGGCGTCCTTTGCCACCCACTCAAGAGGATCCAGCCATGACCGCCCGCTTCCAGCGCATCACCCCGTTCCTGTGGTTCAACGACCAGGCCGAGCAGGCCGCCCAGCTGTATGTGTCGCTGTTCGAAAACTCGCGCATCACGCATGTCGCGCGCTACACCAAGGAAGTGGCCCAGGCGGCCGGACGCAAGGAAGGCGACGTGATGACGGTGGCGTTCGAACTGGACGGCCAATCGTTTACCGCGATCAACGGTGGCCCGGTCTTCAAGCTCTCCGAAGCGTTCTCGCTGGTGGTGCATTGCCGCTCGCAGCAGGAGATCGACCATTTCTGGAACGGCCTCACCGCCGACGGCGGCGCCGAAAGCCAGTGCGGCTGGCTGAAGGACCGCTACGGCCTGTCGTGGCAGATCGTGCCGGAAGAACTGATCACGCTGATGACCGGCCCGGAGCAGGACAAGGCCGCGCGCGCCATGGGCGCGGTAATGCAGATGGGGAAGATCGACCTGGAGCAGATCCGCAAGGCGGCTGCGTAAGACCCCGAGGGCGCGCCGGCTGCAGACCGCGCGCCTCGCTTTACTGGGTATGCACCCAGTGCACGTGGATGTTGTTTTCCTCGTCGTCCGCGCGGGTGCCCTTGCGCCCGTCGGCCACCACACCCCACACGCTGCGCAGGCCGGTGGCGGTGTTGCGGTCGATGCGAATCTTTTCGTCCTTGGCGATCGGGAACTGCGTTTCCAGCACCAGGGCCTGGCCGCGTTCCCATACCAGCAGGGCCGGCCGGCCGCCGCTGGCGCCCCAGCCGATATGCACTTCCACCCGCTGCGCCTCGAAGCCGCTGCGGTTGTCGAGCGTCCAGCCTTCCGAGCGGTCGAGCAGCGCCTTCAGGTCGGGATCGGACCAGTCGACCTGGTTGGCGTTCCACTTGGACGGGGGCTTCTGGAAGGACATGGGCGCGTCACCTCGCGATCGGGACCGGCATGCGCCCGATTGTGCCGCCTTCGCGCCGGGTTTGGGTGAACAGCGCTGCCGTCCGACAGCGAAATCAGGCCCTAGCGCACATGCACCCAGTGCACCCAGGCACCGGTTTCGCGGTCCTCGGCGCGGAAGCCTTCGCGCCCGTCCACCACCACACCCCAGGCGCTGCGCACTTCGTCGCCGGCGTGGCGGTCGATACGCACATGCTCGCCCACCGGAATGGCGAAGCCGGTCACCAGCACCACCGCCTGGTCGCGCTCCCACACCAGGCTGGCGTGGCGCCCCGACGAGGCGCCCCAACCCACGTGCAGTTGCACGTCGAGCGGTTCGGCGGTGTCGCGGTTGTCCAGGGTCCAGCCCTGGGTCTTCTTCAGCAGGGCCGACAGGCGCTCGTCGTCCCAGTCGACGCGGTTGCCGCTCAGGCGGGCGGGCGTTTTGTGCATGGGGCGGCAGGCTTCCGGACGGGTGGCGATTACCGCGCTATCGGCCGCGCCCGGGCTTTCTTTAGCGCCGGTTCCGTGATGCGGACCGCGGCGCCGCGCCGGCTCAGGCCTTGCGCAGGAAGCAGACCTTCAGCACCAGGCCCTTGATCTTGTCCGAATGGCCTTCGATGTGCTCCGCATCGCCGTCGACCAGGCGGATATTGCGGATCACCGTGCCCTGCTTCAGCGGGATCGAAGAACCCTTCACCTTGAGGTCCTTGATCACCACCACCGTGTCGCCGGCGGCGAGCACATTGCCGTTGACGTCGCGCACCACCAGCGTTTCTTCCTGCGCGGCGGCGGCAGCGACGGGCCATTCGTGGGCGCAGTCGGCGCAGACGTAGTTGTCGCCGTCCGGGTAGGTGTTCTCCATGCCGCAGCGCGGGCAGGCGGGGATGTCGGACATGGCGGGGTTCCTGCGGGGTGGGCGGTCGGCGATTATATCGCCCGCTTCCCTCCTGCCGCCCGCGCCGTGCCCAACGACGAACGCCCCTGGTTTCTCTATCTGATCGAATGCCGCGATGGGTCGTACTACGCGGGGATCACCAACGATCTCGATGCGAGGTACCAGGCGCATGTCGATGGCAAGGGCGCGCGTTATACGAGGTCGCATCCGCCGCTGCGGTTGCTGGGGTCCAGGTGTTACCCGGATCGCGCTGCGGCTTCACGGGCGGAATGGGAGATCAAGCAATTGCCGAAAGCGAAGAAGCCCGGTTTTCTCACGCCATGACAACCGGCGTAGGTTGGGGTGAGCCGCAGGCGAACCCCAACGATGCGATGCGCCTTGGGTGTTGGGGTTCGCCTACGGCTCACCCCAACCTACGCCATCGCGGCTTTGGCTGACCCAAAACCAATAAAAGCGAGCGCAACTCAGCGCATGATGCCCGTGTGACCCAGCGAATAGCGGCCCGGCTGCGGCCACACCGCGAGGCCGTGCGGCTCGGCGCCGACCTTGATCTTGCGCACCGCGCCGGTGCTGGTGTCGAAGGCATAGACCAGGTCGTCGTAGCGGCCCGACAGCCACAGCGTCTTGCCGTCGGCGCTCACGTTGCCCATGTCGGGGCTGCCGCCGCCGGGAATCGGCCAGTTGGCCACCACCTGGCGCGTGGCGAAATCGATCACCGACACGCTGCCCTTGTTGATGCCTTTCTTGTTGCCGCGGCGCTCGCCGTGCACGTGGTTGGAACCGCGGTTGGCGACGTACAGCTTGCTGCCGTCGCGGCTCGGATACAGGCCGTGCGTGCCGATGCCGGTCTTGACGAAGCCGATCTTGGTGAAGCTGTCGCCGTCCACCAGGAACACGCCGTCTGACATCATGTCGGCCACGTAGAACACCTTGCCGTCGGGCGAGACGCGGATGTCCTGCGGCATGCCCTTGGCATTCAAGTCGAGATAGCCCAGCACCTTGCGGTTGACCATGTCGATCTTGACCAGCTTGCCGCCGAATTCGCAGGTAAAGATGGCGTAGCGGCCGTCGATGGAGAAGTCGGCGTGGTTGATGCCCTTGCACTCCGGCGCCTCGAGCTTGCTGCGCAGCTGCATGGTGTGCGCATCGCGGAAGTCGAGGCGCGCGTGCGCTTCGGCCACCACGATGGCCTCCTTGCCGTCGGGGGTGAAGTACATGTTGTACGGATCGTCCACTTCGATCGCCTTGCCGGCCTTGCCGGTCTTCGGATCGATCGGGGTGAGGCTGCCGTCGCTGCGGCCCTCGGCATTATTGGTGACCCACAGCGTCTGCAGATCCCACGCCGGCACCACGTGCTGCGGGCTGCGGCCCACCGGCAGGGTGTCGATTACCTTGTAGGTGGCCGGGTCGATCACCGACACCGTATCGGAGCGCAGGTTCGGCACGTAGATGCGCTCCAGCGCGCCCTTCACCGCCGGGCTGAAATTGCCGGCGCGCGCTTCGGTGTACATGTTGGCCGGATTGATCACCGCGGGCATGCCCGCCACGGTCTGCACCGGCGCCGCCTGCGCGGCGAAGGAAAGGCCAAGACCGGCCAGCGCGCCTGCAACGATGGCAAGCCGCGGCGCGCAAAGGGAACGAGACTTCATGGGGGAGTTCCGTATTGTTCTTCGAGGGAGAGGGAAAGCCCGGCCGTGCGATCAGCGGCCGGCCGTGGCCTGGCGGATCGCTTCCACGGTCCGCGCAACGATAGCATCGACGCCAGCCTGGCCGAGCGCCGCGCTGGAACGGCGCGGATCGCCGCCGAACACGCCGTCGGCGGCGCCGAGTTTGGGACCGCGCTTCAACGCATCCATGCGCACCATCTCGGGCGCCACGGCCAGTTGCAGCGAGGTGTCGGCGAGGCCGGCATGGGTGCCGATCTCGTCGTCGCGATAGCCCTGCTTGCGCAGCATCGCGGCGAAGCCGTCGGAGCTGGTCTGGTAATAAGCGGCCGGCACGAAGGCATGCACCGGCTTCCCGGACCAGGCTTTGTCGAGCTGCGCGACCACGCGTTTCAGATCGTTCTGATAACCGCCGTGGTCGCCGAGAAACACCACGTTGCGGAAACCGTGCGCCGCGAAACTCTGCGCCGCGGAAACCAGGCTGGCTTCGAACGCCGCATCCGGCACGGTGATGGTGCCCGGGAATTTCATATGCCCTTGCGGCGGCGAGATCGCACCTTCCGGCACATAGGCCACCACCGGCGCCACCAGCGCGTCGCCGAGACGCTCGGCGATGCGGCGCGCCAGGAAGACCGCACGCGCGTTGTGCTTGCCCAGCGCCACGCCCGGCCCGCTCTGCTCGGTGCCGCCGATCGGAATGATGATGGTGGTCTTGCCGGCCTGCTGCGCGGCGCGCAGTTCGGTCCAGGTGAGGTCTTCGAGCATCACGCTGCGCGGCGTCTGGGCGGATGCGCACTGCGCGACGGCGAACAGCAGGATGGCGGCGAAAGCGCGCCGGAGCGGATAAGTCATGCGGGGATTCGTGCAGCGGTTACGACGGCGCGACACGTTAGCACCATGGCCGCGGCGGAACATGACTGGCAGCGGGCAAAAAGCGGCCTCGACGACAGGCAACCGATAGGTTGCATTTCGCGACCGGGATCCCTAACATGCAACCATCAAGTTGCATTTGATCTTCCCCACCCGCACCGGAGGACTGCATGAACATCCCCTCGACCGACCGCATCGAACGCCAGGTCCAGCTCAAGGCGCCGCGCTCGCGCGTGTGGCAGGCGCTGGCCGACGCCGAATCCTTCGGCAGCTGGTTCGGCGTGAAACTCAAGGGCCAGCGCTTCGTCGCCGGCGAGTACACGCGCGGCAACCTCACCTATCCCGGCTACGAAGACCTCGTGCTGGAAGCCCTGGTCGAGCGCATCGAGCCGGAGCGCTATTTCTCCTTCCGCTGGCACCCTTATGCCGTCGACCGCGAGCACGACTACGCGGACGAGCCGACCACGCTGGTCGAGTTCATGCTGGAAGACCACGCTGGCGGCACCTTGCTGCGCGTGGTCGAATCGGGCTTCGACCAGATCCCGGTCGCGCGCCGCCACGAGGCCTACCGCATGAACAGCGGGGGCTGGGAAGAACAGATGCACAACATCCGCCGCTATGTCGACACGCAGTAAACCGATCGCAGCGCCCGCGCTGCAGCGCGCCGCGCCCATCTTCGCCGCGCTCGGCGACGCCACCCGCCTGCGCCTGGTCGCCCTGCTCTGCGCCGGCGGCGCCATGTCGATCGCCCAGCTCACCGTGGGCACCGAGATCAGCCGGCAAGCCGTCACCAAGCACCTGCAGGTGCTGGCGGATGCGGGGCTGGTGCGCGACGCGAAGCTGGGGCGCGAGCGGCGCTGGGAACTGGAGCCATCGCGCCTGGACGAAGCGCGGCGTTCGCTGGATGCGATCGCGGCGCAGTGGGATGCGGCGCTGCTGCGGCTGAAGGATTTCGTCGAGAACTAAAACCCGGCGTAGGTTGGGGTGAGCCAACGGCGAACCCCAACAATGCGGTGCGCTTGCGGGTGCGATGTTGGGGTTCGCCACAGGCTCACCCCAACCTACGCCGGGACGATATCAAGGCTTCATCAGTGGACTTCGTCCAGACCCGGATCGCGGGTCACCTTGAAGATCTTGGTCGGCTGCGGCACCGCATTGAGCTGCAGGCGCGGCCCCGGACGGTTGGTGCAGGCATTGCCGCCGCTCACGAACACGCCGCCCTGGTTGCACTTCCAGTCATAGAAGTTCTGCAGGCCACCGGCCAGCTGCAGGCTGTAGTCCGTGCTCAGCGCCTTGCCCGGATCGAACGGCCAGCCGGCCGGCTCGTTCTGGAACCAGCGCATCCATTCCTTCGAGCCTTCCGGCGGCGGATTGGCCTGGAAGGTCGGATTCATCGGCGACACCGCCGGCGCTTCGGCCGTCATGTGGCAGCTCATGCAGGCGCTGACCGGATTGTCCACCGGACCGTTGAGGCGGCCATTCCAGCCCAGGTGGGTCGGCGGCAGCTCCTTGGTGTTGGCGTTGATCGCGGTCTCGCGCAGGTTGGGGTTGATCTTGGTCTGCGTCGGCTGCGGGTTGCTGTAGGTGTTGCCGTTGTCCTGCGGATCGTTGCCCCACATGATGCCCACCGGCACCAGGTTGTCCCAGCCCGGCTTGCCGGTCTTGGCACCGTTGTACTGGAAGGTGCCGAACAGCCAGCCGGTACCCGGCACGCGCGTATCGCGCACGGCGAAGTCCATCTGGATCAGCGCGACCTTGCGCATCACGCGGTTGGACGACTGGAACGAGTCGGTGATGTACGCATCCCACAGCACCGGATTCTGCAGGAACGGCACTTCCGACTGCACCACGTCGGCGAACAGCGCCTTGCACACCACGGTGCCGTTGGGGAAGCTGTTGGGCTTGGAGGTGTAGCGCGGATCGGGGTTCTGCGGGTCCTTCCACACCTGGCCGAAGGTATAGCCGCCGAGCTCGTTGTAGATGCCCACCGCGTAGGTCTGGCCCGAGGTCTTCTGGCTTGCGGCCAGCTGCAGCGGCTTGATCTGCGCTTCCTTGGTCAGGCCGTGCACGCCTTCGCGGCCGTCCGGGCCGTAGTGCTGCCACGGTGCGTGGTACCACTTGCGGATCGGGTTCTTCTGCACCACCCAATCGGTGTTGATGTTGCCCTCGAGGCAGTAGTTCTTCACCGCGTCCACATACGGCCGCCAAGTCTCGAAGTTGTTGCTGAACTGCTTCGGCAACAAGTTGAAGAACATCGGCGGCGTCGAATTCGGCATCTGCTTCGGATAATCCTGGCTCAGCTGAAACAACGGACCGCTATACAGCTTGGACGGCGGCTGGTAGCCGAAATCCGGAAACGTACCCGCATTCGCCGCTCCAGCGACGAAGGTGAGCGCGGCCAGCGCCGCCAGTACCCCTGATCGATTCATGCGCATTGCATCTGCTCCCTGTTGGATAGATGAACCCCCTGGGCGCGGACCTTGCGTCCGCGCCTGCGTCTGTCCGGAATACGGCTGGCCCCGGACCGGCCTCATGCCGATCGCTTGCCGGCGACCTGCGTCGCCAGGAACCTGGGCTGGGAGATGTCTTGGTATTGCCCCCTGATGCGCCCCCCTGGCGCGGCGGCGGTAAGGTCGCGCCAGGGCCGTGCAGACGATGTGACGGTGCGCAGTCTCTCCAGAGAGCGGGCGTTGCGTCGGAAGCCGGCCCGCACGTCCCAGCATCTGCGAGCGGACGGCGCTAGCCTTGGGGCGCTCGTGCAGTGCGTAACCACCACATCCATGAAAGGGGAAAGGCCATGACCCAGTCCAACATGCATCGCAGCCCGCGCCGGCTTGTCCGGTGCGCGCTGTCCGTTCTTTTCGCGCTGGCCCTGGCGCCGCTGGCGGTTCAGGCTGCGCCGCAGTCATCAGGCCTGGGCCAGGCCTGGCCCAATGCACCCGACGTCAGCGCCAGCCCGCACTGGCACGTCTACGTGTTCGAGCGGGACGGCGTGCGCTTCGTCCAGGTCAACGACGTCAACGGCCGCGTGATGGGCGCCTTCGCCACCGCCGGCGGCCAGTTCCTGGTGCTGCCGATGGGCATCGGCGCCAGCCTGAGCGTGGCCCCGGCTGGCAGCGCCGTGCCGGCCAACGGCGAGCTGGTCTACAGCGACGGCACCGTGCAGCTCACCGCCGCCCCGGCGGCGGACGGCTCGCTCAAGCTGCGCGCCTTCGACCTGCCCTGCACCGACCCGGTGGAGTGCAGCACGCATATCGCACCGCAGTAAGGGAAGCGCGGAGGCGGTCGTTTTCACGGCCGCCTCACGCCCGGGTCGGCATATCTCCCGCGCCCGGCCGGGAAGCCGGACCAACCTCGTAGCTCGCGCCTCTCCACCCCTGTAGGCGCTGTTTCCCGCGTCCGCCGACACACCCGGCGGACGCGGCTTTTTTTTGGGCCACGCTTTTTCAGGAACTAGGCTTTATTCCGCCGCCGCGCGGCTGGCCTCGGTGGCCAGCGACACGCTGAAGCGCAGGCGCCCGCCTTCGACGAACATGCGCAGCTGGCGATAGCGCACCAGATAGCGCAGGCCCACCGCGACTGCCGCCAGCCCCGACAGAGCCCCCAGCCCCAGCGACCAGCGCGGCCCCAGCGTGTCGGCCACCCAGCCCACCAGCGGCGCACCGATCGGCGTACCACCCAGGGCGATAGCGAATTGAATGGCGATCACCCGCCCGCGCATGGCCGGCGCGGTCGACAGCTGCACCAGGCTGTTGGTCGAGGTGGTGTAGGTCTGCGCGGCCATGCCCACCAGCATCAGCATCACGCCGAACCACAGATAGGTCGGCATCACCGAAGCCAGTACGCAGCCCACGCCGAAACACAGCGCCGCGCCGATCAGATAACCCAGCCGCGGCCGCGCCTGCTGCGCGGCAAACAAGGCGCCGGCGACGGAGCCTGCGGCCATCAGCGAAGTGAGCAAACCGTACTGGTCCGCCTCGCCGTGGAACACCTTCACCACCATCGCCGCGATAAAGATCGGGAAGTTCAGGCCGAAGGTGCCGATCAGGAACAGCATCAGCAGCACCGCGCGCAAATCGTGCCGTCCCCACACATAGCGGAAGCCTTCCAGCAGGCCGCCGCGACTGCGTTCGGCATGCAGCCGCGGATGCAGTTCCGCCGTGCGCAGCAGGCCCAGCGAAGCCAGCACCGCCACATACGACAAGGCATTGAGCAGGAACACCCAGCCCGCGCTCATCGACGCCAGCAGCGCACCGGCCACCGCGGGGCCGATCATCCGCGCCGCGTTGAACGAAGTGGAATTGAGCGCCACCGCATTGGAGAGATCTTCTTCGCCGGCCAGCTCCGACACGAAGGTCTGCCGCGCCGGCGCATCGAACGCGGCGACCGCGCCGAGCAGGCCGGCGAACACGTACACGTGCCACAGCCGCACCCATCCGGCCAGGGTCAGCAGGCCCAGGCCAAGCGCCAGCGCGCCCATCAGCGCCTGCGTGACCAGCAGCAGCTTGCGGCGGTCCAGATGGTCGGCCGCATACCCCGTCAAGGGCAGCAGCAGCAACTGCGGACCGAACTGCAAGGCCATCACGATGCCCACCGCGGTGGCGTTCTTGTGGGTCAGCTCGGTCAGCACCAGCCAGTCCTGCGCGGTGCGCTGCATCCAGGTGCCGACGTTGGAAACCAGGCCGCCGGCCGACCACACGCGGTAGTTGTAGCTGCGCAGCGAGCGGAACGCGCCTAGCACCGGCGCGCTCCCGTTCGTGCGGATGCGGGTGCGGATGCGCTCATGCGCGCGCGTCGAGGCGCTCGACGATCTCGCGCGTGCTGCCGGTTTCGCCCAGGCGCGGGAAGATGCGTGCGACGCTGTTGTCGTGCGCTTCGGCGCGGGTGTCGGTCATGGCGTCGATCGCCAGCGTCACGTTGAAGCCGCTTTCGAAGGCCTGGCGCGCGGTGGATTCCACGCCGATGCTGGTGGATATGCCGCCGATCACCACCTGGGTGATGCCGTGCTCGCGCAAGTAGCTGCCCAGATCGGTGCTGGCGAACGCACCCCAGGTCTGCTTGCTCACGCGGTGATCGCCCGGCTGCACGCCGAGTTCCGGCACCAGCTCGGCCCAATCCGCCGGACGCTCGCCGCCCGCGCGCTGCTCGGCGCGGCCCGGCGCGCTGCCCGTGACATTCACCAGCACCACCGGCAAGCGGTGGCGGCGGAAGGCATCGGCCAGCTCGCGCGCGTGCCTGAGCACGGCGTCGACGGGATGCACGGTGGGATAGGCGACGATGCCCTTCTGCAGGTCGATCAGGATCAGTGCGGTGTTCGCGTCGATCGCGGTGATGCTCATGGGGAAACTCCGTGACGTGCGGGGAACACGCGCCGCGCGGGCGCGCGGGGGGAGGAAACGGTCAGGGTACGCGCGGCTCCGTCGATGCATCGAGCAGCCGGCGCAGCAGCGGCATCACGGCGGCAAGCTGCGCCTGCTCGCCCTGGTCGAGCTGTTCGCGCAGCAGGCGGTCGAGCCAGTCCTCGCGCGCCGCGCGGCTGGCGCGCACCAGCTCGTGGCAGGCGGGCGTAAGCGTCCACAGCGTCTGCCGGCCGTCGGCCGGATCCGGCGCGCCGGCCACCAGGTCCAGCGCTTCCAGCGAGGCGACGGTGGCGCCCATCGACTGCGGCCGCACGCCCTCGGCATGCGCCAGCGCGGTGACGGTGGCGGCGCCGTGGCGTTCGAGCTGGATCAGCACCGAGGTCTGCGCGGAGGTCAGCTGATCCGTGCGGCCCTGCTTGCGCAGGCGGCGGGCGAGCTGACCGAACACCATGCGCATTTCCACGGCGAGGGCGTGGGTGGCGTCGGGCCGGGGGGCTGGGGTGGGCATGGGGCGGCATCGTAGTGGCTGCGAAGGGAAACTGCAAAGTCTTCCTTCGTATTTTTATGCGAAGCGACGCCATGTCGATCCAGCGTCCGGCCGTTCGTCGCCTTCATGTCCCCTCGAAACGACCGGAGTTCCCATGGCCCTGCAGCTCTATGCCCACCCGTTTTCCTCCTACAGCCAGAAGGTGCTGATCGCGCTGTACGAGAACGGCACGCCGTTCGAATGGCGCGAGCTGTCGCCGGAGCATCCGGAGACGATCGAGGAGTGGCTGCGGATGTGGCCGGTGAAACGCTTCCCCCTGCTGGTCGACGGCGGACGCATGGTGGCGGAGGCCAGCACCATCATCGAATACCTGGGCCTGCATCATCCCGGCCCGGTGCGCCTGCTGCCGGAGGACCCGCGCGAAGCGCTGGAAGTGCGCGCGATGGACCGCTTCTTCGACAACTACATTTCCACGCCGCAGCAGAAAGTGGTGTTCGATGCGATCCGCCCGCAAGGCACGCAGGACGCGCATGGCGTAAAGCAGGCACGCGAGATGCTCGACGCCGCTTACGGCTGGCTCGACCGCACCATGGCCGACCGCGCCTGGGCCGCGGGCGAGCGCTTCACCCTGGCCGACTGCGGCGCCGCGCCGTTCCTGTTCTATGCCGACTGGACACATCCGATCGACCCGGCCTTTGCCAATGTCATCGCCTACCGCAAGCGATTGCTGGCGCGCCCCTCGTTCGCGCGCGCGGTGGACGAAGCGCGCTCCTATCGCCCGCTGTTCCCGCTTGGCGCGCCGGATCGCGACTGACATCACCACCCGCAGGAGGACGACAAGATGAGTGCAACTCCCCTGGTTCCCGCCACCGACCTGGCCGCGCGTTCCGGCGTCACCATTCCCGGCGAAAGCGCGGCATACCGCAAGGCACGCACGGCGCTGCTGGCGGAAGAGATCGAACTGCGCCGGCATATCGAACGCGTGGCCATGCAGCGCCGGGCGCTGCCGCCCGGCCCCGCCATCGACGGCGACTACCGCTTCCAAGGCGAGCGCGGCCCCGTCGACTTCGCCGACCTGTTCGGCGACAAGCAGACCCTGCTGGTCTACAGCTACATGTTCGGCGCGCAACGCGAACGGCCCTGCCCCATGTGCACGTCGCTGCTCGGCGCGTGGAACGGCGAAGCGCGCGATATCCAGCAGCGCGTGGCGCTGGCGGTGATCGCCGGCGCACCGATCGAGCGGCTGCTCGCGTTCAAGCAGGAGCGCGGCTGGCGCGACCTGCCGCTGTACACCGACCTCAATGGCGACTACACGCGCGACTTCCGCGGCATCGCGCCGGATGGCAGCGACATGCCTTCGCTCAATGTATTTACGCGGCGCGATGGCGCGATCCGGCATTTCTGGAGCGAGGAAATGAGCATGGCCACCGCCGACCCCGGCCAGGACCCGCGCGGCGCGCCGGATCCGATGCCGATCTGGACCTTGCTGGATATGACGCCGGAGGGGCGCGGGAAGGATTGGTATCCGCGGTTGCAGTACGACTGATGTGCTGAAAAGAAAACGCCCGGCGGGTGCCGGGCGTTTCTTGTGTGGCAGTGGCTGGTGGTTTAGAGCTTGTAGTTCAGGCCGAACATGACTGTGCGGCCCCAGGTCACGTAATCCAGCGGACGCCCTATCTGCACATTATTCGGCAAGCCGGAAATCTGCTGGGTCTTCTGTGGCGAATTGCTGAGGTTATTGACCTGCAAAAGCACCGACAAGCCGTTCCAGCGGGTGTCGTCGGCAAAGGCATAACCGATCTGCAGATCGGTCTGCTTATCGGCCAGCACCTTCACATAGCCAAGCTGGTCGAACAACGGAACGGTCTCGCCGGTGAACGAAGAGCGGTAACGCTCGGCCACCCGGATCGACCAGCCGTACTTCTCGTAATACACGGCCAGGTTGGCGACCTTGCGCGACAAGCCCGGCAGCGTCTTCGGACCACCAGGAATGGACGAAACCGAACTCTCCGGAATAGAACTGTTGGTCAGCGAGAAATTCGCCTGCACGCCGAAGCCATCCAGCGCTTGCGTAACCAGGCCGCCCTCGAAGGCACCGGAAAGCTCCAGGCCCTCCATGCGTCCGCCGGTGCCGTTCTCCGGACGGGTGAACGAACCGATGGGGCTGGTCGGCTGCAGCGTCGGGTTGTCGTTGACGAAGCCGGCCTGCTGGAAATTAAAGTCCAGCACGGTCTTGTTGTAGATGTAATTCAGCAGGTTCTTGTTGAACACCGCCACGGCGACGTAACTGGACTTGCCGAAGTACTTCTCCCATGACAGATCGGTACCCACCGCGATGTAAGGCCGCAGCTGCGGATTGCCGCCGCTGCCGGACCACAACACCTGCCCCGCCGCCGGGCCTTCGGTAACACGCGCCACCGAAGCGGAGCTGGACACCTTTTCATCGTCGATACGGCCACGCGCCATGGTCTTGGCGAGACCGAAGCGCAGGTACTGCCCATCGGCAATCTGCGCCACGAGATTCAGGCTCGGCAGGAACTTGTTGTACTTGGCGCCGCCCTTGAGCGTGCCGACCAGTGCGTCGCCATTGGTCTGCACCGCGGTGGAGGACTGGTCGGTACGGACGAACTGCACGCCCATATTGCCGCGCAGCGGCACGTCGCCCAGGTGCGTATCGATATTGAACTTGACGTAGGCGACCGGCACCTTTTCGGTAATGGAGTAATTGCGGCTCCAATCCGACTGGCCGTTGCGCTGGGTCAGATAGAACTGGCTGCCCAGCGCATCCAGCACGTTGTAATTGAGGATGCCCGGAATGCCGCCGTAACCCAGCGAGGTAGGCCCACGCAGGAACGCGGAGCCGACCGGCACGCCGAAGCCATGGTTGTACGGACCGTTGCCGGCGCCGTCGCCATTGCCGTTGAGCCACGCAAAGAACACATCGGCCTGCTTGGTCTTCGTACGCTCCGAATAGGCCGCGCCGACATCCACCGTGCTGAAGATCCAGCCCACCGGATGCGAAACCTGCAGGCGTGCGGCCTTGATCGTGTCCTTCTGCTTGTCGAACTCCTCGCGGCCGTTGTAACCGTAGTTATCCGGATCGGTAAACACGACATTCGCCGGATTGGCCAGATCGACGCCTGGGCGGAAGTACGGATAGTCGTCGCCGGTAGGTGTGCGGAAATACACGTCCGTGGTCGGGTTGCCGGCAAGCCCGCCGAACAGATAAGCGTCGCGCAGGCGCTTCTTTGCCGTGGAATACGACAGGTCGCCGGTGATGATCCAGCCATTGCCGAAGTCGTACTGATGGTTCCAGCCCGCCGAGAACAGCTTGTCCTTTTCCTTGCTGTATTCGTTCTGCAGGATCGGCGCGATATTGCTCATCGTGCCGGAGGTGACGATCGGATACGGCGAAGCCTGGGCGATGCCGAGATTGCTGTAGACCGGCAAGCCGTTGGAGTTATACGGACTGCTCGACCATTGCACGCCGTTCTTGTATTTGCGCTCGTTGAAGGTCGAGTAATAGAGATCCAGCGTGGTGTGGTAATGCTCGCCCGACGCCCACTCCAGCACCGTCATCAGGCCATTGCGCAGCTGGTTTTCCGACTGGGCGCGCAACTGCATGCCTTCCTGCGACAGCACATTGTCGGGCAGGCCCGGCGTATGCGGGCCGCCCCAGTTCTTCTCGATGCCGGCGGAACCGTTGTCCACGCTCCACCACCACGCCTGGTACTGCTTTTCCTGGATCGGCGAATCGAGCTGCGCGAAACCTATCGCCACGCCCAGGGTGTGATCGAAGAACTGGTCGATGTAGGAAAAGCTGGCACGATGCCCCATATCGCCCACGCCGGAGCCGGGGTTCAACTTGTCGTTGCTGGTGTGCTCGCCGCGCAGATTGATCGCGATGGCGCGCTTGGGCAGGTCCAGCGGCTTGATCGTATGCAGGTCCACCGTACCGGAAAGGCCCTGGCCGACGAGGCTCGCATCCGGCGTCTTGTAAACCGCCGCGCCGCTGATCAGTTCCGACGGATACTGATCGTATTCGACGCCGCGGTTCTCGCCGATCGTTGCCTGCTCGCGGCCGTTCAAGGTGGTGCCGGCGAAATCCGGCGACAGGCCGCGGATCGAAATCACGTTTGCGCGCCCATCCGCCCGCTGCGTGGCCAGACCCGACAAACGCGCCAGGCTTTCCGCAATGCTCGCATCCGGCAGCTTGCCGATATCTTCGGCCGAGATCGCCTCGATGATGCTGTCCGAATTCTGCTTCGCGCGGATCGAACTCTCGATGCTGCCGCGAATACCGGTGACCACCACTTCCTGCAGATTGCTGACCTGCCCTGGGGCCGGCTTCTTGTTGGCATCCTGAGCCTGGTTGGCGGGTGCCTGCTGTTGCTGCGTGGTGTCCGCCGGCTTGGCTGGCGGTGGTGTGTCCTGTGCACTGGCCATACCCGATGCCAGCAAGGCGGCGATACATGCCGCAGCTAGCGGCTTGCGTGCAATGACCAGCCGCATGCGCGGCGCGAGGCCCTGACTCATGACTCCATTCCTCCCTCTTTTATTGGGTGCCCCCCATGGCACCGGCAGGCATACGCGCCAATGGAGCGAGTCATCGCGAGATGCCCGCTCTTCGTATGGCGCGTGCCCGGATTCGCCGCGGAGAATGAGCGAGCGTCAGCGCCGCGTCATTCCGCGGCGCAACAACTTGCTGAGGAAAGGTTCAGGAGAGTGAAAACGACGGGTAGAACACGTAAGAAAAAATCAGACGGATCTTACGCAAACGGCACGGCCTCCGCGGGCACGACCTCCATCCGCGTGCCATAGGTCTGCAGCCTCGCCAGCACCCAGTTGTGATGCGCCGTGATCCGCTGCGCCGGCAACACCTCGTTGTCCACCGTCGAGTGCGCATCGCCCGCCAAAGTCACGTGATACCCCAGCGCCAGCGCATGCCGCACCGTGGTGTCGATGCAGAAATCGCTCTGCAATCCGCAGATCGCCAGATGGTCGATGCCGCGCTGCTGCAGCAGCTGGCCCAGCTCGGTTTCGTAGAACGCATCCGGTGTCAGCTTGCGCACGCGAGGGTCGTCGGGCCGCGCATGCAGGCCGTCGACCAGTTGCCAACCGGCGGTGTCGTGCACCAGGTCGCCCTCCGCCTCTTCGTGCTGGATCAGCACCACCGGCACGCCGCCCGCGCGGGCGCGATCGATCAGCACGTTCACCCGCTGCAGCACGCGGTCGATATCGTGCGCGGCCCATTCGCCGCTGCACAGGCCTTGCTGCATGTCGATCACGAGTAGGGCAGAAGTCATGGCGAAAGGGGCGTGAGACGGAACAAGGATCATAGCCTTCGCCGAAGTGGTCCGGCGAATGCTTGCCAAGTGGCTATTCCCGCCCCACCGCACGCCACGCATGGTGACGCCACCCCAACTCAAGCCGAGGTGATGCATGCGCGAGATCGACACGCACCGCCGCCAGGTCCTGCAATGGACCCTGGCCAGCCTGCCCGCCCTGCTCGCCCTTGGCGGCCTGGGCATGGCGCCGCCAGCGGCAGCGGCCGCTTCCGGCGCGCATGACTTCGATTTCTTCCTCGGCAACTGGCGCGTGCATCACCGGCGCCTGCGCAAGCGCCTGGCCGGCAGCCGCGACTGGGACGAGTTCGAAGGCAGCTCGCGCTGCCAGGCCCTGCTCGGCGGGCTGGTCAATATCAATGAGAGCGAATCGCGCCGCGGCGGCCAGACCTACAACGGCTTAGGCCTGCGTGCCTACGACGCGGCCAGCGGGCAATGGGCCGACTGGTATCTGGACGGCGGCAAGCCCACCGCGATCGAAGCCGCCGGCTTCGGGCGCTTCGCGGGCGGCGTCGGTACCTTCCTCTCCGACGAAACCTTCGAGGGCAAGCCGGTCAAGGTGCGCGGCATCTTTACGCCGGTCACCGCCGATACCTGCCAATGGGAACAGGCCTTCTCGCCGGATGAAGGCCGCACCTGGGAAACCAACTGGATCATGCGCTACACGCGCGTCTGAGCTTCGATCCGCCTTCGCGTGACACCGCCGGCCCGCCAGGGCGCCGGCCGGCGGTTTGCTAAAGATTTTGATAGCCCGGCTTTGCCCGTCTCGGGCCTACTGCTCGTGCCTCATCCACACGAGTAGAAACCCATGAATCGCACAGCTGCAACGCGGCTGCAGGCGCTGGCCTGCCTCGCCCTGAGCTTAGGTCTAGGCCATGCCGCCAAAGCCTCGGACCATCTCGACACCCCCTCCGTGATCGGCGACCCGCGCGCCGATATCGGCGACCTCTATGCCTGGACCGCGCCCGACGGCAAGCACCTGAACCTGGTGATGGATATCGTCGGGCATACGTTCTCGGACAAGCTCGACTACGTCTTCCATATCGACAGCGGCAAGCGCTTCGGCCACAGCACGGCGAGCACCACCTTGCGCTGCCGTTTCCGCTCGGGCACCGACGTGACCTGCACGGCGGGCGATGCCGACAGGGCGCAGGGCAACCCCGGCGACACCAGGGGACTGGTCAGCGAACACGGCAGCTTCCGCGTCTTCGCCGGCCCGCGCGACGACCCCTTCTTCAACAACGTCAAGGGCACGCGCGCCGCGTATGACAAGGCGCATGCCGCGCTCGAAGCCGGCGCCAAGGTGGACGCGGCCGGTTGCCCAACCTTCGACGCGCCCACGGTGCGTGCGGTCGCCGACGAGTGGCGCCACACCCAGGGCGGCCCAGCCAAAAACCTGCTCGCCGGCTGGACCACTTCGGCGATCGTCATCTCGATCGACCTGGGCGCGGTGAACAAGGGCGGTCCGCTGCTCGCGGTATGGGCGGCCACCCAGGGGCCGTCGCGGCAGATCGACCGCGCCGGCCGCCCGCTCACCGGCAATGCGCTGCTCGGCACGCTCGCCCCGGAGGAGATCAGCGACGCGTTCAAGGAGACCTACAACATGGCGACGCCCGCGGATGGGGCGAAGTTCGCCGACGAGATCGCCAGCAATCTGGGGCTGTACGACGGCTTCGACGGCAAGTGCGGCAACCAGTGGCTGGCCGATCACAAGGCCGCGCCGGCGCGCCGCTACCACGCGCTCGCCGCGCTGCTCGCCGACGATCGCCTGTGGGTGAACAGCGCGTCGGCCACCTGCACGCAGTTCTTCGCGGTGGAACGCGCGGCGCTGGGCGGCAACCGCGAGTTGGCGAAGGATTGCGGTGGGCGCACGCCGAACTACAGCGCGTCCAACGTGTGGCGTTCGATGCTGGTCGACGGCACGCCGGACAGCGTCAGCGATGGCTTGACGCGCGATGAGCGCGAGCATTCGGACAGTGTCTTTCCGTTCCTCGCGGCGCCCGATGCGCAGGCCGCGGCTGCCGGGGCGTATCAGTAATGGCTACGCCATCCATCCGTGGACGTAGCGCTTTTCTCGGCTGCTGCGCCCTCTCGCTTCCCGCGTATGCGCATACGGGCACGGGCCTGGCCGGCGGCTTTCTCGCCGGCTTCGCCCATCCGCTGTCCGGCGCGGATCATCTGCTGGCGATGGTCTCGGTCGGCCTGTGGGGTGCGTTTCTCGGCCGGCCGCTGGTGCATGTGCTGCCGGTGGTGTTCCCCGCGATGATGGTGGGCGGGGCAATGCTCGGCATGTTCGGTGCGCCGTTGCCGTCGGTGGAAAGCGGCATCGCGCTGTCGGTGCTGGTGCTGGGCATGTGCATTGCGCTGGCATGGCGTGCACCGGCGTGGGCGGCGGTAGGAGTGGTGGCGTTGTTCGCGTTGTTCCATGGTTATGCGCATGGTCGTGAGTTGCCGGCAGCGGCCGACCCGGTGGGCTACAGCAGCGGTTTTGTGCTGGCAACGGGCTTGCTGCACGTGGCGGGGATTGCGCTGGGTCTGTTGTGTGCGCAACCGGTCGGCAAGCTGGTAGCGCGGGGCATGGGTGCGTCGATCGGCGTAGCCGGTCTGTGCTTTCTGCTGAAGGCCGTGTCATGAGGGGCGGCGTGCCCGCGGCCATGTTGCTGTGCGCCGCGTTCGGCATGGCTTTGGCGTTTGCGCCGCGGCGCGTGTGGTTGGCATGCCTTGGGCTGGTGGCGATGGCGGCGGCCGTGGGTTTTGCGCTGAAGCCGCCATCAGCGTCGATCGATGCGGTGTTTCTGTGCGGCTGGCTCAGCACGATGGTTTGTGCCGCGATGGTGCATCTGCGTGGCGGGGTTCCCGCGCGGCTCGCCCTGCTGCTGGCTGTGAACGCCGGACTATGGAGCGGCGCCATGATCGCTTTCGAAGGCCGCTGGATCCATTTACCGGCCGCCTGGCTATGCACGCTCGCACTGGTTCCCGCCGCGCTGGCGGTGCGCTGGCGCGTGCCGGTCGCCGCCAAGGTGGTGTCGAGCTGGCTGATCGCCATCGCCGTGCTTGCCGCCGCCCTGCCCTATCTGCCCGTGACGCCGGGCTATCTGCCGGATCATCTCGAATGAGCATGCGCATCTGGATCGGCACGGCCTTGTTCGCGCTCACCGCATGGCCGGTTTGCGCGCACGACTTCTGGTTGCAACCCTCGCCGTACTGGCTCCCGCCCCAAAGCACGGTGCAGTTGACGTTGCAGGTGGGCCACGGCCCCTATCGACAGCGCTCGCCGATTCCGGTGCGGCGCATTGCGCGCTTCGAAGACGTGGCGCCGAATGGAACCGTCAGCGACTTGCGCGCCCGCATGCACCTGGGTGCCGCAGAAGCGGATGCCGATGCGCAGCTGGCCATGCCCGGCACTCATCTGCTGGTGCTGGAAACCGACAACGGCGCAATGACTTCCTTGCCAGCCATCCGCTTCAACGATTACCTGCGGGCGGAAGGTCTGACGCCCGCCCTGGTCGAACGCGAACGAACGCATCGCACGGACCGCGACGGCGCCGAGCGCTATGGGCGCCATGCAAAAGCGTTGATGCAGGTAGGCGCGCCCAGTGCAGCCAACTCCGACCCGGTCACGCGCCCGCTCGGCCTGGCCTTGGAAATCGTCCCCGAGCGCAACCCTTACGCGCTCCCCCACAACGACGAACTTCCCATCAAAGTCCTCTATCTCGGCCACCCGCTGCCCGGCGCCCTGGTCAAGCTGACCCGCCTGGAACACGACGAAAGCCCCGTGGAAACCCACCGCACCGACACCGCCGGCCGCGCCGTCTTCACCGTGCCGGCGCATGGCAGCTGGCTGCTCAATGTCATCTGGACCCGCCCGCTGCCGGCCAGCGACGACGTGGATTTCGAAACCTCGTTTTCGAGCCTGGCTTTCGGCTTCCCCTGAACCACTTCGGCCCCTCAATCAGGCTATCCTCCGCCTTATGTCCGCCTTCCACGTCGACCGCTGGCTGAGCACCGACACCGTCGCCTTGCGCAACGTGCGCTGCGACGGCGCCTGCCGGCATCGCAGCGCGGAAGAATGCGCCGCCTCGACCAACCTGGTCTTTCCGTATCGCGGCGTCTACGTGCGCCATGTCGGCAGCGACCAGTCCGTGGCCGACGCCAACCACATGCTGTTTTTCAACGCGGGCGAGGCTTACCAGGTCAGCCATCCGGTGAACGGCGGCGATGCCTGCCTGTCGGTGGAAATCCCCGATGCCATGCTGGAAGAACTGGCGCCGCGTGCCTTGCTGCGCCAGGGCGGCGACAAGGTCGGCTTCAATCGCCAGTCGCAGCCGATCGATCCGCGTGCGCAAGCCCTGGTTGCCCTGCTGCGCCACAACCTCGAAGGCGACAGCATCGAACCGCTCGAAGCCGAAGCGCTGCTGCTCACCTTGATCGGCCGCAGCCTGGGTCCGCGCAGCGCGCGCGAGCCGGCCGCCACACATGCGCGGCGTCGGCTTGCCGATCGCGTAAAAGTGCTGCTCGCCAGCGACCTGTCGCGGCGCTGGACGCTGGCCGATATCGGCACCGAGATCGGTTGTTCGCCGGTCTATCTCACCCAGGTATTCCGCCAGGTGGAAGGCGTGCCGCTGTATCGCTACCACCTGCACCTGCGCCTGGCGCGCGCACTCGACCTGGTGCCGCGCAGCGAAGATCTCTCCGCGCTGGCCGCGGATCTGGGCTTCTCCAGCCACAGCCATTTCGCCAACGCCTTCCGCCAGGCCTACGGCCGCTCGCCCAGCGCATTCAAGCAATCGACCTGAGTGTTTCGCCGACGAAAAGGGCCGCCTTGGCGGCGGCCCGGCTTGAGGTTTCGATACGGCTCAGCGGCCGCCAGCCGCCGAAGCATGCGCTTCCCGCAGCTTCTCCGCGCACTCTTCGCAGCACACCTCGACGGTCTTGCCGCCGATCTTCACCTGGATCGCATTGGCATCCAGTTCGCAGTCGCAGGCGGCACAGGTTTTCTCAGACATGGCCTTGGCTCGTTGATGGCACCCGACGTCCGGGTGTGTTCATTGGGCCATTCCGAAAGGCTTGCCGCTGTCAGATTATTTAGCGATCGCACTCAGTCGACGCACAGGCCCGGTTGCGCCTGGCCATGCAGCACTTCGCTCCAGCAGCCGAACAGCTGATTGTCCCGCTGGCAGGTTGCAGTTCGTGGCGTCACTTCGTCCGTCGCAGATGCCGCGATCAGGCACCGCCCCTGGCAATCCGCTTTGTCCTTGCACGGCTTGCCGCCATCGGCGAACGGCACCACGCACGCCGGCATGCCCAGCATGCCAACGCCTTTCACGGAGCCACCCTGGTCGCGGCATGCCGCCTCGTCGATATGCGAGCGAGCTACCGCACGATCGTGTTCGAGCCGACGCTCGGTCCCTCCGTCGCGAACGCCGCTGCAACCGGCAAGCGCCAAGGCCACGCCGAGCAGGAGCCAGCTACGCAACATACGTCCCCCATGCAGATCAGCGCTCCGGAGAGCGGACGATCAAACGCCTCTGGCCCTGCCGCCCTTGCGCTTCGCCGCTTTCATCCGATCCATCAACTGCTGCTGATACGCCCCCATCACCGCCGGCAGCAAGCCGGGAAAGCGCTGGTTGATCTCCGCGCAGCGCGTGGTGTTGCGCATCTCCACGCCCTGGCGCTCGCTGCGGATCAGGCCCGCTTCGCGCAAGGCACGGAAATGCTGCGAAAGCGTGGATTTCGGAATCTCGCGGTCCTCCAGCTGCAGGAAGGCCGAGCAGCTCGTGCCTTTCTCCGAAGCGGCGAGCCCGGCATAGATGGCCACCCGCACCGGGTCGGCCAAGGCGTGGAGGATGCCTTCCACGGTGACGTCTTCGATCGAGGGGTGAACTAGCGGTCTCATGGCGGCGATCTTAGCAGCCCTTGACTTGCAGTTCGTTAGTTCATATGTTGCGAACTATTGAATTACTGAACCGGGCAGTTCGCCCTTCCATCACCTGACAGGAAACCCGTCATGAGCAAGCTCAAAGGCAAAGTCGCGCTGGTCACCGGCGCATCCAAGGGCATCGGCGCCGGCATCGCCAAGGCGCTGGCCGCCGAAGGCGCCGCCGTCGTCGTCAACTACGCCTCCAGCAAGGCCGGCGCCGACGCCGTGGTCGAGGCCATCACCAAGGCCGGCGGCAAGGCCGTCGCGGTGAAGGGCGACGTCTCCCTCGCCGCCGACGCCGAGGCCATCGCCAACGCCGCGGTCAAAGAATTCGGCCGCCTGGACATCCTGGTGAACAACTCCGGCGTGTACGAATTCGCGCCGCTGGAGCAGATCACCGAGGAGCATTTCCACAAGCAGTTCAACGTGAACGTGCTGGGCCTGCTGCTGACCACCCAGGCCGCCGCCAAGCATATGAACGACGGCGGCAGCGTCATCAATATCGGCTCGCTGGTCACCCGCATCGTGCCGCCGGGCGGCTCGGTCTACACCGCCACCAAGGGCGCGGTCGACGCCATCACCGGCGTGCTGTCGCGCGAACTGGGCCCGCGCAAGATCCGCGTCAATGCGCTGAACCCGGGCATGGTGGAAACCGAAGGCACGGTGACGGCCGGCTTTATCGGTTCGGACTTCCACCAGGAAGCCATCGCGCACACCCCGCTCGGCCGCATCGGCCAGCCGGACGACATCGCCTCGATCGCGGTGTTCCTGGCTTCCGACGACTCGTACTGGCTGACCGGCGAGAAGCTGTACGCCGCGGGCGGCGCGCGCTGATCGACGATGCAGGCGCCACCGCGCGATGCGGTGGCGCCCATGCGCCAGACGCGAACGGCACGCGAGGGTTGCTCTCGCGTGCCGTTTGCTTTGCGCGGTCGGGGCCTATCGGCCACCCCGCAAAGTGGTCATGTAAAAAGTGACAAAAGTGGCTATTCAAGCAAACCATTGGCGCGCGTAGCTTGCGCATCACCTCCCGCCGATGAGAGCCGCGCCATGCAAGCCACGCTGAAGCTCCTGCTCTGCTCAGCCATTGCGCTGGGCCTCGCCTGCACGCCCGCCTGGGCCGAGCAACCGCCGGCCGCGCGCGCGGCGCCAACTGACGGCAGCCACGATTTCGATTTCAACATCGGCACCTGGCATACCCATATCCGCACGCTGAAGGAACCGCTGTCGGGCCGCACCGAGTGGAACGAGATGCGCGGCACCGTCACGGTGAACCCGATCTGGAACGGCAAGGCTCAAGTGGAGGAGATCGAGGCGGACAGCGCTGGCGGACGCTTCGAAGGCATGACGGTGTTCCTTTACGACCCCGCCGCCCGGCAATGGCGCCAGTACTTCACCGACAGCGACAACGGGGTAATGGAAGCGCCTTCCGTCGGCCACTTCGAACGCAACCGCGGCGAGTTCTACAGCCAGGAGCTCTACCAGGGCCGCGCCGTGCTGGTGCGCGGCATCTGGACGGTCACCTCGCCCGACGCGCACAGCTACGAGCAGGACTACTCGGACGACGGCGGCAGGACCTGGGAGGCGAACTTCATCGCCGACCTCACCCGCTACAAGCCCGGCGAAGCCGTCACCCCGATGAAGCCGGTGGGCAGCGAAGCCGGGCAGCACGACTTCGACTGGCAACTCGGCAACTGGGATATCCATATGTCACGCATGGAGCATCCCCTTGCGGGCAGCTCCCCCTGGACGCCGCTCGACGGCACGGTACGCGTGCGCAAGCTGTGGAACGGCCGCGCCAACCTTGCCGAGATCGACACCCAGGGTCCGTCCGGCCATCTGCAGTTCCTGTCGCTGCGCCTGTTCAATCCCGTGGCGCACCAGTGGAGCCTCAACTTCGTCAGCAGCGACAACGGCAAGTTCAGCTCGCCGATGATCGGCGCCTTCGCCGATGGGCGCGGCGATTTCTACGATCAGGAGCCGTACAACGGCAAGGCCATCCTCGCGCGCTTCTCCTTCCTCCATCTCGCCAAGGGTTCGAATGGCGACGAGCAGGCGTTCTCCGCGGATGGCGGAAAGACCTGGGAGGTGAACTGGGTCAATGCATCGAAGCGCGCGGCGGATACTGGAAAGGTGGCGGTTGCCGGGCACTCGCCCTGAACTCCGAGGCGACTCAATGCGGGCGCGTGTCCTGGCTTCCCGCCAGCCGCGCCCGCAGCCGTTTCAGTTCGCTGGTGCGCAACTGCTCGCGCAGATCGCTTGGCGACGAACCCAGCGCCAGCCGGAACGCATCCGTCATATGGCTATGGCTGCTGAAACCCACGTCGCAGGCCAGCGCAGCCAGATCTTCCTCGCCTTCGCCCAACCGTCCCAGCACCGTCCCCAATCGCTGCTGCAGGCGGAACTGCCGCAGCGATTGCCCGGTGCCCTGGCGGAAGATGCGGCAGAGATGAAAAGGCGAGCAGCCGGCGATCCGTGCCAACTCATCCACGCCAAGATTCTCGCCGGGGTTGGCGACGATCGCTTCCTGCACGCGCTGCAGTTGGCGTGCCGTGCCCTTGCTTGATGCCGGCACGGGCTCGCTGCCGCGCATCAGTCCATCCAGCAGCATCAGCAAGGCCTCTTCGGCCTCCAAGGCATCCGGCCCGCGCCGCATGCCCTGCAGCATTTCCACATGCGCGTGCTGCAGCTGCAGGTCGTGCTGGACGTCGAGGCAGACGGGCGTACCGGCGCCTTCCAGTCCCAGTGGATCCAGCCACGCATCGTCCAGCCACACGTCGGTGCAGCAGGCACAACCGCGATGGTCCGGATGCGACACGCGGTATTCCACGTCGCGGCCCAGGAATACGGCTTGTCCCGGCCGCGCCAGGCAGGTCCGGCCGCCGACCTGGATCGAGAACGCGCCGCGCCGCGTCAGCAGGAAGCGCGCGGGTTCGCCTTCGCCGCGGCCGCAGTTGATGCGCGGATAGCTGCAATCCTGCGTCATCACCGTGAAGTGAGGCGCGCTCAGCACCGTCTGCACTATGGACATACGCCTAAGCCCCCGCCGGCATCCGGGGCCGATCATACGCCCGTGCCGGCGATACAAGCTGGGCCCGCGCACGAAAGCACGTTTTCGGAAGCGCGCCGCCGCGTGAGACGGCACGCTGTGCGGTTGCCTTGCGCAACCCGTGCGGTGGCCAGGCGCAAGCGCGCAAGTTTCTGGAAGCGCGCAGCACCGCGCGCGTCCAAGCTGGACTGGCGGAAACCCACCGTCCCCACCCCACGCTTCCGCGCATGCATACCCACAAGGAGAGCGTTATGCACAAGACGTTCTGCGGTCTGCTGTTCGCCTGTACCACCCTGGTCACGGCGCAGGCGGCCGAGCCGCCGGGCAACGACCTGCTCGGCTTCGGCCCCAATCCCCAGCTCTACCCCAAGGACTCGCGCCCGTTCGGCAAGAGCATCTATGGCTGGGCCGATCGTTCGATCCAATGGCTGTATGCGCAGCCGGATGCCAGCAACCCGCTGTTCGACAGCACCGGCGCGTTCTGCGCCTCGGGCCAGGATGGCCCGGTATGGAACCTCGCACCCGCCGCCATGCCGATGATGATGGCCGGCGACGTCGCACGCACCTGCACGGTGCCGCACAGCAAGGCGCTGCTGCTGATGGTCGGCTTCGTCAGCGATACCTTTCCATGTCCGGATCCGAACTTCGGGCCGAAACCGGGACAGTCGCTGTACGACTTCCTCGTCGCGGATGCGAAGACCTATCCGATGATGGGCAATATGCAGGTGACGCTGGATGGGCGCCCGATCCGCGCCGTCAACGATTATCTCTACACCTCGGAAAACCTGTTCTCGCTCAAGGGCGATCCGAGCCTGCAGAGCACGCTCGATCCCTGCATCACTACCGGCTGGCAACCCGTGGTGAACTACGGCTACTACCTGATGTTCCGGCCGCTGCGTCCGGGTCAGTACACGCTGGTAAGCCGCATGACCGACATGACGGGCATGACCAGGTCGCTGACCTATTTCCTCACCGTGCAGTAGCGGTACGGCCGTGGGGGGGGGGGGGGGGGGCCGCCCCCCCCCCCCCCGCCCGCCCCCCCCCCCGCGCGCCTGGCGCCGGCACAACCCGGTCGCGGACCTATTTCCTCCCCGTGCAGTAGCGGTACGGCCGTGGCGCGGCGGGACATGCCGCGCCACGTCAGCTCTCGCCGGCATCCGCCGCATGGCGCTTGCCGCGGAATAACGCGCGTCCCGCGAACATGCCGCCGGTGAGCTCCAGCTGCAGGCGTTCGCGGTCACGCTCGCGCAAGCGCCGCGCGATCTCTTCGATCTCTTCGCGGTCGACGCCCAGTTTCTCCAGCGCCGCCTCGCCCAGCAGCACGGCCGACTCGAAGGTCTCGCGCACTTCCAGGTCCGCACCGGCCTTGATCAGGTCGATGCTGTGGCGGCGGTCGATCGCGCGTACCAGCACCGGCACCAGCGGGAACTCGGCCTTGACCAGCTCGGTGATGCGCGTGCCCTCGTCGGCCTTGTCCACGCATACCAGCACCACGCCGGCACGCCCCGCGCCGGCGGCTTCGAGAATGTCCAGGCGGGTGCCGTCGCCGTAATACACGTTGAAATCCAGGCTGCGCGCGGTGTCGATCATCTCCACGTCGGTGTCGATGATGGAGATCTCATAGCCGCGCTCGAACAGGAACTGGCTGGCGATCTGCCCCACCCGCCCGAAGCCGATCACCAGGGCCGCGCCATTCAGGCCGTCGGGGCGCTCGTAGCCCTCGGTGGACGGATGCATGCGCGCGCGGATCGCACCCATCGCCGCGATGGCGATCGGCGTCAGCACCATGGAAAGAATGATGATGGCGGTGAGCTGCGCATTCTGTTCGGCATTGATGATGCCGGCCGCCGCGGCCGCCGCGTACAGCACGAAGGCGAACTCGCCGCCCTGCGCCATGAACACCGCGCGATCCACCGCCTCGCGATGCGAGGAACGGAACAGCCGCGCCACCGCATAGATCACCAAGGCCTTGGCGGCCATGTACAGGAACACGTAGCACAGGATGCTGCGCCAGCTCACCGCCACCACCCGCAGGTCCAGCGACATGCCCACCGCGATAAAGAACAGGCCCAGCAGGATGCCGCGGAACGGTTCGACGTCCGCTTCGAGCTGATGCCGGTACGAGGACTCCGACAGCATCACGCCCGCCACGAACGCGCCCATCGCCATCGACAGGCCGCCCAGCTGCATCGCATAGGCCGAGCCGAGCACCACCAGCAGCGCGGCGCCGGTCATCACTTCGCGTGCGCGTGCATTCGCCAGCAGGCCGAAGAAGGGATTGAGCAGATAGCGCCCGGCCAGCAGCAGGCCCGCGATCGAGGCCGCACCGATGCCGATCGCGCGCCAGTCGATGCCGTGATGCGCCACCGGACTGCCAGGGGCGATGGGCGCCAGGAACGCCACCGCCGCCAGCAGCGGCACGATCATCAGGTCTTCCAGCAACAGCACGCAGACGATGCGCTGGCCGCTCGGCTCGTTCACTTCGCGCCGCTCTTCCAGCAGCTGCATCACGATCGCGGTGGAGGTCAGCACGAAACCCGCGCCGGCCACGAAGGACGGCGCCACCGGATAACCGGTGAGCACGCCCACCGCAGTGAGCGCCACCGCACAGACCGCTACTTGTGCCAAGCCCAGGCCGAAGATCTGCCGGCGCAGGCTCCACAGGCGCGAGGGATGCATTTCCAGTCCGATCAGGAACAGGAACATCACCACGCCCAGCTCGGCCACCTGCAGGATGGCCGCCGGATCGGTAAAGACTTTCAACCCGAACGGCCCTATGGCCAGGCCGCCGGCCAGATAGCCCAGCACCGCACCCAGACCCAGCCGCTTGAACAACGGCGCCGCGACGACACCCGCCGCCAGCAACGTAATGACCGGCAGCAACGCCACCCCTTGGTGTTCCACCGCCATGCGCCTGGCTTCCCCTCGCCGGAATCGTGGGCGGAGCGTAGCAAAGCAGGCCGCGCGGCAGGTGGCCAGGTCACGCCGGGCGTGACATGCCACTCGTAGTTGACGGGCTTACAGCAGGCCCAGCGCGCTCGCCGCGGACTCCGCCGCGCGCATGGCCGATGCGCGGCTGAGCGCCACGTCGCCGCGGATATAGGCGTCGGCGCCGGAAGCCAGCACTTCCCACTCCCAGGCCGAAGGCTCGCGAGCCGGCCACACCGCCAGCGACAGCGCGTCGGCGCCGAGTTCGCGCAGCCACACTTCGCGTCCGGCCAGGCTGGCCGCATGCCAATCCAGATTGCCTCTCATCGTTCACCTCGCAGGGGATGCGCCAGCCGCCATGCACCGAAGCGCACGGGCCAGCCGATAAGCTAACCACGCCCGCGCGAGGCGACTAGCCGTCCATCGCTGCATAGGCTTATAAGCCTGGCTCATCAATCCAGCCCCGTTGCGCGGTGCTTTGCGATATCCGCCGTCGCTGCTTACGTTTTTCCCTCTTGCCGCTCCCTCGCGCGATGGGCATCGATACGATCCGACGCCACCGCCCCTTACGAGCGAGACGCCGCCATGGTCGATACCCGCCGCCGCCAGACGCTGCAGCTGATGCTGGCAGGTGTGGCATCCGCACCTTTCGCGCTGGAAGCCGCTGGCGTGCGCAAGGCTGCCACCGCAACCGCAACGTGGCGCCAGGGTGTCGAAGGCCAGCGCCAGGCGGATCTGGGCAACGGCACTTACCGCAACCCCATCGTCGCCGGCGATCACCCGGACCCCACCATCCTCAAGGACGGCGACGACTACTACATGACGTTCTCGCCGTTCTCCGCCTGCCCCGGCCTGCTGATCTGGCATTCCACCGACCTGGTGAACTGGGCGCCGGTGGCGCCGGCGCTGACCACGCCGGTCGGCTCGGTCTGGGCCGTCGATCTGTGCAAGCACAACGGCCGCTACTTCATCTATCTGCCGGCCGCGCCGGAAGGCAAGCCGTGGTCGCTCTATGCGATCTGGGCCGACCGCATCGAAGGACCATGGAGCGAGCCGGTGGACCTGAAGATCCCCGGCTGCATCGACCCTGGCCATATCGTGGGCGAAGACGGCAAGCGCTATCTGTTCGTCAACGGCATCCGCAAAGTGCGCCTCAGCGACGACGGACTTTCCGCCGACGGCGAACTGCAACCGGCCTACAACGCATGGCGCTATCCGGACGACTGGGTAGTGGAAACCTTCGCGCCGGAAGGACCCAAGCTGCTGCGGCGCGGCGAGTGGTTCTATCTGATCACCGCGGTGGGAGGCACTGCCGGCCCGCCGACCGGGCATATGGTGATCGCCGCGCGTTCGAAGTCCGTGCACGGGCCATGGGAGCACTGTCCGCACAACCCCCTGGTGCGCACGAAGAGCGCGGACGAACCATGGTGGTCGCGCGGACATGCCTCGCTGGTGGAAGGGCCGGCGGGCGACTGGTGGATGGTCTATCACGGCTATGAAAACGGCTTCCGCACATTGGGCCGGCAGACCTTGCTGGAGCCGATCGAGTGGACCGACGACGGCTGGTTCCGCGCACTCGGCGGCGATCTCTCCAGGCCGCTGGCGAAACCCAAAGGCGGCCGTGCGAGCGCGCAGGGCATGAGCCTGTCGGGCGGATTTTCCACGCAACGGCTCGGCATGCCCTGGTCGTTCCACGACGCGACGCCGACGGAAATGCAGCGCGCCAGCGATGTCGCCGGCGGCCTGCGGCTTGCCGCGCAAGGCCAATCGCCCGCCGACAGCACGCCGCTCGTGTGCACGGTGGGCGATCGCTCGTACGAAGCGGAGCTGGCGCTCGAACTGTCCGGCCACGCGGAAGGCGGCCTGTTGCTGTTCTACAACGCCAAGGCCTTCGTCGGCGTCGGCTTTACGCCGGAGACGATGAAGACCTTCGAATATGCACAGGAGCACCCGTGGATCCGCCAGCCCATGTCCACCTCACGCGTGCGTATCCGCCTGACCAACGACAGCAACGTGGTGACCTGGCATTACTCGCATGACGATGGGCGCACGTGGGTGCTGCATCCGCTGCGCATGGAGGTCTCCGGCATTCACCACAACGTGTTCGGCGGTTTTCTGGCGCTGAAGATCGGGATCTACAGCGCGAACGAAGGAAGCGTCGTGCTGCGGGATTTCAGGTATCGCGCGCTGGAGGCTTAGGCGTTTCGCCCTGCCCCAGACGCTCCTTCAGGAACTCCAGAAACCGCTGCGCCTTCGCCGGCAACAGGCGGGTTTCCGTCATCGCATAGACCGGAACCGCCGCCGAACGCCAGGCGGGCAGCACTCGCTGCAGGCGCCCGTGGGCCACATCTTCCGCCGCCAGCGCATCCGCGAGAACGGCAATGCCCAGGCCTTGCCGCGCCAGCCGGTGCACCATGCCGACGCTGTTGACGCGGATCCGGCCCTGCACGTCGATCCGCTGCACTTCCGCGCGGCGATGCAGGATCCATTCGTCGGCACGGCCGCCCAGAAAACGCAGGCACTCATGCTTGGCCAGATCCGCCGGCCGGCGCGGCGTCCCCGCGCGCTCCAGATAATCCGGCGCGGCGAACAAGGCCTGCGGCACGCGCGCCAGCAATCGCGCCACCAGGTTGGAAGCCGGCTGCTCGCCCATGCGGATGGCGATATCGAAAGGCTCGGCCACCAGGTCGACCTTTCTCGGCGTGAGATCGAAATCGAAACCGATGCCGGGATAGCGCGCGGCGAATTCGGGCAGTAACGGCGCAAGGAAGAACGTGGCGAAATCCACCGCCGAAGACACCCGCAGCACGCCGCTGGGCTGCGCCAGCATGTCGCCCAGTTGCTCGTGGGCCAGCCTGGCCTCGTCGACGATGCGCTTGCAGCGCTCGTAATAGAGCTGTCCCGCCTCGGTCAGCTCGACCTTGCGCGTCGTGCGATGCAGCAGCCGCAGGCCGATCGCTTTCTCCAGCAGCGCGATGCGGCGCGACAGCGTGGAACTGGGCATCTCCAGCGTTTCGGCGGCGCGGCGGAAGTTGCGTGCTTTGACCACCTCGACGAACAGGCCCATGTCCTTCAGCAGCTCCATGATGATTGCTCCATCAATGGATCAATGTTTTCGATTCTACCGTCTTTATCCCACGGCCTGGGTGGCGGAGCATGCCCGCCAACACCCCCTTTCGAGGATTTCCCCATGAGCCGTTTGTTCACCCCCGTCCAGATCGGCCGCTACACGCTGCGCAACCGCCTGGTGATGGCGCCGATGACCCGCTCGCGCGCCGACGACACCGGCGTGCAGAGCGAACTGGCCGTGACTTACTACGCCCAGCGCGCCGAGGCCGGCCTGATCGTCACCGAAGGCGTATTCCCCGATGCCGCCGGCAAGGGCTATGTGCGCACGCCCGGCATCGCGACCGCGGCCCAGGTCGAAGCGTGGAAGCGCGTGACCGCTGCCGTGCATGCGCGCGGCGGCCGCATCTTCATGCAGCTGATGCATGCCGGGCGCATCTCGCATCCGTCGATGCAGCCGGACGGCCGCCTGCCGGTGGCGCCTTCCGCGGTCAAGCCGGCCGGCCAGGCCTGGACCGACCAGGGGCAGCAGGATTTCGTCACGCCCCGCGCGCTGAGCACCGACGAAGTCGCGCTGGTCATCGAGGACTATCGCCAGGCCACGCGGCGTGCGCTGGAAGCCGGCTTCGACGGCGTGGAACTGCATGGCGCCTCCGGCTACCTGCCCGAGCAGTTCCTTTCCTCCAGCACCAATCATCGCGACGACGCGTACGGCGGCACGGTCGCCAAGCGCGCCCGCTTCATGCTCGACACGCTGCGCGCCATGGTGGAGGAAGCCGGTGGCGATCGCGTGGGCCTGAAGATCTCGCCCGAGATGAATTTCAACGACATCGTCGATGCCAACCCGCAGGAGACCTACACCTACCTGGTGGAGCAGCTCAAGCCGCTGGGGCTTGCCTACCTGCACGTGGCGCTGTTCTCGAAGGAAGTCGATTACCACGCGCTGCTGCGGCCGCGCTTCGACGGCGCCTACCTGATCGGCGGCGGCCTCGATCAGTCGTCCGCCGAAGCGGCCCTGGCCAACGGACGTGCCGATGCCACGGTCTTCGGCAGCGCCTTCCTGGCCAACCCGGACCTGCCGCAGCGCTTCCGCCAGGGCGCCCCGCTCAATACGCCGGACCGGGCGACCTTCTTCGCACCTGGCGCGGCGGGCTATATCGACTATCCCGCTTTGGCCGAAACGGCAATCGCCTGACCGTCATGCACGAGCCCCGAATGCGATCCGGGGCTCGTGCACAGGCGCCCTGCGGCCGTCAGCGCCGACGAGCAGGCATGCGCACTTCCGTATCCTCGGGCGCCACTTCCCGCCCATCCAGTGCGCGCGGCTGCAGCTTCTTCAGCGGACGCCCCGTCTGCTTGTCCACCAGCATCACGCGCGCCTCCTTGCGCTCGAACAGAAAGTCTTCGCCCCACTGCCGCAGCGCCACCAGCACCGGGAACAGGCCTCGCCCCTTCCCGGTCAGCACGTACTCCTGGTAAGCGCCGCCATCGGCGGCGGCCACTGCTTCCATGATGTCGTGCGCCACCAGGTGGCGCAGCCGCGCGGCCAGGATGTTCTTGGACAGCCCCAGGCTCTTCTGGAATTCGCCGAAGCGGCGCATGCCATTGAACGCATCGCGCACGATCAACAGCGACCAGCCATCGCCGATGGCGTCCATCGGGCGAGCGACGCCGCAGAGCGAATCTTCCTGAGTGACGCGTTTGACCATGCCGGTATCCAGGCCGTCCGCCGGCCGAATGGTTGCAAGATAGAACCTGCGCTGCTACAAAGGCAATGGGTTTCAATTTGAAACCAACGCCACCGCCCCGAAGGCGTGCGATGGCGCGCGACTCATTACGCAACCGACAGCATCCGCGGCGGGTGAGGCTGAGCCGTGCCCGCGCGGATGTCCCTGCCCTCTTCCGAGACCCGCTCATGATCCGTCCAGACGAAACTTTCGATGGCAGCTTCCCGTTCGCCCCGCATTTCACCGACGCCCCCGGCTTCGCCATGCACTACGTGGATGAAGGCCCGCGCGATGGCGACATCGTGCTGTGCCTGCATGGCGAACCCACCTGGGGCTATCTGTTCCGCCATCTGATCGGCGCGCTGCGTGCCACGCATCGCGTGGTGGTGCCCGACCATATGGGCTTCGGCAAGAGCGCCACGCCGCCGGAGCGGCGCTACTGGATCCAGGACCATATCGACAACCTCGAACGCTTCGTGCTCGCCCTGGACCTGCGCGGCATCACCCTGGTGCTGCACGACTTCGGCGGACCGATGGGCATGGGCCTGGCCGCCCGCCACCCGGATCGCATCCGCCGCATCGTCTCCGTCAACGGCCCGACGCCATTCGGCCATGCCGGCCTGGCGGACCGCGTGACCGCCAACGCACAGGTGGCGCCGTGGTTCCGCTGGATCGTCCAGGCCCACGCGGAAGGCCGGCTGGAAGGCGTGCTGGACGAACTGGGCTACAACATCCTCAGCACGCTCAAGCTCAACGGCTTCGAGAACAACGCGCTGATCGACGACACCTGGCTGCGTGCCTACGGCGCACCCTTCGCCACGCCAGCCGAATGCGCCGGCGCGCTGGGATGGGCCAAGGGCTTTGCGCTCGGCGCGCATGAGTTCCCCGTAGCGGATGAAGCCGCATGGCAGGCGATCAGTGCCAAGCCCGCCATCGCGATCTGGGGCATGGCGGACCGCACGCTGCACGCGGAACACTTCCTGCCGCTGTTCACCGAGCTGTTCCCCGGGGCGCCGGTACATCGGTTGCCGGACGCGGGACACTACAGCTTCGAGGATGCGCCGGACGAGATAGCGCAGCTGGTAACCGCCTTCCTGCAGCAGACCTGAGTACGCCATCCCGGGGGGCGCTTCGCATCGCTTTCACAACGGCCATCGCGAAGCGCCTCGCATGGGTCGTCAGTCACCTGTTCATGCCGCCGGCCCAGCACCTAGGATGCACGCCATCCAATGACGTAGGGAAACGGCAGATGAAGCGGCTCGGCTCGTTGTTCGCGCTCACCGTGTTGGCACTGTCCGCGAGTTCCGCCTTTGCGGGCAGCAGCGACAAGGCGCTCAAGACCATCGTCGACAACGCCAAGGCCGCGCAAAGCGATACGCTGCTGGTGGTGCACGACGGCAAGACCCTGGTCGACTACCGCCGCCCCGGCGCGCCCGCCGGCCCGATCGAAATGATGTCGTCCACCAAGTCGCTGATCGGCCTGGCCGTCGGCCGCCTGGTCACGCAAGGCAAGCTCAAGTCGATCGACGAGCCGGTGAGCGACTTCTATCCGGAATGGAAACAGGGCAACAAGGCGAAGATCACCGTCCGCATGCTGCTCAACCACACTTCCGGCATGCAGAACGTGCCGATGGCACCGGTGGAGATCTATCCGGCGCCGGATGTCTACCAGCTCGCGCTCGCCGCGGAACTGAGCGATCCGCCGGGCACGAAGTTCAGCTACAACAACCAGGCCATGAACCTGATCGGCGGCGTGATCGAGAAAGCCTCCGGCAAACCGATGGACATCTATATCGCCGACGAGCTGCTCGCCCCCATGGGCATCAAGGCGGCGCCGTGGAACCCGGATAACCGCGACAAGGCCGGCCACCCCATGGCCATGGCCGGCTGGATGTCCACCGCGCAGGACGCCGCCAAGATCGGCCAGCTGGTACTCGACAACGGCCGCTGGCAGGGCAAGCAGCTGATCGATGCGGATTACATCAAGCAGATGGTCGGCCAGAGCACCCCGCTCACCACTGGCTACGGCCTGCTCTGGTGGCGGCGCGGCGACGGCACTCGCTTCAACCCCGCCGTGGTCGAGCGCGTGCGCGCGGGAGGCGACACCGCCCTTGCCGACAAGCTGGCGCGCGTCGCGGCGAAGGTCTATCCGACCGGGCGCGACGTCGTTGCGGCCATCACCGCGGAAGGTGTGTCCCGCGCGGATATTCACGACATGATGAAGGCTAACCATGTCACCGAAGACGACCTTTTTGCCAATACCCCGATCGTCGCCTGGGAAGCCAACGGCTATCTCGGCAACTACATCGTGATCGTGCCCAAGGCGCATCTGGTCGCCGTGCGGCAGATCGCCGAGCGCAAGGATGCGGACGAGGACCACTGGCCGTATGGCTATGCGAAGTTCAGCGCGGACGTGATCGGGCTGGGGCACACCTACGCCAAGGATCTGACGGTCGACGCCCCATAGGCAGACCAGGCTAGCTCTTCGTCCGGTGGTAATACCGCCGCGCCTTGTCGCGGCTGCCGCAGTCCGCCATATCGCACCAGCGGCGCTGGCCGTTGCGCGTCTGGTCCTCGAACAGCCAGTCGCAGGACGGGCAATAGCGCAGGCGCTCGTGATCGGCGGCCGTCACCAGTTCCGCGGCATCGAGCAGCAGCGGCGCCAGCGCGTCCTGCGCCGTGGATGGCTCCGGCCAATGCCAGGCGAGAGTGCGCGGGTCGATCGTTCGCGACTGATAGGCCTTGGCCACCGCCTTGCTGAGTTCGGCCAGCGCGGCTTCGGACACCGTCTGCTCATGCGCCAGCGGACGCAGCACGCGCGTCAGCAACTGGCGCGCCTTGTATAGCGCAGCGATATCGATCGCTTTGCCGCGCGGAAACGGCAATTCCATGGCGGCGAACCAGCGCCGCGCATTCTCCGGCAGCGCCAGCCAATCGTGCTCGCGCTCGGTGTCCGGCCAGCTGATCGTGTTCACGAAATCCAGGCTGGGCCGTCCGCCGACCAGCTTATAGGTGCCGCCGTAGCCATCCGGGTTCAGGTCGAGTGCGTCCATGCGGCGCATCTTACCAGCTATTCGATTTTGACAGGTGAGTTTCGCGAGCGTATAAACATCACCATCATGAATACGATAGATGGTAAAAACGAAACCAGGCTGCCGCTGGCCGAACGGATCCCTCCGCATGCGTTCTTCGTCGGCAGCGCGATCTTCCATTACCTGGGCCCGTCGTTCGCCGTGCTGCTATTCGCACGCGTACCGGTGACGGGCGTGGCCTGGCTGCGCATCGTGTCGGCGGCGCTGGTGTTCGCCTTGTGGCGCAGGCCGTGGCGGGCGTTCCTGGCGTCGACGCGGCGCGCCCAGGCCACCATGGTCGCGCTGGGCGGCGTGTTCGCGCTGATGAACTACTCGTTCTACAAGGCCATCGCCGCCCTGCCCCTGGGCACGGTGGCCGCCATCGAATTCATCGGGCCGGTAGCGCTCGCGCTGGCCGGGGTGCGTTCCCGCCGCAATATCGTCGCGCTCGGGCTTACCGCGGCCGGCGTGTCGCTGCTGACCCAGGTGCGTTTCGGCGGCGCACCGGAGGCATTCTTCTGGGCCTTCGCCAATGCCGCGCTGTTCACGGCGTACATCGTGCTGGCACATGCGGTATCCCGCGCCGATCCGGCCACCAGTCCGATCGACCGCCTGGGCGCGGCGATGATCGTCGCCGGCGTGGCGATCTCCCCGCTCGGTTTCCGCGACGCCGCACCGGCGCTGCTGGATCCGATCGCACTCGGTGCGGGCCTGGCAGTGGGACTGAGCTCCTCCGTCATCCCCTACGTGTTCGACCAGCTCGCGATGGCACGCCTGCCGCGCGCGACCTACGCCTTGTTCGTCGCACTGCTGCCGGCGACCGCGGTGATCGTCGGCGTGCTGGTCCTGCGCCAGATGCCGACGCCGGTCGATATCCAGGGCGTGGCACTGGTAGCCGCTGGAGTTGCGCTACACCGGCCACCGGAATGAGCGAGGCAGCCATGCAATACGTCAATCTCGGCCGCAGCGGCCTGAAAGTATCGCGCCTGTGCCTTGGCGCCATGAGTTACGGCAACCCGCAGGCCAAGCCGTGGATTCTCAGCGAGGAACAGGGCCGCCCCATCCTGCGCCGCGCGCTGGAACTGGGCATCAATTTCTTCGACACCGCCGACATGTATTCCGGCGGCGACAGCGAACGCGTACTGGGCCGCGCACTGCGCGACTTCGCACGGCGCGAGGAAGTGGTGGTAGCGACCAAGGCCTACTACCCCACCGGCGCAGGCCCGAACCAGCGCGGCCTGTCGCGCAAGCATCTGCTGCACGCCATCGATGCCTCGCTCGCGCGCCTGGGCATGGACTACGTCGATCTCTACCAGGTCCACCGCTGGGACGACGACACGCCACTGGAGGAAACGCTGGAAGCGCTGCATGACATCGTGCGCAGCGGCAAGGCGCGCTACATCGGCGCATCGAGCATGTATGCCTGGCAGTTCCAGAAAGCGCTGATGACGTCGGAGCGGCACGGCTGGACGCGCTTCGTTTCGATGCAGAACCACTACAACCTGGCGTACCGCGAGGAAGAGCGAGAGATGCTGCCGCTGTGCCGGGATGCGGGGGTTGCGGTGCTGCCGTGGAGTCCGCTGGCCCGTGGGTTTCTGGCCAGGAAGCGGGACGAGGCGGATACAAAGCGTGCGCAGAGCGATGCCTTTGCGCAGGGGTTGTATTACAGCGAGGACGATTATCGGGTGGTGGATGCGGTAGCGCAGGTCGCAGCGGAGCGCGGTGTGACGCAGGCGAAGATCGCGTTGGCGTGGCTGCTCGATCGGGCCGAGGTGACGGCACCGATCATAGGAGCGACGCGAATGGAACATCTGGAACAATCGGTGGAGACCTTGGCGCTGAAGATCGCGCCGGAGGAGCGACCCAGACTGGAGGCTCCTTATCGGCCACATCGGGTGCTGGGGCACGAATAGCGCGATTTATCGGGAGCTACATTCATCCCACGCCCCGACCAGCAGGAACTTGCGAATGTGATCGGCATCGCACCTAGCCAAGATGGCAAGGCTAAACACCCCGACCCCACCGGCGCACACCCGCCTGAAACCCGCGCCAGAACTGCTTTCCAGACAAATCACTAGGCAGTACTACAGCGTTGCACCGCCCCCCATAGCGGCGTACCTTCCTGCTCCAGGCCGGCCCAAGGAACCGCCGATCCCCGCTTGCAGGAGGCGAGCCCCATGCTCAACGCAGCTCTCCCCGATCTTCAGACCGAAACCTCGCATGCGACCGAGGACGCACACCCGCGCCTGCAGCTTCTGAAGGCAAGCCCCTGACCCGCCCCGCGCCCCCACCGGATCATCGCCATGTCATTCACCCCCTTGTGCTTCGAAGCTAACGACGGCTCGGCCGTGGATCGCCAGCACGGTATCGAGATCTTCGAATCCCGCATCCAGCCGGCCGAACAGGCGGGCGAGACGGAATATCAGTTCGGCGTCTACCAGGGCGACAAGCGCTTCGGCTTCGGCTGCAACGGCACGCAGCGGATCGCCCAGGAGGGTGGGCGTACGCAGCGCACGTTCGTGCTGAACCTGGGCCAGGACGCCACCTTCGAATGGGCGTTGCAGCTCAAGGGCTGGCTGGAGTTTCCGGGCGACGACCGGAGCTTCCTGTGGGGACTGGCCGATGGCCTGGTCAAGACCTTCCAGGACCGCACCGACAACTACGACGAAGACGTCCGCTACGAAGTGGTGATCGACGCGGGCGCCCTGCAGCGCCATGGCATCGCGGCGCCGCAGGATGCCGGGCAGGAAATCCTCGTCGCCGCGGTCGACATCCCGATGCATCCGCTGTCGGGAGTGCGCTCATGACGACGCCTCCCTTCGTGTTCGAGGACGTGGTGCGCACCACCATGGGCGGCGCCACCAATGCCCATGGCAACAAGCTTTCGGCCGCCGAGATCGACCGGGTCATCGCCTATCTGAAGTCGCCCGGCTCCGGCCCCGACGCCACCAGCAGCTATGCCGACTACGTGGCCAAGGAGATGGCGGCGCATCCGCCCAAGCTTCCCGCGGGCGTCGATTACGTGGCGTTCTCGGGCAGCGATGCGGCCGGCAAGAGCAACTACAAGAACGCTTCCGAATACGTCGCCGACACCAAGGGCCGCGCGGACATCATCGGCCACACGCCCTGGGGCGAGTACATCGAAAGGTGCAAGGCCACCGCCGAGTTCAAGACGGTCAACCAGGAGTTTACGAAGTACCTCGCCTCCGAAGGCATCGAGGTCTACGGCAAGAACACCGCCGGCGCGCTGCAGGACATGATGTGGAATGCCGGCAGCGCACCGTATATGGAGAACGCCGTCCATAGCGGCCGCCCCATCGTCGCCTTCGTCGAGAACGCTCCGCCGAATCGCGGCTTCTCCAACTTCGAACTGCCCGAAGCACTGAAGAGCCCGAAGACCATCGTCAACGGCCATCCGATGAGCGACTTCGGTCCGGATCCGCTCACCTACGCGAGCAAGTCCGCCGCTGAATTCCAGAAGCTGGAGAAATCGCTGGCCGACGTGACGGTGAAAGCGAACGGCCAGCCGGCCTCGCTCGCCGAGTTCCGCGCCAACGTCAACCTCATCAACGACTACAACGCCGCGCAGAAAACCGTGTTCGGCCAGCCGTTGAGCGATTTCTCCAAGCTCAACCTCGACCAGATGTCGGCGGCGAGCAAGGCGTGGAAGGTTTCGCATACCGGCGTGGTCGTCCATCCGCCGGCAGAACCGAAACTTGGCGAGACGCGCACCAAGGCTACGGAGATGCATCCGCCCACCGGCCCACCCAAGGGCGTGGTGGGCGAAACGGAAACCAACGTCCGCATCCGCCCCGGCGAGGCCGCCAAGAGCGCCGCCCGCGGCGAAGTCAGCGCCGGCTCGGTAGCGAAGGGCGCGCTGGGCGTGGTCGGCACCGCGGCCGTGCTGTACGACGCCGCGCACACTGCCTCGCGCGCTTCCGATATGCGCCAGCAAGGCAACGTGGTCGGCGCGAATTCCGAAGTAGGCCATTTCTACGCACGCACCGGCGGCATGCTGGCTGGCGCCGAAGCGGGAGCGGCCGGCGGCGCGCTGGTGTTCTCGGAGACTGGCCCCGGCGCGCTGATCGCCGGCGGACTCGGCGGCATCGTCGGCGCGATCGGCGGCGAGAAAGTGGCGCAGGCCATCGACTACCACCACATCTACAACCAGTCGGACAAGCAAGGGAATCACTGGCATTTCGATCCCAAGCATCCGGACCAGGGCTGGACGCGGCTGCACCCCACCGGCGAGCTGGACTACGAGGCCATGCGCTACAGCGAAGGCATGCCGGTGCAGAAGTACGAAACGCTGACCGCCAGCCCCGCGCTGAAGAACGAGCTGGACTACAAGGCCTCCAATGTCGCCATCGGCCTGACCCTGGCGCACCCGCCGACGCCGCGCGATCCCTACACCCTCCCGGCCAGCGAGCACGACACGCACAGCCTGCGCGAAGCGCCGTGGACGCGCAGCCCCGACACGCACCAGTGGAGCCGCACCGTGGCTTCCGGCCTGATCGACTACCGCGTGATGGACTACCGCACCGAAGTCGCCAGCCCGCAACGCGCCGCGGAACTCGAACGCACCTCGCAGCAGATCGTGAAGGACAACCTGGCGCATTCGGCCCAGCACATCGCGCAGGACTACAAGACCGCCTACGAGCAGCGCGGCTGGAACCAGTTCGGCGGCGTGCCGCCGGTGGTGAACAACACGCTGAAGACGCAGGGCAGCGTGCTCGAAGCTTCCGACGGCCACACTTATACGCGCGACGCCAAGGGGCAATGGAATACGCCGGGGATGCTGTGGGGCACGAATGCCGCGGAAGGCAATATCAAGGAGGAACTGAACGCCACGCGCCAGGCGCAGCAGGCTCCCGCTGCAAGCACTCCCCCTGCCCCGACGACCACCTCGACCACCGCACCGACTGCACCGGCGGCGCCACTGCGCCTGGACGATCCGCAGCATCCCGATCACCAGCTGTTCGGCCAGACGCGTGCACAGGTCGCCGCCATCGACCAGCAGCTGGGCCGCAAGCCGGATCAGCACACCGACAACATCACGGCGGCCGTTGTGGTTCAGGCCCGCGCGGATGGACTGAGCCGGATCGACCACGTCGCACTGAGTCCAGACCACAGCAAGCTATGGGCGACGCAGACCACGCCGGGCGCGAAGGATCATTTCCTCGACCGGCAGACCAGTGTGCCTACCGCCGCGGCCAACATTCCGTTGGAACAGAGCTCGGCGCAGTGGCCTAAGGCGATGCAGCAGCATCAGGAAGCGCAGGCGCAGCAGACGCAGGCGCAACCGAACCAGCAGCAGGCCGGGCCAGGGCGATAGCGGACGCTTTGCCCGCGAGCACTCAGTGCGTGTCCGGCGTAGATGCCGGACACGCCGCCGGCATCAGTCCGCCATCAGCCACGCCGCACAACGCTCCACATCCTGGCCCGAATGCCAGCCATGGAAAGCCACGCGCAGATAACCTTCGCGGATGCTGGTGCTGATGCCGTTCGCCTCCGCATCTTTCAGCAGCCGGTCGTAGCGGTCTGCGGGCGGGACGAACGAGAGGATCGATCCCAGGCGGCCTGCCTGCAGCAGATCGCTTAAGCGCGCAGCCTCGCCCTTCCAAGCTGCGGACGTCGCCAGCTCGATCAACAAGGCTCGCTGCAACTTTTCGACATGAGCCTGGACGGCAGCCACACCGCCATGATCGAGCAGCACCTGGATCGAACTCGCCAGCACCGCGCACGACAGGATCGAGGGGCTTCCTGCCTCCAAGCGGCGACCATCGGCCGCCCATGGCGAACTTGCCTTGGCCTGCGTGCCCGACTGCGAAAACGCATCCGGCGCCGACAGCCAGGTTCCGACCGGCATCAGCTGCTCGCGGAACGAGGCATCGGTCCACAGCAACCCCTGCCCTTGCAGGCCGAGCAGGCCTTTATGCCCACCCGTCGCAAAGGCGCTGACGCCCTCGAACGACGGCACAGCCGTACCGCCCCCCTGGATACCATCCACCACCAGATGGACGCCGCGTTCGCGGCAGCCTCGCCCGAGCTTGGCCAGGTCGAGACGAAGGCCGTCCTGGTAGCGCACCCACGATACGGAGACGATGCGGGTGTTCGGCGCGATGGCGTCGAGCAAGCGCTGCTCCGGTTCGATATCGGCATGCGGCGGCATGGCCGCGTTGACAGCCTGACCGGGCCACAACGCCACTTCCCTGCAACGCACACCGCGCTGCGCCAATGCCAGCCACGGCAGCCGGTTGCTGGGAAATTCGCCTACGGGGATAAGCACCTCGTCGCCGTCCTTCCACGGGTAGCCCAGCGAGATGGCTTGCAGGCCGGTGGAGGTGCAGGTGGTGAGGCTGATGTCCTGCACGTCCGCGCCGAACAAAGCTGCGCCGGCGTGGCGCAGCGATGCCTGGATGTCGAGGAAATCTTCGTTCCAGCGGAGTGACCAGGGCTGCAGCTCGGTGTCGAGAAGACGAGTCAGCTGCTGTGCCGCCACACGGGGAATCGGGCCGTCCTTGCAATGGGAGAGCCAGAGAATATCGGGTGAGAGGTCGAAGAGATCGCGCGGAAGCAAGGGAGGGATGGCGAGCGTCACGACGCGGATTTCCTGGGCGAGAGGGTTTCAACGCTGGCGATGTCGCCTCGTTGCAAGTCCCCGATGATACTCGCCGGCAGCCCGGCGAAGGGCGCTATGCTGGAAGCACGACAGGGGAGAAAACGCATGGATCGGCAAGCCGAGCTGACGTTCAAGGCATTGAACGAGCGCATTGATCAGCTACCCGAACACCCGAGCGTAGCCGTAGGGTTCTCTACGAAGGAAAAGTATGGCTACGCCACCGCCTTGCTGGCGATTGCCTGCTATTTTCTTTCCATAAAAGCGCTGCCCGATGGCCGGTGGTACACGCTCGCCATAGCTGCCTCCTTCGTCGTAGTGGAAGTCATTGCCGTGGCGTTCGCCATCGCTTCGAGCTGGCCGCTGCATTTGCCAAGCTTCAAGGAGGAACGCGCCGAATATGCCGAACAACTCGACTACGACTTCGGACACTACAGAGATTTAATTGCGTGGATCGTGCAATTCCCGCGCGACGAGATCGCGGAATTGGCGGACTATGCAGAGATGCGGCAGGAGCGTTTCCGCGAAAAACAGCCGTTATTGGTGGGCGGCGTTGAAAAGCTTGGAATCCTCCCGATCCTGATCGCCATCGCCGCGCAGTTCAAAGGCGTGCACTGGCCGCCCGACATCAGCTGGCCCGAAATCGTTATCTATCTGGTGCTCGCCTGGTTCTACTGGCTTTGCCTGATCAGCATCGGCGCAAGACACCGCGGGCGATTTCTCGAAATCGCACTCAAACGCGCGCTGGCTATCAAGGACAGACAACCCGTGGAAGCTACGGCCACGAAAGAAATCGCGCCGACAGTGAGCGACAAAGCTTCGACGGCAGCCGCGTGACCCATAAACCCCGCCATGACCTCCGACACAAGGCCAGGCGCCGGCCATAAGAGACGATGGCGTCGCCCCCCGTCCCCCGGAGCAGACCATGCGGCCATCCCCTCAAACCAGGCAGCTGTTCGGCCTAGCCGCCTTGCTATGCGCTACCGCGCTGGTCGCAGGTGAACCGGCTCGATCCTCCGTGCAGAGCGACAACCCGCATCGCTCGCCCCTCGATCGTGCCGTCGACGATGCCGCCGCCGGCTACTTTCAGAATCGCTGCCACGTCGGCCTCTCCCTCGCCGCGGTAACACCCGAAGGCCGCTTCTTCTACAACTACGGCACGACCAAACCGCACGGCAGCCAGCTGCCGACCCGCCGGAGCATCTACGAGATCGCCTCCGTCACCAAGACCTTCACCGGCGCACTCGCCGCGCGTGCCGTCGAAGAAGGAAAAATGCGTGCCGATGCCGACTTCCGTCCCTACCTCCCGGGCGACTACGCCAACCTCGCCTGGCAGGGCAAGCCGATCACGCTGGCAACCCTGATCACTCACCGCGCCGGCATGCCGCGCGACATCCCCGACTCGGACGCGATCTTCGCCAAGAAGGATTTCAACACCCTGCCCTATGAGCTGATGGCGCTGCAGAAGGGGCTGAATCACGACACCTTGCTGTCCGCTCTGCACAGCACCCAGCTGCGCAGCGAACCCGGAAGCAAAGAGGCTTACTCCAATGCCGGTTATCTGGTCATCGGCCTGGGGCTGGAGCAGGTCTACGGCAAGCCATTCGAAGCGCTGATGCGTCATCAACTGCTCAAGCCACTGCGCATGGACTCCACCGGCTTCGCCGTGGAAGGCGCCGACCGCGCACGCCTGCTCCCGGGCTTCAATCGCGAGGGCCGCCCGATGCCTTATCACCTGCGCAACGCCGGCGCAGCATGGGGCTTGTACTCCACCACCGAGGACATGGCGAAGTACGTGCATTGGCAACTCGATGGAAAGGACCCGGTCGTCCAGCGCATGCGCCAACCCTTGGTCGGCACGCCTCAAGAGGGCGTAGCCATGCCTTGGAATCTTGCTTATGCAAGCGGCCAGCCGATGCTTGCGCACGGCGGCGGCAGCGGCGGCATGTCCAGCCAGGTCGTGCTCTTTCCGACCCAGGGCGAAGGCTTCGCCCTGTTCGCCAACGACACTTGCGAAGGTACGGAAAGCGCGCTCAAGACCATCGCCGTAGCGGTTCATGCCGCGGCCGGTGCCGGCCACGAATCACCCTGATCGGACGAACGCCAACCGGGCGCCTAGCGGCAACCGAACTTGGACATCTGCGGGCAGTTGGGTATCGGTATCGGATGCTCCACCGGCGCCGGCACCAGTTGCCGCACCAAAGCGCTGCCCTGCTCGAAATCCGCGATACGCCGCGGCTTGCCCGCGGCCAGCGCCGCCAGCACCGGCCTGACGCTTCCGTAAGTCGCCGCCGGATCGACCTTGAGTTCGACTGGCGTATCCGCGCCACGCGGATAACCGGGCGCCGCCGACACCTTCAGCCACTCGCCCAAGGCACGCCCGTCGAGCGGCGTGTCGTCCAATGCCATCCGCCCGTCAGCTTCGATGGACAGAACATGCGGCCCCGGCGGCGGCAATACGTCGGCCGGCGTCAATGAAGCAAGCGCCAAGGCCTGCCCCTCCCGGTCGACCGCATAGCCGATATCCGGTATGCCCCGCCGCCGCGCCTCGCCCAGAGCCTCCTCGACCAGCGCATACGGAACGCCGTCATCCGCCCCCACCCGGACCGGCGCCCCGGCATTCAAGCCCAACGCAAGCCGCCAGTTGTCCTGCCAATGCGTCAGCAGCGACTTCCGCTCATCGATATGGACGATGCCGCCCGCCCCGAACCAAAGCAGAACCGGCTGCGGCTGCGCTGTCTCGTTGGCATGCCGCCGGGCGGAGTGGCCAAGGCCAACCGCCAGGATCCCTCCGGCGAGCAGGACCACGATCAAGCCCCAGCCCAAGATGTTCCTGATCACAACGCTGCCCTTCCCCGCTCCTGGCATCCGTCGATCCTACGCCATCAACGGGCTGCCAGGGCCGCGTTGAGCTGATCGATGTAGGTGCGGCTCACCCGCAGCGGCGTGCCATCGCGCAGGCGCAGCAGGCAGTCGCGGTTGACCAGGGGCTCCAGCTCCGCAACCCGGTCGAGCTTGACGATCGCCGAGCGATGGATGCGCACGAACTGCGCCGGATCGAGCCGCCCGGCCAGCTGATGCAAGGGTTCGCGCAGCAGATGCACACGCGGCCCCACATGCAGGCCGGCGTAGTCGTCGCTCGCTTCGATCCAGTCGATCTCGTCGGCGTCGATCACCGCAATGCGCTGACCGGTGCGCACGCTGAAACGCCTGGCATAAGCCGCCGGCGCGGCCTCGCCCACCGTGCGATGGCGAAACGCCGCGCGTGCACGGTCCAGCGATTCGCGGAAGCGCTCGTCGTCGACCGGCTTGAGCAGGTAGTCCAGCGCCTGGATCTCGAAGGCGCCGACCGCGAAGTGGTCGTAGGCGGTGAGCAGAATGGACAGCGGCCGCTCGGCGGGCGGAAGCAGGCGCAATGCGGCGAGGCCGTCGAGGCCGGGCATCTGCACGTCCATGAATACGAGGTCCGGCCGCAGCGCGGAGATGCTCTTGATCGCCTCCTCGCCGTCAGCCGCTTCGCCCACCAGCTGCATATCGGCATGCGCGGCAAGGCGTGCGCGGACGCCGCCGCGCGCCAGCGGCTCGTCGTCCACCACCAGCACGCGCATCATGCGCTGAGCGCCTCGGCGCCGCGGGACGATGAGGACAAGCGCAGCGGCAAGCGGATGCTGACGCGGCAAGCGCCATCGTCCGCCAGGTTCATCTGGAAATCGTGCGTGCCGGGATAGAGCGCCAGCAAACGTTGCCGCACATTCGTCAAACCCACCGCGCTGGAACGGCCATTGCGCTCGCCGCTTCCCTCAACCGGCGCCACGCCATCGTTGCGCAACTCGATATCCAGCCATTCGCCTTGCCGCTCCACTTGCAGCGCCAACGTGCCGCCCTCCACACGCGGAGCAATGCCATGGCGGATCGCGTTCTCGACCAGCGGCTGCAGCAGCAGCGGCGGCACCAGCGCCTGCAGCACGCCGGCGCCGATGCGCATGTCGACCTTGAGCCGGCGACCCAGGCGGGCCTTCTCGATATCCAGGTAATGCCCGGTGGTGCTGAGTTCTTCGGCCAGCGTCACTTCCTGGGCGTCGCTGCGTTCCAGCGAGTCGCGCAACAGATCGCCGAGCCGCGCCAGCATGCGCGTGGCATCCGCGCCGCGGCCGTCGGCCACCAGCGAGGAGATGCTGTTGAGCGTGTTGAACAGGAAGTGCGGTTGCAGCTGGTATTGCAGGGCGCGCAACTGCGCCTCGCGGGCGAAACGCGCGGCTTCGGCTTCGCGCAGGCGCGAGTGCTGCAATTCCGTGTAGTGCAATACCAGCGCATGGATCGCGCAGAAGGCGATCAGCGCCAGCCAGCAGCCATCCAGTCCGGTGAAGATCCGCTGCAGCGGCAGCGAAGGCAGCAGCCCCACGCGCACGGCCGCCCATCCGCCGATGGCGTTGTTGATCACCGACGGCACATAGGTCGCCACCAGCAGCACGACGGCCGTAAGCCAGGCCGACGTGCGCCGTTGCCACAGCTTCCGCTGAAGCACACTCAGCGGCACGATCCAGAACAGATAAGCCACCGCAAAGAACAGGCGATAGGCGCCGGCATACGCGCGGCCAAGCTCGGGCAAGGCCATCACCGCCATGCACAAGGTAATCGGCAATCCCGCGACCAGCGGAAGCCAGAACGGTGGAACGGCGGGTCGCGTCGGCGAGGCTTGCATGGCTTGGGTGCCCAAAAGGTGCGCCGGTCCGTCGCCGGCTACGGCGCACCCTAGCCCGAAGCTCAGTGCCTGTCATCCAGCACGACGGAGTACAGCATCGCGCTGATCTTCCAGCCATCCGGCGTGCGCACCAGCTGCCAGGTTTCGGCGCCGTGGTTGGTGGGCTTGCCCGATTCCAGGAACACGTAGTCGAAGTACACCGTGCCGATGCTGCCGTCGGTTTCGATGCGCACGTTGTCGAAGGTCTCCTCGATAGGCTTGCTCGCCTTGCCCACGAACTGCGAGAACTTCTGGAAATCACCCGGCGTCACCTGCCGGGCGTTGGGTTCCTTCACCTTGATCTTCTCGTAGGAGGCATCGTCCAGGGTCTGGAACCAGGAGCTGCCGGGCATGAACAGCTTGGCCATGCTCTCGCCATCGTGCGCCTTGATCGCGGTCTTGAACTGCTCGACCAGTTGCTGAATCTGGGTGCGGGACTGCGCCACATTGGCCGCATCCTTGGCCTGCGCGGCGGGAGCCAGGGATGCGGCAAGTACGAACAGCGCGGGAAGCAGGATTTTCACGGCGACTCCGATCAGGTGGGGTGCGCCGATTAAGCGGGACGGCCACGGCCTCGATCCAGCGAAATGCGGCGGCACGTGCATGGCCTGCGGCGAACCGTTTCAGCCCTCGCCCCCTTCCGGCCCATCCCAGATCGCCCGCTCGTCGAAGCTCTGCGTCGCCAGCATGGTCAGCACCACCGACATGCCGAAGAACAGGATGCCGGCGCGCGGCTGGATCTCGCCCAAGGCCTGGAACTGCACCAGGCTGACCAGCAGGCCGACCACCAGCACATCGAGCATCGACCAGTACCCCGCCGCTTCCAGCAGCCGATAAAGCCGTGCGCGCGCACGCCTGGCCCAGCCGTTGGCATGGCGCACCGTCAGCAACAGAAACGCCAGCGCGAGATATTTGACGCCCGGGATGAGCACGCTGGCGACGAACACCACCGCGGCCACCCCGTACGAGCCATCGCGCCACAGATCCGCCACGCCGCCCAGGATGGTCGCCGCGTGCTCCACGTCACCTAGCGTGCGGATATCCATCACCGGCAGCAGGTTCGCCGGGATGTAGAAAATCAACGCCGCAATCCACAGCGCCCACGCGCGCGCCAGCCCACCCGCAAGGCGAGGCTGCAGTTCGGCGCGGCAGCGCGGGCAGAACGACCGCCCGCCGGTCTGCAGCGAGGCCGATACCACCAGCCCGCAGACACGGCAGCCGATCATGCCCAGAGGCTGCGCGCGCGGCCGCGGGCTCATTCGGTCGCCTCCCACAGCCAGCGCGGATCGCCTTTCGCGGTGACCGCGGTGACGCCGATCAATGCCGCCATCGCCCACAGCCCCGGGCCGATCGCCACCTCGGCCATGCCCGCCAGCTTGACCGCCGCCACCGCCACGCCCAGCAGCGCCACATCGAGCATGCTCCACGGCCGCAGCCAGTCCAGCGCCTTCATGGCGCTGCGAAAGCCCGGTGCACGCCGCCCATGCCACGCATAGGCGAGCACCCAACCCAGCAGTGCGATCTGCGCCAGCGGCGCCACGATGGCCACCGCCACGGCCGGCAAGGCCAATGGCGCCCAGGCGCCATGCACCAGCGAAGCGGTGGCCTGCCACAAGGTGGCGTCGTTGCGGAACGGCTGCAGACCCACGCTGATCACTGGAAACGTATTGGCCAGCACGAACAGGATCGCCGCCGCCACGGTCAGCGCCGCCCAGCCGTTGATATCGAGCCGCGCGGCGCGGTGCAGCACCGCATCGCATTCGCCGCAGCGCGCCACCTGCCCCGCGGCGAGCGCGGGGCGGCGATACACCGCATCGCAATGCGGGCAGACGATCAGGGAAGGATGCGTGCGCATGGCCCGGCGCCGTTCACTGCATGCTCTGCAGCAGGTTGTCGGCGCCCTTCTGGATGCCGGTCCTGGCCGCACTCATCGCGCCGAACGTGGCCTTCATATTCATCGCGTTCGGATACTGCTTGTCGACATAGGCCTTGAGCAGGCGCTGCGATTGGGCGTCGTAGATCTCCACCGCGTAGCTGACCGAACCAGTAAACAGGCCTTCCCTGCCGCGCATGGCCTGCACGGCGTTGTACGGCGCACCGCCGATATCCATCTTGGTGAAGGTGCTGATGAACTTGGTCGAAGCGCGCGCGCCGGTGAGCGTGATGCGGATGCGCAGCGTGTCGCGCCGCGGCTCGAACACCTGCGCATAGCGTTCGCGCAGCCTGGCCTGGAACTGCTCCTGCATGTAGCCGGCCAGCGCCTGCTTGTCCTGTTCGGAAACCTTCTCGAACTGCTGATCCGGACCGCGGTAGATGTCCACCGGGTCGAGCACGAAGCTGCGGTAGCGGCTCCACTCCACCGGCGTGTCGTAGACATAGGGCTGGTGGCCGCGGTGCGAGTCCTCATTGGGCCGCAGATAGCTGGACGACTCGATACCCTGGTACGGCATCGGCCGCGTGGTGGCGCAGCCGGACAAGGCCAGCGCGGCGGCGCAGAACAACATGGCGCCGGGCGCCTTCGGGTGGATACGCATATTCCCTTCCTGTGCATGGGTGACGCGGCGATCGCCGCGCGACGAAGTCTTCGGATCGAGCGGCGTGGTTCGCCGCTGCGGAGTGAAGGCTAGGAAGAGGGTTTTAGGATTTGATTAGACCTGTGCTTGGCACTTGAACGGATGCTGACGGGTTCAGCCTTGCGCCGGAAACACCACGCGGACGCGCAGCCCCGATCCACCCGCTCCCACGCCGGCCTCGATCGTCGCCTCGTGCAGTTCCGCAATGCGCGCCACCAGCGAAAGCCCGATGCCGCTGCCGCGCACCACCGCGCCCTTGGCGCGATAGAAGCGCTCGAAGATCGCCGCCATTTCGCTCTCGGGCACACCTGGCCCGTCGTCGACCACTTCCAGCACCGGGTGGGTGCCGCCGTCACGCACGACGTGACCGCAGGTCACTTCCACCGTGCCGTCCGGGCGCCCGTGCCGCAGCGCGTTGTCGATCAGGTTGCGGATCAGGATGCCCATTTCGTCGACGTCGCAGCGCACCCAGCAGGAGGTGCCGTCGATCGACAGCCGCGTGCCGCGATCCGCGGCACGCACGGCGAATTCGTTGACCACGTGGTTGGCCAGCTCCAGCAGATCGGTGCGCTGCACGCTCAAGGCGTGCAGCCCCGCATCCAGCCGCGCCAGGTCCAGCAACTGCTCGGCCAGGCGGTGGCTGCGCTGTGCGATGTCGAGCAGCTTGCGCAGGGCTTCGTCCTTGCGCTCCGGCGTACCGGCAAGCAAGGCGACGTCGGCCTGCACGTGCAACGCCGCCAGCGGTGTGCGCAACTCGTGCGCGGCGTCGGCGATGAACTGGTGTTCCGCCTTCATCGCCGTATCGACGCGGCCGAGCAGCGCATTGAAACCGACGATCAAGGGACGCAGTTCGGACGGCACGCGCTCGGTGGGCAAAGGCGTGGCATCGAAGGCCTTGCGCCGGCCGATCTCCGCCGAGATCGCCTTCAGGGGCCGCAGCGAGGCCACTACCGCCCACCACATCAGCAGGCCGACGATGGCCAGTTCAACCGTATTGAGCACCACGGCGGTGAGGATGCCGCCGGGATCGCCTTGCGCCATCGGCGGCGGCACCGCTGCCGCCGCCTGTGCGGGCGTATCCGGCTTGAGCTGGTCCGGCAGGCTGCCGACCAGGGTCTGGCCCAGGCGATCCAGATGTTCGTGCCAGAAATTCGCGCGGCCGGAGACCAGCACCGCGGCGAACATCGCGATCGAGATCGACCAGGCCAGCACGATGACCAGGCCCAGCGCCGCCAGCATGCGCCACTGCAGCGATCTCACAGCATGCCTCCGAGGGTGTAGCCATGGCCGTGCACGGTGGCGATCAGGTCGTCGCCCAGCTTGCGCCGCAACTGGTGCACGAACACCGAAACGGTATTGCTGCCCACCGCGGCGCGGTCGCCATAGATGGCCTTTTCCAGTTCGTCGCGCGTCACCACGTGGCCGGCACGCTGCAGCAGGGTGAGCAGCATGCGGTACTCATAAGCGCTGAGCGCCACCGCTTCGCCATCCTTGGTCACGCGCCGCCGTACCGGGTCGAGCACCACGTCGCCGTGCCGCAGCGTCGGCACCACCAGGCCTTCGCTGCGCCGCGCCACCGCGCGTACGCGGGCCAGCAGTTCGCCGAGCTGGAACGGCTTGACCAGATAGTCGTCGGCGCCGGCATCCAGTCCGCGGATGCGGTCGCTCAGCTGCCCGCGCGCCGTGAGCACCAGCACCGGGATGGCGTCGTAGCGCTCGCGCAGGAAGCGCAGCACGGTCAGGCCGGAATCGCCGGGCAGGCCGATATCCAGCAGCACGGCGGTATACGGGTGGTCGACCAGGGCCGCCCTGGCCGAACCGGCGTCGTTCACCCGGTCGACCGCCCAGCCCTGTTCGCGAATGCCATCGCAGATGGCTTCGCCCAGCATCGCATCGTCTTCCACCAGCAGCAGATACACAGGCACACCCGGCCAGGACAGGAAGGCAGGAGCATGCGCCAGGGCCGTTAGGTTTTGATTAATGGCGCGGCGGCGCTCAACCGCCGCCGTTCGCCTGCAGCCAGGCGGCCACCAGCGCCGTCACCGCGGCGGCGTTCTCGCGATGCGGCACGTGGCCGTAGCCCTCCCACACGTGCTTCGCCACCGGCCCTGCGGCCAGGCTAGCGATGCGCCCGGGATGGCGCGGCGAGCCGAATTCGTCCCGGTCGCCGTGGATGGCCAGGACCGGGCAGGTCACCTGGCGCAAGGCGCGATCGAGGCTCCAGTCCGCGAAGTCCGGCGCCAGCCAGGTCTCGGTCCAGGCTTGCAGCACCCAGGCCGCCTTGTCGCCGTGGTATTTGCGCAGGCGGTCGAGCTGGCCCGGCTGCGCGAACGATTGCTTCGCCTCGCGGATGCCTTGCAGCGTGCGGTCTTCGACGAAGGCCTGCGCGGATTCGGTGATCAGCGCCACGCAGTCTTCCGGCCACGCCGCGGCGCAGGCCACCGCCATGCCGCCGCCGACGCTGTGGCCGAAGGCAACGAAGCGGTCCAGGCGCAGGGCTTCGCGCAGAAAGCGGAAACCATGGCGGGCTTCCTCGTCGACGAAGCCCGCATCCAGGTGGCCGGGGTGCGGATCGGATTGGCCGAAGCCAAGCCGGTCGTAGGCAATCACACCCCGCCCGGTTGCTTCCGCCAACTGCGCGGGGAAGTCGCGCCACAGCGCCACGCAACCCAGGGAATCGTGGAACAGCACGATGGGTGCGTCTGCGGCGTTCTCCGCGGCGGGATACCAGTGCTTTACATAAAGCCGGCCACCCTCCGCGGCGATCCAGAATTCCTCGTCAGTGGGGGCAGGCATCCGCATCTCCGGCAACGGTTCAACTCGAACGGGGCGGCACCACGAAGGCCCACACCAGCAGGATGGCCAGCAGCGCCAGATCCGCCCAGGCGAACCAGTCGCCCCATTGCGCATAGAACGTGCGCGATGCGTGCAGCGGCAGCTCGCCGACCAGTTCCGCATCATGCTGTTCGCTGGACGCTTCCGCCACCACCCGGCCACGGTCGTCGCTCAGCGTAAGACGACCGGCGCGCGCCGCGCGGGCAATGGCGAAGCCGCTTTCCACGCCGCGCATGATCGCCATGCGCCCGTGGAACCAGCCGTCGACACCGAAATCCCAGGCCGGCACCAGCAGCAGCTGCGTCTGGCGGTCGGCGTAGGCGCGGCCGATATCGTGGAAGTCCATGTCCTTGCAGATCGCCAGGCCGATGCGCGGAGAGCCGTCGAGCATGGTGTAAGTAGCGCCGGGCGTGTACTGGTTTTCGAAGCCGGGGATCAGGTGATGCTTGGCATAGGTGGCCGGCGACTGCAGCCCGGGACGGAACACCCACTGCGCATTGCGCTCGCCGTCCGCGCCGCCTTTCGCGTCGATGCCCGTGGCCAGGATCAGGCCATGGCGGCGCGCCGCTTCGGCGAAGGCCGGGACGGTGGTTTCGCCGGTGGCGAAGGCGGTTTCGGGCGTGACGATCACGGTGGCGCCGCCGGCGGCGAGGCGATCGATCGCGGCGAGATAGCGGTCCAGCAATGCCTGCCCTTCCGGCGCCGATAAGGCGGGGCGCACCGGCTTTTCCATCGAGGCGAGGCCGATCTTGATCGAGCCGGTCGCCGGTGCATGCAGGCGTGCGTAGCCATAAGCGAGCGTCGCGCCCATCGCCACCACCATGATGGCCACGGCGGCGAGACGTGCGTGCGTTGCGGCCTTGCGCGTCAACGCCACCGCCAGCGCCGCCGGGATCAGCAGCAACAGGAAGCCGATGCCCCACAAGCCGGTGATCGAAGCCAGCTGCAGCACGGGCAACATATCCATCTGGCTGTAGGCGAGACTGCCGAAGGTGCCATGCGGCGAAGTCTGCGTATTGGCGTATTCGATCGCCACCCATAAGGCCGGCATGGCCAGCATGGCGGCGATGCCGTGTCCGCGCCGCAGCAGCCGGCGGAAGAACAGCAGGCACAACGCGAGCACCACGCCCGGCAATGCGGTAAACGGCACGATTACCGGCATCGGCAGGCCGATCACGCCGTGCAGGTAATGCCACTGATTGAGCGCCCCCAGCGCCCCGGCCACGAAGGCCGCGAGCGCGAGCCAGCGCGCTTTGACATGCGGCGCCAGCAAGGCCAGCGGCAAAGGCGCCAGCCAGGTGAGCCAGGGCAGGGGCTGCAAGCCGGTACCGAAACCATAGGCCAGCGCGGACAGCGCGGTGGCGGCGAGGCCGGCGATGAGCCGGCGCGAATCAAGGCTTGATGCCATCGAACACGGTCTCCAGTGATTGCAGATAGAAGGCGCGGAACTGCCGCTCGTCGTAGCTGAAGCGGCCGGCGCGGTAGAGCGAGATCAGGCCGTGGCCGAGGCCCCATAGGGTCATGGCCACGTCCCAGGGATCCGCCTTTCGGAACAGCCCCTGCGCCATGCCCTCGGCCAGCTTGTCGGCGATGACGGTGAGCGTGGGCGACTGGCGGTCGCGGAAATCCTCGGGAAAACGGCGTGCGTCGTCGCGGCGCACGGAGAAGGCGTGGTCGAACAGGTTCGGATGGGTCAGCGCATAGTCGAGGTATTGCTCCAGCGACTGCAGCAGGCCCCGGTAGACATCCGGATGGCTCGCGCGCTCCGACCAGTCCTGCGCCACGCTGGCGAAGCTGTCGTCGGAGATGCGCTTGAGCAGCGCCTCGCGGTTGGGGAAATGGCGGTAGATCGCCATCGGCGTAATGCCCACCGCCTCGGCGACGCGGCGCATGGTGACGGCATCCGCGCCATGGCGGTCCATCAGCTTGTGCGCGGCGCGGAGGATCTTCTCGGGGGTGGTGAGTTTCGGCATGTATACAGTGTATACATGCCTTGCGCGAGTTGGCAAAGGTGACTGATGGCAGGGACAGGTCCCGTAGGTTGGGGTGAGCCTATGGCGAACCCCAACGAGGTTCCCGCCCATATCGCTGCGTTGGGGTTCGCTTTGCTCACCCCAACCTACGCCTGCCTACACGTCGTCATCGTCTCCGCCCAGCACCCTCTTCTGAATCCGGTCCAGATACTCATCCAGCTCTTCCACACTGGAAAACACATCGCTCACCGGCACCGCCTTGACGATCTCGAACACCTTGCGCACCTGCGGCTGCGGATTCACCAGCAAGGTATGCCCTTCGCGCGCACGCATCGCCTTGCGGATCTTGGCAATGCTGCGCAAACCCGCGCTGCTGATGTAATCGAGCGCGGACAGATCCAGCACCACCGTGCCGCCCTGCCCCATCTGCTCCAGCACGGGCGCGGCGCCGCCGTCGAAATCGCCGAACGTCAACGCATCGAGCCGGCCATGCAGGCGCAAAGTGCTGCGCTCGGGCGACAGGGCAGCGGTATCAAGACTGAAGCTCATGGTCGTGCCTCCGCTCAGGAAGGAAGGATGAAACGCAACTGCAGGTGGTTGCCCTGCTCGTCGTGTGCGTAGCTGAAATCGCTGGCCATGGCGCGTACCAGGTGGATGCCCAGGCCGCCGTCGATCTCGCGGTCGGCGATGTCGCCGGTAAGTTGCGGCAGAGGCGACAGCAAAGGATTGAAGGCCTGGCCGTCGTGATGCAAGTCGACCAGCACGGCATCGGCGGCCAGGGCCATGCGCAGCTCGATCCGCGCCTCGCCGTCAGGCGGGCGCCCATGCTCGGCCATATTCACCATCAGTTCTTCCAGCACCAGGCGCACATCGTCGCGCACGCCCTGGGCGACGCCGGCACCCGCGAGTTGCTCGTCGCAATGCCTCAATGCGTCGAATACCGCTTCGATCGAAGCGGGCATGGTCAGGTCCAGCATGGACGCGCTCCCGTCTGCCCCGGCGTGGTGCCAGCGTAGCGCCAGCACGGTGATGTCGTCGGCCTGTCCATGGCCCGCGGCGAACGCCTCCACGTCGGCCAGCAGATAGCCGGCCGGATCGCCCTCGGCCTGCACGGCATAGCGCGCGAGACAGGCCAGCATCCGTTCCTGGCCGTACATGCTGAGGCTGGCATCGGTCGCCTCGGTGATGCCGTCGGTGTACATCAGCAAGGTCTCGCCCGGCCGCAGGCGTACGCGGCGCGAACTGTAGGCAGCCTCTTCGTCCAGGCCCAATGCCGGCCCCGTTTCGATGTCCAGCAACTGCGGCGCGCCGTCGCCCCACAGCACCGGCGGCTCATGGCCTGCGCTTGCCATCGAGAAATGCCCGGTGGCGGTATCCAGCAGGCCGCACAGCAGGCTGACGAACATGCAGCCGTCGTTGTTGCGGCACAGGTCCTGGTTGAGCAGCTGCAGCAGTTGCTGCGGCGATTGCGCGCGCGGCGCCAGGGCCTTGGCGAGGGTGATCGCGCGGGCCATGAACAGCGCGGCGGGAATGCCCTTGTCCGAGACGTCGCCGACCATGATGTAGAAGCGCTGGTCGTGCAGCATGAAATAGCTGTACAGATCGCCGCCGACCGTGCGCGCCGGCTTCAGCACCGCATGCAGCTCGAAGTTGTTGCAGCGCGCGTCGAGGAAATGCGCGCCGGGCAGCAGGGCCGTCTGGATCTGCTGGGCGATCTCCAGTTCGCTGGCCAGGCGCTGCTGCTCGCGCGCGACGCGGCCCAGCTCGGCCAGATGATCGGCCAGCTCGTGGCGCATGCGGTCGAAAGCATGCGTGAGGCGGCCGACTTCGTCGTGGTGGCGCACGACGGGCAAGGCGAAATCCAAGGCGCCTTTCGCCACCTGCTCGGCGCGTTCGGTCAACACGCCCAGCGGACTGAGCACGCGGCGCGTGACCACCAGGGTCAGCAGCGTGAGGCTCAATAGCGCCAGCGCACCTACCGACAAGGCCACCGAAAAGGTGCGCCGCACGCCGGCGTAGATCTGCTCCTCCGGCACCACCAGGCCGAACTGCCAATGCGTGCCGTCGATCGGTGCGTGATAGATCCACACCGGCGCGCCGGCATGCGCGGCCAGGATGCCGGTATGCCGGATCGGATCGGCCGTATCGCCGCGCAGCGCCGCAACCAGCTCGTCCTGCGCACGGCGGCCGGCCAGCGCCGGGCCATCGGTGGCGAGATAGACGCCTTGCTGGTCGATCACGAAAGCCTCGGTGCCCTTGGGCTTGTTCAAGTTCTGCAGCACGCCCTGCAGCCACTCCAGCGTGACATCGGCATTCAGCACACCCACCGCGCGGCCGCCTGCCAGGATGGCCGCCGAGTAGTTGACCAGTTGGCGTTGCCGCGATTGCGAGAAGAACGGCTGCTGCCAGCAACCGACGGCACAGCCGAGTCCCGTGCGGAACCACGCCTGTGTCCAGTACGGCGCGGGATCCTTCAGCAGGTCGCGCGTGACAAGCTTGCCGTCGCCCTGGCGGCTGACGAAGGGCGAGCGGACCGGTGCGGTCGCGTTCATCGATACGGGCACATAGGCCGCGGCGAGTCCGGCGAGATCGCCGTTGTGCCGCAACGCATCGCCGATCAGGGTTTCCGCGTCGTCCGGCCGCGGCCCGATCAGCGCCGCCAGCGTCTGCGCGGTATCGGCCACCTTGTCGAGGCGGTGCTGGATGCGATGGCTGACGTCGCCGGCGAGCACCGCGGATTCGCGATGGGTCTGTTGCAGAATCTGCTCGCGGATGACGCGGAACAGCAGGAACCCGCCGGCCACGACCACGAGCAGGGTGCCGGCCAGCACCCAGGCGGCCAGTCGCGACGCAATGCTGCGCAACACCATGTGACGCTCCCCCTAGTGCGTCGCATCTTGCGATCCGCTACGGCTTGCAGGAAGAGAGCGCTGTCACAATCGCGCGATGTGGATTCCCTTAGGGAACGGGCGACCTTCACACCGCTTACACATCACCGGTTACGGTCGGGCTCCGATGCTTCGATCAAACGGCGGATGCGTTGCGCATCCTCCGGCGTGGCCGGGTTGTAGACCACCATGTTGAGGTCGGGGCATCCGTCGACGGCGAAGGCCGAGTACTCCATCGCGATCGCGCCGAGCGTCGGATGCCGCAGCTGCTTGGTGCCGCCACCGTGCTGCTGCACGTCCTGGCTTTGCCACATCGCGGCGAACTCGGCGCTGCGTTCGCTCAGCTCGTCCACCAGCGCCTGCACGCTGCGCGCCGCGCCCGCGCGCGCCGCATCCAGGCGGAACGCGGCCACCACGAAGCGTGCGACGCTTTCCCAGTCGACCTGATGCGCGCGTACCTCGGGGTTGCAGAACATCAGGCGCAGCACGTTGCGCTCGGCGGGTTCGAGCTTGGCGTAGTCAGTAAGCACCACGGCTGCGGCGCGATTCCAGGCCAGCACGTCCCAGGTGGTGGTCTTCACCATCGCAGGGCTGCACGGCAAGGCATCGAGCACGCGCTGCAGGCGCGGCGTCACGCCTTCGCTGGCCTGGTAGCGGATCTCCGGCGGGCGCCCCAGCGCCAGCAGGAACAGATGTTGGCGTTCGATCTCGCTCAGCAGCAGCGCGCGAGCGATGCGATCCAGCACTTCGTCCGACGGTGCTCCGCCACGCCCCTGCTCCAACCAGGTGTACCAGGTGGCGCTGACGTTGGCGCGCTGCGCCACTTCCTCGCGGCGCAAGCCCGGCGTGCGGCGGCGGCTGGCGGGATAGCCGAGCGCCGCCGGATCCAGCCGTTCGCGTCGATCGCGCAGATAGGCGCCGAGCAGGTTGTCGTTGGCCACCGTCGTATTCATCTGCTTGCCGAGCCTGTTAGTTCGTATACCCGTATAACGCCACGGCTTCATCCATGCGTGCCGTGCGAGGACGATGCCGCCCATCCCAAACCTGGAGGATGCATTGTGCGTGTATTCGTTACTGGCGCGACAGGGTTCGTCGGTTCCGTCGTCGTCGATGATCTGCTTGCCGCGGGCCATAAAGTGCTGGCCCTGGCCCGCTCGGAGGCTTCGGCCGCGGTACTGGCCGGACGCGACGTCGACATCCTGCATGCCTCGCTGGAACAACCGGAACGGCTGGCCGAAGCGGCTACCGCCTGCGATGGCGTGATCCACACTGCCTTCAATCACGACTTCTCGCGCTACGCGGAAAACGCGGTGACCGAGCGCCGCGCGGTCGAAGCGATGGGCGAAGCGCTGGCCGGTTCCGGCCGGCCGCTGATCGGCACCACCGGCACCGGCATGCTCGCACCGGGCCGCATCGGCACCGAGGACGACATCGCCGATGCCGCCTCGCATGGCTCGCCGCGCTTGCCGATGGAAGTGATGACCGTAGCCATGGCCGAACGCGGCGTGCGCTCGGGCATCGTGCGCCTGTCGCCGACCGTGCATGGCGACGGTGATCATGGCTTCGTGCCGTGGCTGATCCGCATCGCGCGGGAGCGTGGCGTGTCGGCTTATATCGGCGATGGGCAGAATCGCTGGCCGGCGGTGCATCGCCTGGATGCCGCCCGTCTCTACCGGTTGGCGCTGGAGCACGGTGCGGCTGGCAAGTGCTATCACGCGGTGGCGGAGGAAGGCGTGGCGACGAAGCGGATCGCCGAAGTCATCGGGCAGCGCCTGGGCCTGCCGGTGGTGGCCAGGACGCGCGAGGAAGCGCAGGAGCATTTCGGCTTTCTCGCGTATTTCTTCGGTGCCGACATCCCCGCATCGAGCGCGAAGACGCGCGAGGCGCTGGGCTGGATGCCAACCGGGCCGGGCCTGATCGAGGATCTCGACCGCGAGGCCTATTTCCCGCGCATCGCAGCCTGATCGCGGCTTGACGGGCCAGGTACGGCGGATCGCGCTAGGATCGCGGTTCCCGTACCCGGCCGCCGTCACCGCATGACCGAAAAGCCCGGCACTGCCGAAATCTCCCGCGCCTCCATGGCGGTCGCCGCCCTCTCGACCGTGGTCGAGTGGTACGACTTCACCCTCTATCTCTATTTCGCCACCGTGCTGTCGCGGGTGTTCTTCGGCGGCGGCGAGAGTTCGCTGCTGGCCACCCTCGCCGGCTTCGCCATCTCCTACGCGATGCGGCCGCTCGGCGCGATGGTGTTCGGCCATATCGGCGACCGCATCGGGCGGCGCCGCACCCTGCTGCTGTCGATGATGCTGATGACCCTGGCCATGCTGGCCACGGCGCTGCTGCCGTCGCATGCCAGCATCGGCTCGACGGCGGGTGCGCTGCTGTTGCTGCTGCGCTGTTTCATGGCGTTCTCCGTCGGCGGCGAATACACCGGCGTGGTGGCTTATCTGCTGGAAGGCGCACGCAAGGACCGGCGTGGCCTGATCACCTCGCTGGCCTCGGCCGCCAGCGAGATCGGCGCGCTGCTGGCGGTGGGCGTTTCCGCATTGACGGTGAGCGCCATGAGCACGGCGCAGTTGGATGCCTGGGGTTGGCGCATCCCGTTCTTCGTCGGCGCGGCGCTGGCCGGCTGCGTGTGGATCGCGCGCTCCACCATGGAGGAGTCGCCGGACTTCGTGCGCCAGATGGAGCAGCACACCGTGCCGGATTCGCCGCTCGGCCACACGCTTGCCCACCACCGCCCCGCCCTGTTCCGCACCTTCGCCATCTCGGCGCTGGGTTCGATCACCTACTACGTGGGCATCACCTATGTGCCGGCCTTCCTGAGCTCGTCGGGCATCCTCGCCGAAGAGCGCTCGCTGTGGCTGTCGACCGTGGCCGCGGTGGCGGTGATCCTGGTCACGCCGCTGGCAGGTGCGCTGTCCGATCGCGTCGGCCGCCGGCCGGTGCTGGTGTGGCTTGCCGCGGCGGGGGTGCTGTTGCCCTTGCTGATGTTCGAGTGGATGGCGCGCGGGACGGAGGTGGATATCGCGCTGAGCGCGATCGTGCTGGCGTGTCTTGCGGGTGGCGTCAGCGCGGTCGGCGCGCCGGCAACCGCCGAGCAGTTTCCCGGCGAAGGCCGGCTCAGCGGCTTGGCGCTGGGTGTGACGATGGCGACGGCGATCTTCGGTGGGCTGACGCCATTCCTGGCCGAGTTGCTGATCGGCGTCACCGGGTGGAAGGTGATCCCTGGCGTAATGATCGCCGCGGTGGCTCTGCTGGTGCTGCCGGTGCTGGTGCGGATGCCGGAGACGCTGCCGGCATCGACGGATGCGCTCACGCAAGCCGATCGCGCCTGATGCCGCAGGACGTCATTCCGGCGCGGGCCGGAATGACGAAAACGCGCCTCAGGGAAACCGCATCCCCGGCGTCCATCCGCTTGCCGCGAGAAATGCCTTCGCATCCTTCATCTCGAGGATGTCGCGCACCGCCTGCCGCTTGTCCTTCGCATGCAGGTAGTACGACTTGACGATGCGGTAGCCCACCCAATAACCGATGTCGCCCGGCTTGGTCAGCGTGCCGTTGTAGAGCCACGCCGATAGATCGGTCTTGTCCTGGTCGGCGAGGAAGGCGGTTTCCAGTTCCTTCTCGCGCCCCTTGGTCATCGCCGGCAAACCGGTATACGCCACGCTGCCGGACACCTGCTCGCCGACGAATTCCGCCGCGCCTTCCAGCAGGGACTGCTGCAGCACGGTCGGCTTGTCCCCATTGAAGAACGCCGGCGATTTGCGCGCCTGTTGCGCGTGAGCGTACTCGTGCGCCATCACATGCACGAAGCGGTCTTCGGGATTAGCTTCGAGGTAGCTGATGGCGCATAGGGCTTCGAGACCGATGATCACGCCCTGGTCGTCGGTGACGCCCACGGGCTTGCCGCGGCTGACGGCGACGGTGGTGGGCACCGCCTCCATCGGCGGGTAGAGCTGGCGAAAGCGCGCCAGGGCCGTGATGAGGCGCGCGCGGGCGCCGGGCAGCACCGCCATGCAGCGCTTGGCATCGGCATAGACGGCGGGTTGCGTGGCCATGAACTTGGCGATCGCCTCGCCGGTGACCTTGCGCAGTTCGGCCAGGCGGTGGAGGCCTGCGGAGCCGGTGTCGAGGTAGTCGTGCTGGAGCTGTTCGGCGGCGGGGTGGCCGCTGGTGGCGTCGTAGAGGTGGTAGAAGCGGTAGACGTCGTCGACGTCGATGGTGGGGCCGGGAGTGGCGGTGCTGGTCGAGTCAGCGGCGAACGCGCTGGAGCAAAATGCGGCGAACAGGGCAATGGCCAAGTACAACTTCGTCATGCGTTTCCCCCTGATGTTGGTTTGGCGCTGCTGACAGATCCTTCGGTCGCAGCGTTATCGCTAGAGCGGCCCCTCACCCTGCCCTCTCCCCGGAGGGGAGAGGGGTGAAAGCCTGAGGGATAAAAAAAGGGGCCTCGCGGCCCCTTTCGCTTACATGTTGCGGCGGTACTCGCCACCCACGTCGTACAACGCATGGCTGATCTGCCCCAGCGAGTTGTACTTCACCGCCTCCATCAGCTGCTCGAACACATTGCGGCGTTCGCGCGCGGTGTTCTGCAGGACCTTGAGGCTTTCCGGGGCCAGGCCGTTGCGGGCCTTGGCATAGGCCTGCACATTGTCGATCTGCTGGCCCTTCTCTTCTTCGGTGGAGCGGATCAGCTCGATCTCGGTGGCGATCTCGCCGCCGTGGTCCTTCGGCAGGAAGGTATTCACGCCGATCAGCGGCAGGCTGCCGTCGTGCTTCTTCTGCTCGTAGTACATCGACTCTTCCTGGATCTTGCCGCGCTGGTACATGGTGTCCATCGCGCCGAGCACGCCGCCGCGCTCGCTGATCGCCTCGAACTCGCGGTAGACGGCTTCTTCCACCAGGTCGGTAAGCGCGTCGACCACGAAGCTGCCCTGCCAGGGGTTCTCGTTGAAGTTCAGGCCCAGCTCGCGGTTGATGATCAGCTGGATCGCCACCGCGCGGCGCACGCTCTCCTCGGTCGGCGTGGTGATCGCCTCGTCGTAGGCATTGGTGTGCAGGCTGTTGCAGTTGTCGAACAGCGCGTACAGCGCCTGCAGCGTGGTGCGGATGTCGTTGAACTGGATTTCCTGCGCGTGCAGCGAGCGGCCGGAAGTCTGGACGTGGTACTTCAGCATCTGGCTGCGCGCGCTGGCGCCGTAGCGTTCGCGCATGGCGCGGGCCCAGATGCGGCGGGCCACGCGGCCGATCACGGTGTACTCCGGGTCCATGCCGTTGGAGAAGAAGAACGACAGGTTCGGCGCGAAGTCGTCGATGTTCATGCCGCGCGCGAGGTAGTACTCGACGATGGTGAAGCCATTCGACAGCGTAAAGGCCAGCTGGCTGATCGGGTTCGCGCCGGCCTCGGCGATGTGGTAGCCGGAGATCGACACCGAATAGAAGTTGCGCACCTTGTGGTCGACGAAATACTGCTGGATGTCGCCCATCATGCGCAGCGCGAATTCGGTGCTGAAGATGCAGGTGTTCTGCGCCTGGTCTTCTTTCAGGATGTCCGCCTGCACGGTGCCGCGCACGGTCTGCAGGGTTTCTTCCTTGATGCGCGCGTACGTCTCTTCGTCCACCAGCTGGTCGCCGGTGATGCCGAGCAGGCCAAGGCCCAGGCCTTCATTGCCCTTGGGCAGCTCGCCCGAATAGCTCGGACCGCCGTGCGGATGCAGCGCGGCGATCTTCTTCTGCGCCGCGCTCCAGCGCGCCGGATCGGCCTTGAGATGCTTCTCCACGTTCTGGTCGATCGCGGTGTTCATGAACATCGCCAGGATGATCGGCGCCGGACCGTTGATGGTCATGGACACCGAACTGCTGGGCGCGCTGAGATCGAAGCCGGAATACAGCTTCTTCATATCGTCCAGCGTGGCGACGTTGACGCCCGAGTTGCCGATCTTGCCGTAGATGTCCGGACGCGGCGCCGGGTCCTCGCCATACAGCGTGACCGAGTCGAACGCGGTGGACAGGCGCGTGGCCGCGCCACCCTGGCTCAGGTAATGGAAGCGGCGGTTGGTGCGTTCCGGCGTGCCTTCGCCGGCGAACATGCGGGTGGGGTCTTCACCGGTGCGGCGGTACGGATACACGCCGCCGGTGTAGGGGTAATAGCCCGGCAGGTTCTCGCGCATCAGGAAGCGCACCAGGTCGCCCCAGTCCCTCGTCTTCGGCGGCGACACCTTCGGGATCTTCTGGTGGCTCAGCGATTCGCGATAGTTCTCCACGCGGATCGTCTTGTCGCGCACCTTGTACTCGTTGTACTCGTCGGTGACCGACTTGTAGCGCGCCGGCCAGTCGTGCAGCAGGTGCACGGCCTCGTGGCTCAGCTCCTTCACCGCCTGGTTGTAGCGCTGGCGCAGCGTGAGCAGGGTGCGGTCGGCGCCCTCCTCGTGCAGCGACTCGCTGTCGTAGCGCGACAGCTCGCGCGGCAGGCGCGCATCGCCCAGGTCCTTCAGCGACTCGTAGTAGTGCTGCGCCTTGCTGGCGAATTCCGCCTCGCGCTCGATCTCCGTATTGATGCCACGGCCCTGCTCGGCGATCTCGGCCAGATAGCGCACGCGGCTGCCGGGAATCAGCACGGTGGCGCGCGGCTCCTTCAGCGAGGTGTCCAGATCGGGCGTCCACTTCGGCGCGGGCAGGCTGAGCTTGTCGCGCAGCAGGCGGCACAGGTTGGCGAACATCCAGGTCACGCCCGGATCGTTGAACTGGCTGGCGATGCTCGGATAGACCGGCACTTCCTCGTCCTTCAGGGCGAAGGCGGTGCGGTTGCGCTTCCACTGCTTGCGCACGTCGCGCAGCGCGTCTTCGGCGCCGCGCTTGTCGAACTTGTTGAGCACCACCAGTTCGGCGAAGTCCAGCATGTCGATCTTTTCGAGCTGGCTGGCCGCGCCGTAGTCGCTGGTCATCACGTACATCGGGAAGTCGACCAGGTCGACGATCTCCGAATCGCTCTGGCCGATGCCAGCGGTTTCCACGATCACCAGGTCGTAGGGCTGCGCCTTGAGGAAGTCGATGCAGTCGTGCAGCACCACGCTGGTGGCGGCGTGCTGGCGGCGCGTGGCCATCGAGCGCATGTAGACGCGATGGCTGCGCAGCGAATTCATGCGGATGCGGTCGCCCAGCAGCGCGCCGCCGCTGCGGCGGCGGGTCGGGTCGACCGCCAGCACTGCGATGCGCATTTCCGGGAACGCGTGCAGGAAGCGCAGCAGCAGTTCGTCCACCACCGAGGACTTGCCCGCGCCGCCGGTACCGGTGACGCCGAGCACCGGCGTCTGCTTGCCGGCCATCTTCCACTGCTTGCGCAGGTGTTCGAGCTCGGCGTCCGGCAGCTCGCCTTCCTCGATCGCCGAGAGCATGTGGCCGATCGAGATCTCGTCGTCGATATCCACGCGCGGCGCGACGGCGGTGGCCTGCTCCGCGTGGGCGCGCTTGTCGGCGGCCTCGCGGGTGCGGCGCATCACGTCCTCGATCATCTCGGTGAGGCCGAGCTTCATGCCGTCGTTCGGGTGGTAGATGCGCTCCACGCCGTAGGCCTGCAGCTCGCGGATTTCTTCCGGCGTGATGGTGCCGCCGCCGCCGCCGAACACGCGGATATGCGCGGCGCCGTGTTCCTTGAGCATGTCCACCATGTACTTGAAGTACTCGACGTGGCCGCCCTGGTACGAGGACAGCGCAATCGCGTCGGCGTCTTCCTGCAAGGCGGCGCGGACCACGTCCTCCACCGAGCGGTTGTGGCCCAGGTGGATCACCTCCGCGCCCTGCGACTGGATGATGCGGCGCATGATATTGATCGCCGCGTCATGGCCATCGAACAAGCTGGCGGCGGTGACGAAGCGCAAGGGACGGCCTTCGTGCACTGCAGCACTGGCGGAAACATGCTGGGCGGGGGAACTCATGGCGACTCCAACTCAAGGATGTGCGTAAGACCCGCAATTCTAGTGTGGAATGCCGTTAAGCGCTTGCTGCAACGCGCGTACCTGGGCGTACGGCTCAGGCCTTGCCAAGCGCCTGCTGCGCATGTTTGCGGTGGCGCGTGCGCGTACGCCAGAACAGAAAACCGGTGACCAGGAAGAACGCCGGCAGCACACCCACCACACCAATCACGAGTTGCCACGGCACGCCGCCCACCTGGCCGGAATGCACCGGGTAGATCTTGTCGACCAGCTTCGCGCCGCCGCCTTGCGTCTGCGCGTCGTACACCGACAACACCTTCGCGCTGTACGGATCGACCACCACCACGCTGCGGCCCACCGCATTCCACTCCTGCGGGCCGCGTGCGCGGACGGTCAGCGCGGCGTTCTGGTCGTTCGGCAAGGTGATGCGGCGCAGTTCGGCCTGCGGCAGCGCGGCCTGCGCGGCGGCGAGCGCGGCGGACCATTGCAGCGGCGCGTCGCTCGGCGTGACGGCCGGCGCTTTCGGCGGCTTCGACGACTTGTCGCCGAACAGCGCGGCGAGCGCGCTGCGCGTGGTGTCCTTGTAGATCAGGGTGACGCCGGTAAGCGTGCTGAGCAGCAGGAACGGAAACAGCAGCGCGCCGACGCCCTGGTGCCAGCTGCGCCAGCGGCGCGTCGGCGGTTGCGCGTACATGCGCACCGCATGGCGCCAATGCCCGCGGCGCGGCCACCACAGGGTGAGGCCGATCAGGATCAGGCTCAGCTCCGCCAGGCCGAGCACGCCAAGCGCGGTTTCGCCATTGTGTCCGCTGAGCAGATGCGTATGCAGATCGCGCAACCAAAGCACGAAATCGTCGTTTTTCGAGCGCACCAGCAACGGATGTCCATCCCTTGGATCGAGATAAACGCGTTTTTCCCCACCGAGGGAGAGTTGCCACATCGGCATGTCGGCAGTGGGCGTATCGATTGCGCGCAAGGGCGCCGGCCAATGCGTGGCGTGGATGCGTTCGAGGATGGCAGCTCGCTGCTCCGGCGTCGGCACCGCATGCGCGAACAACTCCGGATGGCGCCAGCGCAGCAGGTCCGTCTGGAAGGCCAACACCGTGCCGGACAAAGCCAAGACCACGAACGCCAGGCCGACGCTCAAGCCCAGCCACAGATGCAGCTTGCGCAGCAGGTCGCGGAGGCGCCAAGGGTGGCGTGCGGTCGGGTGGGACGTGGCGGGCATCGGTCGCGCTGGCCTGGAATCAGGGGCGCGACCTTAGCATAGGGATGAGAATGGTTCGCATCTTACCGGGGTTCCTTCTCTCCGTTTTCTCGACCCTCCGCTCGCTGCTCCGCCCGCCCCCTGACCCCAGCCCTCTCCCCGGAGGGGAGAGGGGGCAACAAGAATCAATGCACGTAATTAAGTGCGATGGCCGGCGTCACCGAGCGCTTGGTGTTGTTGCCGCCGGCAATCACCCGCACGCCGAACAGCACGCCGATATTGGGCGACCAGTTGTATTCGATCGCCGGCGCATAGCCCACCGCATCGCTGCGGCCGAAGCGGTTGCTCACCCGCACCGGCTCCATTCCCGGTACCACGTTGAAACCCTTCACCCAGGTGTTGCCGTTGTGGCTGTAGGTCAGGTCCAGCGCCAGCACCCAGCGCGTGGTCAGGCTGTATTCCAGCGCGGCGCCCACGTAGAAGTTGTCGCCGCCGCGCGCATGGCCGCGGAAATCCTGGCCGGTGCCGTAGGTGCTGATGCCTTCGACGTCCGCGCGTCCGGCAAAAGTGGTGGTGGCATTCAGGCGCGCACGCAGGATGCGCCCGTTCGGCATCCAGAAAAAACTCTGCATGTTCACGCCCACGGTAGTGGCGTAGGCGCCGCCGCCCATGCCATTGGCGGGGCGCCGGCCCAGGCGGTCGTAGCGCCCGGTGGGCACGGCCTCCTGCACCATCAGCGACACGGTCGGCACCCAGCTGCCTTCGTGGAAGCGGATCAGCCGGTACTGGAACTGCAGGATCTGGTCGCCCAGGCCAATGCCGGAACTGTTCGGGCCGTTGCTTACCCGGTTGTAGCCGATGATCGGAATGGCGCCGACGGTGATGCGGTCGGTCAGGCCGTACAGCACGTAGGCGCGCGAACCGAACGCATCGACGCCGGGCGTCATCACGTCATAGATGTACGGCTCGATCAGCATATGGCCCTGCGGCAAGGTCTCGGCGCCGTTGGCCAGCATGGGGCCGGTCCACCAGGCGTCGTCGCGCGACTGGCGGATGGGCGCGCCGGCGTCCTGCGCCATCGCCGCCGATGCCAGCAGACATGCCAGTAGAACCAACAGCCCACCCGGCAACCCAAGCCTCGCCCTGCCCTTCATGATCTGCCCCACGCTCAAGTCCGTCTCCGCTCTCCTGCCCGGCCACACGCCGCCGGGCAACACTACGAATGGCAGTGGCGAGGGCGAATAGCCACTTGGCTATCATCCGCCATGACCACTTGAGGCCCACCCGCATGCCGCGAGCGTCCACTTCGTTCCTGCCCCCGATCGCGCTGGAAAACGGCAGCGGCGTGCCGATCTACCAGCAGCTTTCCGAATGGTTCCGCCGCGCCATCGCCGACGGGCAGTTGCGCCCCGGCCAGCGCGTGCCATCCACCCGCAGCCTGGCCACCGAGCTGCGCGTGTCGCGCCTGCCGGTGCTCAGCGCCTACGAGCAGTTGCTGGCCGAAGGCTATCTGCAGAGCTTCGTCGGCGCCGGCACCTGCGTGGCCCGCTCGATCCCCACCGCTGCGCTGAAGCCCGCCCGCCCCCGGCTGTCCGTCGTGCCGGTCGCCAGGCAGCAAGCCAACCGCCGGGTGGCGCAGCGCGTGGCCGCCATGCGCACGCCGGAACAGACCTGGCTGGACAGCCAGGGCGCGTTCCGCGTCGGCCTGCCCGCGCTGGAGCATTTCCCGACCGAGCTGTGGGCCAAGCTGCTCAATCGCCACGCGCGCACCCCGAGCACGGAGTCGCTGGTCTATGGCGATCCGCGCGGCTGCCCGCTGCTGCGCGAGGCCATCGCCGACTATCTCGGCGCGGTGCGTGCGGTGCGCGTGGAAGCGGCGCAGGTGCTGATCACCACCGGTTCGCAACAAGGCGTGCAGATCTGCGCGCATGCATTGCTCGACGCCGGCGACCGCGCCTGGCTGGAAGACCCCGGCTATCCCGGCGCGCGCCAGGCCTTCGGCACCATCGGTGCGCGGATCGTGCCGGTGCCGGTGGACCAGGAAGGCCTGGACGTGGCCGAAGGCATCCGCCGCGCGCCGGATGCGCGGCTGGCCTATATCTCGCCCTCGCACCAGTTCCCGCTGGGCATGACCATGAGCGCGGCGCGGCGCATGCAACTGCTGCGCTGGGCGGCGCGCTCCGGCGCGTGGATCGTGGAGGACGACTACGACAGCGAATACCGCTTCGGCGGTCGCCCCGTCGCCTCGCTGCAAGGCCTGGATACCGAAGAGCGCGTGATCTACGTCGGCACCTTCAGCAAGGTGATGTTCCCTGCCCTGCGCCTGGGCTATCTGGTGGTGCCGAAGGATCTGGTCGACACCTTCGCCGCCTGCCGCGACGCGCTGGATACCTGCACCGCCACGCTGCCGCAGCTGGCCATGAACGACTTTATCCGCGAAGGCCATTTCGCGCGCCATATCCGCCGCATGCGCGTGCTGTACGCGGAACGGCGCGCGGCCCTGGTCGCCTCGATCCGCACGCATCTGCCGCAGCAGCTCGAAGTGATCGGCGCCGAAGCCGGCATGCAGCTGGTGGCGCTGCTGCAGCCCGGCGTGGACGACGTGGCGCTGTCGCGCCGCGCGGCCCTGGTGGGCGTCTCCGCGCGGCCGCTGTCGCTGTGCTACGCGGAGCCGCCCGCGCGGGGCGGGCTGATCATGGGCTACGGCGGCGCCGACGCACGCGCGCTCGACGAGGCAGTGCGCCGGCTGACGAGCTGCCTGTGAATCAGGGCGCGGCGGCTTTCCTGGCGCCGGTTTCATCGGCGATCGCCTCGACCTGGATGCGCAGCGCCACGTCCATCTTGAAGCCATAGTCCTTGCCCCCGGCCATGCCGAAGGCATCGCGCTGGAACGTCGCGGCGGCGTCGGCGCCGCACACCTCGCGCTTGTACAGCGGATGCGGCATGCACTTGAAGGAGTTGATGGTCAGCTCCAGCGGACGCGTCACGCCATGCAGGGTCAGTTCGCCCACCACCTTGGTGGGCTTGCCGTCGACGAAGCCGGCGAGCTTGCCCTTGTAGGTGGCCTTCGGGTACTTGGCGGTTTCGAACAGCTCGGGGCCGCGCGCGGCTTCGTCCATCTTGTCCAGGCCGAAGTTGGCGCTGTCCATGTCTACCGCGATGTCCACCGTGCCGGCGCCCGCGGCCTTGTCCAGCGTGATCTTGCCGCTGGTGCGATTGAACTTGCCGCGCCATACCGACAGGCCGCCGAAGTGATCGGCCTCGAAGCTCGGATAGGTGTGGGCGGGGTCGATGGTGTAGGTGGCAGAAGCGGCGTGCGCGGATGCGCCGGCCAGGGCCAGGGCGGCGGTGGCGAACAGGGTGCGCAGGGGGCGGTGGGCGATGGCGTGCATGGTCGGCGTTCCTCAAGTAGACGATGGATGTTTCGCCGGTGCGATGACCGGCTTGCCAAGGCGACGAACTACGGCGCCGAAAATCGACACGTCACCTCTAGCGGGTTGTCATCGCCGCACGACATACTCGAGCCTCGGCAAGACAATCAGGGGAAATCGATGAAACGTTTAGGGCTGTTGCTGCTCTGCGCAGCAACTTGCGGAATAGCTGTGGCGCAAACCGCCAGCGAAGTGCGCGCAAAGGCTGAGTCCAGCCTGCTGGTCAATGGTCACGTCGTCGTGGCACCGGACGGTACGGTAAGTTCTTTCGACCTCGACCGGCAAGAGTCGGAAGCGGTGACCGCGCTGATCAAGCAGTACTCCTCCAGCTGGCGCTTCGAACCGGTGCTGGACAACGGCAAGCCGGTTGAAGCGAAGGCCCCGATGCACCTGCGCGTAGTGGCCTCGCCCGATGGCGACGGGTATCAGCTGCACGTCGTCAGCGCCTCCTTCGGCAGCCCGAGCGACCATCGCGATGAGCTCGTCACGATCAAGGACCACAGCGCACGCCCTACTTTTTCCGCCAGGGCAAACTTTCAGATGCAGCAGGGCGGCAGCATCCGCCAGGCCGGCCCCGCACGCCCGGCAGGCGGTACCTATCCGACCGGCACCGTCTTCATGGTTGCGCGCGTCGAGCGTGACGGCAGCATCAGCCATGTGACCGCCGAACAAGTCAATCTCGACAAAGTGGGTTCCGAGCCGGTCATGCGCGAGATGCGCAAGACGCTGGCCGAAGTCAGCACCCGCGCAGTGCGCCTGTGGACCTTCAATCCGCCATCTGCCGGTCCGCTGAAGGATGCCGACGGCTGGATCGTCCGCGTGGCGATCTCCTACCACCAGTACGCGCCAACCGAGAAGGATGCGCGTGACGCCACCTGGCACACCTATATCCCCGGCCCGAAGGAACCGGTGCCGTGGATGGACGAGTACCGCAGCCAGCAAAAGCCCGGCGGCGTAGGCATCGATGCCTTGCCTGACGACGGCGTGCTCACTCTTGGCACCGGCCTGCACCTGCTCAATCAATCGGACCACACCTGATCCGCTCCTGCGCGGACGCCGCTACGGCGTCCGCGCATTCAGCCGCACCAGATCGCGGAACGCATCGTGCTGGTAGCGGCTCATGCGCAATTCCTGCCCGGTACTCAGCACCAGCATGTGATAGCCCTTGAACCACGGGTGGATCGCCTGGATGCGGTCGATGTTGACGATGGCCGAGCGGTGCACGCGCGCGAACTGGCGCGGGTCGAGGCGTTCTTCCAGCGCGGCCATGGTCTCGCGCAACTCGTAGGTGTCCTTGCCCACGTGCAGGCGCACGCAGTTGCGGTTGGCTTCGATCCAGTCGATGCGCGCCACCTCCAGCAGGATCACGCTGCCGTCCAGCGGAATCGGCAGGCGGCGCGCATAGCTCTGTTCGCGCCGCAGCTCGGCCAGCGCCTGCCACACCCGCGCGGGCGCGGCATCGCCGCCCTCGCCCGCTAACCGCCGCCGCACGCGCCGTAGCGCGGCATCGAAGCGTTCGCTGCTGAAAGGCTTGACCAGGTAGTCCACCGCGTTCGCTTCGAACGCGCGCACGGCGTATTGCTCATAGGCCGTGACAAATACGGTAGCCGGCAGATTTTCTTCGCCCAGCGCCGCGGCGACGTCGATGCCGGTCATCTCCGGCATCTGGATGTCCAGGAACACCAGGTCCGGCCGCAGCTGGCGGATCGCTTCCAGCGCGCTGGCGCCATCGCCGAATTCGCCGGCGATGGCGATCTCCGGCTCCTTGCGCAGCAGGCGCGCGATGCTGTGCCGCGCGATCGGCTCGTCGTCGACGATGAAGGCGCGGATGCTCATGCGGCCGCCGCGCCCAGCGCGCGGAACGGCAGGCGCAGGCGGCAGGTCACGCCCTGCGGCGACATCGCGTCGATATAGACCGTGGCGAGATCGCCATACAGCTCTTTCAGCCGCAAGCGCGTGTTGGACAGGCCGATGCCGCGCGTGAAGGCTTCTTCCGGGGTCACTTCCAGCACGCCGTTGCGGTTGCGCACTTCCAGGTAAAGGCTGTCGGTATCGCGGTGCGCGAACACTTCCACCGTGTCGCTGCCGGCATGCCGCCCGATGCCGTGATGGATGGCGTTTTCCACCAGCGGCTGCAGGATCAGGCCGGGCACGGCACCGCCGAGCGCGGAGACGGCCGCGTCGACGCGCGTATCGAGGCGGTCCTTGAAGCGCACGCGCTGGATGCCGAGGTACAGCTCCAGCAGCTCCAGTTCGCGGGCCAGTGCAATCTCCTGGCGGTCCTCGTCGAGATAGACGCGCAGCAGTTCGCTCAGGCGCAGCAGCATGTCCTCGGCGACTTCCGGCTCCTCGCGGATCAAGGTCGTGATCGCATGCAAGGTGTTGAACAGGAAATGCGGCTGCAGCTGCATCCTCAGCACCTGCAGGCGCGACTGCGCCAGCAGCGCCTGCAATTGGTCGGCGCGGCGGTCCTTCTCGCGGAAGAAGCGCATGGCATGCCAGCCCACCACCAGCACCCAGTAGATAAAGAAATCGATGAAGACGTATTTGTCGATGAACTGCTGCAGCTGGTCGTCGAACGGCGGGTTGCCGGGTTCCAGCAGATGGCCGAGCGTGGCGCCGATCAGCACGGCGCAGGCGGAGAACACCAGGCTGCCGGCGATGTAGACCGGCGCGTAGCGCCACTGCGCGGTGGTGTCGACGGTGAAGCGCCGCGCCAGCGCGAACACGCCCGGCGCCAGCACGGCCAGCGTGTACCACTGCACCATCGCCCAGCGGATATAGTCTCCCGCGTTCCAGGTATGCCCGCGCATCGCATCCATGCTGTAGCCCTGGATGGCGAACAGCACGGCCGGCACGCTCCACGCGGCCAGGTAACGCCAGAATCGCATCGCACTCCTCCATCCACGAGGCGTCCGCATCCTACACAGGCCGAGCCGCTGGCGAACAGACTCGGAGGTCACGGCTGCCATTCGTCCCGCGCCGGCTACGATCCGTCCCTCAACGGCCATGCACGAAGGGCGCTTCGCGCCCAATCCGCGCATCGCCGCCCGGGCGGCATCTGTGGAGAGGAAGCCATGAACCGTCGCCTTGCGCTGCTGCTTGCCGGTGTGTCGCTCGCCTGCGCGCTGCTGCCAACCGTCGCCGCTGCGCAGACGCGCTATCTGGAGGTCTACAACGACGCGCCTTCCAGCCTGGTGACGCTGGCCGTTGCGCCGGCGGGGACGGAGGCGTTCCGTGCTGTCCCTATCGGCGATCGTCCGCTGATCGGTGGTGGCAACGCGGTAACGGTGGCGATCGATGGCAAGGAAGGTTGCCGCCGCGATCTACGCGCCACCTTCGCCGACGGGCGCTCGCTGTTGCAGCGCAACTTCGACGTGTGCCGCTATCGCAGCTACCGCACGGGACGCGTACTGCCGCCCAAGTAGCACCATGCAGGTTGGGGTGAGCCGGCAGGCGAACCCCGACAACACGATGCGGCTACCCCGCAAGCGACGATGTTGGGGTTGTCACCCCAACCTACGCCACGCCGTAAGGCAGGTTTGGCGTCGCGACCACGCGTTCGCCCACCGTCTCGCCGCGCAGGAAAGCAAAGGTCGCCTCGATCACTTCGGGAGCATCGAGCACGCGGTGATGTCCCAGCCCCTGCGTGGTGAGCAGACGCGCGCCCGACCAGTAGCGGGCATAGCGCTCGCCCTCTTCCCACGGCACGTCGCGGTCGTCGAGGTCGTGCACCACCAGCCCGGACTGGCCCAGCGCCGGCAAATGCTTGTGCACCTGCAGCTCGCGCACGGTCACGCCGGTGCGGCGCTCCAGCCATCCATAAAACGCCTCGCGCAGATGGTCGCCCAGCTTCACGAAGCGGAAGAAGCGGCCGGTGGCGGCTTCCATATCGGCCGCGGGCGCCACCAGCACGAGTTGGCGTGCCAACCAGGTTTCGCTCTGCGCCAACGCCAAGGCGGCGCCACCGAGCGAATGGCCGATCGCCAGCGCGGCATGCCCGTAGTGCTGGCCGACCGCGCGGATGGTGGCGATGAAATCCGGCAGCGTGCACAGGCGTCCGGTGCTGCGGCCATGGCCGGGCTGGTCGAATGCGACCACCGCCAGGCCTGATTCGCGCAAACGCTGCACCCAGGGCAGATAGCGCAGGCCGAAGCTCGACCAGCCATGCACCAGCAGCGCATAAGGCTGCGTCGCCGGATCGCCCCATACATACGTGGCGATCTTTTCTCCGCCGACCTCCAGCTCACCCTGCCGCATCGCTTCGTCCGGCTGCGCCGCCAGCGCGCGGCTGCGGCTGCTGGCGAACGGCGTGGCGAACAGGCGCGCGGCGCGGTCCACCGTGCGGCGCGGGGCGATACGCCCGCCCACGGCAAAGCTGGCGCGCACGGCGCCGAGTTTCAGCAGAAGGCCGGCGCTGGGGCGGCCGTGCGGGCGATGGGCGCGTTGCGTGCGGGGCATGGGGGAGCTCCTGGGGGTTCAGGTGCGATAACTGGCGAACAGGCGATCGACGGCCGCCAAGGTGCGGCGGCGCGCTTCCTCGAAGCCGAACAGGCCGGCGTCGTGATGCAGCACGAGCATGAAGGCGTAGATCTCGAAAGCGAGCTGGCTGACGTCGGTACCGCGGCCGAGATGCGCTTCGTCCACCGCCTGCCCGATCGCCTTTTCCAGCTGGCCGCGCCAGCCGGACTGCTGCCGCACCACCGCGTCGTGCAGCGCGCCGTCGCGGCCGTCGTATTCGCCGACGGCGGACAGCAGCACGCAGCCGCGCTCGTAGCGCTGCGCCCAGTCGCACCAGTTCTCGACGATGGCGCGCAGGCGCGGCAGGCCGCGCGAGGTCTTCAGCGCGGGCAGCAGCACATTGTCCATGAAGCGCTGCGCGCCCAGCTCCAGCACGGCCAGCTGCAGGTCTTCGCGCGAACCGAAATGCGCGAACACGCCGCTCTTGGACATGTCCGCCGCCTGCGCCAGCGTGCCGATCGACAGGCCTTCCACGCCGTCGTTGCAGGCCATGGCGTAGGCACGGTCCAGGATCATCTCGCGGGTGGCGGCGCGCTTGCCGGGGGTGGTGGTGCTGTTCATGGGGCTGGAAAATAGAACGACCGTTCGTTCTTTTCAAGTGCCGAACTGGCACACAATGCGCCGCCGAACGCAAGGTTATGCTTCGGACCAGTTTTCCAGGGAGGTAAAACGCATGAAATTCCGCCTGCCGCTCGTGCTGGCCCTAGGCGCCCTGCTCTGTGGCTGCTCCACCTCGCCCACCGGGCGCAAGCAGCTGATGATGGTCTCCGACGGGGATATGTCGAAGATGGGCCTGGCCGCATTCAACGATATGCGCACCAAGGGCAAGTTCGCCGACGCGCCGAAGGAGCGCGCCTACGCCACCTGCGTCGCCAACGCCCTCGTGGCCGTGCTGCCGGCGCCGTGGAATACCCAGCAATGGGAAGTGCAGATCATCGACGACAACACGCCCAATGCCTTCGCGCTGCCGGGCGGGCGTATCGGCGTGAATCGCGGCATGTTCAAAGTGGCGTCCAACCAGGACCTGCTCGCCGTGGTGCTGGGCCATGAGCTGTCGCACGTGGTGTCGCGCCATGGCGCCGAGCGCATGTCCGACAACATTGCCGCCCAAGTGGCCGTGGTCGCCGGCACCGCCTATGCCGCCACCCGCGGCACCAATGTCGGCTACGCCGCGGCGGCGCTGGGCGTGGGCGCGGAGGTCGGCATGCTGCTGCCGTTCTCGCGCATGCAGGAAAGCGAGGCGGACACGCTGGGCCAGCGCTACATGGCGCAGGCCGGCTTCGATCCGCGCTCCGCTCCCACGCTGTGGGAGAGGATGGCGGCGCAGGCTCCCGGCGGCCCCAAGCAGCCGGCCTTCATGTCGACCCATCCGGCTTCGTACAACCGCCAGCAGGCGCTGACCAAGCAGGCCGACCAGCTGATGCCGGTGTACGAGCAGGCGCGCGCCAGCGGGCACAAACCGAACTGCGCGATGTAGCGGCTTGCGCGGCCGCGCCCAGCCGCGGCCGCGCGTTCCACCCTGCCCATTTCTGAACGAGCCGGCCGGCCGCGGTCAACAGGCGCAGGCCCATGCCGTTTTTCCGTGCGAGCCACACGCTGCGTGGCCGAGGAGAAACCGCATGAAAACGCTGGCACGAACCTTCGCCGTGCTGACCGCGCTGGGCCTGGGCCTGGGCGCTTCTGCCTACGCCCCCGATGCCGCCGCCCGCACGCAGATTTCCGTGGGCATCAATGTCGCGCCGCCCGCGCCGCGCTACGAAGTAGTGCCTCCGCCGCGCGTCGGCTACGCCTGGGCGCCGGGTTACTGGCGCTGGGATCCGTATGCACGCCGCCACGTGTGGGTGGTCGGCCGCTGGCTTCCGGCGCGCCACGGCTACGTCTATCGCGCACCGCGCTGGGAACCGTACCGCGGCGGCTGGCGCTTCCACGACGGCTACTGGGGCCACTGAGCCCGGCTTGATTCCGACGCGGCTGCCTTGAGGCAGCCGCGTTTTTCTTGACTCTCGAAGAAGGGGTACTTCCGATGCAGATTCGAATCGCGGCGCTCGCCGCGCTGACCATGCTCGCCAGCGGCTGCGTGGAAGAACGCGTGGTGCACGAGCGCCCGGTGGTGGTGGAACGTCCGATCGTCCGCCGCGACGTAGTCGAGGTGATCGCACCGCAGCCGCCGCCGGAGCGAATCGTGGAAGTGGAACCGGCACGCCGCCCGGGCTATGTGTGGGCGCGCGGCTACTGGCGCTGGAGCGGGCGCGAATACGTCGCCGTGCCGGGGCATTGGGAAGTCGAGCGTCCGGGCTATCACTATGTCCATCCGCACTACGAACACCGCAACGACGGCTGGCATCTCAACGTCGGCGTGTGGGTGAACGGCTGAGCTCGATCCGCTTTACGCTGCCGGCGCCGCACGCGTGGCGCCGGCAGCCATCGCCCGGTAATCCCGCGGCGTCATCCCCACCGTCGCCTTGAACTGCCGCGCGAACGCGCTCTGGTCGGCAAAGCCGCAGGCAAGGCCAATGGCCGCCACGCTCTCGTCGCCGCGCAGCAGGCGCATCGCCGCCTCGATGCGCAGCTTGGTCTGCACCTGCTGCGGCGTCAGCTGGAACACGCGGCGGAAATGCCGCTCCAGCTGCGCCACCGACACGCCAGCCAGCTCGGCGAGCTTCGCCACCCGCACGCCTTCGGCGTAGTGCTCCTGCAGATAGGCAAGCACGCGGCGCAGCCGCACATAGGTGGGATGGCGGCCATCCGGCTTGCCCAGGTCGCGCGAGATGCCGACGATGCCGTGCACCTCCCCGCGCTTCAGCAGCGGCCGTTTGCAAGTGAGGCACCAGCCGGGCACGCGGTTGGGGAACATGTGCACTTCGAGCTGGTTCTCGATCACTTCGCCATCGAGCACGCGCCGGTCCTGCGAGGCGTAGGAGCCGCCCAGCGTCGCCGGAAACAGCTCGACCACGCTGCGGCCGATCACGTCCGCGCGCTGCTTCAGGCCCAGCCGGCGCACCAGGGTGAGGTTGGCATGGGTGTAGCGGCCCTGGCCGTCCTTCACGAAGAACACCACGTCGGGCAAGGCGTCGAACAGCGCCTCCAGCTCGTCGGCCGAAATCTTCATGTCCATCGCAGGTCCTGCCCCGTCGCGAAGCCTTGTGCAATCGCAGCATGGCATAAAACCGGCCTGGCGCATTGTGCCGATTTCCGCATCGAGCGATGCCAAGCCTTGCTAGACGCTCGACCGCCGCGGCGGCGAGCATGTCCGGCATGCATACCATCGACGTAATCGACTCGCACACCGGCGGCGAACCCACCCGCACCGTCATCGCCGGCTTCCCCGACCTCGGCGCCGGCACGCTGATGGAACAGCGCGAACGCTTCCGCCGCGATTTCGACCGCTGGCGCGCCGGCATCGCCTGCGAGCCGCGCGGCTCGGCCACCGTGGTCGGCGCCCTGCTGCTGCCGCCGCAGAGTGCGGAGGCCTGCGCCGGCGTGATCTTCTTCAACAACGTCAGCTATCTGGGCATGTGCGGCCACGGCACCATCGGCGTGGTGCGCACGCTGCAGCACCTGGGACGCATCGGCCCCGGCCTGCACAAGATCGAAACGCCGGTGGGCACGGTGGGTGCGGAATTGCATGCCGACGGCCGCGTGTCGATCGACAACGTCGAAAGCTACCGCCACGCCAAGGACATCAGGATCAGCGTGCCCGGCTACGGCGACGTCACCGGCGACATCGCCTGGGGCGGCAACTGGTTCTTCATCACCAAGGACACGCCGCTCGCGTTGGACATCCAACACCAGCGCGAACTCACCGCCTACACCGAAGCGATCCGCCGCGTGCTCGAAGCGCAAGGCATCACTGGCGCCGAAGGCGGCGAGATCGACCATATCGAGATCAATGCCGACCTCGGCGCCAAAGCCTGCCGCAACTTCGTGCTGTGCCCCGGCCTGGCCTACGACCGCTCGCCCTGCGGCACCGGCACCAGCGCCAAGCTGGCCTGCCTGGCGGCGGACGGCAAGCTCGCGCCGGGCGAGGTGTGGCGGCAGGAAAGCATCCTCGGCCAGGGGAGCGAATTCGAAGCCACCTACGCGCCGGGCGCGCGCGGCGTGAAGCCGCGCATCACCGGCAGCGCGTTCGTGGTGGCGCGTTCAACTTTGCTGTTCGACGAAGCCGATGCTTTTACCTGGGGCAGCGGCGCGGAATGAGCGTAGCGGTCTACGACTTGGTTGTGATCGGCGCGGGCATCGTCGGCGCGGCCTGCGCGGACGCGGCCAGCGGCGATGGCCTGCGCGTGGCGATCGTGGAACCCGGCCCGATCGGCGGCGGCGCCACCGCGGCGGCGATGGGGCATCTGGTGGCGATGGACGACGATCCCGCCGAGCTGGCGCTGGCCCGCTACTCGCTGCGCCAATGGGAAGCCTTCGCCGACCTGCCGGAAGCCGAATTCAGCCGCTGCGGCACCTTGTGGGTGGCGCGCGAGGAACGCGAACTGGCCTCCGCCGCGGTACGCGCCGCGCGCCTGGGCGCGGCCGGCGTGGAAGCGCAACTGCTGGACGACCAGCAGCTCTACGAACTGGAACCCGAGCTCGCCCCCGGCATGAGCGGCGGCATGCTGGTGCCGCGCGAAGCCGTGGTGTATCCGCCGCGCATGGCGCGGCACCTGGTGGGCCGCGCGCAATCGCGCGGCGCGGTGCTGTATGCCGGCCGCCGCGTGCAGGCGCTGCGGCGGGGCGGCGCGCAACTGGACGATGGTTCTTCGCTCAGCGGCCCGGTGCTGGTCGCCACCGGCTGCGCCCTGCCTGCATTGCTGCCGCAGTTGCCGATGCGCGCTCGCAAGGGGCATCTGGTCATCACCGACCGTTATCCCGGCCTGCTGCGCCACCAGCTGCTGGAACTGGGCTATGCCGACAGCGCGCACGGCGATGCGGACAGCAGCGTCGCCTTCAATGTGCAGCCGCGTCCCACCGGGCAGATCCTGCTCGGCTCCTCGCGCGAATTCAGCGCCACCGATGCGGCCGTCTCGCCGGCCATGCTGCGCCGGATGCTGGAACGCTGCTTCGCCTTCGTACCCGCGCTGCGCGAGCTGCAGGCGCTGCGCGCGTGGACCGGCTTCCGTCCCACCACGCCAGATGGACGTCCCTACCTCGGCGCCGTCCCCGGCGCCACCGACCAATGGGTGGCCGCCGGCCACGAAGGCCTGGGCGTCACCACCGCGCTGGGCAGCGCGCGCCTGCTGCTGGACCTGATCCAGCAGCGCCAGCCGGCGATCGATCCCGCGCCTTACGCACCGTCGAGGCTGGCCGCATGAGCGGGACGGTGCGATTGCAGGTCAACGGCCAATCGGTCGAGGTGCCGGCCGGCGCCAGCGTCGCCGCCGCGGTGGCGCATTGGACCTTGCATTTCCGCACCTCGGTCAGCGGCGAAACGCGCGCACCGCTGTGCGGCATGGGTGTGTGTTTCGAATGCCGCGTGCGCATCGACGGCGTCGCACACCAGCGCGCATGCATGACGCCCGCACGCGACGGCATGCAGGTGGACAGCCATGACTGAGCGCTACGACGTGCTGGTGGTCGGCGCCGGCCCCGCCGGCCTCGCGGCGGCAAGCACCGCGGCGGCGCATGGCGCGCGCGTCGGCCTGCTCGACGCACAGCCGCGCGCAGGCGGCCAGGTGTGGCGCCACGACGTACGCAAGCCGGCGCCGCGCGCCGCACGCGAAGCCATCGCCGCCTTGCACGGCGTGAACCTGCTGGCGCAGCACAGCGTGATCGCCAGCGAAGACGGCGCGCTGCGTGTGGAAACGCCGGAAGGCTCCGCCCTGCTCACCTACGGCGCCCTCGTGCTTGCCACCGGTGCACGGGAATTGCTGCTGCCCTTCCCCGGCTGGACGCTGCCGGGCGTGAGCGGCGCGGGTGGCTTGCAGGCGCTGACCAAGCAAGGCTGGCCGGTGGCCGGCAAGCGCGTGGTCATCGCCGGCAGCGGCCCACTGCTGCTCGCCGCCGCGGCCACCTTGCGCACGCACGGCGCCAAAGTCGTCGGCATCCACGAACAGGCCTCCGCCGACAGCGTGCATGCCTTCGCGCGGCAACTGCTGCACTGGCCCTCGCGCGCGGCGCAGGCCTTGTCCTTGCGCGCAAAACTCATGGGCGTGCCGTATCGCTTCGGTTCGGTGGTACGCCACGCGCATGGCGAAGATGCCGTGCGCCTAGTGGAAATCGAAGACGCGCACGGCACCACCTGCGTGGACTGCGATCTGCTCGCCGTCGGCTACGGCCTGGTGCCGAACGTGGAACTGGCCCAGCTGCTCGGCTGCGCGCTCGACCACGCGCCAACCCATCCGCAGGTGCAGGTGGACGAACTGCTGCGCACCAGCGTATCCGCCATCTTCGCCGCAGGCGAAGCCTGCGGCATCGGCGGCCTGGCGGCCGCGCGCATCGAAGGCGCCATCGCTGGCCATATGGCCAGCGGCCATGCCGACGAAGCGCGCGCCCTGCTGCCGGAACGCGATCGCGCCCGCCGCTTCGGCGCGCTGCTGGCCAGGCATTTCGCACCCGGCGCACGCGTACACGCACTGGCCACGCCGCACACCCTGATCTGCCGCTGCGAAGACGTGACGCTCGGCGCGCTCGACGGCTATGCCGACGCACGCGAAGCCAAGCTCGCCACCCGCTGCGGCATGGGCGCCTGCCAGGGCCGCATCTGCGGCACCGCGCTGGCGGAACTGGGCCGCTTCCCGCGCGGCGCCGGCCGTCCACCTTTGTTTCCCGCGCGCCTCGCCACCCTGGCGGGGCTTGCCACTTCCCCTTCCGACGACGCATCGAGGTCAACGACATGAGCACTGCATCCATCTGGCGCGGCGTGATTCCCGCCATCACCACGCCCTTCACCGCTGACGGCCAGGTCGACCACGCCTTCCTTGCCAAGCACGCCAACCAGCTGATCGACGCCGGCTGCACCGGCATCGTGCCGCTCGGTTCGCTGGGCGAAGCGGCCACGCTCAGCTTCGACGAGAAGCTCGCCATCATCCGCACCCTGGTGCAGGCGTTGAACGGCCGCGCGCCGGTCATTCCCGGCATCGCCGCGCTGTCCACCGACGAGGCCGTGCGCCTGGCGCAGCAGGCGAAGGCGCTGGGCTGCTCGGGCCTGATGGTGCTGCCGCCGTATGTGTATTCCACCGACTGGCGCGAGATGGGCGCGCACCTGCGCGCGGTGATCGCGGCGACCGACCTGCCCTGCATGCTCTACAACAACCCCGTCGCCTACAAGACGGACTTCGCGCCGGAACAGATCGCCGAACTGGCGAATGCCTTCCCCAATGTGCAGGCGGTAAAGGAATCCTCCGGCGACGTACGCCGCTTCGCCGGCATCCGCGCCCTGCTCGGCGACCGCGTGGAACTGCTGGTGGGCATGGACGACGCCATCGTCGAAGGCGTGGCGATGGGCGCGCGCGGCTGGATCGCCGGCCTGGTCAATGCCTACCCGAAGGAATCGGTGAAGCTGTTCGAGTTGGCTCGCGACGGCGGCGCCGATGCGGCGCTGGAACTGTACCGCTGGTTCCTGCCGCTGCTGCGCCTGGACACGGTGCCGACCTTCGTGCAGCTGATCAAGCTGGTGCAGGCCAAGGTCGGCATGGGCAGCGAGCAGGTGCGCGCGCCGCGGCTGGCCCTGGTCGGCGAACAGCGCGAAGCTGCACTGCGCGTGATCGACCACGCCATCGCCCACTCACCCAAGGTGTGACATGGACATCCAGCCCATCCTGATCGACGGCGACTGGCGCGCGGCAAGCGCGCCGGTCGGCCAGTTCCGCGCCGAGAATCCTGCAACCGGCGAGGCGATCGGCCCGGCCTTCCCGATCTGCGGCGCTGCAGATGTCGAAGCGGCGCTCGCCGCCGCGACCGCGGCAGCCGAAGCACTGGCCGCCGCCCCGCCGGAACGCATCGCCGCCTTCCTCGAAGCGTATGCGCAGGCGATCGAAGCCGACGCCGAAGCGCTGGTCGACACCGCCCATGCCGAAACCGGCCTGCCCAAGCAGCCGCGCCTGGCCGCCGTGGAACTGCCGCGCACCACCAACCAGCTGCGCCTGGCCGCCAAGGCCGTGCGCAGCTATGCGTGGACGCAGCCGGTGATCGACACTGCAGCCAATCTGCGTTCGCACCTCGCGCCGCTGGGCAAGCCGGTGCTGGTGTTCGGCCCGAACAATTTCCCGTTCGCCTTCAACGCCATCGCCGGCAGCGATTTCGCTTCGGCCATCGCCGCACGCAATCCGGTGATCGCCAAGGCGCATCCCTCGCATCCGGCCACCAGCGAACGCCTGGCGCGCGCGGCATTCACTGCGCTGCGCCAGGCCGGGCTGCCGCTGGCTTCGGTGCAGATGCTCTATCACTTCGATCATGCGATCGGCGGGAAGCTGGCTGGCGATGCGCGCCTGGGCGCGATCGGCTTCACCGGCAGCCGCGCGGGCGGGCTCGCGCTGAAGGCCGCCGCCGACGCGGCGGGCGTGCCGGCCTATGTCGAGCTGTCCAGCGTCAACCCGGTGTTCCTGCTGCCGGGTGCGCTGGCCGAACGCGGCGCCGCGCTGGCGCAGGAGTTCTTCACCTCCTGCACCATGGGCAGCGGCCAGTTCTGCACCAATCCCGGCGTGGTGATCGTGCCGCGCAGCGAGGCGGGCGATGCCTTCGTCGAAGCCGCCAAGGCCCATTTCGCCGGTGCCGCGCCGAGCGTGCTGTTCTCACGCGGCGTGCTGGAACATCTGCAGCATGGCATCGCCACGCTGCGTAAAGCCGGCGCGCAGCTGCTGGCGGGCGGCGAAGCCGGCTCGCCCGGCTACCGCCATGCGCCGACCTTGCTGGAAGTCGACGCCGCGCAGTTCCTGCGCGAACCGCAGGCGCTGCAGACCGAAGCCTTCGGCCCGGCCAGCCTGCTGATCCGCACGAACGGCGTGGCGCAGATGGTCGAGGTGGCCAACGCCTTCGAAGGCAACCTCACCGGCACGCTGTACACCGGCAGCACCGACGACGAAGCATCGGCCGCGGTCGCGCGCGCCTTGCGTCCGCGCGTCGGCCGCCTGATCGGCAACCGCATGCCCACCGGCGTGGCGGTCAGCCCTGCCATGAATCATGGCGGCCCGTATCCGAGCACCGGCCATCCGGGCTTCACCGCGGTAGGTATGCCGGCGGCGATCCGCCGCTTCGCCGCCCTGCACTGCTACGACAACCTGCCCGAGCATCTGCTGCCGCCGGAACTGCGCGACCACAATCCCGGCGGCGTGGCGCGGCAGATCGACGGCTGCTGGTGCGTGGACGACCTGGGAAGCAAGAACGCATGAGTTCCAGCCAGATCGGCGGCCTCGATCTCGCCCAGGCCCGCGCGCGCCTGCAGCCGTGGCAAGCCACTGCGCCCGCCATCGGCGCGGACGAATACCGGCACCGCCTGGAACACGCCCGCGCCCTGCTGCGCGCGCAGCGGCTCGACGCCCTGCTGGTCACCGCCGGCACTTCGCTGCGCTATTTCACCGGCGTGGCCTGGGGGGCGAGCGAGCGGCTGGTCGGCATGCTGCTCACCGCGCAGGGCGATCCCATCCTGATCTGCCCTGGTTTCGAGGCCGGTTCGCTCGCCGCGGTGCTGCGCATTCCGGCCGAAGTGCGCCTGTGGGAAGAACACGAGGATCCGCAGCAGCTCGTCGCCGACGCGCTGGCCGAGCGCGGCGCCGGCAGCCTCGCGCTCGACCCGGCGGCGCCGTTCGCCGTGGCCGAACGCCTGCGCGCGGTGCTCGGCGGCAAACCCATCGCCGACGCCAGTGCGATCGTCGACGGCTGCCGCATGTGCAAATCCTCGGCCGAGCTGGCGCTGATGAAGCAGGCCACGGCGATGACGCTGGACGTGCACCGCCTTGCCGCTGGCCTGATGCGCGAAGGCATCTCGCGCACCGAGCTGGTGCGCTTTATCGACGAAGCGCACTGCACGATGGGCGCGGACAATGGGTCCACCTTCTGCATCGTGCAGTTCGGCCACGCCACCGCCTACCCGCACGGCATCCCCGGCGAGCAATACCTGGAACGTGACCAGCTGGTGCTGATCGACACCGGTTGCACGGTGCAGGGCTACCACTCCGACATCACGCGCACCTACTGCTTCGGCACGCCGACCGCCGAACAGGCGCGCATCTGGGAACTCGAACAGGCCGCACAACTCGCCGCGTTCGAAGCGGTGCGACCCGGCGTCACCTGCGCCAGCGTCGACGATGCCGCACGCGCCGTGGTCGAAGGCGCGGGCCTGGGTCCGGACTACCGCCTGCCCGGCGTGCCGCACCGCACGGGACATGGCTGCGGCATGGCCATCCACGAGATGCCTTACCTGGTGCGCGGCTCGCGCACCGCGCTGCGGCCGGGCATGTGCTGCAGCGACGAGCCGATGATCGTGGTGCCCGAGCGTTTCGGCATACGCCTGGAAGACCACTTCTACGTTACCGAGGACGGCGCGGCCTGGTTCACCCCACCGTCGCCGGCCATCGACCAGCCCTTCGCCTGACGCCCCCGGAGAGGAGCCGATGAAACGACCGATCGCCACGCTAGCCTGCGCCATCTGCCTCACCATCGCTCCTCTCCTCGCCCACGCCGCCGACGATGCGGACGCGCGCTTCCGCGCGCTCTACACGCAGGAATGGCAATGGCGCCAGGCGCAGTTCGCCGGCGGCGATGACGAGGACGGCGAGGGCAAGGCGGCCGACCATCTGCCCAAGGTCGATCCGGCCACACAGGCACAGCGCGAACGCTACTGGGCCGATGTCCTGAAGCAACTTGACGCCATCGCGCCGCAGCAGCTGCACGGCGACGATCCGGTGAACTACGCGGTCTACCGCGAACAGATCGAAACCCTGTTGGCCGACCAGCGCTTCCGCACCTGGGAAATGCCGTTCAACAGCGACACGGCGTTCTGGACCAACCTGGGCTTCACCGCGCGCAAGCCCATGCGCACCGCGGACGACTATCGCCGCTATTTGAGCCAGCTGCGCGATATCCCGCGCTATTTCGACGAACAGATCGCCAATATGCGCGCCGGCCTGGCGCGCGGCTTCAGCGTGCCGCGCGTAACTCTGGCCGGACGCGACCAGTCGATTGCCGACGTGGCGAACGCAAAGGGCGACGACAACCTGTTCTACACGCCGTTCCGCAAGATGCCGGACACCATCCCGGCCGCCATGCAGGAACAACTGCGCACGCAGGCGCATGCGGCCATCGAACAGCAGGTGATTCCCGCCTACGCCAGACTGCTCGACTTCATGCGCAACACCTACATGAAGCAGGCCCGCACCACGCTGGCCGCCGAAGCGATGCCGGACGGCAAGGCCTTCTACCAGGCGCAGATCCGCGAGTTCACCACGCTGGACCAGAGCCCCGAGCAGATCCACGCCACCGGCCAGCGCGAAGTGGCGCGCCTGCGCGCCGAGATGGAACGCACCATCGGCGAAACCGGCTTCAAGGGCAGCTTCGCGCAGTTTCTGCACTACCTGCGCACCGACCCGAAGTTCTATCCGAAGAGCGCCGATGAGCTGCTCAAGGACGCCGCCTGGATCGCCAAGCGCGTCGACGGCAAGCTGGGCCAGTACATCGGCCGCCTGCCGCGCCAGCGCTTCGCCATCGAGCCGGTGCCGCCGGATCTGGCGCCGTTCTACACCGGCGGCCGCGGCGGCCCGGGCATCTACCTGGTCAACACCTACGACCTGCCTTCGCGCCCGCTGTATTCGCTGACCGCGCTGACCCTGCACGAATCGGCGCCGGGCCATGCGCTGCAGATGCCCCTGGCCGCCGAACACGAAGGGCTGCCGGACTTCCGCCGCTACACCTATATCTCCGCCTATGGCGAAGGCTGGGCGCTGTATTCCGAGCGGCTGGGCGTGGAGATGGGCATGTACGACACGCCGTACGACCGCTTCGGTTATCTCAGCTACCAGATGTGGCGCGCCTGCCGCCTGGTGGTGGACACCGGCATCCATCACCTCGGCTGGACGCGCGAACAGGCGCAGGCCTTCATGCGCGGCAACACCGCGTTGAGCGAACACGAGATCGAGACCGAGGTGGACCGCTACATCGCCTGGCCGGGCCAGGCGCTGTCGTACTACCTGGGCGAGATGGCGATCGTCGATGCGCGCGCGAAGGCCGAGAAAGCCCTGGGCGAACGCTTCGACCTGCGCGCCTTCCACGACACGGTGCTGTCGCTCGGCTCCGTGCCGCTGCCCGTACTGCAACAGCAGGTGGACCGCTTTATCGCCAAGGGTGGCAAGTCGCCGTACGCACAGGCGCAAGCGCCGTAACAAACACACGTGGTTTCGGGGAGGAACCGATGGGCCTGATCGACGACATCACCCGGCGCAAGCCGGTGGAAAGCCTGCAGCGCGAAGCGGACAAGGGCACCGGCCTGCGCCGCGTGCTGGGCTTGTGGCAACTCACCGCCATCGGCCTGGGCGGCATCATCGGCGTGGGCATCTTCGTGCTCACCGGCACGGTGGCGGCGACGCAGGCGGGACCCGCCGTGCTGCTGTCCTTCCTGCTCGCCGGCATCGCCAGCGCGGCGGCGGCACTGTGCTATGCGGAGTTCGCCGGGCTGATTCCCGTCACCGGCAGTGCCTACACCTACGGCTACGCGGTGCTGGGCGAGTTCGCCGGATGGATCATCGGCTGGGATCTGCTGCTGGAGTACGCGCTGATCGCCGCGGTGGTGGCGGTGGGCTGGTCCGGCTACGCGCAGGTGCTGCTCAACAACTTCGGCTTGCCCTTGCCCACCTGGGCGCAAGGCGCATGGGGCACCGGCCCTGGGCGCGTGGTGAACCTGCCGGCGATCCTGATCTCGGTGGCGATCACCGCCCTGCTCGCGGTGCGCATGGAATGGGGCGCGCGCTTCAACACGCTGATCGTGGGCATCAAGATCGCCGGCGCCGCCTTGATCGTGATCGCCGGCGCCGCCTACGTGAAGCCGGAACGCTGGCATCCCTTCATGCCGTTCGGCATGCATGGCGTGGTGACCGGCGCGGCCGTGGTGTTCTTCGCGGTGTTCGGCTACGACATGCTGACCACCGCCGCGGAGGAATCGCGCAATCCGCAGCGCGACCTGCCTCGTGCGGTGCTGCTGTCGCTGGGCATCGCGATGCTGCTGTACTTCGCCATCTGCCTGGTGCTGACCGGCATCGTGCCCTACACCACGCTGGACAACGACGCGCCGGTGGCCAATGCATTCATCCGCATCGGCATGCCGTGGACCATGGCGGTGATCTCGATGGCTTCGGTGTGCGGCATCACCAGCGTGATCTTCGCCAACCTGCTGGCCGGCGCGCGCATCGGCTTCAGCCTGGGCCGCGACGGCCTGCTGCCGGGATGGTTCGCCGGCATCCATCCGCGCTGGCGCACGCCGCATCGGGCGACCTTCCTGCTGGGCACGGTGACAGCGGTGGCGGCGGGACTGTTTCCGCTGGACGAGCTGGCGAAGCTGGTGAATATCGGCGTGCTCGGCGCCTTCATCGTGATCTGCACCGCGGTGGCAGTGTTGCGCTGGCGGCGGCCGGATCTGCACCGGCCATTCCGCACGCCGTGGGTGCCGGTGGTGCCGCTGATCGGCGTGGGGTTCTCCTGCTGGCTGATCTGGGGCTTGCCCGTGGTGACTTACGTGCGGTTTGCGCTTTGGCTGCTGGTCGGTTGCGTGGTCTATCTGGGGTATGGGCGCAGGCATAGCCGCCTGGCGCAGCAGAACACGCCGGCATCGGAAACGGTTTAGGGGAATCGAATGGATCGGCGTCGTTTTCTGCAAGGCCTGGCCGCGACGAGTGCGGCCGCGGGGCTGGTGGGTTGGGAAGGGGCATCGGCGCAGTCGAGCGCGCAGGCTGGAGGCGCCGGCACGCTGGCGCCGCCGCAACGTATCCCGCTCGCCGCGCTTTCCACCGAGGGCCATGCGCGGCTCGCGGGTTTCGATATGCAAGGCGCCGCGTGGTCGGTGTTCGAAGATCTGAGCACGCCGGATGGCGCGATCACCCTGACCGGTCCGGATGGCGGCTGCGTGCTGGGCAAGCGCACCGAGTCCTGCGCCGCCGAAGCGGGCACGCCCTATCTCGGCCTCGCACTGAAGGAGCTGGCCCTGGCCGATGCGGATCTGCTGGCCGACCGCCTGCTCAAGCGCGGCGAACCCGATCCCGAACAGGTACGCCTCGCCGCGCCTCCGCTCGCCTCGACGCTGGACCCGAAGGACTACAACGGCCGCCTGCCGTGGACTACCTTCGTCGGCAACGTGGCCTGCGCCGACACCATGCCGGTGTTTCCGGACGGCCGCACGCGCACCTTCAAGCCCATGCAGGAAACCGCGGCGCTGCGCGACGAGAAGCTCGCGCCGCAGCGGCGCGAAGGCCTGCTCGGCGGTTGGCTGCCGGCGGTGCACAAGGTGTTCGCGCTGGACGAGGGGCGCTGGTACGACGTGCTGGTGTTCGCCGACGTCGACGCGGCCGACCGCTTCGTGGTGCAGACCTGGCACCGCACCGCGCTGGTCGAGCATGGGCGCATCAGCGAGGTGCACTACGGCTACAGCTATCCGTCGTATCCGCCCACGCGGCAGCCGCCATCGGCGGACGCCTTCTATCGCGCGCTGCTGCGCTTCCACGATGCCTGGCAGCAGCAGCTCGCCGATGCCTGCGCCATGCGCACGCCGGATCCGAGCTGGGCCGATATGGCGCGCTATGCATTTGCGCGCGAACTGGTGGTGCGGCCGGGCGGCAGCTATCCGAAGTACGGCGCGGTGGATCGCGACTACTACGGCAACGAGTACGACGGCTTCCAGGACACGTTCACCAGCTCGCTCTACGCGAACATCGAATGGGGCCGCAACGCGCAGGCTGCGGTGGTACTGGACGGCTACTTCACCGACTTCGTGCAGGCCGATGGCATGGTCAACATGCGCGGCGCGGAAACCGGCCAGTTCGGCCTGACGCTGTCGCTGCTGGCGCGCTACCTGCACTACACCGGCGACGTGGCGCTGCTGCGCAAGCACCAGGGCAAGATCGAAGCCACCGCGCGCATCCTGCTCGACCTGCACGATGCCAGCCTGCGCCTGCCGAACAACGACCCCGGCCATGGCCTGCTCCATGGCTGGAACGAGTCGGACGCCTGCCTGTTTCCCGAGCCGCAGCTGTGGTGGAAGCCTTACTACGCCAACAGTGCGCTGGCTTCGCGCGGCTTGCGCGATCTTGCGGCGGTGTGGGTGCGGATCGATGCCCATGGCAAGGCCTTGGCGGATCGCTGGCAGGAGCGTTCGCGCGTGCTCGCCGCGCAGCTCGTGCGCAGCTTGCGCGCCAACGTCCGCCACGACCTGCATCCGCCTTATATCGGCCCGCTGCCCGGCGTGAAGCTCACCTTCCGCCAGTCGCTGCTGCAGGAAAAGCCCAGCGAACAGCAGTGGCCGCATCGTGCCTACGCCGAGCTGCTGCAGGCGGACGTGCTGCCGGACGATCTCGCCCACCTGGTGATCGACTGCATGCGCGGCCACGGCGCCACCTCGATCGGCGTGGTGGCGAACGTGGCGCCGCCTTCGCCGGACGGGCGGGACATCCTGGGTTTTATTTCATACGGCTATGCCCAGCAGCTGCTGCGGCTGGGGCGGATCGACGAGTACCTGCTGTTCCTCTATGCGCATCGCTATCACGCGCATACGCCGGGCAGCTGGACCGCGGGCGAGGTGAGCGACCTGAGCGGCGGCATGCCGCTGTTCTGCATGCCGGCGCAGCTGACGATGCCGTTGCTGCTGCGGTGGATGGTGGTGTTCGAGGACAGCGAGGGCGAGGTTCTGCATCTGGCGCGTGCGGTGCCGCGGCGATGGATGGGTGGAGATCAAGCCATCGAGATGCGCGGTGCGCCGACGCGGTGGGGGCGCGTGGATGTGCGTCTGCAGCCGGATGGCGGGCATGGAGTTACCGGTGAGATCAGGCTGCCGGAAGCGGCGCCGGCTGCCGTGTGGTTGAGCCTGCGCGCACCGGAGGGCAAGCGGCTCGCGGATGTGCATGTTGAGGGCGCCACGGTGAAAGAGCGGCGCGGCGACAGCGTCCGTCTGGATGGCCGGCCCGGCCAGGCCGTGCGGGTTTCCGCGACATTCGCCTAGCGCGCATGGGCCACATGTTTCGCCTGCAACCGTCACGTGCTGCGCCGATCCCCGCAGCACTATGCACAATTCCGCACGCGCCTTTCCCAAATACGACAAGACGCGCTCCCCATGTGACGGCACGATGAAACCATGCGCATCGGGGGACGCGCCGCCAACCGCCACGCCGCGTCCACGCGCGGCCGCACGCACGGGGAGAGGGCATGCCGTCTGGCTGTAGCGATCACCGCAGGCGATTCCTGATAAACGCTGCCACCGCGGCGAAATTCTGCGACTCGCCCATTGATTCGTTCTGGTGCCGTACCGGCTCGCTTGCCGACGCATTCGCGCGCTTCGATGACAGCATGCGCTCCCATGACGACGACGGCCTGCACGCCGCTTCCCCTTCGAAACCCAGACCCCGGCCGGCGCCGGGCGTGGCAGCCGGGCGGCCCGGAGCGGCCGTCCGGCTGCGCACGCTTTCGGCGCGCGAGCTCCGCTTCGAGGCCGATATCGGCGGGGTCGCGGTGTCGCCGCTGAACGAACTCCAGCGCGAGCGCCACGCCCCGTACCGCCAGCTTCAACCCGACGCGCCCGGCCAGGACTGAGCGCGTCATGCCCGCCTCGCGCGGGCCGCAGCAACGCAACGCACACGGTCGGGCCGCCAGCCCGGCACGGCGTGCTGTTGCCCGACGAAACGCAGCCGCCCGCAGGGAGGGCCGTTGCGCATGCCCCATCACCGGCACCACACGCCATGCGAGGTACCCGCCCATGCATCCACGTTCCGCCTGCCGCCATCCACGCGCGCTCAGCCTCGCCGTCAGGCTCGCCATCGCCGGCACCGCGTTCGGCCTCGTCGCGCCCGGCTTTGCACAGGACGCACCACCCGGCGACACCGCCGATCCGCAGAAAGCCAAGAGCCTGGAAACCGTCACCGTCACCGGTTCGCGCATCCGCCGCGTCGACGTCGAAACCGCCAACCCGGTGGTGACGCTGGACCGCGCGCAGATCGCCGCCACCGGCAAGGCCACGCTCGGCGACCTGGTGCAGGAACTGCCATCCATCGCCGGCAACGCCACCAATGCCAATACCAATAACGGCGGCGGCACCGGCGCGGCCACCATCTCGCTGCGCGGCATGGGCGACAAGCGCACGCTGATCCTGGTCAACGGCGTGCGCCTGGCCTACAACGACGTCAACAGCATCCCCGCCAATATGATCGACCGCGTGGAGGTGCTGAGCGACGGCGCCTCGGCCATCTACGGTTCGGATGCGATCGGCGGCGTAGTGAACTTCATCCTGCGCGAGCATTTCAGCGGCGTGCAGCTGTCGGGCGATTTCGCCCAGAGCAGCCGCAGCGACGGCATCCGCCGCAACTTCGCGCTTACGGCCGGGCAAGGCAACGAGCGCGGCAGCATCATCGCCGGGCTCGGGCACCAGAGCCTGGATGCGGTATCCGCACGCGACCGCTCGTTCTCGCACGACGCGCTCAACCTCACCGGCGGCAAGGTGATCGTCAGCGGCTCCTCGGCTACGCCGTATGGCTCGATTACCCTGCCCAGCGCGCAGGCCAAGGCACTGGGCTGCTCTTCGCGCGTGGCGCTCAATCCCGGCGTCAGCGGCGCCACCACGCCCGGCGACTACCACTGCTACGGCGTCGCGGACAGCTACAACTACCAGGGCGACAACATCCTGCAGACGCCGCAGAAGCGCGACCAGTTCTTCGTGCTGGGCAAGTACAAGCTCAACGACAAGCTCGAAGCCTACGCCAACCTCTACTACACCAAGACCCAGTCCGAATCGCAGATCGCGCCGGTGCCGGTGTTCGCCAACGGCGACAACTTCATCGTGTCCAAGGACAACTACTACAACCCGTTCGGCGTGGACTTCGGCACCGACCGCGTCAGTGGCGCCAACAACGGCGACTTCAATACGCGCTTCACCACCCTGGGCTATCGCCGCTACATCTACAACACCTACAACCTGCAGGTGACGCCCGGCCTGCGCGGCAGCTTCGGCGACAGCAGCTGGCAATGGGATGCGGCGTTCAACTACGGCAAGGTGCGGCAGAAGTCGGTCAATTATGGCTTCCTCGACTACGCCGGCTTCCAGCAGGGGCTGGGGCCTTCGTATCTCGACGCGTCCAGCGGCAAGGTGACCTGCGGCACGCCGGGCAACCCGATCGCCGGCTGCACACCGATCAATATCTTCAACGTCAACGACCCCACCACCATCGCGGCGCTGAAGAACATCCAGCGCAATCCGGTCACCACTACCGCGTACACGGTGAAGCAGTTCGAAGCGAACGCCAACGGCGGGCTGTTCGACCTGCCCGCCGGCACGGTGAACCTGGCCACCGGCTTCTCGTACCGCAAGGAGAGCACCTCCACGCGCACCGATCCGCTGGCCGTGGCCGACCTCAACGGCCTGTGCGGCGTAGTGGAATTCTGCAGCTCGGTGCTCGCCGGCAGCTTCAACGTGAAGGAGGCCTACGCCGAAACGCTGATCCCGCTGCTGTCGGGCAAGCCCTGGGCGCAGGCGCTGAATCTCACCCTGGGCGCGCGCTGGTCCGACTACAGCAGCGCCGGCCGCAGCACCAACAGCAAGCTGGCGGTGGAATGGCGGCCGATCGACAACCTGCTGCTGCGCGGCACGGTGTCCGAGGTGTTCCGCGCGCCAAATATCAACGAACTGTACGGCGGCATCGCCGGCGATGCGCCCACGGTGAACGATCCTTGCAACGGCTATACCGGCGGCCATCCGCAGGCCTGCGCCAGCGTGCCCACCGACGGCAGCTACCGGCAGGCCAATCCGGAGATCTCGGCCAAGACCTCCGGCTCGCTCGCCGCCGGTTATCAGCTGAAGCCGGAACAAGGCAAATCCTTCGACTTCGGCGTGGTGTACGACCCGCAATGGGTGCCGGGCCTGTCGCTGAGCGCGGACGTGTGGCGCATCAACCTCAACGACACCATCACCGCGATCTCGGCGCAGACGGTGCTGAACCAGTGCTATGCCAATCCGGCCAGCCCGTTCTGCAGCTTTATCCATCGCTTCGCCAGCGGCGCGATCAACTACGTGGCGGAGCCGACGGTGAACCTGGGCGCGCTGTCCACCAAGGGCGTCGACGGCAGCGTGGCGTACCGCTTCAACACCGAGCGCTACGGCCGCTTCAACCTGCGCCTGGATACGACCTACGTGGCGCGCTACGACGTCAATCCGGACCCTTCCGACGCCACCTCGGTGACCATCCACAACGCCGGCCGCTACACCTACGCCTATGGCAACTTCCCGCGCTGGCGCGGACTGGCCACGCTGAACTGGGCGCAGGGTCCGTGGAGCGCGAGCTGGCGCCTGCGCTATGTCGGCCGCACCCAGGTGGGCAGCCCCGATGCGCGGCAGCAGTTGTCGGCCGACCTCACCGTGCCGTCGGTGGTGCGCACGGTCGGCGCGTATGCCTATCACAGCGTGCAGCTGGGCTACGAAGTGAAGAGCTGGCGCACGCGTTTCGACATCGGCGTGGACAACCTGGCCGACAAGCAGCCGCCCCTGATGTACCAGAACAACGTGAACAACTCGAACACCGACGTAGCCACTTACGACGTGATGGGCCGCTATTACTGGGCCCGGGCGACGCTGACGTTTTGATCGTGTGAAACGAGGCGGGCCAAGGGCTGGCGCGCCGTGCTGCGCCGACCCTGCTGCAACGCAACAGCACCCCGCCGGGTGACCCGCTAGACTTATGGACTGTGTTGACACCCCGACCCCCCGGTCGGGGTTTTGACTTTAGAGGCATGCGCACGCCGCCCCGCGGCCGCCGTACCGACAACCGCATCCCCAACCGCGCCACCCCACCGTGGAGTCACCGTTCCAATGATTTTCGAAACCATCGCCAAAACGGGTCACGAAGAAGTCGTCTTCTGCCACAACAAGGACGCCGGCCTGAAGGCCATCATCGCGATCCACAACACGGTGCTGGGCCCGGCTCTCGGCGGCCTGCGCATGTGGCCGTACAAGACCGAGCAGGACGCGGTCAACGACGTGCTGCGCCTGTCGCGCGGCATGACCTACAAGAACGCCGTGGCCGGCCTGAATCTGGGCGGCGGCAAAGCGGTGATCATCGGCGATCCGTCCAAGGACAAGTCCGAAGCGCTGTTCCGCGCCTTCGGCCGCTTCGTCAACTCGCTCAACGGCCGCTACATCACCGCCGAAGACGTCGGCATCGACGTCAACGACATGGAATACGTGTTCCGTGAAACCGAATACGTGACCGGCGTGCACCAGGTGCACGGCGGCTCGGGCGACCCCTCGCCGTTCACCGCGTTCGGCACCCTGCAGGGCCTGATGGCCGCGCTGCAGGTCAAGCACGGCAACGAGGACGTGGGCAAGTACAGCTACGCCGTGCAGGGCTGCGGCCACGTGGGCAGCGAGTTCATCAAGCTGCTGCGCGAGCAGGGGGCGAAGGTGTTCGTCACCGACATCAACAAGGACGCTGTGCAGCGTTGCGTCGATGAACTGGGTTGCGAGGCTGTGGGCCTGGACGAGATCTACGACGTCGACGCTGACGTGTATTCGCCGTGTGCGCTGGGTGGCACGCTCAATGAGCAGACGATTGATCGCATCAAGGCGAAGATTATCTGCGGTGCGGCGAATAACCAGCTGGCTACCGATTCGATCGGTGATGAGCTGACGCGCCGTGGGGTGCTGTATGCGCCGGATTATGCGGTGAATGCGGGTGGCGTGATGAATGTGTCGCTGGAGATCGACGGGTATAACCGTGAGCGGGCGATGCGCATGATGCGCACCATTTATTACAACCTGGGTCGGATTTTCGAGATCTCCAAGACGGAGGGCGTGGCCACTTACAAGGCGGCTGATCGCCTGGCTGAGGAGCGCATCAGCTCGATTGGCAAGATTAAGCTGCCGCATATGGGTAATGGTGCGCCGCGGTTTGCGGGGCGTATGCGCGGGCAGTAAGCCGCGCGCGGTTTGTTGTTTGAGAACGCCTCCCGCTTGGGGGGCGTTTTTTTTTGCTCGTCGTCCCGGTGTGGGCCTCCCTACTCGTCATCCCGGCGTAGGCCGGGATCCTTTTGCGGTATCGCCTGGTTTTCGCGGTGCCGCGAATGGGCCGCTTATGCAGCGGGCATTTCGTGCGCCTGCCGGCGCCCGAGTCACTTTTTCTTTGCTGGCCCAAAGAAAAAGTAACCCAAAAGAAATGGCCTTCAGAGCCAAGGCTCGCGACGCGACTAGAAGGAGCAGTGGGCGTCTGCGGTAACTTGATTAACCTGGGTCTACACGAAACGACTTTGCGTTTACGTAGCGGGTGCTTCAACGTGCCGTGGCGAAGAGGAGGTTCAAGGACTGGCGCCAGCTTTGGCTCTTCGCCCCTACCTACCTCACGACATCACCCCTCTCCCCTCCGGGGAGAGGGCAGGGTGAGGGGCCGGGCGGAGCGTAACGTCCGTCGTTTCCTATGCGGGGCAATGAGCACGCGAGTGAGCATGCTTGCGTGCACGCTTCTCAAAATCCTTAGTCAATGTCGCGAGCGTGATGCCTTCGAAGCGCTTGAGCAGGAGTTCGCGGGCGCTGCGTAGTTCGCCTTCCAGTGCTGCGTTCACCGCCTGCTCTACCAGGCACCGTGGGGTGTCCTCAGCCATGCCTAAGGCGAAGATCGCTGGCTCGTCGATGGCGCGGTAGACGTCCAGCAGGCTGATGTCGGCCAGGGGGCGGGTGAGGGTCCAGCCGCCGCCGTGGCCGCGGTCGGCGCGGACGAAGCCTTTTTCGCGCAGGCCGGCCATGGTCCGGCGGACCACCACGGGGTTGGTGTTGAGCATCTGGGCCATCAGTTCGGAGGTGGTGGGGGTGTCCTGCTGGCCCAGGTGGATCAGGACGTGGAGCATGCGGGAAAGCCGGTTGTCGCCTTTCATGGGTCGGCTCGCTGGACTCAAGTAACTCTCAATGTTGCATAAGATGGCGTTACGCGCTAGTTTGTAACTTTCAAAGATACTTGATAGGAGCAAGCCATGAGCTTCGACGTCATCGTGGTGGGCGGCAGTTTTGCCGGCCTGGCCGCGGCACTGCAGCTGGCGCGGGCCAGGCGCAAGGTGCTGGTGGTGGATGCGGGTATGCCGCGCAACCGGTTTGCCGCGCATTCGCATGGGTTCCTGGGGCATGACGGCAAGGCGCCGGCGCAGATCCTCAGCGAGTCGATCGACCAGTTGCTGCGCTATCCGACCATGAGTTTCCGGCAGGGCATGGCAGCCACTGCTGCGCGCGAAGGCGATGGTTTTCGCGTAACCCTCGACGATGGCGCCACGGTGGATGCCGAGCGGCTAATCCTGGCCCTGGGCGTGCGCGACGAACTGCCCGCGTTGCCGGGGCTGGCGGAGCGCTGGGGCCAGACGGTCGTGCACTGCCCCTATTGCCATGGCTACGAACTGGAAGGCCCGCTCGGCGTGCTCGCCACTCATCCCAGTTCCGCCCACCAGGCCCTGCTGGTGCCGGACTGGGGTCCGACCACGCTGTTCACCCAGGGCATGCTGACGCTGGACGAGGCGGAACTCGCGCAACTGGCCAACCGTGGAGTGCGGATCGAACCCCAACCGGTGGTGGAACTGCTGGGCGAGGCACCGCGATTGGATGGCGTGCGCTTGGCTGACGAGCGGATCGTGCCGATGCACGGCCTGTTCGTGGCGCCGCGCACCCGCGTGGCCAGCCCGCTGGCCGAGCAGCTCGGCTGCGAATTCGACAGCGGGCCACTGGGTTCGGTGATCCGGGTGGACGGCATGCAGCAGACCACGGTCCCGGGTGTGTTCGCGGCGGGCGACGCCGCCACCCTGTTCACCAATGCCACCCGCGCGGCTTCGGCCGGCGTGATGGCGGGCGTGGCGGCGCACCGTTCGTTGTTCATGGGTGTGGCGGCCTAAAGATCGCTTAAACGTGGAGTCCTTCTCCCCCCGGGAGCACGCGGGGAGGGCACAGGGATGTGCCCGGCCTTGAGGAGCGAGGAAGGTGGCGGCAGCCGGATGAGGGTACGGGCGGAGCGGGACGCACCACTCCGCCCGTACCCTCACCCCAACCCCTCTCCCGGAGGGAGAGGGGCTTTCCGTATCCTTGTGGGGTGACCCTGCCCCCCTCCTCCATCGCCGACACCTGGCGCCGCATCCGCGGCTCCGACCGTTTCGCCGAATGCCTGCGCGTGCTGCTCGGCCTCGGCGGCGTGGTGCTGTATTGCCTGGCGGACGGCCATTTCGCCGACGCCATCCCCGCCCTGCTCGGCGTGATCGCCTGCGCGCTGGCGGAAACCGAAGACCACTGGCGCAGCCGCCTGGCGACCCTGCTGGTGACGCTGGCCTGCTATGCGGTTGCCGCCAGCTCGGTGCAGCTGCTGCTGCCGCATCCCGTGCTGTTCGCGCTGGGCCTGCCGCTGGCGACGTTCGCGCTGGTGATGCTGGGCGCGGCCAGCCATCGCTACGCGACCATCGCCGGCTCCGCCCTGCTGCTTTCCGTGTACACCATGATCGCGGCCGATGCCGGCGCGCATCCCGGCTCCCTGCGCGAACCGGCGCTGCTGCTGGCCGGCGCCGCGTGGTACGGCCTGCTCTCGCTGCTGTGGAGCGCGCTGTCGCCGCAGCAGGCGGTGCGCCATGCGCTGGCGCGCACCTTCGATGCACTGGCCGGCTATCTCGAAGGCAAGGCGGCGCTGTTCGCGCCGCTGCCGGGCGTGGATCGCGAGGCCCTGCAGCAGGACCTCGCCATGCGCAACGAGAAGGTGGTGCAGGCGCTCAACGAGACGCGGCTGATCCTGATCGACCGCATCGGCCCGCGCCGGCCCAGCGGCCCCACCGCGAAACGCCTGCGCCTGTATTTCGCCGCGCAGGACATCCACGAGCGCGTCAGCTCCTCGCACTACCCGTACGACGCGCTGGCCGAAGCGTTCTTCCACAGCGACGTGCTGTTCCGCTGCGAACACCTGCTGCGCCGCCATGCCGGCCTGTGCCGCCAGCGCGCGCGGATGCTGCGCCTGCGCACGCCGCTGCAGGTCGACGACGGCGCGCGCGCCGCGCTGGACGACGTGCGCGATGCGATCGACGCGCTGCGCGCCCAGGCCACGCCGCCGGACGCGCACCTGCTGCGTTCGCTCGATGCGCTGCTGCGCAATATGGATGCGATCCAGTCCCTGCTCGAACGCGAGCAGCCGGCGAGCGGCCCGGTGCCCGGCGAGGAAAGCGCCCTGCAGGATCCCGGCCCCGGCAACCTGGCCGAGGCGTGGGAGCGCATCCGCATCCAGTTCACGCCGCGCTCGTTCCGCTTCCGCCACGCGCTGCGCCTCGCACTGGCGCTGCTCGCCGGCTATGCGGTGCTGCGCGTGGTGCATCCGCAGAACGGCTACTGGATCCTGCTGACCACCTTGCTGGTATGCCAGCCCAGCTATGGCGCCACGCGGCGCCGGCTGCTGCAGCGTACCGGCGGCACCCTGGCCGGCCTCGTCGCCGGCTGGGCCGCGCTGCGGCTGCTGCCGTTCGGGCCGGCGCAGGTGCCGCTGCTGATCGTGGCCGGCGTGGTGTTCTTCGCCGCGCGCCAGCGGCGCTACACGTTGGCCACCGCGGCGATCACGCTGTTCGTGGTGCTGTGCTTCAACCAGGTGGGCAATGGCTACGAGGTGATGTGGCCGCGCATGGTCGACACCTTGATCGGCGTGGCGATCGCGGCGCTGGCCATCCATCTGGTGCTGCCCGACTGGCAAGGGCGGCGGCTGGACCAGGTGATGGCGGACACGCTGCGCTGCGATGCGCGCTATCTGGCCAGCATCCTGGCGCAGTACACCGAGGGCCGGCGCGACGACCTGCCCTACCGCATCGCGCGGCGCGACGCCCACAACGCCGATGCCAACCTCAGCGGCGTGCTCTCCAACATGCTGCGCGAACCGGGCCGGCACCGGCGCGGCGGCGAATCCCTGCTGCGCTTCCTGGGCGCGGCGCACGTGCTGCTCAGCCAGCTTTCGGCGCTGGGCGCCAACCGGCAGGCGCTCGCCGCGGGGCATGCGCGCGAGGCCGTGCAGTCCTGCGGCGCGCAGACCGTGGAAGCGCTGGAGCAGTTGGCCGAAGCGCTGGAGACGAACGAACCCGCGCCGTTGCTGCTGACCATGCCGGCGTATGCCGGCGGCGACGAAACCGCGCGCCTGGTGCTGGGCCAGCTCGCCCTGATCCTGGCCCAGCGCGAGCGGCTGGCCGAGCTGGCGCTGGAAGTGCGGGACGGCTGAGCCGCCTCTGGTAGCATGCCGCCGGCCCGCGCACCGCGCGGGCGCATAGTCGCGGAGGCGGCGAACCCCGCCCGCTTCGTGGAGTGCCGACCGGCCGCATGCGCAAACTCACTTCCTTCCTGCTGCTCGCCGTCGGCGTGCTGTATCCCTTCCTGGTGTACTTCGGCATGCAATACGTGCCGCCGCAGATCTTTGCGCTGGCGCTGGGCGCCGCCTGGCTGCTGCGCGCGCCGGCGCTGTGGCGCCAGCCGGGCGGCCGCTGGATGCTGGGCGCGGCGCTGGCCTATTGCGCGCTGCTGGCGCTCAGCGGCGAATCGCAGCTGCTGCGCTGGTATCCCACCCTGATCTGCGCGCTGCTGCTGCTCGCCTTCGGGCTGACCCTGCGCTATGGGCCGCCGATGATCGAACGCATCGCCCGCGTGCAGGACCCGCAACTGCCCGCCGCCGCCGTGCCGTACACGCGCAAGGTCACCTGGCTGTGGATGGGCTTCTTCGCCGCCAATGCGCTGGCCTCGGCGGCGCTTACGCTATGGGCGCCGCTGCGCTGGTGGACGCTGTACAACGGGCTGATCGCCTACCTGATCATGGGCGCGCTGTTCGCCGGCGAATGGCTGGTGCGGCGGCGCGTATTGCGGCGGGCGGCGTGATCGCCGCGCGCCGCTTCGCTATCGTTGCCGCTGCGCTTATCGAGGACAGCCACGCATGACGGACACCATCCTGGTCACCGGTTCCAGCCGCGGCATCGGCCGCGCCATCGCCCTGCGCCTGGCGCAGGCGGGCTATGACCTGGTGCTGCATTGCCGCTCGCGGCGCGACGAGGCCGAAGCGGTGCAGGCGTCGATCCATGCGCTGGGCCGGCAGGCGCGCGTGCTGCAGTTCGATATCGCCGACCGCGCCGCCTGCGCCGCCGCGCTGGAAGCGGATGTCGCCGCGCATGGTGCGTACTACGGCGTGGTGTGCAATGCAGGACTGACCCGCGATGGCGCGTTTCCCGCGCTCAGCGAGGAAGACTGGGACCAGGTGCTGCGCACCAACCTCGACGGTTTCTACAACGTGCTGCATCCGCTGGTGATGCCGATGATCCGCCGCCGCGCGCCGGGGCGCATCGTGTGCATCACCTCGGTGTCCGGCCTGATCGGCAACCGCGGGCAGGTGAATTACAGCGCGTCCAAGGCCGGCGTGATCGGCGCGGCGAAGGCGCTGGCGCTGGAACTGGCGAAGCGCAAGATCACCGTCAACTGCGTGGCGCCGGGCTTGATCGATACCGATATGGTCGATGCCGAATTGCCGCTGGAAGAAATTCTCGCGGCGATACCCATGCAGCGGATGGGCACGCCGGAGGAAGTGGCCGGTGCGGTGCAGTTTCTGATGAGCCCGGAAGCGGGCTACATCACGCGGCAGGTGCTCGCGGTGAATGGCGGCTTGTGCTGACGGAGCCGTCATGCCGGCGCAGGCCGGCATGACGCGTGTTCAGTTCTGCTCCACACCGTCGCGCAACCAGCTCCTGCGGTCGACGTAGAACTTCGCTCCCTGCCCGATGTTGCACTGGTACTGCCCGATCTGCGTCGGTTTCTCCGAGCCGGGCGGCCCCTGGAACACCGAGATCGCCAGCGTCTGGTCGGCCATCGCGCGATAGCGCACGAACTCGTCGATGCGCACGCCTGTGCTGGACAGCACGGTGGGGTGGTACTCGGAGAACACCAGCGCCGGTCCGGCCAGCTGGAACGAAGCGATCGGCAGGCCGCCGACCAGGGCCGGGCCTGCGGCGCCGTCGGGCGTGTGGCATTGGCTGAAATCGGTCACCAGGGTGACGTGCTTGCCTTGCTGCAGGGCGCGCGTCACGGCGGCCCAGTCGCGGGCTTCGCTGTCGGCGCGGGCGGTGTGGCTGAGCAGGGCCAGGGGAGCGGCGAGCAGGATAAGCAGGGTCTTGGTCATGCGCGGGTACTCAGGTGGGGATGGGGGAAGGCGCGCGAGCGGTGTCGCGCCGGCACCTTCTACGTCGCGTTTCGTCAAACCCGCGTCAGCGCCGCAACGCCCGGCCTTTGTGCCCGGAATCATTCGCGCAGGTGGCGAACGGCCGATAGCATAGGCAGCTCTTCCCCATCGGCCGCGCCATGCAACCGCTCTCCTCCACGCCGGATCTGCAGCTCTCTCCCATCGTCGCCGGCCTGTGGCGGCTCACCAGCTGGAAGCTCGACGTGCAGGCGCGCGTGCGCTGGATCGAGCAGGCACTGGAGCTGGGCATCACTTCGTTCGATCACGCCGACATCTATGGCGACTACGAAGAAGAAGCCACCTTCGGCGCCGCGCTGAAAGCCGCGCCGGCCTTGCGCCAGCGCATGCAACTGGTGACCAAGTGCGGCATCCGCCTGCGTTCGGCCAAGCGGCCGTATCCGATCAACTACTACGACACCACGCCGGCCTATGTGCGTGCGCAGGTGGAGCGCTCGCTGCAGAGCCTGCATGCCGAACGGCTGGACCTGGTGCTGATCCACCGCCCCGATTACCTGATGGATGCGGAGGAACTGGCCGGCACCTTTGCCACGCTCACCCGCGAAGGCAAGGTGCGCCACTGGGGCGTGTCCAACCACAGCGCCAGCCAGTTCGCGCTGCTGCACCGGCGCGTGCCCTTGCTCACCAACCAGCTCGAACTGTCGCCGCTGCATCTGGATGCGCTCGACGACGGCACGCTCGACCAGGCCCAGCAGCTGGGCCTGCGGCCGATGATCTGGTCGCCGCTCGGCGGCGGCCGGCTGTTCACCGGCACCGACGAACAGGCCGTGCGCGTGCGCGCCTGCATGGAGGCGATCGCCGTGCGGCTGCGGATCAGCCTGGCCACGCTGGCCTTCGCCTGGGTGCTGCGCCATCCGTCGCGGCCCTATCCGGTCACCGGCAGCGGCCGCATCGAAGGCCTGCGCGAAGCGGTGGCCGCACTGGACGTGCGGCTGAGCAACGAGGATTGGTATGCGATCTGGACCGCGAGCCAAGGGCACTCCGTGCCCTGAGCGTGCCGGCTACGCCGGCTGCCGCTGCGCGTGGCCGTAGCGCACCGGGAAACGGTGCATCGCGCGTTCCAGCTGCGCGAAGAATTCCTGCAGCTGGATCTGCGTGACCAGGAACAGCAGGCCACGGCCGTTGTGCCAGGCGTCGTACAGCGTCTGGCCGTCGCGCGCGGGATCGACCAGGGCCACCGTCACGGCGGTGAGGTCTTCCTGCACCGGCCGCTGCAGATGCAGGCCGATGCGGTCGCTGACGCTGCACAGGTGCAGTTCGGTCAGTTCGCCTTCCAGCAGCAGCGGCAGCTTCAGGCACCAGGCCTGCAGGTCCACCGCGGACAGCAAGGTGCCGTGCGCGTGCAGCGCGCGATCCTGCGCTTCGCAGCGGGCATCGACCAGCAGTTGATTGCGGCACCAGGCGTCGTCGGCGGACGGCTGTTCCCGGCGCAGCACGCGCAGGCGCAGTCCGCCCAGCTCGATGCTCACCGATGCGCCGCGTGTCCAGACTCCCCTGCGCAGCCGCCGGCGCGCCCAAGCGCTCAAGCCCCCGAGCAATGCCGGGAGCGCGAGAAAACCTCTCACATCCATACTCCCTGAGGTGCCCCCACCCACTTATTTTGGGTAACTGTGATCTAGTTCACGGACAGAAGCAATCGGACTAATTCCGACTTCAAACGCCGCCGTGGTGCGCTGCGCCAAAGGCCGGGACGGCTCCTGCGTTAGCATTTCCGGCTCCCCCGCCTCTGCCGGAAGCTTCCGATGCGTCCATTTTCCCTCGGTGAAGAGCTCGACCTGTTGCGCGAAAGCGTGCACGCCTTCGCGGAAAAGGAGATTGCCCCCCGCGCCACCCAGCTCGACCACGACAACGTCTTCCCGGCCGACCTCTGGCGCAAATTCGGCGAGATGGGCCTGCTCGGCATGACGGTGCCCGAGACCTACGGCGGTACCGGCCTGGGCTACCTCGCGCACATGGTGGCGATGGAAGAGATCTCCCGCGCTTCCGGTTCGGTGGGTCTGTCCTACGGCGCGCATTCCAACCTGTGCGTGCAGAACCTGTTCCACAACGGCAACGAGGAACAGCGCCGCAAGTACATCCCCAAGCTGTGCTCGGGCGAATACGTGGGCGCGCTGGCCATGAGCGAACCCGGCGCCGGTTCCGACGTGGTCGGCTCGATGAGCTGCAAGGCCGAGCTGCGCGGCGACGTGTGGGTGGCCAACGGCTCCAAGATGTGGATCACCAACGGCCCCGACGCCGACGTGCTGCTGGTCTACATGCGCACCGCGCCGCGTCCGGCCGGCAGCCGCTGCATGACCGCCTTCATCATCGAAAAGGGCATGAAGGGTTTCAGCACCGCGCAGAAGCTGGACAAGCTGGGCATGCGCGGCTCCAACACCTGCGAGCTGGTGTTCGAGGACTGCGAGATCCCTGCCGAGAACATCGTCGGCGAAGTCAACGAAGGCGTGCGCGTGCTGATGAGCGGCCTGGACACCGAACGCCTGGTGCTGTCCGGCGGCCCGCTCGGCCTGATGCAGGCCGCGATGGACCTGGTGCTGCCCTATGTGCGCGAGCGCAAGCAGTTCAATGCGCCGATCGGCACCTTCGGCATGATGCAGGCCAAGGTTGCCGACATGTACACCGCGCTGCAGTCCTCGCGCGGTTTCGCCTACATGGTGGCGCAGGAATTCGACCACGGCAGCAAGTCGCGCATCGACCCGGCGGCCTGCCTGCTCAACGCTTCGCAGAACGCGGTGAAGGTGGCGCTGGAAGCGATCCAGGCGCTGGGCGGCAACGGCTATATCAACGAGTTCCCGGCCGGCCGCCTGCTGCGCGACGCCAAGCTGTACGAGATCGGCGCCGGCACCAACGAGATCCGCCGCATGCTGATCGGCCGCGAGCTGTTCCACGGCAAGTCCTGAGCCCCATCCTGATCCAGGCAGCGGATCGCGCACGCGCGTGCGCGATCCGTCGCGGCAACGTCATGAAAGCGACACGGCCCGAGGCGATCCTGCGCCACGCTGATCCAGCGGCTACCGGCCCGCGTTGCGCGGGCACGTCATGAAGAACGATTGCATCCATTCCGATCCGCTGGTGCACGAAGCGCGCAAGGCGGTTGCCGACCTGCTGCTGACCTGCCGCATGCGCCATGCGAATGCCGAACGCGGCATCGCCACGCCGGTGCCGGCCGACGCCGCCATCGACCAGCTTGCCGGCCTGCTCGCCAGCCGCCCCCGCTACGCTTCGCGCCGCGGCCACTACCAACCGTTCGGCCTGCGCCCCGGCACGCGCTGAGCCACCCCGGCGCGCGCCGATGCCGCGCGGCGCCTACCAGCGGTACTGATACGCCAGCGTGGCCATGCTCGACTGGTCGCGCTGGCCGAAGTACTGGTCGTAGCCCAGCAGCAGCGCGCCGCGCGACGAGAAGCGCCAGTCCAGTTCCAGCCCGGCCAGGCCCGCATAGCGCGCCAGCCCGATGCCGCCCAGCGGCGCCCATTGATTGAGCCCGGTGAAGCTGGCGTCGAACACGTCGCCGCGCGTGGCGAACGACTGCTGCCAGGACAGCCGTGCTTTCAGATCCAGCCGGCCCAGGCTGGGCACCAGCCAGCTGTGCGCCGCGCGCAGGCCGGCGCCGGCCTGCCAGCGTTCGATGGTCTGGCCCGGCGACTTCAGGCCGAAGCCGTAGCCGCCCAGTTCGTTGAAGCCATCGCGCTGGATGCGCGTGTATTGCACGTCGACATACGGTGTGATGCGCAGGCCGGCGGCGTCGAAGCGGTAGCCGCTTTCGCCATAGGCCACGCCATAGCGGCCGCGCGTATCGCTGGCCACCGCGGTGGTGGCGTCGCCGAGCTGCAGTTGGCGGCGCATGTTTTCCTGGTAGTCGCCGATGCCGAGGCGGCCCATCGCATACCAGGAATCGCGCATGACGCCGGCATACAGGCTGCCCTCGACCGCGCGGCTGCGGCCCTGGTCCGCGCTCTCGGCCAGGCGGCCCAGGCCCTGCATCTGCGCCACCGCGAAACCGGCAAAGCCATTCGGGCCGAGGCGGCGGTCCTGGCCGACCATCCAGCCGTTCAAATCCATACCGACGTTGCCGTAGCCGGCGCGCGCCATCGAACCCTGGTAGCCGAGGTTCTGCGCCCAGCCGCCGGCCTGCGGCGCCTGTGCGAGTTCGTCGAAGCGGTCGGAGAACGCGCGCGTGCTGGCGTCGATCGCCTGCAGGGTCATCGCCGCGCTCGCCGCGTGCAACTGGCCGGACAGGCTTTCCAGCGACTGCTGCGCCGAGCCGAGATTCGGCGACTGCTGCAGCAGCGCCGCGCCCTGGATAAAGCCGGACGCCGCCGCCTGCCCGCTCACGCCGTTCTGCGCGAGCTGCGTATTGAGCTGCTGGAACGCGCCGTCCACGCGCTGCGCCGCGCCCATCGAAGCAGCGGTGTAGCTCATGCCCTGCACCGCCGTCACCTGCACCTGGGTGACGTTGAGCCAGGCGCTGGTGGCGTCGTAATTGATCGACGCATTGAGGAAGACGTTGGACGCGGTGTTGACCGCCGAGAACGTGCCGGTGAGCCTGCCGTTCGCCACCAGCACATTGGTATGCGTATTGGCGACATAGCCCGAACCCGCGCCGATCACGTAGAGATCGCCGCCGCCGAGCGTGGCGTCGCCGCCGGTGCGCAGCGCCGAACCCAGTTCGAGTGCGAGACGGCCGCCGCTCATCTGCTGATAGCTGCCCGCTACGTTGACGTCGCCGCCGCGCACGGTGAGCACGCCGGCATTGGCCACGTTGCCGCCGATGCTATGGGTGTCGGTGAGCGTGCCCTGCGTGCTGATCGCCACGCCGGAAGCCAGCGATTTCGCCGACAGCACGCCGCCCTGCACCTGGGTCAGGCCCGTGTAAGTGGATGGCTGGGTCAGCAGCAAGGTGCCGGTGCCCTGCTTGATCAGGCCGCCGGCGCCGGAGATCGGGTTGTTCCAGCTGGAGCTGCCGGCGAAGTTCACCGTGACGTCGCCCCAGTCGAACTTCGCCGGACCGTTCACCGCCTTGCCCACGTCGAGCATGCCGTAGCCGATGGTGGCGTCCGGCCCCGGCGTACCGAGATCCGCCGCGGTGCCGAGCAGGGTCTGCCGCACCAGATCGTTGCTGAAATACGGATAGGCCTGCCACACCAGGGCCGCCGCGCCCGACACCTGCGGCGCCGCGAACGAGGTGCCGGTGATGATGTAGTAGCTGGTATTGCCGACGGTGTCGTCCTTGCCGGTGACGATCAGGTTGCCCGGCGCGGCCAGGCAGTAGTTCATGGCGATGCCGCAGGCATTCGAATAGCTGGCCAGCTTGGTGGGGTTGTTGCTGTCCACCGCCACCACGGTCAGCCAGCCGCGGGTGAGGTCGGGCGCGCGCGCCGGCAGTGCGGCCACGTCGCTGGGGTTGGCTTTCGAATCGTTGCCCGCGGCGAACACCACCAGGCCGCCCCAGGTGTTGACGAAGCGGTTGTAGGCGTCGTGGAAGCTCTGCGTGGTGGCGGTGGCGGTGGCGTCCCAATACAGGCCGCCCCAGGAGTTGTTCATCACCTTCACGCCGTTGGCGATCAGGTCGTCGTTGATCGCGCCCAGCGGGTCGGCGGTGGTGACGCGGTTGCCCTGGCCGGAGCCGTCGTCGGTCGGCGCCTTGTCGGCGATGATGCGCGCCGACACGATGTCCGCCCCCGGCGCGATGCCGCCGACGAACTGCCCCACCGGCTTGCCCGCGGCCACCTGCGACACCCAGGTGCCGTGGCCGACCACGTCGTCGATGCTGGTGTTGTTGACGCTGGGGTCGACATAGATGAGGTCCGCCAGCACGCGCCCGGCCAGCGCCGGGTGGTTGCGCATGACGCCGCTGTCGACCACGCCGATGGTGACGCCCTGGCCGGTATAGCCCTGCGCGTGCGCCGCATTGGTGTCGGTCAGCGTGAGCTGCGCGTCGATCGGCGGCTGCGGACTGGAGGGCTGCGACGGCGTCGAAGGCGTGCTGGGCGGCGTGCCCGGCGAGGCGCGGACATTGCCGCTGCCGCCGCCTCCGCCGCAGGCGCTCAGGCCCAATGCCACGACGACGGCCAGGCACACTTCGCGCTGGCGCGGAAAACCGTTCCCCATGCCCATGATCTTGATCCCCAGGCTTTGACGACCCATGTCAGTGCCGGCGCGGCTTGCCCGCGGCCGGCGATTCCTGCGGCTAATGTTGGCACAAAGCCGGCGCAACGAATTGCGAAGGAATAATGACGGAGGTCGCATGCAAACCCCTGGTGCGGCAACGGTTTGCCGACAGTGGTAGGCGGCTGCGATAATCCGGCGATCGCTACACACCCTACGGGCATCCCCTGCCCACCCAGTCCTTGCGGAGATCCCCATGTCGGACGTCAGTGTTGTCATCGCGGGCGCCAAGCGCACCGCCATCGGCTCTTTCCTCGGCCAGTTCACCGGCGTGCCCACCCCCACGCTGGGCGCCACCGCCATCAAGGCCGCACTGGAGCAGGCTGGCATCGCCGCACAGGACGTCAATGAAGTGCTGATGGGCTGCGTGCTGCCCGCCAACCTCGGCCAGGCCCCGGCCCGCCAGGCCGCGCTCAAGGCCGGCCTGCCCACCGCCGTCGGCTGCACCACCGTCAACAAGGTGTGCGGCTCCGGCATGAAGGCCATCATGCTCGGCCACGACCTGATCAAGGCCGGCTCGTCCGCCGTGGTGGTGGCCGGCGGCATGGAGTCGATGACCAATGCGCCGCACATGGTCAACGCGCGCACCGGCATCCGCTACGGCGATGGCCAGCTGGTCGACCACATGGCCTGGGACGGCCTGACCAATCCGTACGACGGCAAGGCCATGGGCGTGTTCGGCGAGCTGTGCGCCGACAAGTACCACTTCACCCGCGAGGAGCAGGACGCCTTCGCCATCGAGTCGGTCAAGCGCGCGCAGGCCGCGCAGCAGAACGGCGCCTTCACCGGCGAGATCGTCCCGGTCACCGTGGCCGGCCGCAAGGGCGACGTGGTGGTGGACACCGACGAGCAGCCGGGCCGCTCGGACATCGCCAAGGTGCCGGCCCTCAAGCCCGCCTTCCGCAAGGAGAACGGCACCATCACCGCCGCCAGCTCCTCCAGCATCTCCGACGGCGCCGCCGCCGTGGTGCTGCTCTCGGCCGACGACGCCAAGGCCCGCGGCATCCAGCCGCTGGCGCGCATCGTGGCGCACGCCACCCATTCGCAGGAACCGGAGTGGTTCACCACCGCCCCGGTCAGCGCCATGCAGAAGGTGCTGGAGAAGGCCGGCTGGAAGGTCGCCGACGTGGACCTGTTCGAAGTCAACGAAGCCTTCGCCGTGGTGGCCATGGCGCCGATGCGCGAGCTGGGCATCCCGCACGACAAGCTCAATGTCAACGGCGGCGCCTGCGCGCTCGGCCATCCGATCGGCGCCAGCGGCACCCGCCTGGTGGTGACCCTGCTCAACGCGCTGAAGACCCGCGGCCTGAAGCGCGGCGTCGCCTCGCTGTGCATCGGCGGCGGCGAAGCCACCGCCATCGCGGTCGAACTGATCTAAAGCAGAACAGGCATGGCCTGGCCGGTACCCCCATGAAAGGGGGATAACCGGCTATGGCCTTGTTAAATAAAGATGTGGCGCAAATTCCGCGAAAGCGCTATTAATACGCCCGCCAAACGGCATTCCACGGCAAAGGAGATTCAACAATGAAGTTCACGCGTACCCTACTCGCCTCCGCGCTCGTCGCGCTGCTGGCGGCTTGCAGCAACGGCGCGCAGGATTCCGCGCAGGACGCCCAGAAGTCGGCTGACCAGGCTCAGCAGTCGGCTGACCAGGCTCAGAAGGCTGCCCAGGCTCCGGCCGCCGCCGCGACCGCCGCTCCGGCTTCGACCGCTGCTGCTCCGGCTTCGACCGCCGCTGCCCCGGCTGCTGCCGGCACCGCCCCGGCTGCCGCCATGGAGCAGGCTGCCGACGCCGCTTCCAAGGCCGCCGACGCTGCCAAGGACGCTGCCGGCGCCGCCAAGGACGCCGCGGACAAGGCGAAGGACGCCGCCAAGGGTCAGTAATCCCTTAGCGATTCGCTTCAAGGAAAACCGGTCGCGCAAGCGGCCGGTTTTTTTTCGTCCGCGAGAAATAGCGCACCGCCGCGCGAGGAAATGCGGCGGTGCGTTTCGGCCCCGGCGCGCCGGCCGCTATCATCCGGCCTTTCCCCTCGAACGCGCCCTCGCCTCATGAGTGTCCTTACCTCGCAGCTCGATACCCGCTCGCCCGAATTCCAGGCCGGCAGCGCCAACCTGCGCGCGCTGGTGGACGACCTGCACCACCAGCTGGCCGTCAGCGCGGAAGGCGGTGGCGACAAGGCGCGCGAGAAGCACACCGCGCGCGGCAAGCTGCTGCCGCGCGAACGCATCCGCGCCCTGCTCGATCCGGGCTCGCCCTTCCTCGAACTCTCGCCGCTGGCCGCGCACGGCATGTACGACGACGCCGCGCCAGCCGCCGGCATCATCACCGGCATCGGCCGCGTGCACGGCATCGAAGTGGTGGTGGTCGCCAACGACGCCACCGTCAAGGGCGGCACCTATTTCCCGATGACGGTGAAGAAGCACCTGCGCGCGCAGGAAGTGGCGCTGGAAAACCGCCTGCCCTGCGTCTGCCTGGTCGATTCCGGCGGCGCCTTCCTGCCGCTGCAGGACGAAGTATTCCCGGACCGGGAACACTTCGGCCGCATCTTCTACAACCAGGCGCGCATGTCGGGCCTCGGCATTCCGCAGATCGCCGTGGTGATGGGCTCCTGCACCGCCGGCGGCGCCTACGTGCCGGCGATGAGCGACGAGACCATCATCGTGCGCGAGCAGGGCACCATCTTCCTGGGCGGCCCGCCGCTGGTGAAGGCCGCCACCGGCGAAGTGGTGGACGCCGAGGCGCTGGGCGGCGCGGACGTCCATACGTCCGTCTCCGGCGTGGCCGACCATTTCGCCGAGAACGACGCGCACGCGCTGTCGATCGCCCGCGACATCGTGGCCAGCCTCAATCGCAAGAAGGACATCCCGCTGGCCCCGCGCGCGCCGGCCGAGCCGCGCTACCCCGCCGAGGAGCTGTACGGCGTGATCCCGCAGGACACGCGCCGCCCGTTCGACATCCGTGAGGTGATCGCGCGCATCGTCGACGGTTCCGAATTCCACGAATTCAAGGCGCGCTACGGCAAGACCCTGGTCTGCGGCTTCGCGCATATCCACGGCTACCCCGTGGGCATCGTCGCCAACAACGGCATCCTGTTCGCCGAGAGCGCGCTCAAGGGCGCGCACTTCATCGAGCTGTGCAACCAGCGCAACGTGCCGCTGGTGTTCCTGCAGAACATCACCGGCTTCATGGTCGGCAAGAAGTACGAAAACGCCGGCATCGCCAAGGACGGCGCCAAGATGGTCACCGCCGTGGCCTGCTCGCACGTGCCGAAGTTCACCGTGGTGATCGGCGGCAGCTTCGGCGCCGGCAACTACGCCATGTGCGGCCGCGCCTACGGCGCGCGCTTCCTGTGGATGTGGCCGAACTCGCGCATCAGCGTGATGGGCGGCGAGCAGGCCTCCTCGGTGCTGGCCACCGTGCGCCGCGACGGCCTGGAAGCGGCCGGCAAGAGCTGGAGCGCCGAAGACGAAGAAGCCTTCAAGGCGCCGATCCGCGAGCAGTACGAGCGCCAGGGCCACCCCTACTACGCCAGCGCGCGCCTGTGGGACGACGGCATCATCGACCCGGCCGACACCCGCCGCGTGCTGGGCCTGGCCATCTCCGCCTCGCTCAATGCGCCGATCGAGCCGCAGCGCTACGGCGTGTTCCGCATGTAACCGAAACGCGGCATGCTCTTTCGACAGGGGGACGGAACGTGCACGCACCACGCATAGCAGCCATCGCGCCGAAGGGCGCGATGGGCCGGCCCCAGGAAGAGGACCGGCACCACGGCAGGGAATCGCATGATCCACGGCATCTTTGAACGGCTGGGCCTGACGCCCGACGCCGACGAGCAGGCGATCAAGCGCGCCTACGCGCAGCGGTTGAAGCAGCACCGGCCGGACGAAGACGCGGCGGGCTTCCAGCGCCTGCACGATGCCTACCAGCAGGCGCTGCAGTGGTGCCGCAACCGCGTCGCCATGCCCGCGCCCGCCGCGCCCACGCCCGCTCCGGCCGCCGAGCGCGTTCCGCGCCTGCAGCCGATCGCGCAGGCGCCGCCCGCCACGGCGATGGACCGCCACGACGCGATCCACGTCGACCCCGACAACTTCCTGCGCGAACTCTCGCTGATCGCCGTCCAGGGCGACGCCGCCGCGCTGCGCCGCTGGCTGGAGAACCACCCCGGCCTGTGGTCGCTGCGGCTCAAGCAGCAGCTCGGCGACGCGGTACTGGAGCAACTGCGCCACAACCCCATGCCGATGCCGGCGACGTGCATCGACACGCTGCTGGACTACTTCGAACTGGACCAGGTCGCCCGCGGCGCCGACGGCCCCCTGCTCTTTTACCTGCGCGAAACCTGCCACCAGCGCTACATGCCGATCGGCCGCTATCTCGCCCAGCATCCGGAAGAGCGGCAGCTGGACGCGCGCTTCGAACAGGACAGCTTCCTGGCGCGCCTGCAGGAACTGTGCACGGCCGGCGACCCGGCCGACCTGTGGGCCTGGCTGATTCTGCGCAACATGGCCTGGTCGCTTTCGGAAGCACAGCAGGCCGGCCGCGCCACGCTGGACTGGCTGCGCGCCGAACCGCGGCCGATGCCGCGCCTGTGCTACGAGCAGCTCGCCGAATTCTTCGAATGGACGGACGACGCGCTGGGCGACGACGCGCAGGCCACGCAGTCGCTGGTGGCCGAACGCCACCTGGCCTGGCTGATGGCGCCGGCCCGCGTGAATCTGCTGGCGCGCGCGGTGGAAGACCCGCAGCAGCGCTACATCGACGTGGCCCGCACGCGCCGGCTGCGCGACCAGCTCGCGCGCCCTTTCAGCTGGCCGCGCATCCTGCTGCTCGCGCTGTCGCTGTCGCTGCCGCGCGAACTGGGCGATTTCATTTTCCGGCTGCGCGCCGCGGTCGGCCTGCATGGCCGCCACGTGCGTCTGCTCGGCCGCTATTTCGACCATCGCTCGCTGTACTTCTGGAGCGAAGCCGGCGCACCGGGCCAGCTGACCCGGCCCAAGCTGATCGTATGGGGCGTGCGCCTGCTGGCTGCGCTGGCCGTGGAAGCGTCGATCTGCTTTTTCGTTGCCTGGCAGGCCGGCCCCGCGGCCGACCCGGAGCGCTACGTCGGCATCGCGACGCTGGCGACGTTCGGCCTGCCGCTCTACGTCATCGTGTTCAACTTCCTGCTGTTCTGGCAGACCTTGCCCGGGCCGCATTCGCGCCTGGCCACGGCGATCCAGGCAAGCTTCATTCCGATGGTCTGCGCACTCTCCTTCGCCGCCGCCCAGCTGCCGCCGCCGCATTACGTCTCCAACGGCGTGGCGGCGTCGGCGATGCTGCTGGCACTGCTCACCTATCTGAAGCGCGAGGACGCCAACAAATACCTGCCCAGGGTGATCCTGCTGATAGGCGCGATCTGCGCGTTCCGCAGCTACGTCGGAGACAGCACGCTGTGGTTCCAGTGGACGTCCGCCCTGGCCATGGTGTTCTGGGGCATGAGCCAGTCCTGGCTGACACGCAAGGCCACGCCCGGCGTGCGCTGAGCGCGCGGCACGGGTTTCATTTATCGACAGGGATTTGCAAGCATGATCGTCGGCATCGACCTAGGCACCACCCACTCGCTCGTCGGCCGCTACGGCGAGAGCGGCTCCACGCTGTTCCCCAATGCGCTGGGCGAACTGCTGACGCCCTCCGTGGTGAGCGTGGACGAACAAGGCCACATCATCGTCGGCCAGGCCGCGCGCGACCGCATGATCAGCCACCCCGGCGACAGCGTGGCCGCCTTCAAGCGCTGGATGGGCACCGCGCGCGAAACGCGGCTGGGCGCGCGCACGTTCCGGCCGGAGGAACTCTCGGCGCTGATCCTGCGCACGCTGATCGCCGACGCCGAAGCGGCCACCGGCGAGAAAGTGAGCGAAGCGGTGATCAGCGTGCCGGCCTATTTCTCCGACGCGCAGCGCAAGGCCACCCGCGCCGCCGGCGAACTGGCCGGCATCCGCGTGGAGCGGCTGATCAACGAACCCACCGCGGCAGCGCTGGCCTACGGCCTGCAGGAGCAGCGCGACGGCACGCGCTTCCTGGTGTTCGACCTGGGCGGCGGTACCTTCGACGTGTCGATCCTGGAGATGTTCGACGGCGTGGTCGAAGTGCATGCCAGCGCCGGCGACAACTATCTCGGCGGCGAGGATTTCCTCGACGTGCTGGAAGCGGCCTTCCACGCCGATCACAAGTTGGGCGAGCTGTCGCCGCAGGAACGCGGCCAGCTGCGCCGCCGCCTGGAGCAGGCCAAGCGCGAGCTCGGCGCCGGCCAGGCGCAGGTGAACTGGAAGCGCGGCGAGGAGCTGCTGTCCTGGAGCATCGACGAAGAACGCTTCGCCCGCCTCAGCGAGGAACTGGTGCAGCGCATGCGCGCGCCGCTGGAACGCGCCATGCGCGATGCGCGCCTGCAGCCGAACCAGCTCGACGAGATCATCCTGGTCGGCGGCGCCAGCCGCATGCCGCTGGCGGCGCGCCTGGTCTCGCGCATGTTCGGCCGGCTGCCGCTGCGCCATATCAATCCGGACCAGGCCATCGCCATGGGCGCCTGCGCCGCGGCCGGCATGAAGGCGCGCGACCAGCGCCTGGACGAAGTGATCCTCACCGACGTCTGCCCCTACACGCTGGGCATCGCGGTCTCGCGCCGCGACGAAGGCGGCACCGAGCAGGACGGCTTCTTCGCGCCGATCATCCACCGCAACAGCACGGTGCCGGTGAGCCGCGAGGAGCGGTTCTATCCCACCCGCGACCACCAGCGCGAAATCAAGCTGCGCGTGTTCCAGGGCGAGAACCCGATGGTCGAGCGCAACATCAAGCTGGGCGAGCTGGACATTCCGCTGCCGCCGCAGCGCAGCCCGCAGGAGAACGCGGTGAACGTGCGCTTCACCTACGACGTCAACGGCGTGCTGCAGGTGGAAGCCGAAGTGATCGCCACGCGCGAGCGCCACGAGCTGGTACTGGAGCAGAACCCCGGCGTGCTCAGCCCCGAGGAAATCCGCGCGCGCCTGCTGGCGCTGGAAAGCATCAAGGTGCATCCGCGCGACAAGCAGGAGAACATCGCCATGCTCGCCCGCGCCGAACGCCTGTACGAGGAATACGTGCAGGCACGCGACCAACTGCAGCACTGGATCGCGCGCTTCCGCTCGATCCTGGAAAGCCAGGACGAGCAGATGATCCGCGATCACCGCCGCCACTTCGGCGAAGCGCTGGATACGCTCGAGGCCAGCCTGTGAAGTCCCCGCTCGACTGGTTCGGCCTGCCGCCGGAAGCGGACGAGCGGGAGATCAAGCGCGCCTATGCCAAGCGCCTGCGGACGGTGCGCCCGGACGAGGATCCGGCCGGCTTCCAGCAACTGCACGAGATGTATCAGCGCGCGCTGGCGTGGCAGGCGCGCGCGGCGACGATGGCGATGGCGCCGGACGAGGACGAAGCGGAAGAGGACGACGGCGAGGAGCTGGAGCGCGTCGAAGAAACCGACGCACCTGTCGCGCCGCCTATGCCGGTGGTGCCGCCGATGCGTTCCGCACCGCATATGCCGCATGTGCCGAACCTGCCTCCGGCACCGCATATGCCACACGTGCCGCCCGCGGCACCGGCACCGCACATGCCGCGCGTGCCACCCGCAGCGGCGCCTGCACCGATGCCCCCGCCACCCGCTCCGGACACGCACCAGCCGTGGCGCCCCGTGCAGTTCGGCCAGCCGCCCGCGGCCGCGGCGCCGCAGGTGTTCGATCTGCAGGTCTTTATCGAGGCCTATCTGAAGCTCGCTCCGCTGGGCGACTCGCGCCAGCTGAAATCCTGGCTGCACGAGCAGCCGGCGCTGTGGTCGCTGCAGATCAAGCAGCAGGCGGGGCGCGCGCTGATCCAGCGGCTGCTGCAGGAAGTGCCGCCGATCGACGGGGCGAGCATGGACGCCACGCTGGGCTTCTTCGATCTGGAGCACACCCAGAGCGGCGTCGACGCGATGCACCTGCACCAGCTGCGCAACCTCGCGCAGGAGCGCTACCAGCTGGTCAAGCGCCACTCGCCCACCATGCAGCCCTGGGGCGCGAATGCGCAGTGGCTGGATATGGATGGCTTCTACGCCTGGCTGAGCGAGCAGGCGCTGGCCGGCGACCGCGCGGCGCTGGAAGCCGTGCTGTGCGTGCAGCCGGCGCTGCGCAACTTCACCGTGCGCCAGGCCGCCGCGCGGCCCTTGTTCGAACGGCTGTGGCTGGAGCGTCCGCCGATGCCGGCGGCCTGTGCCGCGCTGCTGATCCAGTTCTTCGGCCTGCGCCCGCTGCTGGCCCAGGCCGGACAGTCGCCGCAGGATTTCGCCGCGCGCCTGGAACTGTCCTGGCTGATGCAGGAGCGCAACAAGAAGGCGCTCGCCGCCACCACGCGCGACCCGAAGAAGCCCTACCCGATGCCGAACCAGGCCTGGCGCGAACTGCAGCGCCTGCGCCAGCCGTTCCGCTGGTGGTGGATCGCGTTCGCCGCGCTGATCCCGCACCAGCTCAGTTCGCTCGGACGCTTTGCGCTGCGCCTGTGCGGCGGCAACGTGCCCTTGCTCGACAGCTTCTTCGATCCGCGCCTCACCCGCTTCTGCATCGGCGCGGCGGAGCGCTTCGTGGTGACGCGGCCGCGGGTGATCGTCGGCGCGATCCGCTGCTTCGCGCTGCTGCTGTTCGGCACGCTGCTGTATGCGGTCGTGGACGACCCCGAAGGCCGTAACGTTTTTCCGATCCTGGCCGGCATCGCCACCGGCGCCTGGGCTTACTACCTGCTGTTCCTGGTGGCCTGGCGCTGGCAGCAGCAGCCGGAACAACCGGTGACGCCATGGCCCCTGCTGCGCATGGTCTTCGTACCGGTGTTGGCGCTGGCCGCGTTCGCCATCTACAGCTTCGGCCAGACCGACGACGGCAAGCCCCTGCTCTTCCCCGCCCTGCTGCTGGCGATACCGGCGCTCGCCCTCGGCTTCCTGCGCATGCGCGCGCGCAATCCGGGCAAGCGCTCGTTCCTGAGCAAGCTGCCGGATACGTTGGTCGGCGTGCTGGTGATCATCGCGGCCGTGGTGCTGCTGAGCGACGCGCGGCTGCCCGCGGCGGGCGCCGCGATGTTCTGGATGGTGGATCTGTTCAAGCAGCGCAAACAGCTGCGCTTCCGGCGTCAGCGCTGACGCGGACGGAATTCCAGCGGCTGCGCCTCGGGCCGCGCCGCGGACGGCGGCGTGGGTCCGCAGGTGCCGCAGGTGCCGCAGCCGTCGCCGCAGTTGCCGGTGGCCTGCGCCGGCTGCAGCCGGCGGCCCAGCGCGCGCAGCCAGGGCTTGCGCCACGGCTTGTTGAGCGAGGCCGAAGCCGCCGCCAGCCAGCGCGTGCTCAGGCCCGGCAGCAGCTTGCGGAAGGCGTACAGCGCGCTGCACAGCACCAGCACGCCGATGATCACCGCCTGCACGATGGCGAACGTAGTCACGACAGCGCCCTCGCCACCTGGTAGGTGATCAGCGAAGCCAGATAGGCCAGGCCGAACAGATAGCCCGCCGTGATCGCCACGTTGCGCCAGGAATTGGTCTCGCGGCGGATCACCGCCATGGTCGACATGCACTGCGGCGCGAACACGTACCAGGCCAGCAGCGACAGCGCCGTGGCCAGCGACCACTGCTGCGCGATCACCGGACCGAGCTGGCTGGCCAGCGCATCGTCGCCGCCGGCAGCCGCGGACATGGCGTACACCGTGCCCAGCGCCGACACCGCCACTTCGCGCGCGGCCAGGCCCGGGATCAGCGCGATGCAGATCTGCCAGTTGAAACCGATCGGCGCGAATACGTAGTGCAGCGCGCGGCCCAGGCGGCCGGCCAGGCTGTAGTCGATGGCCGGCTGGGTGGCGCCTTCCGGCGGCGCCGGGAAGCTGGACAGGAACCACAGCAGCACGGTGAGCGCCAGGATGATGCCGCCCACGCGCTTGAGGAAGATCAGCGCGCGTTCCCACAGGCCCAGCGCGATATCGCGCGGATTCGGCAGGCGGTACGAGGGCAGCTCCATCAGCAGCGCGTGCTCGCTCTTGTCCTTGCGGAAGCGCTTGATCACGAAGGCCACGCTGAGCGCGCTGACGATGCCCGCCACGTACAGCGTGAACAGCACGATGCCCTGCAGATTGAACACGCCCCACACCGTGCGCTGCGGAATGAAGGCCGCGATCAGCAGCGTGTACACCGGCAGGCGCGCCGAGCAGGTCATCAGCGGCGCCACCAGGATGGTGGTGAGGCGGTCGCGCGGGTCGGTGATGCTGCGCGTGGCCATGATGCCGGGGATGGCGCAGGCGAAGCTCGACAGCAGCGGAATGAAGGCGCGCCCGGTCAGGCCCGCCTTGAACATCAGCTTGTCCAGCAGGAAGGCCGCGCGCGGCAGGTAGCCGGATTCCTCCAGCACCAGGATGAACAAGAACAGGATCAGGATCTGCGGCAGGAACACCAGCACCGCACCGAGGCCCGCGAACACGCCGTCGTTGAGCAGGCTGTGCAGCGCGCTCCCCTGCGGCAATGCGCTGGTCACCCAGCCGCCGAGCGCGGCCACGCCGGCAGCGATGGCGTCCATCACCGGCTGCGCCCAGGAGAACACCGCCTGGAAGATCAGGAACATCAGCACCGCGAGAATGCCGAGGCCGAATACCGGATGCAGCGCCCAGCGGTCGAGCGCGTCGTCGATGGCATCGGTATTGCGCGGCATCACCACGGTGGCGGCGAGCAGCTCGCGCACCTGGCCGTGCAAGTCGGCGCGGCTGGCCGGGTCGTCGGCCTGCGCGGCGGCCGCCGCGGGAACCTCGCCGTCCACGCGTTCGATCAGCGCCTTCGCGCCGCCGCGCTTCACCGCGACGGTCTCGACCACCGGAATGCCGAGGCGCCGCTGCAGTTCGTCAATGTCGATCCGGATGCCGCGGCGGCGCGCGGTATCCATCATGTTCAGCGCCAGCACCACCGGGCGGCCCAGGCGCTTCACTTCCAGCACGAAGCGCAGGTGCAGGCGCAGGTTGGTGGCGTCGGCCACGCAGACGATGAGATCCGGCGCCGGCTCGCCCGGATAGGCGCCGGCGCAGACGTCGCGGGTGATCTGCTCGTCCGGGCTGGTGGCGTCGAAGCTGTAGGTGCCCGGCAGGTCGATCAGGTGCAGCACGCGGCCGCTGGGCGCGGTGAAGCGGCCTTCCTTGCGCTCCACGGTGACGCCGGCGTAATTGGCCACTTTCTGGCGGCCGCCGGTGAGCTGGTTGAACAGCGCCGTCTTGCCGCAGTTGGGATTGCCCACCAGGGCGATGCGCAGGGTGCTGGCGCTCATCAGTGTTCTCCCGTGCGCACGGTGACGCGCGCCGCTTCGCTGCGGCGCAGGGCGAAGCGCGTCGAGCCGATCTGGATCAGCAGCGGATCCGCGCCCAGCGGCCCGCGCGCCACCACGCGAACGGGCTCGCCGGCGACAAAACCCAGGTCGCGCAAGCGTTGCGCGATCGGATCGTCGGCAAGCACATCGTCCACTCGGTCCACCACGGCAGGCGCCCCTTTCGGCAGGTCGGACAGTCGCACGGCCAACACTCAAATAAGAATGGTTCGCATTGTAACCAGGTTGTGACGGAAACGGGGGAATCAACACCGGCGCCGGCGGCGGCATTCGCCACGAGTGGATCGCAAGCTCTTGCTGCCCCTTGGCCGTTGGCCGTCGCCTTTCACTAACCTAGGCGCTTTCCCCAGACCTCCAGGCCGCCATGTACACCAGCCTCCAGCTCGCCGATCGCGCCGGCGTCCGCACCATCGCGATGAACCGCCCGCAGGTGCACAACGCCTTCGACGTCAGCCTGATCGCCGAACTGACCGATGCGCTCGCCGCCGCCGGCCGCGACCCGGCCGTGCGCGCGGTGGTGCTCACCGGCGCAGGCGCCAGCTTCTCCGCCGGCGCCGACCTCAACTGGATGCGCGGCATGGCCAAGGCCAGCGAAGCGGAGAACCGCGAGGATTCGCTGCGCCTGGCCACGCTGATGCGCACTTTGCAATTCCTGCCCAAGCCCACCGTCGCGCGGGTCAACGGCGCGGCCTATGGCGGCGGCGTGGGCCTGGTCGCCTGCTGCGATATCGCCATCGGCGTGGACGGCGCGAAGTTCGGCCTCACCGAGGTCAAGCTCGGCCTGGTGCCGGCGGTGATCTCGCCGTACGTGATCGCCGCGATCGGGCTGCGCCAGTCGCGCCGCCTGTTCCTGACCGGCGAACTGTTCGACGCGCCCACCGCCCAGCGCATCGGCCTGCTGCACCAGTGCGTGCCGGCGGAGGAACTGGACAGCGCGGTGGACGCCGTGCTGGCCGCGTTCGTCAAGGCCGGCCCCGTCGCCCAGGCCGAAGCCAAGCGGCTGGCCCTGCGCATGGCCGGGCAGGACGAGGCGCAGGCCGAACGCATCGACCGCGAGAACGCCGAACTGATCGCACGCCTGCGCGTTTCCGCCGAAGGTCAGGAAGGACTCGGCGCTTTCCTCGACAAGCGCGCAGCGGCCTGGACCGCGCCGGCATAAACTCGCCGCGCCAGCCACCGTCATTCCCCGCAAGGAGTTGCTTCCATGCTCGACCATATCGGCGTGCCCGTTTCCAACTACGCACGCAGCAAGGCCTTCTACGAACGCGTGCTGGCCCCGCTCGGCGGCGGCCTGGCCATGGAAGTCACCCAGGAAGTGACAGGCAGCCGCTCGCATGCCGGCTTCGGCAAGGACGGCAAGCCTAGCTTCTGGATCAGCGCCGATCCGATCGCGCCGCTGTCGGCCATCCACGTGGCCTTCGTGGCGCCGACGCGCGAAGCGGTCGACCGCTTCTACGCCGCGGCCCTGGCCGCCGGCGGCACCGACAACGGCCCGCCCGGCCTGCGCCTGCACTACCACGACAACTACTACGCGGCCTTCGTGCTGGACCTGGACGGCCACAACGTGGAAGCCGTCTGCCACCAGCCCGCCTGACGCCGGGGCGCAGGTTGGGGTGAGCGCAGCGAACCCCGACACCACCACCGCCAAGCGCATCGCACTGTTGGGGTTCGCCTCCGGCTCACCCCAACCTACCCAGGACTTGCCATGGCCCGCCATATCGTCAATGTCGCCGACGTCGAACCGCAGCCCGTGCCGCTCGCCTTCGCCCCCACCGGCAGCGCGGCCGAGCGCTACGCCCCGCGCGTAGCGCGCATCTCGGCCCTGCTCGGCGCGCAGAAGCTCGGCTACAACCTCACGGTGCTGCCGCCGGGCAAGCGCGGCTATCCGTTCCACAACCATCGCGTGAACGAGGAAATGTTCTTCGTGCTCGATGGCGAAGGCGAAGTGCGCATCGGCGAGGAACGCCTCCCCATCCGCGCCGGCGACATCGTCGCCTGCCCGCCCGGCGGGCCGGAGAGCGCGCACCAGATCGCCAACACCGGCAGCGTGGACCTGCGCTACCTGGCCATCAGCACGCGGCAGTATCCGGAAGTGTGCGAGTACCCGGACAGCAAGAAGTACGGCGTGATGGCGGAGTACGGGCCGGGGGCGGATGGGATGCCGCAGTTTTTCCGGGTGGTGGGGAGGCAGGGTGAAACGGTGGATTACTGGGAAGGGGAATAGAACTCTTCTCCCCTCCGGGGAGCACGCGGGGAGCGCACAGGGATGTGCGCGGCTTTGAGGAGCGAGGAAGATGCCGGCAGGCAGATGAGGGGCGGGTGCTCGAGATGGAAATTCGACGAAGCGTCGCTCGCTTTGATGCTCGCGCTTCACCGCTCCGTAGGTCCCCCTCACCCCAACCCTCTCCCCGCAGGGGAGAGGGAGCCGCATGAATGCTGCGCCGCGCATCGGCCTGAAACGCCCGTTCTGCTAGTTTTACGGACTTTGCACCCCACCTACGACGGACCCGTGCATGTTCGAGCGCGTACTCATAGCCAACCGCGGCGAGATCGCCTGCCGCGTGATCCGCACCTGCCGCCGCCTGGGCATCCGCACCATCGCGGTGTACTCCGAGGCCGACGCCGATGCGCAGCACGTGCGCCTCGCCGATGAGGCCTGGCCGATCGGCGGGCCGCGTCCGGCCGACTCCTACCTGCGCGCCGACGCCATCCTCGACGTGGCCCGGCGCAGCGGCGCCCAGGCCATCCATCCGGGCTACGGTTTTCTGTCCGAGAACACCGCGTTCGCGCGTGCCTGCACCGAGGCCGGCATCGCCTTTATCGGCCCGCGCCCGGCCAGCATCGACGCCATGGGTTCCAAGGCGGCCGCCAAGGCGCTGATGGAAAAGCACGCGGTGCCGCTGGTGCCGGGCTACCACGGCGACAACCAGGACGCGGACTTCCTCGCCGAACAGGCGCGCCGCACCGGTTTCCCGCTGATGATCAAGGCCGCCGCGGGCGGCGGCGGCAAGGGCATGCGCATCGTGCGCAGCGAAAAGGAATTCGCCGACGCGCTCGCCTCCGCGCAGCGCGAGGCGGCCAATGCCTTCGGCGATACGCGGGTGATACTGGAACGCTACGTCGAGCATCCGCGCCATATCGAATTCCAGGTGTTCGGCGACAGCCACGGCAACGTCATCCATCTCAACGAGCGCGAATGCTCGGCGCAGCGCCGCTACCAGAAGGTGCTGGAGGAAACGCCCTCGCCCTTCCTCACGCCGGAACGCCGCGCCGCCATGGGCGAGGCCGCGGTGGCCGCGGCGCGCGCGGTGGATTACGTCGGCGCGGGCACGGTGGAATTCATCGTCGGTCCCGGCGGCGAATTCTTCTTCATGGAAATGAACACGCGCCTGCAGGTGGAGCATCCGGTCACCGAGGAAACCTTAGGCCTCGACCTGGTCGAATGGCAGCTGCGCGTAGCCGCCGGCGAAGCGCTGCCGCTGCGCCAGGATCAGATCCACGCGCAGGGCCATGCCATCGAAGTGCGCCTGTACGCGGAAGACCCGGAACAGAACTTCCTGCCCGGCTCCGGCAAGCTGCTGCGCCTGCGCCTGCCGGAACCGTCGCGCCACGTGCGCCTGGACGGCGGCGTGATCGAAGGCGACACGGTCACCATCTTCTACGACCCGATGATCGCCAAGCTGATCGTGCACGACCGCGACCGCGCGCAAGCGCTGCAGCGCCTGCGCGAAGCGCTGATGGCCTGCGAGATCGCGGGGCCGAAATCCAATATCGCCTTCCTCGAGCGCCTGGCGCGCCACCCGGTGGTGGTGGAAGGCCGCATCGACACCGGCTATCTCGACCGCCACCTCGACGAATTCCTGGCCGGCGACGCCGCGCCCGCGCCGCAGCTGCTGTTCGCCGCCGCCGTCGCCGCGCTGCTGCACGACGAGCACGCCGTGGTGGCGCAGGCCGCGCATGGCAGCGACCCCTATTCGCCCTGGTCCCGCGCCGACGCCTGGCGCGTCGGCCATGCCGGCAAGCGCATCGTGGCGCTGTCGCTGCGCGAGCAGCGCTACGAAGTGGAAGCCCACGGCCACGACGGCAACTATCAATTGCGCCACGGCGAAGACAGCTGCCAGGTGCAGGGCGCGCGCCACGACGGCAACGCGCTCAGCGCCCGCTTCGACGGCGAAGCGCTGCGCCTGCCGCTGCGCGCCGATGCGCAGCGCGTGCTGCTGCACGACGCCGACGGCCGCCGCCACGGGTTCATGCGCGCGGCCGCGTTCGAATGGGCCTCGAAGGAAGGCGGCGGCGGCAACCAGGTGACGGCGCCGATGCCGGGCCGCATCGTGCTGGTCAAAGCCAAGCCGGGCGACCAGGTGGAAGAAGGCCAGGAGCTGCTGGTGATGGAAGCGATGAAGATGGAACTGGCGCTCAAGGCCCCGCGCGCCGGCACCATCGACAGCATCGGCGCCGCGCAGGGCGATTTCGTCGAAGCCGACGCCGTGCTGGTGCGCTTCGCCACGTAGGTTGGGGTGAGCCGCCAGGCGAACCCCAACTTGAGCCGCACGCATCGCAACCGCATGTGACATACGAAGACGACCGCCTGACGGAAAGCGCCCATGAATAGCTCCGACAACCACGTCCGCATCGTCGAAGTCGGCCCCCGCGACGGCCTGCAGAACGAAAAGGCCATGCTCCCGGCCGACGTGAAGATCGCCCTGATCGACCGCCTCTCCTCCACCGGCCTTGCCACCATCGAGGCCACCAGCTTCGTCAGCCCCAAGTGGGTGCCGCAGCTGGCCGACGCCGCCGAGGTGTTCCAGGGCATCCGCAAGGTGCCCGGGGTGAGCTACCCCGTGCTGGTGCCCAACGAGCAGGGCTACCGGCGCGCGCGCGAGGTGGGCGCCACCGAGGTGGCGGTGTTCACCGCGGCCTCCGAGGCGTTCAACCGCAAGAACATCAATGCCGGCATCGACGAATCGATCGAGCGCTTCCGCCCCGTGCTGGAGCTGGCCCGGGCCGAGGGCGTGAAGGTGCGTGGCTACGTGTCCACCGTGCTCGGCTGCCCCTATCAGGGCGAGGTGCCGGTGGCGGACGTGGCCCGCGTGGCCGCGCGCCTGCACCAGCTCGGCTGCCACGAGATCTCCCTGGGCGACACCATCGGCGTCGGCACCCCGGCCAAGGCCCGCGCCATGCTGAAGGCGGTGGCGGCCGAGGTGCCCATGGCCGCCCTGGCCGTGCACTTCCACGACACCTACGGCCAGGCCCTGGCCAACATCCTCAGCTGCCTGGAGGAAGGGGTGCGGGTGGTCGACAGCGCCGTGTCCGGCACCGGCGGCTGCCCGTATGCCAAGGGCGCCACGGGCAATGTGGCCAGCGAGGACGTGGTCTACATGCTGCACGGGATGGGCATGGAAACCGGGGTGAACCTGGACCTGCTGGTGGCCGCGGGGGCCTGGCTGGCCGCCCAGCTGCACAAGGAAACCGCCAGCCGGGTGACCCGGGCGCGGACGGCGGCCTGAACCGCCTGGGGCTCCGGCTGGGCGGACGACAAGCAAGTTGTCACATAAGCCCGTATAATCGTCCGATTCGCCCTTGAGAAACCCACGCGACGGCCATCCCGGCCGCCCGAGCCCACTCCATGTCCATCGAAAATCTGCGCAATATCGCCATCGTCGCCCACGTCGACCACGGCAAGACCACGCTCGTCGACCAGCTGCTGAAGCAGTCCGGCACGCTCTCCGAGCGCACCGTGCTCGCCGAGCGCGTGATGGACAGCAACGACCAGGAAAAGGAACGCGGCATCACCATCCTGGCCAAGAACACCGCCATCACCTGGCAGGGCAACCGCATCAACATCGTGGACACGCCCGGACACGCCGACTTCGGCGGCGAGGTGGAGCGCGTGCTGTCGATGGTCGACACCGTGCTGATCCTGGTCGACGCGATGGACGGCCCGATGCCGCAGACCCGCTTCGTGACCCAGAAGGCCTTCGCGATGGGCTTCAAGCCGATCGTGGTGGTCAACAAGATCGACCGCCCCGGCTCCCGCCCCGACTGGGTGGTGGAGCAGGTGTGGGACCTGTTCGACCGCCTCGGCGCCACGCCGGAGCAGATGGACTTCCCGATCGTCTACGCCTCGGCCCTGAACGGCTACGCCTCGCTGGACGCGGAAGCCCGCGAAGGCGACATGACCCCGCTGTACGAAGCCATCATGAAGCACGCGCCCAAGCCGGAAGTGGATCCGGAAGGCCCGTTCCAGATGCGCATCAGCCAGCTGGACTACAACAACTTCGTCGGCGTGATCGGCATCGGCCGCATCCAGCGCGGCACCCTGAAGAAGAACATGCCGGTGGCCGTGATCGACCGCCACGGCAAGAAGCGCCAGGGCAAGATCCTGCAGGTGCTGGGCTTCATGGGCCTGGAGCGCATCGAGCAGGAGACCGCCGAGGCCGGCGACATCGTGGCCATCTCCGGCATCCAGGAGCTGACCATCTCCGACACCGTGTGCGCGCTCGACACCCCCGAGGCGCTGCCCGCGCTGACCGTGGACGAGCCCACCATCAGCATGACCTTCCAGGTGAACAACTCGCCGTTCGCCGGCAACAAGGACCTCTCCGGCGGCAAGTTCCTCACCAGCCGCCAGATCAAGGAGCGCCTGGAGCGCGAGCAGGTCCACAACGTGGCGCTGCGCGTCGAGCAGGGTTCGGACGCCGACAAGTTCCTGGTTTCCGGCCGCGGCGAGCTGCACCTGTCGGTGCTGATCGAGAACATGCGCCGCGAAGGCTACGAGCTGGCCGTGTCGCGTCCGGAAGTGATCATCAAGGAGATCGGCGGCCAGAAGATGGAGCCGATCGAGCAGCTGGTGGTCGACGTGGAAGAAATCCACCAGGGCCCCGTGATGGAGCGCCTGGGCGTGCGCAAGGGCCAGCTCAAGAACATGGAGCCGGACGGCAAGGGCCGCGTGCGCCTGGAATACATGATCCCGGCGCGTGGCCTGATCGGCTTCCAGAACCAGTTCAAGACCCTGACCCAGGGTTCGGGCCTGCTGTTCCACGTGTTCGACAACTACGGTCCGAAGGAAGAAGGCCAGATCGCCAAGCGCCTCAACGGCGTGATGATCGCCAACGCCGCCGGCAACACCCCCGCCTATTCGCTGGGGCCGCTGCAGGAGCGCGGCAAGCTGTTCGCCGCCGAAGGCGACTCGGTGTACGAAGGCCAGCTGGTCGGCATCCACTCCAAGGACAACGACCTCACCGTCAACGCCATCAAGCCCAAGCCGCTGACCAATATGCGCGCCTCCGGCAAGGACGATGCGATCCAGCTCACCCCCGCGATCAAGTTCTCGCTGGAACAGGCGCTGGACTTCATCGACGACGACGAGCTGGTCGAGATCACCCCGAAGGAAATCCGCCTGCGCAAGAAGCACCTCACCGAGAACGACCGCAAGAAGGCTTCGCGCGGCGGTTGATGGTTTGCCCGATGCAGGATCGAAAGGCCGCCGCAAGGCGGCCTTTTCTTTTGGAACGATGCCGCCGCAAGGCGGCCTTTCTGTTTTCCGGCGTGGACATCATTGACGTTGACGTGCCACACGCGCATGCCACCATGCGCTCTGCCGCGGGGGAGCACGGGCCGCGCCGTACCGGAGTAGGAATGAAATCGCTGCGTCTCCTGGCGCTCGCCGCACTGTTCGCCGTCCCTGCCCTGCATGCCGACGAAGCAACGGTCTTCGTGCCGCAGTTCCTCGGCGCGCAATACACCATGATCGACCAGCACCAGGACCGCGTGCATTCGCCGTATGCGGGCCCGCTCAGCCTCAGCGCACGCACCGACACCGCCCGCTCGCACACCTTCGGCGCCTACTTCGGCGTCGCCCTGCCCGCGCATTTCCAGTTCTACTTCGACGTGGAGATGTTCAAGGGCCAGGGCGTCAGCGGCGCCACCGGCATGGCCGGCCTGCCCAATGGCGACGTGATCCGCTCCGGCTCCGCCAACCTGGGCAAGTCGCCCTACGTTGCGCGCCGCTTCCTGCGCTGGACCTTGCCGCTGGGCGACGACACCGAGGACAACGAGCGCGCCATGGACCAGCTGCCCGGCAAGGAAGCCGCGCGCCGCATCGAAGTGAAGATCGGCAAGATGGCGATCAACGACGACTTCGACAAGAACCGCTACGCCGACGGCACCCGCACGCAGTTCATGAACTGGGCGCTGTTCAACAACGTGGCCTGGGATTTCGCCGCCGACACGCGCGGCTACACCGAAGGCCTGATGCTGGGCCTGGTCGAAGCCGGCTGGAGCCTGCGCTACGGCATCTACCGCATGCCCACCGAAGCGAACGGTTCGCACCTGGTGGAATCGCTGCGCAAGGCGCGCGGGCAGCAGCTGGAACTGACCATCCAGCCGGACAAGGATGGCTGGGCCTTGCGCGCACTGGTGTTCCAGAACCAGGCGAGCATGGGCGTGTACCGCACCGTGATCGCACAGGCGATGGCCACCGGCAGCACGCCGGATATCCGCGCGGACGACCGCCCCGGCCGCAAGAAGTACGGCGTCGGCCTCAATGGCGAACTGCCGCTGGCCGATGGCGGCGAAACCGGTTTATTCATGCGCGCCGGCTGGAACGACGGGCGCAACGAGTCGTTTGCGTTTACCGAAGTGGATCGCACGCTGAGCGGCGGTTTCCAGTTGTCCGGCACGCATTGGGAACGCCAGCAGGATCATTTCAGCCTGGCTTTCGCGATCAACGCGCTGTCTTCGCCGCACCGCGAATATCTGGAGCTGGGCGGCAGCGGTTTCGTGCTGGGCGACGGCGCCTTGAATTACGGCCGCGAGCAAATCATAGAGGCGTACTACAGCTTCGTGCCGTTCGAGCATCTGACGCTGAGCCCGGATGTTCAGTGGGTGCGGCACCCGGGCTACAACCGCGACCGCGGGCCGGCGAGGTTCGTGGCGCTGCGCGCACACGTGGAGTTCTGAGAGCCGTGTAGGTTGGGGTGAGCGCAGCGAACCCCAACACGCCCACGTCGAAACACACCACGCCGTTGGGGTTCGCCTTTGGCTCACCCCAACCTACGCCATCGCGTGTGTTACTCGTGCAGGTGCTCGAACCCCTCGATCGCCGCCGCTTCAACACGATGCATATCGAACACCAGCACCTCGTTCTCCCCTGCCCTCAACCACGAGGCAGGACAAAACAACCGCTGCTGCGGCCCGATCCGCCAATGCCTTCCCAGCAGATGGCCGTTCACCCACACATAGCCCTTGTCCCAGGCGCTCATGTCCAGATAGGTATCCGCCGTCTTCGCCAGCGTCAGCGTTCCCTTGAAGAACAACCCAGGCCGCTCCGGCTGCCGCTCCAACGGTCGCAGCCCCGCCAGATAAGCATCGTCGAGCGGAAAACCATGCGCCGACCAATGCTGCTGCACCTCGCCATCCAGCCGTATCTCGCCCACGATGCCCTTGCGGTCCGCCATCGCCTGCCCATAGCCGACGTGCCCGAAGCTGTCGACCAGGATCTCGATCGCATCGCCATCCCGCGCAAGCGGCGCCGGCACCTCCACATGCGTGGCCTCGCTCAAGCCCGGCTTGCGCACGCGCGAGATGTAGCCGAGATAGCGCCCCGCACCGAACACCGTGGCGTAATCGCGCACGCCTTCGACGGACAGGCGCCCACCCTTCGGTGACATCGCGCGATACAGCACCATGCCGTGGTCCTGCCCGAACAGCAGCTCGTTCGCCACCGGCCCCTTGTCGAGCGGCTTCGCCGGCGTAAGGTTCTCCCACAGCGACGCATACGGCTGCAGCTCGAATTTCGCGAACCGCATCGCCGGCGGCGCCGCGGGAATCGCCGGCAGCGGGTGCGCCAGCTTCTCGCCGATGATGCGGCGGAACTCGCGGTAATCCGCCGTCGCCGCACCGCGCTCGTCGATCGGCGCGCCGTAGTCGTAGCTGGTGATCACCGGATCGAACTTGCCGTAATCGGCATCCGCATTGGCGCCCGCGCCGAAACCGAAATTGGTGCCGCCATGCGCCACGTACAGATTGAACGAGCGCCCCTCGGCCATCAGCTTCTTCAGCGTCGCCACGTAATCGCCGCGCTGGAAATCCTTGTCGCCCCAGTGCGTCAGCCAGCCGGGATAACCCTCGCCCACCCACACCGGCGCCTCGCCCGCAATCGCCTGCGCCGCGGCGAAATCGGTGTCGCCATCCAGGCCCAGCGCGCTGCCGGGCAGATACGTCTTCTGCTTCTGGATCGTGCCCAGCCCATCCGAAATGGAGAACGGCCCCTCGATGCCGCGCTCGCGCCACATCGCCTGGATCTTCTCCAGATACGCCAGGTCGCCGCCGAACGAGGCGTACTCGTTCTCCACCTGCACCATCAGAATCGGCCCGCCCTTGTCCGCCATCAGCGGCGCGATATGCGGCGCGATCTTGTCGAGATAACGCGCCACTGCCTGCATGTAGCGCGGATCGTCCTTGTCGCGCACGCGGATATCCGGCTCGCGCAGCAGATACGGCGGCAGCCCGCCGAAATCCCATTCGGCGCAGACGTACGGACCGGGGCGCAGATACACCCACATGCCTTCCTGCTGGCACAGCTTGATGAAACGCACGAAGTCGCGGTTACCACTTTCCAGATCGAACACACCGGGTTCTTTTTCCAGCGCGTTCCACATCAGATAGATGGCCACCGTATTCAGGCCCATCGCCTTGACCATGCGGATGCGCTGCGTCCAGTACTCCGCCGGCACGCGGATCGGATGCATCTCGCCGCTGCGGATCTGGAATGGACGGCCATCCAGCAGGAACTCGCGCTTGCCGAGTGCGAAGCGATGGACGCGGCCATCGGGCACAAGCTCCGCGTGCGTCGGCGTGGCCGTTGCCGCATCGACACGCAGGCTCAACGCACCCAACGGTGCGAGCGCACTCAGGCGCAGGAAGGCTCTTCGCCGCACGGGGACTCCTCAGGCTGGCAGGGGATGGAGGCGCATCCGCGTGGCGTCCGGGCTGGGCGAAAGCCGTTCGATGGTAGCGCGTGGCGGCGGCCGTGGCCGTGCGCGAATGCCCAACGCGCCCTGCCCTGGCGAGCGGGGCGCAGCCGGGAGTAACCTCCGGGCTCCTTGATGGGGGAATCAGGGTCATGCCACACGACTTCGGCGGGGTTGGCGGTTCGGGCGGGTCTGGCTCGGGCGGATCCGGTTCGAGCGGATCCGGCTCGGGATCCGGCGGCGGCAGCCGGCGTAGCCGCAGCGGAAGCGCGATGACACCAGTGAGTACGCGCGTCACCCGCTCGGCCTCGCGCGCCGCGGCGGCGGCGAGCACGGGCGGCATGACGCCGATGGGCGCTCCACCGACGCGCCCGACGCCGCTGTCGCCAATGCCGCTGTCGCCAATGATGGGACCGCCAGCGAGCACGCCCAGGCCCGCGACCGTCGTCGCCTCTTCGTCGCTGGCACCCTTGCTGCCGGGCCCACCACCGCCACGCGCGCCGCTGCTCGCGACACCGGGCGGCACCAGCGCCACGCCGCATTCGACGGCGCCCGCCAGTTCGCCGTCCGCGCTGTCGCCAATGCTGCTCACGCCGTCCGCCACGCCGACGCTCTCGCCGATGGTGTCGCCCTACAGCGCCGCGCACGACCGCACGCTCACCGCGGCACAAGCCAGCTCCGGCGGTTTCCGGCCGCTGGGCACGGACAAGGTGGTGCGCGCCAGGCCGATCGACGAAAGCGAATTCCGCTTCCCCTCCAACCCCACCACTTCCGGCCACAGCAGCGGCTACCACGAGGCGTTCGCGCCCACCGACACCATGCGCTTCCTGTCGCGCCGTTCGGTGCACAGCGACGGCACCGCCACCCTGCCCAGCTGGAGCAGCAACACCGTCCTGCCCTCGTATTCGGGCACCCGCATCCACGAAGAGAACGTGCGGCATGTTGCCGAAGCCAGCGACGGCGCGCGCACCGACACCGCCCAGACCGTGCTCAGCGTGCCCGGCGGCGGCGTGGCCGGGCATACCGGCTCGGGCGTGCGCACCTCGGGCCAGGCCGCGGGCCACGACTATCTGCGCCACCAGACCATGCGCGCGCTGCAGACGCCGGGCGTCACCTCCGGCGTGGCGGGCGTGCTGGCCGGCGCCACCACCATCATGAGCATGGCGCCGGGACAATCGGCCAGCGGCGCCGACGGCGCCGGCAGCCTCAAGGACTCCTCGGCCAGCGGCGGCTGGGAAGAACGCCGCAACAGCGCCAAGCGCGCCCTGGACACGCACTTCACCACCCTGCCGCCGGCGCAGCAGTCCACGGTGATGAAACTGGCTCGGCACAGCATGAGCGACCTGGACGACGGCAGCCGCCACCTGCTGCCCGACCGTCCCTACTCACCGTTTCGCGATCCGCTCGGCACCTCCGGCGCGGCCATGAGCGGCGGCGGCTACATGCCGACCCTGAGCGCGCCGACGCCGTCACCGTCCGCCTTCCCGGTGTTGTCCACCGGCGGCTCGCCCGGGGCGCTGCTGGCGCCGGTGGCGCGGCGCCCGACGGCGTCCGGCGCCGCATCTTCCTCCGTGGCGCCGGCATCGTCAGGCACGCTCGCACCAAGGCCGGCCAGCGTTCCCGGGACGCCGGCGACGCCGGCCTCCGGCACCGCCCTGGGTGCGCGCGAAATCGCCATGGACATCACCAGCGCGTTCCGCTCCGACCGCAGAACGAAATGAAGGCGCGCGGTCAGCGCTCCAGCCGCGCCGCCTGCAGCGGCTTCAGGCGCAGCAGAAAGCACGCGCCGCCGCCGGGCGCCTCGCTCACTTCGATCCTGCCGCCATGCAGCGCGACGATCTCCTGCACCAGATGCAAGCCCAAGCCGGCGCCGGTACTGCTCGGCCGCAGGCGATAGAACGGTTCGAACACGCGATGCCGCTCGTCCGCGGGAACGCCCGGCCCCTGATCGGTGACACCCAGCGTGCCATCCTCATTGACGCCGATGCCGATCAAGCCACTGCCGCCGCCATGCGCGATGGCGTTCTGCACCAGGTTGTTCAGCGCGCGCGACAGTGACAGGCGGTCGCCCAGCACCATCACCGGTGCCTGCGGTGCATCCAGCGCCATGTCGTAGCCCGCGTCCACCGCCAGCGGCGCCGCGTCGGCGGCGACTTCGCTGGCCAGCGCCACCAGGTCCAGAGGCTCGAACACGCCTTGCTGCCGGCCCAGCCGCTGCAGGTCGAGCAACTGTTCGGCGAGGTTGGACAGGCGCGCCACGTCGGTGAGCAGGCGCGTGCGCGTGGCGCCGGCTTCGAGCGTGCCGATGCGCGCTTCCAGGATCGCGATCGGCGCGCGCAGCTCGTGCGCGGCGTCGGCGAGAAAGCGGTCGCGCGCATCGTAGCCTTCGTTCAGGCGCGCCAGCGCGGCATTGAAAGCCTGCACCAGCGGCTGGAATTCGCGCGCCACGGCATGATCGGCCAGGCGCGCGCCGCGCTCGTCGATATCGATGGCCTGCGCCTGCTCGGCCACTTCGGCCACGCCGGACATGGCGCGGCGGATCAGCAGCGGCATCACGATCAGGGTCAGCAGCGCCAGCGGCAAGGTCATGCGCCAGCCCAGATAGCGCACCACCAGCATGAACAAGGTGCCAGACGAGTTGGAGGCCAGGCCGCCGCACATGATGTGCAGCTTGCCGCTCGCGGTATCCGCCACGAACACGCGCATGGACAAGGCATACGGCGCACGCTTGATGTGGATTTCCGAGGCCTGCAGTTCGCTCAGCGACGCGAGCAGCGGGCGATAGGCCGCCGGAATCCCGCCATGCTGAAGCTTGCGTCCCTGGCCGTCTTCCACGCTGAACCACAGTTCCGGCGCATCGCGCAGCAAGGCCCGCATGTCCTCGCTGTCGCGCAGCACAAGCTGGCCCGAGGCATCGACGTGCAGCGCGCGCTCGATCGTTTCCGGCACGCTGTCGACGATGTACGAACCGTTGTCGGCAATGGTGTAGGTGATCGCCGCGGCGATGCCCAGGATGATCAGGATCTGCAGCAGCATCAGGCGCCAGGCCAGCTGCGCGGTGAGCGATTTATTCTTCGCGCCCATGGGAGCGCTCCTTCAATAGATAGCCGACGCCGCGGATCACGTGGATGTCCGCCTGCGCGCCGGCATCGGCCAGCGCGCGGCGCAGCTTGGAGATATGCGCGTCGAGCGCGTTGGACTGGATCTCGTCCTGGAAGTCGTACACCGACTCCTGCAGCACCTCGCGGCGCACGGTGCGCCCGAGCCTGAGGAACAGCGCTTCCAGCACCAGCAGCTGGCGGCGCGGCAGGGGCAGGCGCAGCTCGTCGACGAAGGCCTCGTGCGCCGAGAAGTCGAAACTGAGATTGCCCAGGCGCGCGGTGGGCAGCGCCAGCTGCGAAGGCCGGCGCGAGATGGCTCGGATGCGCGCCAGCAGTTCTTCCACCGCGAAGGGTTTTACCAGGTAATCGTCCGCGCCCAGATCCAATCCACCGACACGGTCCGCCAGCGATCCGCGCGCGGTCAGCATGATCACCGGCAGGTCCGCGCAGCACTGGCGCGCCAGCGCGATCAGCGTGGCGCCGTCGCCATCGGGCAGCTGGCGGTCGAGCAGCAGCAGGTCGTGCACCTGCTGGCGCAGCGCTTCGGCGGCCAGGGCAATGCTGGGCGCGATGTCGGTCAGCATGCCGTGGCGGCGCAGCGCAGCGCGCACGGCCTGGGCCATTTCCGGTTCGTCTTCGACGAGCAGGATACGCATGATGTGGAAGTTGCTCCTTGCACCCGGGGAGATTAGTGCGGGCGGGACTTTAGCATTCGCCCCGCGAACGCCGGCGCAATGTTGAGGCAATGTGCAACGCGCAGCATGCGCGCGATTTGCACTTCCCTCCCCCGCACTCCCCTAAGTCCAACATGCCCACTTCCATGCTGCGCCTGGCCGTCCTGTCGGCCGCTTCGATCTGTTCGCTCGCCTGCTCCGCCGCCATGGCGCAATCCGCTGCCCCGCAGGGTGGCTGGACCCTTGGCCTCGGCGCGGTGTGGAGCCCCAGCCCCTACCGCGACTACAACAACAAGGCCTGGCCGCTGCCCCTGGTCAGCTACGAAGGCAAGTCGTTCTACCTGCGCGGCGCCACCGTCGGCTACCGCCTGCTGAAGACCGACAGCGACGAGCTGTCGATCATCGCCTCGCCGATGGGCAACCGCTTCGTGCACGGCGACAGCGACGATCCGCGCCTGCGCCGCCTGTCCGACCGCGACATCTCCGGCACCGCCGGCATCGCCTGGCGGCACACCGCCTCGTGGGGCTTGCTGCAGGCCAGCGCGCAGAAGGAATTCACCGGCCACGGCGGCGGCAACGTGTTCGACGCCAGCTACAGCTATCCGGTGATCCAGGGCCGCTTCTCGCTGATCCCCTCGGTAGGCGTGACCTACACCAGCGGCGCGCTCAACAACTACTACTACGGCATCGGCAGCGCCGAAGCGCTGCGCAGCGGCCTGCCGTTCTATCGCGCAGGCGGCGGCTCCTCGCCCTACGCCGGCGTCAGCGCCAACTACAACATATCCAGCCGCTGGATCGCCTCCGGCGGCCTGCGCTATACACGCCTGCCCGGCGCGGCGAAGAACAGCCCGATGGTCGACGGCAGCCACACGCAGAGCTACTTCGTCTCGCTGAGCTACGCCTTCTAAGCCATGAGCCGAGGCATCATCCGCCGCATCTTCGATCTGGCCGAACGGCTGGAGCCGGACCGGAACATCGTGTGGGACTGGCTGTTCCACACCCGCATCGACGTTCTGGACGGCTATACGCCGCTGGAGCTGGTCTTCGCCGACCAGGGCGGCCGCGTGCTCGAGCTGCTGCAAAGCGCCTTGAGCGACGAAGCCCAGACGCCGCGGCAAACTTTCCTGCCGGCACGCACGGGCTGAACTCAGCGACCCCGCGGCGGTGCACCTGCGCCGCCGCGGCACAAGCCCAGCTGCCCCGCGGCTTCGCCGGCGAGCTGCCAGGCATCGCCCACCGGTTCCGTCGTCTGCGGCTCGCGCGCGTGCGCCCACGCCTGCTCCAGCGCGAACCAGTCGATCGCCTGCACCTCGCCGCCATTCAAGCCGCTTTGCAGCGTGTCGAAGAAATGCCGCCAGCGCTGCGCATAGAGTCCGCCGACCAGGCCGGCCAGCTCGCGGTTGGCATAGTCGTGCAGGCCACCGCGGTCGGCGCCGGAGCGGTCGCCCCAGCTGGCCAGGATCGAGCGCTGGTCGTATTCGAGCTGTGCTGCTTCGGCATCGTCGCGCGCCGCGGCTTTTGCATGCATCAGCCAGCGGCCGAGCAGGAAGTCGGGGTCGGAGGCGAGCAGGCGGTCGAGCATTGCCATGTCGTCCATCCATTCGGTGGTCAGTGCCTGGAACTGCTTCGCGTCTTTTGCTTCGTAGGCGGCCTTGATGCGCGGCAGCAGCAATCGCGATCGATTGCTCAACGCCTGCCGCGTGACGTCCACCAGGTCGTGGCGATAAGCCGAGGTACTGCGCAATGCCGGCGCTACCTTCAGCAACTCGCAGACGGCGCCGTTGAAGCGTGCAAGGTCGTAGCGCGCCGCGGTGGGCGACCACGTCGCCGCGCTGCGCGCATCCAGGCTCGGCCGCGCGCCGAACAAGCCATCGTGAGGTTCCGACCACTCGCCCGACGGCATCGCATAAGCGGTCTGCGCGAGGATGCGCCACGCAGCGCGCGCGTGGGCGTCGTCGCCGCCGTAGCGATGCACCGCATAGCGCTCGAACCAGCGCGGCGCATCGTCCGGCACCGGCGTCCAGGCCAGGGCCGTGAACAGCGCATACGTGGCCGGATCGGTGCCGCTGCCCTCCGGCATGTAGGCGATGCCGCGCAGCGAACCCACATCCTCGCGCCGCCACGCGGCGAAGCGCTGGATCCACACACCGGCATTCGCTCCCAGCGTGGCGTGGCCGCCGAAATTGGGAATCGTGCCGAACGCGAACGGCGCACCCGCCCAATCGCGCTTGCGGTCCATGCCGTTGTAGCGGTCGGACAGGCCATCGACGATCAGCAGCCGCTCGTGCGGCACCGCCTCCATCACCGCATGCGGCGGATTGTGCTGCCAGCCGAGCAGCACCCAGCGCGCGGCTGGATGCGAGGCATCCAGCGCAGCGAACACCTGCTTCGCCGCGTCGCCCACCGGCACGTCACCGGCGCGCCCGCCCTCATGCAGCAGATCCATCTTGTACAGCACACCATCGCCGAACAGCTCGCGCTGGTGGCGATAGAACGCAGCGGCCACTTTGGCGAAATGCGCATCGCGCGGATCCAGCCAGTCCGGCCGCTGGAATCCCACCCACTCGCCCTGCGGCACCAGCGCCGCACCGGGCTGCTTCGCCGCGAAACCTGGTGGCACCGTGCCGAAATAGCCCGGTAGCACTGGCTGCATACCCAGTTCACGCAAGCGCTCGACGATGCGTCTACCCAACTCCACTCGCTGCGCGAACAACTGCGCCGACATCGGCCCGCCGAAACCCGACATGTTCTGCAGCAGCCACCACGGCTGATGCGCGGGTGCTGGAATCCATGCGCGCAACTCGTCGTCGCTGTAGCCGAACTCGTGGAACGCGCGGCGATACACCTCCTCCGCGCCTACCGGCACGAACACCTCGTTGATGCCGCGCAATGCGAGCAGGTCGATCTTGCGTTCCCAGCCCGGCCAGTCGAGATAGGCGTCCGAATAACCGTCGTCGACGTCGTTGAGCGCGAAGCGGTCGGGCACCAACGCGTGGCTTTCGATCGGCCGCGATGGTGCCGGCAGCGTCGCGGGCAGACGATCCAGGCTGTCGCCGGGCCAGCCGATGCTCACGTGGGGTACCTGTTCGAGATAAGCCTCGACGCCGGTGAGCAGGGCTGCCGGCGAAGTACCGGCAATCTCGATATGCCCCGGCGTGCCGCGGATGCTGTAGCGATCGCCAGCGCCAGGGGCAAGCGCAGCGAGTGCAATCTGCGCTTCGTGCCTGGGCAGCAGGCGCTTCAGCGCGGCGCGTGCGGGCGCCGCATCGAACACGGCACCGGCCGATGCACTGCAGGAGACCGCGGCCAGCAGGCCCGCCAGCAACCACTTCATGCCGCTACGCATCGGCTCACCTCTCCGCGGACGATGTCGGCGAGACTACTTGTTCTTGCGCTTCAGGGTGAAGGCATCGAGCACCTTGCCCGTGCGGTCGATCACCGAGACCTTCAGCTCCCGCTCGTCCGCTTCGACCCGCGCGATCTGGTCCTGGCCTAAAGCCAGAATGGTGAAGTCGTTGCCGCGCTCGCCGGGCTTCACCCGTTCCAGCCGGTGCAGATGGCCGGCGATGAACAGGTCGACCTTGGCTTCGTTCGCCCGCTTCGTCCATTCGGCGTTGGCGCCGTCCAGCCAACCCCATTCGGGATCGTGGCCGAGCACCACGGTGAATGGCGCGGTGCGCACCCGCGGCTCATCGGCCAGCACGTGCTTGAACCAGGCGTATTCCTCTGCACGATACGCGCGCAGATCGTTGAGGCCCGCATAGACGTTGGTTGCGTCAGGTTTGTCCTCGCCGGTATCGACCACGACCAGATGCACCGGACCTTGGTCGCGCGTGTAGTAGTAGCGGCCCTCCTGCGCATGCAGGTAATCGCCGAGCGAACGGGCGAACTCGCCGCGGTATTCGTGGTTGCCGCGCGCATAGATCAGCGGCATGCGGCCTTGCAGACCGGTGGCGATCGGCTCCAGGAACTTGTCTTTCACCTGGTTCTCGCCGGTGGCGTAATGCACGCCATCGCCGGTATGCACGACAAAATCCACCGGTTGGCGTTGCGCCAGTTCCGCCAGCGCGCGGACGCGCTCGACGTTCTCATGCGTGTCCGTCATCGTCGCGAAGCTCGTGCTCTGCTTCGACGCATCGAACGTCGTGAAGCTGTAGATCTGGCTCTCCACGGTCTTGCCGCGGTCCGGCCAGTAAGGCCTCAGCGCAACCACGCGCCGCGAGGCAATACGGTACTGATAGGTGCGCCCGGGCTGCAGTCCGCGCAACACCACGCGGTGCATCGTGTCCACCGGCACCAGCCCATCGATCTGCGGCACGGTTTCATGATCGAGCGCATGCTCGCCATAGCTGACCCTGCCGTCGCTCGGCGCATCGGTCATCCACTCGATCACCACCGAGTCCTCGGCCATGTCCAGCAGCAGCGGGCCCATGGTGATAGCCGGTGTGGCGTCGTAGACCTTGTAGGGCGCGTTGGCATCGTCGTCCGCGGCGACGGGCGCCGCCACGGCCTTGGCTGGCATCGGCTGGGCATGCATGGCGGACATCCCGCACAGGAGAACAAAGATCGGACCTGCCTTGATTAGCCCCAAACCAGCCATCGATGTCTCCGCCCTCTGCAGTTCAAATCATCCGGACACGCCATGTGGCCGGATGGGCAATTCATGGAAAGGCACGTCCCTGTGCCGTCGCTCATCAGTAGTCGTAAGTCACCGAGAAGCGCAGGTAGCGCGGCGCCTGCATGACGCGCGGCGTGCCGTACAGCGGATTCAAGGTGCCGTCGGACTTCGCATACAGGTTCGGCGTGATGTTCACCACCGGCTGGCTGTTGAACACATTGAACACGTCCAGGTGCAAGCCCAGCTTGTGCGCGGCGAAGTCCGGCGTGTACTTCACGCCCAGGTCCACCTGACGCTGCCACGGCAGGCGGCCGATGCTGCCCGGCGTCACCGGCACGCCGCGGCAGAAGTGATACGAGGAGCCATAGCCGGACGGATCCGGATTGTCACCTGGGAACAGACCCAGGCACACATTCGGCGCACCCGAGATCAGCGACACATTGCCCGACACCAGCCATTCCGGCGTGATCTGGTAATAGCCCCATAGCTTGATCTGGTGGCGGTGATCGTTGCCCTGGTCGCCATTGCTGTAGACCATGATCGGCGCATTGTCCCAGTCGGCCGATTCGCTCGGGCCGTCGGACTGCACGTTCGACTGCGTCCAGCCCTCGGTATTGCCGTAGCTGCGCGAGAACACGTAATCGAGCTTGCCGTACCACTTGCCGTCGAACGGATGCTCCAGGAACAGATCGAGTTCGTAGTACTTGCGCTTCATGTCCGGGAAGCCGAGTTCCTCGCGGCTGAGCTTCACGTCGTGGTGCTGGCCCGCATCGTCCAGCACCACGAAGGTGTTGGCGCGGCCGGCGTTGATCAGATAGCAGCTGTTGAGCGAGCTGACGTTGTAGCCCAGCGCCTGCGCCTTGGCGGTGATCAGGTCGACGTCGCAGAAGTCGTCGATCGCACTGCGCAGCACGCGGCGGGTGGCCTTGGCGCCGTACACCCACTCCTGCCCCAGGGTCTTGGTGAAGCCCAGGATGTACTCGTCCTGGTACATCGACTTCAGGTCCTTGGCCGTCACCGTCTTCGGGTCGGGCAGCACGCCGAAGTTGTTGTTGGCCGAGACCGGCGGCGACATCTGGGTCAGCCCGCTGGGCGTACCGTCCGGATTGATGCCGCTATAGGTGAAGTACTGCGTGGTGCTGGTCTGCGCGCCGGCGGCGCTCAGCGCCGGCTCCAGCGGCGAGGCCAGGTAGTAGCGGCCGATATTGCCGAACACCTTGAAGCTGGAATCGCCGTTGACGTCCCAGGCAAAGCCCAGGCGCGGCGCCCACTGCGCGGTCTGCTTGATGTACGGCTGCGCGTTGGCGTTGTAGTTGGTGAACTGGTCGTTGCGGATGCCGAGCGACAGCAGCAGGCGGTCGTTGAACTGCCAGTTGTCCTCGATGTACTGCGCATGCTCCACGGTCTTGACGTTGGCCAGCTGGCTGTTGACGTTCTTCATCACGTAATAGCCGGTGGCGCCGTTGGGGAAGCCCGCGGTCGGGCCCACGCCCAGGCCCGGATCCAGCGGCGCGGTCGGATGATCCGAATGGCCATAGCTCCAGCTGTAGCCCGGGCCCGAGGTCACCCGCCCCTGTTTCAGCGCTTCGGCGGTGAGGTTATCGATGCCGGCAGTCAGCGTGTGGTCGCCCAGCTTGTATTCCAGCGCCAGGCGCAGGTTGGTCACCGTGTTGCCGCGGTCCGGGTCGTACAGCGAGGTGGTGGTCTGGTTGTTGAAGCGCGGCTGGTTGCCGACGATGGCCGGGTTCTGCGAGGTGATGCCCGACACGTAGGTCAGATCCGGGGCATAGCCGACCGGCTGCTGGAACGCGCGCGTCTTCATCTTGCCGTACTGCGCGGTGAGCGTGAGGCTCTCGGTCAGGTAGCCGGTGTACTTGCCGGTCCACAGGTCGCCGCCGTTCTTGGTGCCGTCGGCATGGCTGACCAGGCGGCCGGGCACCATGTTCTGGAAGTCGTAGCGGTAAAGGTTGCCCTGGTAGGAGCGCTTGTTGGAGGCACCGGTCAGTTCGACGATATTGCTGTCGTTGATGTTCCAGTCCAGCTTCGCGTACCACTTGGGCATCTTGTACTGGTAGGTCTGGTACGGCGAGCTGCTGGTCACCGTGCCGACCGAGCTGCCCTGCTGCTTGGACATCTCCGCCGAGGCGAAGAAGAACAGCTTGTCCTTGATGATCGGGCCACCGACATAGGCGTCGTAGGTGGTGATCCAGTATTCGTTCTTCTCGCGCGGCGAATACAGCGAGCCGGTCGGCAGCGGCGGATTGGGCAGGCCGTTCTCGTAATAGAAGTTCTTGGCCGAGGAACGCAGCGAAGCCGGCTCCCAGCTCGCGCGTCCGCCGAAATGCCATTCGTTGGTACCGCGCTTGCCCACCATGTTCAGCACGCCGCCGTCGGAGCGCCCGTACTGCGCGCTGTAGCCGCCGGTGTAGGCCTCTTCCTGGTCGATCGAGCCGTAGGGCAAGGTCAGGCCGCCTTCGGACTTCAGCGGATCGGTCGTATTGAAGCCGTTGATGTAGTACGCGTTCTCGTTGGCGCCCGAACCGCCGAAGCTGACCAGCGAGCCGCCGGTGGCGCTGGTGAAGCCGCCGCCGTTGTTCACCGCGCCCGGCGCCAATCGCGCCACCGCTTCGGCCGAATAACCCAGCGGCAGCTTGGCCAGCTGCTCGGAGGTGATCACCGTGCGCGAGTCCACGCTGGTCACGTCGATCGCCGGCAGTGCATTGGCGGAGACGCTGACGCCTTCGAGGTTTTTGGTGGCGGCTTCGGTAAACGACACGTCGGTGGCCGCGCCTACGCGCAGGGCTACGTTGTCGCGCGTCTGCACGGCCTGGCCGCCGCGCTTCAAGGTCACCGTGTAATTGCCCAGCGGCAGCTGGTTGGCCGAATAACGGCCGCGTTCGTCCACCGCCACGTCGCGCTGCAGGCCATTGCCGCTCTGCAGGGTGACGGTATCGCCCATGCCCGCCGGCACCTGGCCGACGATGCTGCCGGTGGTGGACTGCGCATGCGCGATGCCGCCGGTGAGGCTGAGCGCGATCAACAGGCTCAATGCGCTTGGACACAGACTCTGGTACTTGGCTTGACGCTTGTTCATTTCGGCAACTCCCCAATCGTTTTATGGCTCATTGATTGACCGCTCCTTCCCCGCTGCCGGCGCGCGGCCGGCAGCTATCGGCGTCCATGCCGGCCCTTTCAAACCATCCGTTCGAAACTCAGCAGCGCGGCGCTGCCGCGCGGCACGGCGATGCGCGCCGCGCCTTGCGTATCCAGGTGCACGTCTTCGTTGGCAGCGGCGAAGCTCACGCCGCCGCGGCTGTCCAGCGCCGGTGCGCGCAGGCGCATGGTGTTGCCCTTGCCGTAGCCGGCCAGGCCGCCGATGGCGACGCCGGCATCGCGCAGGCAGTCCTTGTTGATCAAGGCGACCAGCACGGTGTCGCCGCGCCGCGCGGCATAGGCGCCGAGGTTGGCGCCGCCGGTGTCGAAACGCGCCGGCAGCATGCGCGCGCCGGCAAAGCGCTGCGCCAGTTCGATGCCGTGGAACAGCGGCCGCGGCTGAAAACCCAGTTCGACATTGCCGGCGATGGCCGAATAGCGCGAACTCACGGCATCGCGGCGCGCAGCGATGTCCGTCGCCGTGGTGGAAGCATTGGCCTCGCGGCCAAGAGAAGCTTCCACCGAAGCCAGCGTGCCGCCATGGAAATGGATGCCCGCCACGCCCAGCTGCGCCAGTGCGAGCATGAAGTCCGCGCCCCAGAGCGCGGAAGCGAAGACGTTGCTGACGCCGTCGCGGCCGCCGAAGTAATACGAGTTGGCTTCGGTCAGGCGCAGCGGCAGATGAGTAGCGTCGGCAAGACCGGTCAAGCGCTCGGTATCTTCAATGCAGCCGGGATCGCCGCCGAGCAGGTCGCCGATCGAACCGCGCGGCGCGGCATCGCGGTAGTAGTGGCGGCTGAGGAAGACGCTGTCCTTGCCGTGCCGCCGGGCGAACTCGGCAACCCAGTCGGAGTTGGCGCCGGTATCCGGCCCGCCGAGTGGCAGGCCGGCTTTGCGCAACGCTTCGGCATACGGCAGCCACATCGCCTCGAAGCTGGCGTAGTCCTTCGCGTAATTGTTCGCCTCGTTGCCGATCTGGATCGCCACCAGGTCGTCGCCCACCGCCTTGCGCACGGCCTGGGCCAGCTCCACCGCCATCGCCGGCACGCCGATCTTCAGATTGACGCCGAAGATCAGCTTCCAGCCGGTCGCACGCAGGAAACCGGCCAGTTCGCGCAAGGCTTCCGGCCGCAGCACCACCGGATGCTGCGGCCCGCCCTTGCGTACCTGCTGCGGCGGCAGCGCGCCGCGGTATTCGCTCCACACCGTGAAGTCGCTGGTATTGCCGCCGATGCGCAGCACGCCCTGCGGGTTCATACGGCGCAGCAGTTCCACCAGCGAGCGGTTGCCCGCCGAGAAGAACGTCGGATCCGCCAGCTGCCCGGTCTCGTAGCTCAGGCTCGCCAGCGACTCGCTGACGACGCGCCCCGCTCCATCCGGCTTGATCGCGAAGCTCGCCTGCGCAGCATCGGCAGCGGACGGCGTCTGCTCCGCCGCCCGCGCCAGCCCGCCCAGCGTGCCCGCCAGCGGCAACAGGGCCGCCGCTTTCAACAGTCCGCGCCTCGTGCGCTCGAACGTAGTCATGCCTACCTCCCCGAAGATCACCGGCCGTCCGCGCACCTCCCGTGGCGGACGGCCGGATCCGCTCAGCGCGTGGGTGTCAGTTCCAGCGTCAGCACTTCGAACGGCGCCAGCTGCACCGTCGCCGCATGGTCGGCATCGAGCGAAGCGGGCACTTGCCCGCCGCCGGTCTTCCACACGTCGCGCACGCCGAAGTTGCGCGCGGCATCGGCCGGCAGCTGCAGCTGGCGGGCCAGGTCGAGCACGGCCGTCTGCGGCTGCGCATCCGGATTGCGCAAGGTGACGATCGCCTTCTTCGGCGACCACGCGCCCCAGCCGTACACGTCCAGGCGTCCCGGGTCGCCGCCGATCCAGTGCGAATCGCGCAGCACGTCGGCGTTGTCGCGCGCCCAGCGCGCGGCCTCGGCCAGCACGTCCCAATCCGCTTCGGTCAGCAGCGTGGGGGTGATGTAGAGCTCCTGCAGCTGGGTGCCGGTGGCGAAGTACGAGCGCACTTCGCTGGCGAAGTCGTGGCCCGGGTCGCTGCTGAGGTTGCGGTTTTCCTTCGCATAGATGATGCCGTGGAGCATCAGCGAATTGAGCGGGAACAGCGGCCCCTTCACCACGATATTGCGGTAGGTCTCGCGGTCGCGGTAGGTGATCCAGCGCTCACGCTTGCTGCCCACGCCGGTGAGGTCGTCGTCCTCGCCGTCGCGCCAGATCGAATCGGCGTAGCGCAGCCAGAACGGCGAGGCCGTGGTGCCGGTGGTGAGGTTGATATAGGTGCCCGGCTTGGCCGCGCGGATGTCCTCGATCAGCTGGATCGCCGCGCCGAAGTCGCTGTCGAACACGCTGCCCGGGAATACCTTGTCCGCATTGCCGGTGCCGTCGAACTTGAACTGATTGACGCCGTCCTTGGTCACCAGCTCCATCACCGCATCGTGGAAACGCTGGTAATACTTCGGACCGGACAGGGCCAGCCCGCCGTCGATGATCTCGTAGCCGGCCTGCGCGCCGCGCTCGGCACGCTCCTTCTTCGGCGGGCCGTAGCCGCCCCAGGGCGACAGCCACATGCCGGGCGCCGCGCCGTACCTGGCGGCGGCGTCGCGCAGCGGCAGGAAGCCGTGCGGGAAGTCCTTGCTGAAATGCCAGCTGCCGCTGCGGTCGTCCCAGCCGTCGTCGAACAGGAAGGAATCGAGCTTGACGTGGCGCTTCACGCTCAGCGCCTCGCCGAAGGCATGGATGCGGTCCAGCGCCTGCGCCTCGGTGTAGGGCGTGAAGTAGCCGATGTCGTACCAGGAGTTGTAATGCAGGAACGGCGCGTAAGGCCGCGCGCGTTCGCGTTCGACATAGGCGGCGAAATCGCGGCGCAGCTGGTCGCCATGGGTGGCGCCGATCACCGCCGAGTAGGTCACCGACTGCCCCTTGCGCAGCGGCAGCTCGCGGTCGATCCACAGATTCACCTTGCTGCCGTGCACCTGGCTGCCGGACAGCGGATGTTCGAAGCCGAGGTAATCGCGGCCCGATACCACCGGCGAGCCGGCCACCGTACCGATCACTTCCGCGTCGGCGAGCTTCGCCTGCAGCAGGTCGATGCGCTTGATCGCCTCGTCCTGCTTCAGCGCCGTGACGGTGACGATCTCGCGCAGGTAATCCGAGCCTTCGCGCTGCACCAGCTGCCAGTCGACGCGGAAGCGGCCGTTGGCGTCGGTGAAGCTGGTCTGCACCGACTGCCCCTTCAGGCGTTCGGCCAGGCGCGAAGCCTTGGCGTTGGCCTTGAGCGCCGCCGTCTTCGGCGCCGCGCTGGCGTGCATGTCGGCCGTAGTGATCTTGCTGCCGTCGGCAAGGGTCAGCACGAAGGGCGCAGTGATCTCCAGCGGGCGCTGGTTGATCTTGTCGTCCACCACCACGCGATCGAGCTTGCCGTCGGCATACGACCAGCGTGCGGCGATGGCGCTGTTGCCGAAGGCCGCATCGTCCGCGGCCTGGGCGGAGCCGATGCCGAGCACGGCGAGCAGCACGGCGATGAGTGTGCGGCGCGGCTTGGGCAACGCAGGCCGCAGCGAGGGCGGAAGATCGGATACGTGAACAGGTGACATGCCGCAGTTCTCTCCAGTTTTGGAAAACACCACGGTCCTCCCCGTGGCCTCGTAACACTGTCCCGCGCGCTGCCGCTCCCACGGCGGCGAGCGGTGTCGTCAACCGTCGTAGCGGACCAGCTTTACCTCCGGCAGCAGCGCTTCCACCTGCGCCCGCTGCACATAGCCGGTCTCCTCGTGCAGCGCGTTGGCCGCGCCGCAGGCCACGCCCAGGCGCAGCGCCTGTGCGGGTTCCTGGCCGCGCCGCAGCGCCACCGCCACGCCGGCCAGGAAGCAATCGCCCGAGCCCACCGCATTCGCGCTGTGCGCGATGGCGAGCGAGGCGTGCCAGCAGGCCGCGCCGTCGAAACCCAGCGCGCCTTGCGCGCCGAGCGTGATCACCGGGAATGCCACGCCGCGCGTGTGCAGCTCGCGCGCCACGGCGGCGCCGTCTTCCAGCGTGTCCACCGCGCGGCCGGCCAGCTGGCCCGCCTCGTCACGGTTGGGCTTGAGCAGGAAGGCGCCGGCAGCGGCGGCCAGGCGCAGCGCTTCGCCGCTGGCGTCGACCAGGCAGGGCAAGCGGCGCGGCGCGATCTGGCGCAGCAGCGCGGCATAGGTATCGGCTTCGAAACCGCGCGGCAGGCTGCCGGAGAACACCATGGCGTCGCTGTCTTCCACGCAGCGCCACAAGGTGTCGAGCAATTGCTGCTGCGCGCGCGGCTGCAGCAGCGGGCCGGGATCGAGCACTTCGGTCATGCGCCCGCCGCGCTCGCGCAGCGCCAGGCACTGGCGCAGTTCGCCGGGAATTTCCACGCCGTGGAACAGCACGCCGCGCTCGCTCATGCGGCGGGCGATCAGGTTGCGATGGAAGGCGTCGGTCAGGCCGACCAGCTGCACCGGCTCGCCCAGCGCGGCGATGGTCTGCGCCACGTGCAGGCCCTTGCCGCCGGGGTAGGCCTGCACCGCGGCGGCGCGCTGAACTACGCCGGGTTCCAGCGCGTCCAGCGTGTACAGCCGGTCGATCGCGGTATTGAAGCCGGCGACGGTGATCATGCGGCGCCCGCCAGCAAGGCCGCGACTTCGTCCGCGCTGGCCTGGCGCGTGGTGCCGCCGATGCCGCGCGTGGACAGGCTGCCGCAGGCGTTGCCCCAGCGCAGGCAGTCGCGCAGCGGCAGCTGGCGCAGCCACGCATGCAGGAAACCCGCATCGAAGGAGTCGCCGGCACCGGTGCTGTCCACCGCTTCAATGGCGAGCGCCGGCGCGATCAGCAGCGCGCCGTCGTGCAGCACCGCGCAGCCTTGCCGGCCGCGCTTGGCCACGATCAGGGTGCGGCCGTTGTCCAGCGCGGCCAGCGCCTTGCGCACGTCGGTTTCGCCGGTCAGCGCGCGCAGCTCTTCTTCGTTCGGCAGAAATACGTCGACGTCTTCGAGCACGCCGCGCAGATCGTCGCCCCAGCGCTGCTCGGGATCGAAACCCGGATCCAGCGAGATGCTCAGACCGGCCTTGCGGGCGCGCGCGAACAATTGGCGGATCCCGGGGCGCAGCGCCTTCTGCAGATAGAACGAAGACACATGCAGGTGGCCCGCGCCCGCCAGCAGTGCATCGCTGACATCTTCCGCGCGCAGCGCCGCGATGGCGCCGCTGAAGGTCACCAGCGAACGGTCGCGCGGCGTGGACAGCGAGACGGTGATGCCGGTGCGCAAGGCGGCTTCCGGCTGCAGCGAAGCGACATCGATGCCGGCCTCGCGCATGGCGTCGAGGCAGTACTGCCCCCACGCATCCGCACCCAGCCGGCCATGAAACGCCACCGCATTGCCCAGCCGCGCCAGCCCCATCGCGCAGATCATCGAGGAACTGCCCGGCGTCATCAGGAAATCGTCGGCCAGCACTTCCTGGCCCGGCGCGGGCTCGGCGTGCAGGCCTTTCAGGACCAGGTCGACATTGACCTCGCCCACCACCAGCACGCGCTTAGGCACGGCCGTCGTCACGCGCCGTTTCCGTGCAACGTGAAGGACTGCACCACGCGCGTGAGCACGCCTTGCGAAGGTGCGTCGGGGCGATCGCCAAGACGCAGGCAGCGGAAGAATGCCAGCAGCTGGCCCACCGCCACGTCCGCCAGCAGCGAAGGCAGTTCGCCGTGGTGGCCCAGGCCGGCGAGTTCGATCGCCACGTCGCCGGGCCGCAGCACGTCGGCGGGAATGCCCTCGCCCACCACCAGCTTGGCCAGGCCCAGTTGCTTGCGGTCCAGTTCGCGCAGCAGATCCAGCTCGTAGCCGCGCACCGCCGGATCCGCCGACAGAAAGCCGACGATCAGCGTGCTGGGCCGGATGCTCGACATCGGCCCGTGGCGCAGGCCCAGGAAGGTCTCGGCCATGGTGATGACCTTGCCGCCGGTCATCTCCACCATCTTCAGCGCCGCTTCGTGCGCGGCGCCGATGCCGCCGCCGCTGCCGAGGTACACCGCGGCCTCGACGTTGCGCGACGCCAGTTCCGCCAGCGCCACCGCCTGTTCGTCGAACAGGTAGTCGACCACCGCGGCCAGCGCGGCGACGGCCTGCTCGGTCAGCACCTCGGCGCTGTCCAGCAGCAGGCCGGAACCGGCCAGCAGCAGGTTGGTGAAGCTGCTGGTCATCACCAGGCTGCGGTCGTTGGTGCGCTCGTCCAGCACCAGCACGGTGACGCGCGGATCGTGGTTGTAGCGCGTGGCGAGCTTGCCGTTGGCATTGCAGGTGATCACCAGGTGCCGCCATGCCGGCGCATCGGCCAGCACGCGATCGACCACGCCGCAGCTTTCGGGGCTGTCGCCCGAGCGCGCCAGCGAGATGAGCAGGCCCTCGCCCGGCGGCAGCACGCCGCGCCAGTGCGTAAGCAAGGTGCCGGCGGCGATGGCCTGCGCGGGAACGCCTAAGCCTTCCTGCAGCGTGGGTGCCAGGCATTCGCCGATATACATGGAGCTGCCCGAACCGGTCAGCACGATATGCGGCGGCCGCGGCGACATGGCGCGTGCCAGCCGCTCGCGCACCGCCGGCTCGCGCAGCAGGGCCGCGGTGCCGCGCCAGGTGGCGGGCTGCTGCAGCACCTCGCGCAAGGTGTCGGCGTAGCCGGCCGTCTGCTGCTCCGCCGCGGGGCGGCTGCGCAGTCCGGAAAGACCGTCGTTTTCTTTCGTTTTCTTATCAACTATTGACATTTCGGTCGTTTCGCTCGAATGTGAAACCGTTCGATCACGAAACGCAGGGTATTCGAAATGATTCAGAGCACACAAGCCCTTTCGAAAACTTCCGAACGGTTTTCGAAATTGGCGCTTTCACACGGCAAGCGCACCCGGCTGTGGCGCCTGCTATACGGCCACGGCCCGCGCAACGGCAGCCTGCTGGTCCTGCCGCTGGACCAGGGCCTGGAACACGGCCCGACCGATTTCTTCCCCAACCCGCCCGCGATCGATCCGGACTACCAGTTCCGCCTCGCCGTGGAAGGCAACTTCTCCGCCATCGCGCTGGGCGTGGGCCTGGCCGAGAAGTACATGGGCGAGTACTGCGGACGCATTCCGCTGATCCTCAAGCTCAACGGCAAGACCAATATCCCCAGCGACGCGGAAGCCACCTCGCCGCTGTTCGCTTCGGTCGAGGATGCGGTGCGCCTGGGCGCCGACGCGGTGGGCTACACCATGTATGTCGGTTCGCCGCGCCAGGCGGACGAGATCCGCCAGTTCGAAAAGGTGCGCCAGGACTGCGAGCGCTACGGCATGCCGCTGGTGATGTGGTCGTATCCGCGCGGCGAGGCGATCGAGGCCAAGGGCGGCAAGAACAGCCTGTTCGCGCAGGACTACGCCGCGCGCGTGGCCATCGAGATGGGCGCGGACATCGTCAAACTGCACGAGCCCAACGACCACCGCACGAATGCACCGGCGCCGTACGACCAGCTGCAGGAAGATGCCGGCGCGCGTGCCGAACGCGTGGTGCGCTCGGCCGGCCGCACCATGGTGCTGTTCTCCGGCGGCGAGAAGAACGACGACGATGCGGCGGTGCTGCGCAAGGTCGAGTTCTACATGGCCTCCGGCGCGCAGGGCGTGATGTTCGGCCGCAACATGTGGCTGCGTCCGCTGGATCAGGCGGTGGCGCTGGTGCACGAAGTGCACAAGATCATGGCCAAGTACCCGCGCTGATCGTCGGACGTAGGTTGGGGTGAGCCGCAGGCGAACCCCAACAACCCGTGCACCGCCGTCACCACGTTGGGGTTCGCTGCGCTCACCCCAACCTACGCGACCAGAAAACGCTCACATGCCCAAACCCTGCCTCTGCTGCTCCCCGCCCACCGGCGCCGGCACCGTCCGCATCGACAGCGGCAAGAACCAGCTCGCCACCGCGCCGGACGAGAGCAAGAGCAGCCTGCGCCTGTTCGACTTCAAGCCGCGCAGCATGCTGCACGTGAAGCAGACCCGGGTGGAGCGCCCGCGCTTCCCGGTGATCGACATGCACACCCACCTCACCTGGACCGCCAACGTGCGCAACGGCGTGTCGGTGGGCGAGGAAATCACCGTCTTCGCGCAACCGGAAGACCTGTTGCCGGTGATGGACCGCAAGGGCATCCGCACCCTGGTCAACCTCACCGGCGGCACCGGCGCGGGGCTGGAACAGGCCATCCGCAGCTTCGACCAGGCCGCGCCCGGCCGCTTCCTCACACTGACCGAACCCTCGTTCGGCCTGTTCGGCGCAGCCGACTATGCCAACCGCCAGGCCGACGCCATCGCGCATGCCCACCGCGCCGGCGCGCGCGGCCTGAAGCTTTTGAAGACGCTGGGCCTGTATCTGCGCGAGCGCATCGACAACGGCCCGCTGGTGGCGATCGACGACCGCCGCTTCGACCCGATGTGGGAAACCTGCGCCGCGCTCGGCTTGCCGGTATTCATGCACGTCTCCGATCCCGAGGCGTTCTTCCTGCCCACCGACGCCGGCAACGAGCGCTACGAGGAACTGGCGCGGCATCCGGACTGGTCGTTCTACGGCCCGGAATTCCCCAGCAATGCCGAACTGATCGCCGCGCGCGACCGCCTGATCGCCCGCCACCCGAACACCACCTTCGCGCTGATGCACGTGGGCAACGGCGCGGAAAACCTCGAGGCCGTGGCGGCCTGCCTGGAGCGCTATCCCAACACCTTGGTGGACATCAGCGCGCGCATCGGCGAGCTGGGCCGCCAGCCGCGCACGGCGCGGCGCTTCTTCGAGCGCTTCCAGGACCGCATCCTGTTCGGCACCGATGCGGTGCCCTCGCCCTGGGGCGACGACGTCCCGCAGCAGCTGTTCGGCGACGCGCTGTACGAGATCTACTACCGCTTCCTGGAAACCGACGACGAGTACTTCGACTACGCCCCCGCGGAAACTCCGCCGCAGGGGCGCTGGTCCATCTATGGGCTGGACCTGCCAGACGCTATCCTGCGCAAGGTATACCATGACAACGCCGCACGACTTCTAGGCCTTCCATGACTCCAAACCGAGCCTCCGCCCCGACGCGCCGCCTGCTGGTGGAAGAGCGTCGCCGCCTGATCGTCGAATACGTCGAGAAGCAGGGCCGGGCCACGGTGGAGGAACTGTCCAGGCAGTTCAGCACCTCAGCCGTCACCATCCGCAACGACCTCGAATCGCTGGCGCGCAGCTCGGCCATCGCCCGCTCGCACGGCGGCGCCCTGCCCGCCACCGCGCCCAATGCGCACGACACGCCGCTGAACATCAAGGAGACGCGCCATCATGCGCAGAAGCTGCGCATCGGCCAGGCCGCGGCGCGGCTGATCCAGGATGGCGAAACGGTGATTCTCGATTCCGGCTCCACCACGGTGGAGATCGCGCGGCAGATCCGCCAGCAGAAATTCGAATCGCTGACCGTGATCACCAATGCGCTGAATATCGCGCTGGAGCTGTCGGGCCTGTCCAATATCCGCGTAATGATGCTGGGCGGCCTGCTGCGCGAGACCTCGTATTCGCTGGTCGGCCCCGACGCGGAGCAGGCGCTGGCCAAGCTTTCCGCCGACAAGCTGTTTCTGGGCGTGGACGGACTCGATCCGGTGGTGGGCGTCACCACGCCGGATCCGCTGGAAGCTTCGCTCAATGCGCTGATGATCCGCGTGTCGCGCGAAACCATCGCGGTGTTCGACGCGAGCAAGCTGGGGCAGCGCAGCCTCTCGGTGATCACGCCCGTGCAGCAATTGCATCGCGTGATCACCGATAACAGCGCCGAGCCGAAGGCAGTGGAAGCACTGCGTGCGGCGGGCGTGGAAGTGATGCTGGTCTGAATCCTTAGCAGCACACGACGTAGGTTGGGGTGAGCGCAGCGAACAACCCCAACGATGCGTTGCGCCTGCATGCAGCGAGTTGGAGTTCGCTGCGCTCACTCCAACCTACCCCGCCCCCTCTCCCCTCATCGCACTACTGCGATGCACAGCACTTGCATCGTCGATAACTTTCATTATCCTCCGATTTCCGTCGATTAACTTCCGTTTTGAATCAATATCTTTCATTTTCACTTAAAACGAAAATGAAACCGGAACCACGATCGACGCGACGCGAAACCTGCCTGACCCGCAACACCGGACCGCTGGGGGCGGTCCGCCTGACGAATCGAAACGTCACTACTTGGGAGGGAGTCATGCGATCGATTGCGTACCAAAGCCTCGCCTTGCTGTTTGCGATGTCCGCCGCCACCGCTGCGCACGCAGCCACCAGCACCGTGCCGCTGGGTGGCAATGCCTTCATTACGCAAGCCTCGCCCGCCGCGAACGAGCTGATCAGCGACACCGGCCTGCACAACTGGAATTCCAGCCAGGCGGTGATCAGCGTCTACGTCGACGTGCAGCAGGCCGGCACCTTGTCGCTTGCCTTGGCCGGCGCGCTCAACGGCGCCAGCAGCAGCACGGTGAAAGTCACCGTCGCCGGCCAGTCGCACAACGTGAATCTCAGCAGCACCTCGCCGGGTCCGTTCAGTGCCGGCAACTTCAGCGTGGCGCAGGCGGGCTACGTCAAGGTGGATCTGCAAGGCGTGTCCACCAACGGCGGCTACTACGGCGACATCAGCGGCCTGCAGGTTTCCGGCAGCGCCACCAACGCGGGTGTGACTTACGCCAACGACTCCGCCAACTACTACTGGTCGCGCCGCGGCCCCTCGGTGCACCTGGGCTTCACCGCGCCCGCCAACACCGAATACTTCTACAGCGAGATCAACGTCCCCACCGGGCAGGACGCGATCGGCTCCTACTTCATGGCCAACGGCTTCAACGTCGGCTACTTCGGCATGCAGGTGAATTCCGCGACGGAACGCCGCGTGCTGTTCTCGGTGTGGGATCCGCCGAGCGGCAGCACCACCCTGGTGCGCAAGGGCGCCAACGTCACTACCAATGGCTTCGGCGGCGAAGGCACCGGTGGCCAGAGCTACCTGGTCTACAACTGGGTGGCGGGCCACACCTACCGCTTTCTTACCCGCGCGCAACCGGACGGCAACGGCAATACGCAGTACACCTCGTGGTTCTCCGATGCCGCCACGCCAACCACCTGGAACCTGATCGCCACCTGGCAATACCCCGGCACCAGCGCCTATCTCAGCGGGCTGTATTCGTTCCTGGAATGTTTCGATCCGGAACGCGGTTACATCGGGCGCCGCGCCACCTACGGCAACGAGTGGGCGAAACCGGCGGGCGGCGCGTGGACCGAACTCACCTCCGCGTATTACGACGTCGACCCCACCGGCCTCAACAGGCAACGCCTGGATTTCGCCGGCGGCCTCAGCGGCGCCAACGCGTTCTATCTGCGCAACGACGGCTTCTTTACGCCGTCCGTCGCTTCCGGCCAGACCTTCGTGCGCAGCGCGAACGGCACGGCGCCGGACATCGATCTCAACGCCCTGCCCTGAGGCAGCCGCGCCGCTTTATCCCGCGGCGGCCGCGCGCGGCTGCCGCGGGACGCACCACCGTCATCCACTGGGAGGGAATCATGCGATCGATCATGTACCGCAGCCTAGTCGCGCTGCTTGCGATGTCCGGCGCCGCCATGGCGCAGGACGCAACCAATACCGTGCCGCTCGGCGGCAACGCCTACGTCACTCATCCCGCGCCCACCGCCGACGAGACCATCGCCGACGACGGCCTGCACAACTGGGATTCCAACAAGGCCGTGGTCAGCGTGTTCTTCGACGTGCAGCAGGCCGGCGAACTGAAACTCGCCCTGGTCGGTTCGCTCGGCGGCGCCAGCCACAGCACGGTGAAGGTGTCGGTGAACGGCCAGTCGCGCCTGGCCAACCTCAGCAGCACCGCGGCCGGACCGTTCGACGCCGGCAGCTTTACCGTGGGGCAGCCCGGCTATGTGCGCGTGGATCTGCAGGGCGTGTCCACCGACGGCAGCTACTACGGCGACATCAGCGGCCTGCAGGTATCCGGCAGCGCCGCCGCGGCTGGCCTGACGTTCGCCAACGATCCCGACAATTTCTACTGGTCGCGCCGCGGCCCCTCGGTGCACCTGGGCTTCAAGGCGCCGGCGAATACCGAATACTTCTACAGCGAGATCACCGTGCCGGTCGGCGAGGATCCGGTCGGCTCGTACTACATGGCCAACGGCTTCAACGTCGGCTATTTCGGCATCCAGGTGAACTCGCCCACCGAACGCCGCGTGCTGTTCTCCGTGTGGGATCCGCCGAGCGGCGGCAGCACCACCCTGGTGCGCAAGGGCCCCGGCGTCACCACCAATGGCTTCGGCGGCGAAGGCACCGGCGGCCAGAGCTACCTGGTCTACAACTGGGAAGCCGGCCACACCTATCGCTTCATCACCCGCGCGCAGCTCGACGATGCGGGCAATACGCTGTTCAGTTCGTGGTTCGCCGATGCGGCCTCGCACGGAAAGTGCAATGCGCACAGCTCGCATGGCAATTGCAGTTGGCATCTGATCGCCACCTGGAAATACCCCGGCGTGGCGACGTATCTGAAGGGCCTGTATTCGTTCCTGGAATCCTTCGATCCCGACCATGGCTACGTCGGCCGCCGCGCGACCTACGGCAACGAGTGGGCAAAGCCCGCCGGTGGCGCATGGACCGAGCTGACCTCGGCGTACTACGACGCCGATCCCACCGGCCTGAACAAGCAGCGCCTGGATTTTGCCGGCGGCCTGAAGGGCGGCAACGCGTTCTATCTGCGCAACGACGGATTCTTTACGCCGTCCGTCACTTCGGGTCAGACCTTCGTGCGCACTGCCAATGGCACGCCGCCGGACGTCAACCTCGACAACCTGCCTTGACCGCCTTGTAGCGTAACCCGGCTCTCCCGCGAGAGAGAGCCGGGTTTTCAAGCCATGGAACTCAAGGCAGCGTCAGGTCGATCGGGTTGGACTTCATCGACGACGACAGCGAAGGAAACGGATCCACGCCCGACATGGTCTTGACGTCGACCATCGAGATCACCGTGCAGGTGTAGTCGTCTTCGTTGGTGCACAGGAACGCCGCGGCGCCGACGCCCGGCTCGTACACGGCCTTCCAGGTGTACTCCGGCACCGCCATGCCGTCCTTGCCGATGGTCGGCACCGCATCGGTCGCGAAGGCCGGGCCCGTCACCACATAGACATCGCCGAGCTGGGTCGCCAGGCCGCGCACATAGGTCTCGATCTTCTCCCACTCGCCCGCGTTGAGCTTGTGCACCTGCGGCACCACGTTGGCCATCGAGAAGGTCTCGCCTTCGGACGTCAGCGTCGACGCGTCGCCGGCCGGCGTCATATGGCCGCGGTCGTAGCCGCTGTTGGTGTAGTCGGACGACTGCGAACGGTCCGCGCTGGGAATGCCGGTTTCCTGATGCCAGGAACCGCTGCGGCTGATCGAATCCGCACCCGCCACCTGGTCGGCGGTCAGATGCTCGGCCGAATACAGCGGCCCCTTGGTGACGCCGGACGCGAACAGCACGTACTCGGTATGGCACACCTCGGTGGTGCGACTGGTCAGCGAGGCATCCAGCACGGGCGCCTTGCCGGCGATAAAGAAGTTCGGGCAGGCCGTGCCGGCGTACGCGGCACCGGAAGCGAAAAAGCAGACGGCAAGCAACCATGCGCCAATGCGAGACATGTCGTTCTCCGGGTAGGGGGAACCCGGAACCTAGGAATCGGCCATGTCAGCGCGGTGACATCCGGTCGCGCACAATTTCTTGCGCCGCCACTTGTGAAGCGGGTCACTTCCGCGTGCGTCCGTTACGCACGCAACGCGTGCTTTCCCGGTTGGCGATGAGTGCGGATCAGGCCGCGCGCCGCGCCTGCCGCACCGGAATCAGCGCGCCGATCAGCGCCATCACCAGGGTAGCGTCGAACAGCACCTGGTAGCTCAGCTCCACCCGCGTGCCGTCGCGCAGATGCAGGCGCAGGCGCGAGGTCCAGGCGGTGACGTCCATCTCCGCGATGTCGCCGAATGCCACTTCGCGGCCTTGCCAGGTGAGCGCGGTCAAGCTCACGCGCAGCGCCTTGGCGGTGGAGGCGCGCAGATACGAGCGGATGCCCGTAGCGAAATCGCGCTGCCACTGGCCTGTCTGGGTCAGCACCTTGAATTCCACCACGCGTCCGCGTTCCAGCTCGCCAAGCAGCTTCGGCAGGCGCGCATGCAGATAGGCCCGCTCCAGCGCGTCGTAGAACTTCCGGTAGCCGCTGAGATGGGCGTTGACCATGCCCCAGTGCTCGTCGCCCTCGCGCCGCCAGGCCAGGCCTACCGGCAGGCCGGCGCGATAGAACTGGCAGGTCTCGGCGATCTGCTCGAAGCGCCAGCTCTCCTTGCCGCGGCCGCCGCGGCGCTGCACGCCCTGCTCGCCCAGCACCCAATACGTGCGGCGCATCAGCACGGCCGCGCCGATCAGCGCGAGGCCGATCACCGCACAACCGATCATGCTGCCATTGATCAAGGCCGCGCCATCGGCCACCGCCTTGCCGCGGATGGTGAACAGCAGCGCTGCGCAAGCCAGCAGCATGCTGGCGAAAACGAGTACGACGATGGAAAGCGCCGCGTTGTTGCGATGGCGGCTGATGACGCGTCCGATGTCAGACATGGCTATCCCTGGCGAGTGGCACGGCATGGTGGGCATGGCGCCCTGCTTCCTGGACGCCAACCGATCATAGCCAAAGCGGCGGCCCGCGTTTCGCCAAGCGACGCACAGGCCCGCCCCGGCCCGATTCAGGCCAGCTGTGCCCGCTCCAGCGCCGCGATGCGCCGTTCCAGCCGCGGCCCCAGATAGCAATGCGAGCCGCATGGCAGCAGCCCCGCCTCGCGGAAGTTGCGCAGATACCAGGACGGTGCGCGCGAGGCGAAACCGTCGTGGTCGCCGGCCACGTCGTCCTTGCTGGTATAGGCCTCCAGAAAGGTCACGCCCTCCAGCATGTCGACGATGCCGCCCAGGCCCGCGCGGATTTCCGCGGGCTTGAGGTAATGCAGCACGTCGGTGCAGACGATCAGGTCGAAGCGCTCGTCGAAACGCAGTTCCGCCAGCTGCCCGAAGCGCGCCCAGCCGATATTGCGGCTGCGCCCGTAGCGCGCCACCACGTATTCGCTGGCGTCCAGCCCGCGATAGGCGATGCCCGGCCGCAAGGCACGCAGCGGTGCGCGCCATGGCGCCTCGCCGCAGCCCACGTCCAGCACGTTGCGGATCGGTCGGCCCAGGTAGTACTCGGCCACCGCCACCACCATCGCCACCTTGCGCCGCAACTCCGTGGGCGAGGCCACCGAATGGCGCGGGCTGCGGTACCACTTGTCGAAATAGGCGCGGTCGTAGGTCTTGGGCATGGGTGGCGCGAGCGTGGCGGTTGGCAAGGTTCCGGCTATTGCAGCATGAAAAGCCGCGCCGTCACTACTGATCCTTACCGCTTGCGTCACCCGCTGCATACAGGCCCCGCGCCAGCATGGCTGGCGTATCCGCAGCACCCGGTACTTCCGCCATGCCCATGATCCGAATGCGCATCTCCGGCAACCACGACAAGATCGATACGCTGATCGGCGCGATCCGCGGCATCGACGGCATCGAACACGTGGAAGACGTCGACGAAGAATCCATGGACGAGATGCGCGACGACTCCAGCTCCAGCGACCTGGTCGACGACAGCCAGGGCGACGTGGTGCGCGTGGAGGTCGAAGCGCCGCAGAAGAAAGTGGAGCTGGTGCGCAACGTCGCCCTGCTGGCCACGCGCGAGCTGGATATCGCGGTGGAGTTCGTCGACGAGTTCTGAGCGCGCAACCGCCGCAAGTTCATGCGGAACCCTGGGGTGAATGTCGGCCGAATGCGGCCCGGTCCACGGATGGCCCGTGTCGACGCATGGCAAGGTGACGCGTTGTCAGTTCCCGCACCCTTCGCCGCCGTCAACCGCCAGGAAGCCAAGACGCATGCGCCGCTTCGCTCCAATCCGTCCTCAGGCATTACGCCGCCATCTTTCCACCCTGCTGCTCGCCTGCGCATCGACGCTCGCGCTTGCCGCGCCTCTTGCTTCGGCACGCGGCCGCGACGCGCTCGGCGCCGACGACGTGGCCTGGCTGCGCCGCGACGGCTTCGGCCTGGACAGCGCCAGCGTGGCGCGCTATCGCGAGCTCGGCCGCGACCGCTATCTCGATGCGCAATTGGACGACAAGCTCGGCGACGCGCTGCCGCCGGCGATCGACCAGCTGATCCGCGGCTATGAAGTGGTGAGCACGCCGCCCGATCAGTTGATCGCCTCGTTCCAGTCCGAACAGGAACGCATCAAGGACATGCCCGACGGCGACGCCAAGGTGGAAGCGCGCAAGGCCCTGCAGCAGCGCGGCAACGACCTGCTGCAGGAAGCCCAGCAAGCCGCCCTGCTGCGCGCCGTGTACGGTTCCAACCAGCTCAAGGAACAGATGGTGTGGTTCTGGCTGAACCACTTCAGCATTTACGGCGCCAAGGGGCGCGTGCGCTGGGTCGCCGCGCGCTTCGCCGAGGAAAGCATCCGCCCGCATGCGCTGGGCAAGTTCAAGGACCTGGTGATGGCCACGCTGAAAAGCCCGGCCATGCTCGAGTACCTGGACAACGCGCAGAACGCCAAGGGCCACGTCAACGAGAACTACGCACGCGAGCTGATGGAGCTGCACACGCTGGGCGTGGGTTCCGGCTACACGCAGCAGGACGTGCAGCAGCTGGCCCTGGTACTCACCGGCGTGGGCATCGCGCCGCCGGCCGACAAGCAGCGCATCAACCCGAAGATGGCCTCGCTCTACGTGCGCGACGGCCTGTTCGAGTTCAACCCGATGCGCCACGACTTCGATGACAAGCAGCTGCTCGGCCAGCGCATCAAGGGCAGCGGCTTCGATGAAGTGGAGAAGGCGGTGGATCTGATCACCCGCCAGCCCGCCTGTGCGAAATTCATCGCCACCAAGCTGGCCCGCTATTTCGTCGCCGACGAGCCGCCGCCGGCCCTGGTCGACAAGATGGCGCGCACCTTCCAGCGCAGCGACGGCGATATCGCCAAGGTGCTGCGCACCATGCTGGAGGCGAAGGAGTTCACCGCCGACAGCGGCAAGAAGTTCAAGGACCCGATGCAGTTCGTGGTCTCCTCCGTGCGCCTGGCCTACGACGGCCGCCCGGTGGTGAATGCGCGTCCGCTGCTCAACTGGCTCAACCAGCTGGGCGAGCCGATCTACGGCCGCCTCACCCCGGACGGCTGGCCGCTGGACGTCGCCGGCTGGGCCAGTTCCGGCCAGATGGCCAAGCGCTTCGAGATCGCGCGCGCCATCGGCACCGGCAACAACCGCCTGTTCGTGCCCGAGGGCAGCAACGGCGTGGCGCCCGGCTTTCCGATGCTGACCACGCGCCTGTACTACGACGCGATCGATCCGCACCTTTCGGTGGCCACGCGCGATGCGCTGGGCAAGGCCGCTTCGCAGCAGGAGTGGAACACCTTCCTGCTGTCGTCGCCGGATTTTAATTACCGTTGACCAATTACCGCTGAGGGATCGCCATGAACCGCCGCCAGTTCCTGCTTGCCGCCGCGGCTGCCGCCGCCTCGCCGATGTTCGGCTATGCCGGCCGCCTGTTCGCGGCGCCGGCCAGCACACCGCGCCTGCTGCTGGTGTTCCTGCGCGGCGGCTACGATTGCAACAACCTGCTGGTGCCGTGCGGCAGCGACTTCTATTACGAATCGCGCCCCACCATCGCCATTGCACGTCCCGACGCGGCCAATGCCAACAGCGCGATCGCGCTGGACGGCCAGTGGGGCCTCAACCCCGTGCTGCGCGATTCGCTCTATCCGCTATGGCAGCGCAAGCAGTTGGCCTTCGTGCCGTTCGCCGGCACCGACGATATGTCGCGCAGCCATTTCGAGACGCAGGACAATATCGAATCCGGCGAACCCACCGGCCAGCGCAGCGACTATCGATCGGGCTTCCTCGCGCGGCTTTCCGGCTCGCTGTCGAACGTGCCCTCGATCGCCTTTACCGATGCACTGCCGCTGAGCTTCCAGGGCGGCGGCAAGGACATCCCGAATATCTCGCTGCGCGGCGTGGCCAAGCCGGCCTTCGACGAACGCCAGTCGGCCATCCTTGCCGAGATGTACAAGGGCACCACGCTCGCCGCCGCCGCCACCGACGGGCTGGAGCTGCGCCAGAAGGTCTCCAAGGACCTGCAGGACGAAATGATGAAGGCGAACCGCGGCGCCACCACCGCGAAGAACTTCGCCGCCGAAACGCAGCGCATCGCCACCATGATGCGCGACCAGTACCGCGTGGGTTTCGTCGACGTCGGCGGCTGGGATACGCACGTCAACCAGGGCGGCGCCAACGGCGCCCTCGCCAACAACCTCACCAATCTCGGCCAGGGCCTGGCCGCTTATGCGGATGCGCTCGGCGACGAGTGGAACAACACCGTGGTGGTGGTGGTTTCGGAGTTCGGCCGCACCTTCCGCGAGAACGGCAACAAGGGCACCGACCATGGCCACGGCACGGTGTACTGGGTATTGGGCGGCCGCGTGCGCGGCGGCCGCATCGCCGGCGAACAGGTGGCCGTGAACGCGAAGAACCTGCTGCAGAATCGCGACTATCCGGTGCTCAACAACTACCGCGACGTGCTCGGCGGCCTGTTCGCGCGCACCTGGGGCTTGTCGCCGAGCCAGTTGCAGGCGGTGTTCCCGGGCGCGAAGCCGCGCGACCTGCAACTGGTCTAGAACAGCCCCACCTTGTCCGTAGGTTGGGGTGAGCCAACGGCGAACCCCAACATCGGTGCATCCATGCGCATCGCACTGTTGGGGTTCGCCTTCGGCTCACCCCAACCTGCGGCTATCGATCGCGCGCCTCGCGCAACTCCTGTTGCGCTTCTTCCAGGCGGCGCTGCTTCTTGGCGATCTTGTCGGACTTGCCGGTAGCCTGCGCCTCGGCCAGTTCGCGCTGGCGATCCGCCACCTTGCGTTCCTTCTCGCTCACATGCTGCTGCAGATCGGCACGCAGGCCCTGATCCGTGCAGTGCTCGCGGCTTTCCTGCAAAGCCTTCTGCAGACCGGCCGCCTGATTGGCATTGCCATGCAGGTTGGCATAGCCGATCTGCTGTTCGATGTCGTGCTGTTTATCCGCACAGGTGACGCTGGCCTGCGCGGTGGCGGCCAGCGAAATCGCAAGCACGGATGAAGCTATCAATAAAGAAGATTTGACCAACATTAGGATATTCCTTACGTAAAACGTCGCTTCGCACGCAGACGGAAGCGATCGCCGGGATTGGCGCCCATGCCTGGGGAAACGGCATGGGCGCGCTATGACCCGGCATGCTCACGAAAGTTCGGAGCACTATCCCGAATGAGGTCTCCGGCGAGAGTTCGCCGGATCAGGCGATGCGGCGATACGTTCCGCTCATCACCGCTTCCCACTGCACGCCGCCATCGAACGAACTCTCCAGCGCGAGCGTGTAGCTGCCGTCGTCCTTCGGCGTATACACGTGGCGCGTCTGCCCGCGCGGCGAGCTGCGCAGGAACACCAGCCGCTTGCCGTCCCAATGGCCCGGCGCCGGCGTGGACGGCACGAAGCCGTAGCTGTCGAACCAGAACAATTCGAAACGATCGTGTTCGGGACCTGCAGCAATCACCGCATGCGCCTGCAAGGCCGGCTTGCCGTCGCGCTGCTCGCGATAATCGATCACCAGCGACTTGCCGCCCAACTCGATACGCGCATCCACTTCCGCCGTGGCGGGGCCGCCCTGGCCCCAGCGCGTGGTGGCGATCTGTTCCTCGCCGCTCCAGCGGCCGATCAGAAATCCCAGCGTGTCCTGCATCGAAAAAACCTCGTGTGCGGTGCGCTCAATGCGCGCCCTGGTTGGCAGGCGACAGCAGCAGGTCACCCGGTCGTTCGCCGGCTTCCATCCGCCAGCCTTCGTTGAGTTTCAGGGTCCAGCCCGGACCCTCGATGGTGCCCGTGCGCGCGGCCTGCTTGCCCGGCACGGCCACGTAAAGATGCTTCCAGTCCGGCGCCAGCAACGCACCTGCGCTCACCTCGATGGCGCCCCAGTCCGACAGCACCTTGATGGTGGGATAGACCGTGCCGGCCTCGCCCAGCGGCACCAGGGTGCTGGGATTGAACATCACCTTCGGCTCGTGCAGCGGCAGCACCAGGCGTGGACCGTCGACCAGCAGCGCCTTATAGCGCGCGATGTCCTGCTGATGGCGCTGCTCGCGCGCCTGTTCCGCGGCGAGCAGCGCGGGGCCGTCGTAGGCGGCGGAGCGGTGCTGCACTTCGGCGTCGGTGGCGTTGACGTTCTTGATGCCCAGTGCGCCGGCAAGCAGGTCGGAAAGACCGGTGTCCGGCGTTCTGATACGTTGCCGCCACGTGGGCAGATAGCGATCCAGCAGCAGGCCATAGCCTGGCCCCGTGGCATAGGCGAACGAGCGCACGAAGCTGGGCGCGGAGACGTGCGAAACCAGGTCGTCCGCGGTCAGCGCGGTGCGCTCCGCCGGCGACACCGCGCCGATCGCGATGCCGGTGTACTCGGCCAGGCCTTCGTTGCGTTCCAGCGAACGCTCGCTCCGCGCGGCATCGGGAAATTGCCGGTAGCGCGCCGCACGGAACAGCAGCGCATCCGCGGCATGGCTGCGGCGCGCCTTGTCGTCGGTGGCCGCCACGGCCTTGGCCAAGGCGCGCCACTCCAGTTGCATGAGGTAGCGGCCCTGCAAGGTGTCGAGCTGATCGTTGCCCAGCTCACGCGGTGGATTCAGGCCTATCTGCGGCTGGATGCGATGGAAGGACTCGTGCGCCATCAGCACGCGCCGCTGTCCCGCATCCGCCGGCAGTGGCCAGCCCATCTGCGCCCAGCGCACGCCGGCCCAGTCCAGCGAGCTGTTGGCGAAGGAAACGTCGTCCGGCAGATGGCCGGTGAACACGCCCTGCTCCGCCTTCAGCAAACCTTGCGCGTCCGCCTGGTTGGCGATGACGCGGCGGGTGGGCGGGTCGACCAGCATGATCGGACCGCACAGGCTGACGCCCCACAGCTTGCCGCCATCGTGCTGGCATTGCTGCTTCGCCTCGCCGAACCAGGCCTTGGCCTGCGCGGGTTCGAAGGGCGGAGCATCCGCCGCGGCGACGAAACTCGATGACAGGCACAGCGCGAACATCAGGCAAGAACGCGTACGAAGCATGAGGCCTCCGGCGACGGACTGGCGGGATTCAGTTGACGCTGCGCGACACCAGCAGGCTCTTGGCGATCAGACCGTGCATCCGCCCGATGCCGCGCACCAGGTGCAGCGTGGCGAACAATAGCAACACGCCAATCACGCACAGCACCAGTGCATCGCCGAAGGTGGGTACGTGCCAGCCGTAGCCCCAGTTGATGTTGGCCAGCTCGTGGTCGAAGTCGCCGAAGGTCCAGGCCAGCGGCGCGCCGGTGAAGGCGATCGACACCGACAGCAGGGTCACGGTGATGGTGAAGTAGATGATGCCCAGCGGCAGCATCAGCACCATGTACAGCATGGTGGTCCAGGTGCGCGCGTCGGTGAACATGGTGCCGATGCGGCTCATCAGCGAACGGCCGGCCACCGGAAATGGCGGACGCCGCGGCATGCGCACGCCCAGCATGGTTTCCACGATGCGCCCTTCCATCAGCGACAGCCCGCGCACCGTGCCGAAGAACAGCACGATAAAGGGAATGCCGACGATGAGCACCGCCAGGCCCGCCGACATGGAAATGCCGGTGACCACCCAGGTGAAGTAGATGATGCCGGTGGCCAAGGCCAGCAGCATGTAGAACAGCGAACCCCAGGTGCGTGCATCGGCGGCAACGCCGAAGAAGCGCCCGATCAGCGAATGCCGCTTCGGCGGCGGCGGCGGACGCAGCGCGCGCTGGATCTTGATCTCCTGGTCGCGGTAGATGTCGGCCACTTCCTCGGGCGAACCGTAGCTGCCCACCACCTTGGCCAGCATGTCTTCCTGCGACATGCCCGGGTGTTCCTGCAGTTCGGCGCGCAGGTGTTCCTCGGCGTCGTAGAGCGCGTCCTGGATCAGCGCCGGGTCGGCCCCGGCCAGCGCGGCGCGCAGCTGTTCCAGATATTCCGCGATGGTGCGCGGCGTGTTCATGTCACCCCTCCTTGCAAGACGGTATCGACGGAATCGCGGGTAGCACTCCACGCCGCCACCCACTCGCGCAGCGCTTCGCGGCCCAGCTTCGTAATGCGGTAATAGCGGCGCGGCGGCCCGCTGACCGAAGGCTCGACTTCGCTTTCCAGCAAGCCGTAGGCCTCCAGGTTGCGCAGCACCGGATAAAGCGCGCTCTGCTTCCCCGCCAGCACGCCCTCGCCCACTTCCTCCAGCCGCTTGGCGATCTGGTAGCCGTACATCGGCTGCCGCGACTGACCCAGCACCGCCAGCAGCACCAGGGACACGGTGCCTGCCGACAGCTCCTTCTGGAATTTCTTCAACAGGCCGGCGACGTCTTCCACCTGGCTCACCCTCTGGGCTACTTAGCCGTGAGTGAATCATAGTGTGAAGTTATGGATAGTCCATGCGCTGGAAGTCATGGGGTGGCGCTGGAATGGGCTTGGGCATGACACCAATGTTTGTGCAGGTTGTACAAACAATGGTGTCAGGGGTGATGTACAAACATTGGTGTCAGGCGCCCCACAGTGAAGTCCACAAAACCCACCCCAGAGACCTTGAGCGACGGCTGGCGCGGCGGATCTTCACGATACTCGGCGGCTGCAGCCGCCTCGCTAGATAGGCCGCGTGGCCGAACCCCCTAATCACGGCCCTCGCTGTTCGGACGATGCCTGGGCAAGTTCGACCGGCAGACGTCGACCCAAGGCTGACCTTCACGGGCCGGGCTCTCCGTCCAGTTGCAGGCTTGGTTGTTAGCCAGACCCGGCAAAGATAAGCTCCCCTCAGAACAAGGGGTTGTGTCAGAATTTCTTGGCGCAATAGTGGGCATATAACCGGACTCATAGGTCCGTTTATTCAGTAGTTAGGGGGCAGGATGCGACAGGGGCGCGGCGGGTCAAGCTGGCATGCCGAGGAAACGTTCCGTGGCTTGCTCCAGATTTCGCTAGAGGGCCTGCGGTTCTCTGTCCTCGTTAATGGTAGTGCAGCGGTGGCGCTTCTCGCGTTCTTGGGAAAAGACAACCGCGCCCAGATCGCTCTGAACTCTGTCCAATGGTCTATTGGCTTTTTCATTGCGGGTATTGCACTCGGTGGCATCGCCTATGTCACTGCCTACATCACACAGCTGCGCCTATACGGCGAGTCCGCACTAGGTGAATCGCAGTCCGGCTTCTGGCGGCATAACACGTTTATTTACACCACGATCGGGCTAGTTCTGGCTAGCGTTCTGGCCTTTGCGATCGGGGCATTTGTGGGGGCAACCGCATTGCAGCCGCTGCCCCCTAACCATTCGTCCAAGCCGACGCTTCGCGGCGCGGCTTAACTCCGGCGTTATGCCCCATGGATCCAATGTCAGCCGCCACAGCTTTCGCCACGATCATCAGCCTGCTGGCTGACTTTGTAGCGCATCGGGGAGCAAATGAGGGAAAGTCCTTCGACGACTTCATGACGTGGCTCTCTGAGCAGCGCCACGACGAGATCAAGTCTCTGCTTGAGCTAAACACCAACACCACAATCGGCGTGAAAGCGCTCCTCAGCGAGAACCAGCGTGAGATTTTGGCTCGTCTGCAGTCTCTCGACAGATCCATGGCGAACTTTGCTGCCGGCTTCGATGCTTATCGAGGCTTGGCGCAGGCTGCTCACCCTGCATCTGGACTTTCATCGCAAGCCATCTCGCTCCTCAACCAGTTTTACGATTCTGGTGCCAGCCAAATCCTGGCCATTCAGTACTATGACGGCACAAGAACGCTGCCCATTGTGGATGGCCCCAGCGGAAGCGAACTCCAGATCACGGACCCACGATTCCTCGACGATGATCTTGCAACTTTGGTTGAGCTCGGCTTGCTCGGACTTGATCACAATGGCAAAGGTGATCGCATGTACTCCTTCCGCCGCTCCGCCGCCCGATTCGTGGAGAGCTCGCGTGGGGCATAACTAAGGCGTTGACGGTCAGCTTCTGACCGACAGCAGCAGATCCCTAGTCGATTTCGTGCATCCCCAGATGCATGTCAGAAATTCCATAGCTTATGGCGATCGCCTGAGCCGACAACAATATCGATTGCTTTAGCTCGTCGATCGCCCGCATGTCGTCGAATTCTAGGCATACAAAGTTCTCACCGGGACGCCGCCGACGGTTGACGATTGCTGTGATTCGGCCGATCCGATCCATCACGGACCGCAGGAAGTGGGTGATCTTGTCATCCTGAAACTCATGGTGTGCCTTAGATCTTTCTTTACGGTTCACTGTGCCCTTGCCAATCAGTTCTGTGATCTCAGTCAGGCCTCGGGTCATATCGTCGACGTTGCCCTCGCATGACATGGAGTGTCTAACTGCGTTCCGGCTGATGTATCCAAGCGCGATTCGCAGGCACACCACGTCGTCGTATGGGTGGATCGACGCGTAGTCCAGATGGTGACGGATGGCATCCAGGACGCCCTGTACGGAAGCTTCATCGCCGAGGTCCACCAATCGATCGATAAGAAACCCGGGGCCTATCACTTCGCAATAGGTCGGCACTTTCGCCCGCTTGGTGTGCTTGCAGAAGCCAAAGATGTAGAGCTTAGCGAAGCCATCTCTGATGGACGTTCCGTTAGGGCCGTTCTTCTCAAATGCATCAATCGTCTTCTTTACCTTGGCAGCGTCCGCTACCGAGGTAACCTGCACGGCGATGCCGCCACCCTTGGTTTTGTCGGCGGCATCGATGGCCGGAAAGCTCGTACGGAGTTCATCCGTGCGCTTCAGGTCCGCAATGTCCAGCGATTGGTACGCCCCCGCTTTCGTAGACGGTTAGCTGCTGGATTTTGAGTTAGCCGCCTCGAACATCATTGGCGCAAGGCCACCCAGATGTCCATGTCGGCGTTGTCGGTTGTAGAAAACCTCGATGTAAT
>NZ_JAHFVJ010000008.1:0-185051 GCF_018599165.1 Dyella sp. LX-66
TCCAGCCCGACACGCCCGGCGCCGACAGGCCGCCGTTCGCACCGCCCGTCGCCGCATTCACCACCATCAGCGCGCCCTGGATGCTCGCATTGCACGGATCGTTGGTGCCCGGGATCAAGGTCTGGATCACCGCGCGGCCCGTGTCGAACAGCGCACCTGGCGTCACCACCACGCGCTCGCCGGCCGAGGACGTCGACGGACCCAGGTCGAAGTACCAGCCGCCCTTGGTGCTGGCCACCGGGTTGTCGGTGAGGCCGCGCGCGATGGTCTTGCCGTCGTCCGCCGTGGCCTCGCTCAGGGTCTGCGCCACCAGCTGGCTGCGCGTCACCGTCGTGCCGTTGTCGCGGATGCCGTACACCGACTGCGTCGTCGCGCTGCCGCTGGTGTTGTCGCCCACGCCCAGGTACTTGCCCGTGCCGAACACCACGATGAACTTGTTGGTCGCCGGGTCCGCGAACAGGCGCGGCATGCTGGTGATCGGCTGCGCACCGGCGGTGGCCGGCTGGAACGCCAGGGTTACCGCCCAGTTGTTGGGGTCGCTCGACGAGAGGTCGTAGCGCCACAGGTTGCCGTCGAGGTCGCCGGCAAACGCCACGTCGTCGATCTGATCGTCGTTGTAGTCGCCCAGCACCGGCGAGGACAGGCCATGGCTGGCCGCACCGCTGTGGCTCGCATCCGGCGTCTTCAGCTCGCGGATCAGCTTGCCGGTCTGCGCATCCAGCACGAACAGCGAGCTGTAGGTGTTGGAGGCCGCCGCCGGCGAGCTGCAGTTGGCGCCGGTGAACGGAGCCTTGGTGCAATCCGGGAAATAGCCGCCCGGCACCAGCACCACCCACTTGCCGTTATTCAGGCGGCCGATGTTCGGCTGGCCGTAGGTGTAGCCCAGGTTGGCAGGGTTGCCACCGGGGTTGCTGATCGAACCGTCGGCCCACGCCGTTTGCGTCGGCGCATCGGCGTTGAATTCCCACAGCACCTTGCCCGCCGCCATCGCCGTCGGATCGGTGATATCCAGCGCATACACGCCGCGGCCGCCCAGGCGCAGCCCGCTCACCAGCAGCGTGTGCCAGCCCGCCGAGGTGGTCACCGGGGTGGTGGTGGCGGCGCCGAAGTACACGTCGCGCGTCACCGGAATGCCGTCAGCGGTCGGCATGAATTTGAAGCCATCCTTCACCGTGAGGTTGCCCAGGTTCGGATAAGCCGCGCGCGGCACATAGGCAAACAGTTCCTTGCCGGCGCCCGTGGCCGGAACCACGTTGCCGCTGGAATCCGTGATCTGCGACGCATCGAACGCATGCAGCATGCCGTCGTTAGCGCCCACGTACACCACCGGCTTACGGCTGACATTGTTCTGCACGAATGCCTCGTAGGTGTGGCAGGTCAGCGGCGTCTGCGTGGCGCAATCGGCCGCGTCGCCCGCCACCGCGGCCTGCTCCGGCGAGCCGGTCGGCCAGGTGTTGCGGTAGCCGCTGGACGGGTAGCTCACATACACCGCCTGCGAACCGATGATCGCGCCCAGCAGGTGGTTGCGCGGGCGGAACGTGGTGTTTTCCTTGGTGCGGTCGCCGCGCAGGTAATCGAGGCGCGTCTGGCCCGTGTCGTTGGTCGCATCGATCGTCGCCGGCGTGCCGCTGAGCAAGGTCTGGCCCGCGCTGTCCAGGCTGGCAAAGGTCTTGAAGGCGACGCCGGCGCTGAAGCTGCCGTCGCTGCCTTCCTTCGCCGTAAGGATGTTGCGATTGGCCGGTACGGTCTTGGTCGCGTCATCCAGAATCGCACCAGCGTCCCACACCACCGTCGAGGTCGCGCCATTGGTAGCGATCGACACCGCCTGGAACGTACCGCTCCAGTCCGCCGAGCTGTAGCCCGTATTGAAGCCCAGCGCGCCGGGCACCAGCACCGCCGAATTCACCGCACCGGTATTGGCCGGAATGGTGCGCGCACTGATGTTGGTAAGAATCGCGCTGAGCTGGTCCACCAGGTTCTGCGGATTGCCGGCGCTGAAGTAGGCGCCGCGGCTGTTGATCGCCGCATGCCAGGTATCGTCGATGCCCGGCGGCGAGTTGTTTGCCGGCGTGGTCCAGCCGGCAGCGCCGGTGGAGTTGACCGTGCCTTTGCGCAGCGCGCACAGATCATTCGCAGTCGTCACCACGCAGTCGGCATCGTTGGAGAAGTTCAATTCGCCCGCGATACCCAGGGTCACCATGTACTGCACCAGGTGCGGCCAGTTGGCGGGATCGTTCTTCGGATTGAAATACTGCTCCAGCGCGGCCGTCCCACCCGTGACGCCGGTCGTCTTGTCCGGCATGTACGGCGGCACCAGCTTGCCGTTGGCCGGGTCATAGAGATCCGGCCGCAGGTTGGTGGCCCAATAGTTAAAGGCGATGTTGGCCAGCGACGAGGTGTACTTGTCGCCCTGCACGTCCCAGAACACGCGGGACTGGGCGGACGCGGTGGAATAGCTCGTGCCATCCGGCAAGGTCTGCGAGGTCTGGCTGTCCGTGAACGGCGTGGGCAGCCCCGGATCGTCTTCGTTCCAGTAGCCGTCCGTCACCACCATGTGGAAGTTCTGGCGGCAGGTCAGCTCCAGGCCGTCCGCCCCGGACTTGGCCGGCGGATCCCAGTACGGATCGTGCAGATCGCCGGTGGCACCGGTGTTGTTGCTGCCGCGCTGGAAGAACTGACCCGCGCGGATCGTCGAAGCACGCAGCGGTGTCGCATTGGTTGCCGGCACTTCGAAGATCCAGTTGAAGAAGGCCGAGCGATAGCAGTTCGGCGGCGTCTTCACCGTGCCGGTCTGCAGGCCGATGGTGCTGGGATCGACACTGGAGGCGACGCAAGCCGGCGAGTTGGCATCCATCAGATTGCTGATGATGGTGCTGTCCTGCAGCTGGAAGGTGTCGCTGGTGTAGAGGTTCTGCCAGGCCACGCGGAACGTGCTGCCGTAGCCGCCGGTGGAATTGGCCGCACCCAGCTTGCCGAACACACGCGACAGCGCCGAACGCGTCATGAGATTGCGCGTGCGGTAGTAGGCGTACCAGTTGGCGAAGTTCTGCCACTCGTTGACGGTGACGCCGCCGATGGTGACGTTCTGGCTGCGCACCGCAACGGCTTCCCAGTTCGAAGCGTTGTAAAGATTGCCGATGCCGGCGTTGGTCGGATTGCCATAGATGTCGACCGCGATGGTGGGCGCGGACGACTTGTAGCGATAGTAATAAGGACCGCCGTTCGGATAGGCCGCACCGTCCGGACCGTTCTTGGTGTAGTCCATCGGAGACGTGCCGTAGCCGCACTTCCAACGGTTATCGGTGCCCGCGTTCTGCGTGGTGACGGTCCACTGCCAGGAGTTCTTGGTGGTCCCGCAGCTGCCATTGCTTTTCTTGTCGACACAGACGCACGAGCCCGGATCGGCATTCGCCGCACAGCTCGATCCGGTCTTGGTGCTGATCGACGCCCAGATGCCGGTGAGGTCGGTGGCGCCGGTCGGATCCGTCGTGCCGTTGGGGTTGTTGCGGTAGGTACCGGTACCCGCCAAGGTGATCTGGTTGCGCGGGCGGTTCACCGAAATGCCGTCCAGCGCCACGCGGGTCAGTCCCGCATCGGCATTGGGGAAGGACGTGCCATCCGCCTTGATCGGCGGCAGATACAGCACGTTCGGGTTGTAGTACACGCCGTTCATCGCGTGCGACAGGATGTTGGTCGCACTGGTGACACGCGGATCGATCACGCCCGCGCAACGCCACGGACCGCTCCAGGTGTCATTGTCGAACGGCCGGTTGTCGCCCATGTAGTTGCTGGCCATCGACCCCGAATCGTCGAAGGTCACGGCGATGTTGGGCGCCACGCCCTGCGTCAGGTTCGGCGGCGTGGGGCTCAGTTCGACCACGGCGGCGGGCGCGGCCGTGCTGGACGTAGCCAGCATGCTGCTGGCCAGCATCGGCGCGATCTGCGCGTCGGCGGTCGGCACGAAGGGTACCGGCAGCCCGCCCAGCAGGGTCAGGCCGAGCACGAGCGCGGCGATGCCGCGGCGTGTCGAGAAGAAATGGCGAATGCGCATGGCTGGATGGCTCCGGCTCGAAAGCTCGTGTGCTCGGTGGTTCGCGTTTAATTGCTTTTGGCGGCGAAGGTGCTTTCCATCACCCTCACCGTGTTGGCGTCCGCGCCGGTGGCGCGCGCCGTGATGCGATAGACGTGGCGGCTGGTGCTGCCCGCGCCGGTGCCGCCGCTGCCGGTGGCGCCCGATTCGTGCAGGCCGCCGCTGGCTCCCGGCGGCAGCTCCGTGCCCATGTCCTCGATCAGATACACCGGGTTCTTGGCCAGCGCGCCGGTCAGCTGGTTGCCGGTCAGCGCGGTGAAATCCGTGGCGTTGTCGGCGCCCTTGTAGGTCGCCGTGCCGGTGGTGATCCAGCCCGCGCCGCCGCGGAACTTGGTGATGGTGCCGTTGGCGCCGTACAGCGCCGTGTTGCTCGGGTCGTAGCGGTAGCAGTTGCCCGCCAGCACGCCGGAGCCGCACAGCAGCGGCGTGCTGGTCAGCTTGGTCGTGCTGGTCCACAGCTTCCATTCCACGCCGCGCAGCGTGGTTTCCGCGGCCATGTCCGCCAGGCTGGTGTTGCGCAGGCCGCCGGCCATGCGCTCCTGCAGCAGCGAACGGCCCGACGCGCTCAGCGCCAGGATGGTCAGCAGCACCAGGAAGATCAGCGCCACGATCAGCACCACGCCGCGCTGGCGTTGCGCGCGCGGCTGCCGCGGACAAGAGCGTGCGTACATCATGTGTTTCCCCTTCGTGGCCGCAAGGCGGCGTCCCGCCTTACGGATTGAAATTGCGTACCGCCACCACCGCGGTGAACTCGCGCCGCAGCATCGGATTGACGAAGCCCTGGTCGCTCGGCTTGATGCCGTGCGCCGTGGGCGCGGCCGGCGTGGTCTTGCCGTCGATGCCGTAGGTGTAGGCCAGGTCGTTCGCGGTCAGCGTGTACAGCGGAATCTGGCCGTCGATCACCAGGTTGATCTCCACGCTGGACACCGCGCGCCACAGGCAGCCGACCGTGGTGATGCTGTTGACTTCGCCCGGCGGGCAGCTGATGCCGGTGGCGGCGTCCACCACGTCGGCGGTGACGTAGCGCACCTTGCCGTTGACGTCCTGGATGCCGTAGCGGAAATCCATGCGCTCCACGCCGCGCACCAGTTCGTCTTCGCTGCCGCCCGGGTTGGCCGTGGTGCCGTCGGACTTGAACGCGCCGCCGTTGACGCGGCGCATCAGCGCGCCGGTGGTCTGGCCGTTGCCGTTGCCGTTGTCCACCACCTTCACGTAGTAGGTGACGGTCTGGAAGTCGCGGTTGAAATCGAACAGCTTCGGCGCCGACAACGGCTGCTGCGGAGCCGGCGAGCCGAAGTTGTTGCTGCTGTCCGGCGTCAGCGTCGAGCCGGTCTTGGTGACGGCGAACACCTGCGCATTGGAGCAGTCGGCCAGCATGGCCATGTCGCCGCTGGCGAAATCGCTGGCCGGCGGCTCGCCAGCCGAGGTGGCGGGCGCCAGGGTGATGCTGGTGATCACCGAACCGCTGGAAGCGGCCGTGGCGATCGAGGTGCCGCCGGCGCCGATGGCCCAGCCGCGGTCGGCGTTGACATAGCGCACGGTGATCACGTCGGTGCCGATCACACGGTTGCCCACCGCCTTGCCGGTGGCGGGAATGCTGGCGATGGCGCTGTGCGGATCGATCGGCTTGCAGGTGGTGGCGGTGCAGTCGTAGCCGCGCATGAACAGGTACGAGGGCATCGAATACTGCGCGGTCGGCTGCGTCGGATAGGTATTGGTGCCGCTGGTGGCGCCGAAGGCCGTGGTCACGTCGCCGATCGCCGAAGGCAGGCCCTTGGCATACACCATCGGCGAGCGCAGGCCGTCCAGATACACCTGCGATGCCGCCGCCGGCTTGGCCACGCCGCCGGTGTTGGTGCAGTACTGGCCGTTGGCCATGCCCAGGTCCTGCTTGAGGCGGGTCACGGCGAAGCGGCCCTCTTCCTGCAGCCGCGCCAGCTGCGTCTGCGCGCGGTTGCTGGAAGAAGTGGAATTGAAGATGGCAACCACGCCGCCGGCCACGACCAGGCCAAGCACCATCGCCACCATCAGTTCGATCAAGGTCAGGCCGGCCTGGGCGGCCCGGCCGGCAACAGTCGGATGCGCTGAGTTGGTCACGGCTGGAAGGTCCACGAGAAGGTCTGCTGGGTGACGCCGGTCTTCTGCTGCGGACCGGTACCGGACTGCTGCTCGTCCCAGGCGATGCGCATGTTGCACACGCCGCCGTACGGCGGGCGCATGCCCACCTGGCCCGGATCGGCCGGCACCGCGGCGGTGGAGCCCGAGGCGGGCGTGCCCATCGTCCAGCCCGCCGGGGTGTAGCCCGCCGGCGCGTTGTTGCAGCTGATCACGGCGCTTACGTTCGGCAGGAAGGTGCTGAGCTGGCGGCTCCAGGCGCGCTGGTCGGAGGCAGCCAGTTCCTGCGGAGTGCAGCCGGAGCCGCAGTCGTTGTTCGAGGCCGTACTGGCGGCCACCGGATAGCCGGTGCCGTTGTAGAAGCCGCTCCACACGCCCACCGGGTTGGAACCCATGCGGTCGGCCATGGTGCTGGCCAGGAAGGTGACCTGGGTGCGCTGGTAGGCCGAATGATTGGAGCGCGTCGCCATGACCATGAGGCCGGCCAGGCCGATCAGGCCGATGCTGAAGATCAGCACGGCCATCAGCACTTCGATCAGCGAAACGCCGCGCTGACGCGACACAGCATGCATGACGGATTCTCCCCTGGAAGCGCGGCTACTCTCCTTAGGAGGGGAGAATTCCCACAAGCGGAATCCGACAAGCGGCAGGATTCGTCCGATGAGCGGTGAGGCCGATTCGGTGGGAATGCGTGGCTTCGCAATAGAAATGAGCACTGGATCGCACTAGACAGGACGCGCCTGCCGGGGGCGCCGGCAAGGCGGATGGGATCGCTCAGCGGATGATTTGCCGCCAGGAACGGCGGCGCCAGACGGCGTCGTTGATGTTCAGAACATGGTTGCTGCCGGTGAGCTTCAGGCCCGGCACCAGCACGCTGCCGCCGCCCACCGTCGTCACCAGCGGCACCGTGCCGGTGGTGCGCGGGTCGTTCACCCGGCCGCCCACCACGTACTTGCCCGTGCCGGTCCAGCCCGACACGCCCGGCGCCGACAGGCCGCCGTTCGCACCGCCCGTCGCCGCATTCACCACCATCAGCGCGCCCTGGATGCTCGCATTGCACGGATCGTTGGTGCCCGGGATCAAGGTCTGGATCACCGCGCGGCCCGTGTCGAACAGCGCACCTGGCGTCACCACCACGCGCTCGCCGGCCGAGGACGTCGACGGACCCAGGTCGAAGTACCAGCCGCCCTTGGTGCTGGCCACCGGGTTGTCGGTGAGGCCGCGCGCGATGGTCTTGCCGTCGTCCGCCGTGGCCTCGCTCAGGGTCTGCGCCACCAGCTGGCTGCGCGTCACCGTCGTGCCGTTGTCGCGGATGCCGTACACCGACTGCGTCGTCGCGCTGCCGCTGGTGTTGTCGCCCACGCCCAGGTACTTGCCCGTGCCGAACACCACGATGAACTTGTTGGTCGCCGGGTCCGCGAACAGGCGCGGCATGCTGGTGATCGGCTGCGCACCGGCGGTGGCCGGCTGGAACGCCAGGGTTACCGCCCAGTTGTTGGGGTCGCTCGACGAGAGGTCGTAGCGCCACAGGTTGCCGTCGAGGTCGCCGGCAAACGCCACGTCGTCGATCTGATCGTCGTTGTAGTCGCCCAGCACCGGCGAGGACAGGCCATGGCTGGCCGCACCGCTGTGGCTCGCATCCGGCGTCTTCAGCTCGCGGATCAGCTTGCCGGTCTGCGCATCCAGCACGAACAGCGAGCTGTAGGTGTTGGAGGCCGCCGCCGGCGAGCTGCAGTTGGCGCCGGTGAACGGGGCCTTGGTGCAATCCGGGAAGTAACCACCCGGCACCAGCACCACCCACTTGCCGTTGTTGAGGCGGCCGATGTTCGGCTGGCCGTAGGTGTAGCCCAGGTTGGCGGGGTTGCCGCCCGGGTTGCTGGTCGAGCCGTCGCTCCACGCGGTCTGCGTCGGCGCATCGGCGTTGAATTCCCACAGCACCTTGGCCGTGCCCATCGACGAAGGATCGGTGACATCCAGTGCATACACGCCGCGGCCGCCCAGGCGCAGCCCGCCCACCAGCAGCGTGTGCCAGCCCGCCGAAGTCGTCACCGGCGTGGTCGTGGCACTGCCGAAGTACACGTCGCGCGTGACAGGAATGCCGTCAGCGGTCGGCATGAACTTGAAGTTGTTCTTGACCGTCAGGTTGCCCAGGTTGGCATAGGCCGCGCGCGGCACATAGGCAAACAGTTCCTTGCCGGCGCCGGTGGTCGGAACCACGTTGCCGCTGGAATCGGTGGTCATCGAAGCGTCGAACGCATGCAGCATGCCGTCGTTAGCGCCCACGTACACCACCGGCTTGCGGCTGACATTGTTCTGCACGAACGCCTCGTAGGTGTGGCAGGTCAGCGGCGTCTGCGCCGCGCAATCGGCCGCATCGCCCGCCACCGCTGACTGCTCCGGCGAACCGGTCGGCCAGGTGTTGCGGTAGCCGCTGGACGGGTAGCTCACATACACCGCCTGCGAACCGATGATCGCGCCCAGCAGATGGTTGCGGGTGCGGAACGTGGTGGTTTCCTTGCTGCGGTCGCCGCGCAGATAGTCCACACGCGTCTGGCCGGTGTCGTTCGTCGCATCGACACTTGCTGGCGAGCCACTGAGCAAGGTCTGTCCCGCACTATCCAGATCGCTGAAAGTCTTGAACGCGATGCCCCCTTTGAAGCTTCCATCGCTCTTGCGCGTGGACGTCAGGATATGGCGCTTCGCCGGATCCATCCGATCCAGCAGCGCCCCCGCATCCCACGCCATCGCCGCGATCTCGCCGCGCGGCGTCACCGCCATCGCCTGCAGGCTGCCATGCCACTCCGCCGAGCTGTAGCCCAGATTGAAGCCCAGCGCGCCGGCCACCAGCACCGCCGAATTCATCGCACTGGTCGTCGCCGGCACCGCACGCGTGTTGATGCTGGTGAGGATGGTGCTGAGCTGATCCACCAGCAATTGCGGATTGGCCGCGCTGAAGTAGGCACCTCGGCCGTTGACCGCCGCATGCCAGGTGTCGTCCACGGCGGCCGGCTGGTCGCGCTCGGGCCTGGTCCAGCCGCTGGCGCCGGTGGCGTTGGCGTTGCCGCGTCGCAAAGCGCACAGATCGTTGGCGGCAGCGACCGTGCAGTTGGCGTCATCGGAGAAATTCAGTTTTCCCGCAATGCCCAGCGTCACCATGTACTGCACCACGTGCGGCCAGTTGGCGGGATCGTTCTTCGGGTTGAAGTACTGCTCCGCTTCTTTCGAAGCCGCTCCCGTCACCACGCCGGTGCTCTTGTCCGGCATGTAGGGCCGCACCTGTCTGCCCGTGGCCGGATCGTAAAGATCCGGCCGCAGATTGGTGGCCCAGTAATGAAAGGCGATATTCGCCAGCGACGAAGTGAGCTTGGTGCCCTGCACATCCCAGAACACGCGCGACTCCGCCGCCACGGCGGAATACTTCGTGCCGTCGGGCAGCGTGTGGGAGTTCTGGCTGTCCTTGAACGACGTCGGCAGGAGCAGCTGATCGTCGCTGTTCCAATAGCCGTCTGTCACCATCATGTGGAAGTTCTGCCGGCAGGTCAGCTCCAATCCGTCCGCGCCTCCTTTCGCCGGCGGCTCCCAGTACGGATCGTGCAGGTCGCCCGTAGCGCCGGTGTTGCCCTTGCCGCGTTCAAAGAACTTGCCCGCCCGGATGGTCGATGAACGCAAGGGCGTCGCGCCCTTGGGCAAGGTCTCGAAGATCCAGTTGAAGAAAGCCGAGCGGTAGCAGTTCGGCGGCGTCTTCAGCGTGCCCGCCTGCAGCCCCAGCGTCTTCGGGTCAGCGTTGGCAGCGGCACAGGCCGGCGTATTGGCATCCATCAACGTACTGATGATGGCGTCGCCCTGCAGGCGGAAGGTGTCGTCGGTGTAGAGGTTCTGCCAGGCCACGCGGAACGCGCTGCCGTAGCCGCCGCCGGTGGCGGGCGCGCCGAGCTTGGCGAACACGCGCGACATCACCGTGCGCGTCATCAGCATGCGCGTGCGGTAGTAGGCGTACCAGTTGGCGAAGTTTTTCCATTCGTTGACGGTGACACCGCCGATGCTCACATTCTGGTTGCGCACCGCGACGGCTTCCCAGTTCGCGGCTTTGTAGAGATTGTCCCTGCCCGCCTTGGTCGGATTGCCATACGCATCGACGGCGATGGATGGCGCGGACGACTTGTAGCGGTAGTAGTAAGGGCCGCCGATGGGATAGGCCTTGCCATCAGGCCCGGTGGTCTTGCCGTCCATCGGCGAGGACTGGCTCTTTCCGCATACCCAGCGATAGTCGTAGGACGGCTTTCCACCGCCGGAGCCATACACGCCGGTCAGATCGGTGGCGCCCCGGCTTTCTTCCGGGCGTGAACGCGTGGTCGGGCTATACGGGTTGTTGCGATAGGAGCCGCTGGCATCCAGTGCCGCCGGGCTGCGCGGGCGATGGATCGCCATGCCATCCACCGGCACGCGTTTCAGGTCGCCGGCCGGATCGGCATCCGGGAACACCGTGCCATCGGCTCGGAGCGGTGGCAGGTACAGCACGCTCGGGTTGTAGTACACGCCGTTCATCGTGCGCGAGCGGATGTCCGCCGCACTGGTGATGCGAGGGTCGATCACACCGGCGCACTGCCAGGGACCGGACCATCCCGCATCGTCATAGGGCCGATAGTCGCCCATGAAGTTCCACGACATCGAGCCGGAATTATCGAACGTCACCGCGATATTCGGCGCCACGCCCTGAGTCAGGTTCGGCGGCGTGGGACTCAGCTCCGTCACGGCCACCGGCGGAGCGGCCTGCATGGCGATCGTCGACAACGGGCAACCGCTCGCCAGCAGGAGAGCGAGACAACGCATCGCGGCGGTGCGACGGATCGGACAGGCTGGGCGAATAGGCATGACGGTACGCGCCGGCGCGCGTGCTCCGGCTCCATGGCTCATGTGATGAAAATTCAGCAGGCGGCGTTGAACAGCTTCCTGCGGCGAAGGCGCATCAACCCGATCGGCGATCGATGCAGGCGATGGCATGCATGGGCATGCACCCCTGGAAACACCGGACCACTCTCTGCGCGTTGCATGGCCAAGGCCAAGCAAAGTCCGACGAACGGCCGCATCCTTCCGATAAGCGTGAAACGCTGCTTTCAGAACAGTACGAGCCTCGGTTCGGTGGGCACCGATGGCTACGATCGGGTGCGTAAACCCTCGATCCAGCGGCGTCCACTGTGGCCTGCACCCTTTTCCCTAGGCATCCGCCTCCTGTGAGCGGATAATCACGGGCCCGATTCGCCAAGAAAGCACCGCAGATGTTCGTACCCGGCCAACGTTGGATCTCCACCGCCGAACCCGAGCTGGGCCTCGGCACGGTGCTACGGGTGGAGGGGCGCGGCGTGCAGGTGCTGTTCGCCAAGGCCGGCGTGCTAAGGCCCTATGCGGTGGATTCGGCGCCGCTGGTGCGCGCGGAATTCCGTGCAGGGCAGCGCGTTTCCGGCAAGGGCATCGCCTTCCTGGTCGAGCGGGTGGAGATCAAGGAAGACCTGCTGATCTACCGCGGCGAAGGCCGCGAACTGCACGAAGGCCAGCTCGACGACGAGCAGAGCGTGAGCCAGGCCGACGACCGCCTGATCGGCGGCCGCACCGACCCGGTGGCGCGCTTCGACCTGCGTATGGAAGGCCTGCAGCGCCGCGCCGCGGCCCGCCGCTCCGCCGCCTGGGGCCTGGGCGCCGCACGCATCGGCCTGGTGCCGCACCAGCTGCGCGTGGCCGGCATCGCCGCCTCGCGCCGCCCGCCGCGCGTGCTGCTGGCCGACGAAGTCGGCCTGGGCAAGACCATCGAAGCCGGCATGATCCTGGCCCGCCAGCTGGCCACCGGCCGCGCCCAGCGCGTGCTGGTGCTGCTGCCGGACACCCTGGTCTACCAGTGGTTCGTGGAACTGCTGCGCCGCTTCAACCTCAGCTTCGCCATCTACGACGAAGAGCGCTGCGAGTCGCTGGACCTGAACGGCGACGGCGCCAACCCGTTCGAAGACGAACAGCTGGTGATCGCCGACTTCAGCTTCCTCGAGCACAACGCCAAGCGCGCCGAGCAGCTGCTCGCGGCGCCGTGGGACCTGCTGGTGGTCGACGAAGCGCACCACCTGGCCTGGACGCCCGAAGCCGCCAGCCCGCGCTACGCGCTGGTCGAGCGCCTGGCCGCGGCCACGCCCGGCGTGATCCTGCTCACCGCCACGCCCGAACAGCTCGGCCGCAGCGGCCACTTCGCCCGCCTGCGCCTGCTCGACCCGCAGCGCTACCGCGACCTGGCCAGCTACCTGGCCGAGGCGGACAGCTTCCAGGATCTGTCGCATATCGCCGACCGCCTGCTCGATGGCGAAGCGCTGGACGAGGCCCAACTGGCCCGCCTGCGCGACGCCTTCGCCGGCGACGACGCCCTGCTCGCTCACCTCGCCGACACCACCAAGCCCGCGCATGCGCGCGAGCTGATCGCCGCGCTGATCGACCGCCACGGCACCGGCCGCGCCATGTTCCGCAACCGCCGCGCCGGCATCGGCGGCTTTCCGCAGCGCGTGCCGGTATGGCATCTGCTGGACGCTGGCCTGCTCAGCGAAGACGGCCGCCAGGCGCTGCTCGCCGAATTCCACGCCGATATCCAGCAGCCCTCGCCGCCGCAGGAGCCGGATTATTCCGCCGATCCGCGCGTGGATGCGCTGGTGGCCTTGCTCGACGCGCATCCGCAAGACAAGTTCCTGTTAATCTGCCGCAGCCAGGCCAAGGTGCTGGCGCTGGAAGAAGCCTTGCGCACCAAGAGCGGCGTCGGCGTGGCGCGTTTCCACGAAGGCCTCGGCATCGTGCAGCGCGACCGCAACGCGGCCTACTTCGCGCAGCCGGACGGCGCGCGCCTGCTGATCTGTTCCGAGATCGGCTCCGAAGGCCGCAACTTCCAGTTCGCCCATCGCCTGGTGCTGTGGGACCTGCCGCTGGACCCTGACCTGCTGGAACAGCGCATCGGCCGCCTGGACCGTATCGGCCAGAAGCACGACATCAGCATCCATATCCTGGCCGTGGCCGACAGCGCCCAGCACGTGCTGGCGCGCTGGTACGACGAAGGCGTCGACGCCTTCCGCCTCAGCCCCGCCGACGGCCGCGAACTGCTGCGCCGCTACGGCGAACCGCTGGCGCGCCTGGCCGACGAGCACGCGCGCGGCGACGACAACCGCGACCAGGAACTGGACGTGCTGCTGGCCGAGACGCGCGCCAGCCACGAGGAAATGGCCGCGCTGATCCGCGACGGCCGCGATCATCTGCTGGAGCTGGCGGCCAGCCGCGACCTGCATGCCGACGAGTTGCAGCAGGCGTTCACGCGCGAGGAGCACGATCCCGGCCGCGACGATTTCATCCAGCGCCTGCTGGAGCAGTTCGGCATCCATGCCGAGGAACTCGGCGGCAAGGTTCTGCTGCTCGATCCGCAATACCTCTCCACCGACGCCCTGCCCGGCTTCAGCGAAGGCCCCGTGGCGGTGACGTTTGCGCGCGAAGTCGCGCTGGCGCGCGAGGATCTGCCGCTGCTGCGGCTGGATCATCCGATGACGGCCGGCGCGCTGGATCTGGTGCTCACCGGTGAGGAAGGCAATGCCGCCTTCCTCGTCGACGATGCGCTGCCGCCGCGCACGGCGCTGCTGCAGGCGGTGTATCTGCTGGAATGCGTGGCCGACCGCAAGCTGGACGCCGAGCGCTTCCTGCCGGCCTTGCCGGTGCAGGTCACCGTCGATACGCGCCTGGCCGAACGCGCCGGCTTCCAGCCGAGCGAGCTGGCTTTGCGCAAGGCGGCGGACCGCAATATCGAAGTGCCGCGCTATCGCAAGTTCCTCGCCAAGCTGGTGCCCCCGATGCTGGAGAAGGCGGAGGAGCTCGCCGCCGAACGCGCCAAGACCAGCATCGACGAAGCGGTGGCGAACGCCACCGACACGCTCGATGCGGAGCTGTCGCGCCTGCTGGCGCTGCGCGCCGTGAACCCCGCCATCAGCGAGACGGAAATCGCCGCCGTCGCAGGCGAACGCACGGCGCTGCTGGACGCGCTGCCGCAAGCACGCCTGCGCCTGGATGCAGTGCGCTTCGTAGTCAGCCCGGATTTCCTCGCCCTGCGCTGAGCCACCGGTCAAGGACGACACCATGCAGCACTACCACCTGAGCTGCGCCTGCGGCGCCTCCATCCTGCAACTGCACGGCGAACCCGCAGCCCGCGCCATCTGCCACTGCAACGCCTGCCGCGACCTCTACAGCTCCATCCTCCTCGCCGCCACCGCCTGGCCCACCGCACAAATAAGCTACGCCGGCACCCAAGACGCCCTGTCCACCCACCAGCACCCCACCCTCCGGATGCGCCGCCACCTCTGCCGCCACTGCGGCGAACTAGTCCACGGCAGCAACCGCTTCGACCTGGCAGTCATCCCCAACACCCGCGTCATGCGCGCCTACGACGGCACGCTCCCGCCAGAACTAGCGCCCACCATGCACCTGTTTTACGCACAACGCGCATTCGACATCGCCGATGCTTTGCCCAAGTATCTGCAAGGCTGGGATGGGCCACTGGCCTGATCCATATAGCCGCGAACTCCGCGCAACGCTCCGCCCGGCCCCTCACCCTGCCCTCTCCCCGGAGGGGAGAGGGGTGGAGTCGTGAGGTATGCAGGAGCGAAGAGCGAAAGCTGGCCTCGGTTCTTGAACATCCTCTTCGCCACGGCACGTTGAAGAACCCGCCACGTAAACGCACAGTCGTTTCGTGTAGACCCAGGTCAATCAAGTTACCGCAGACGCCCACTGCTCCTTCTAGTCGCGTCGCGAGCCGTTGCTCTAAGGCCATTTCTTTTGGGTTACTTTTTCTTTGGGCCAGCAAAGAAAAAGTGACTCGGGCGCCGGCAGGCGCACGAAATGCCCGCTGCATAAGCGGCCAGTTCGCGCCACCGCGAAAACCAGGCGAAAAAGTCACTGGATCCCAGCTTTCGCTGGGATGACGAGCCATGACGGGCCATCAGCCCAACATGAAATCCACAGCAGCAGCCGCATGCAACGCAGCCGTATCGAACAGCGGCACCGGACTATCCTCACGCCCAACGAGCAAACCAATCTCGGTGCAACCGAGAATCACCCCTTGCGCCCCGCGCGCAGCGCAATCCACCATCACCTCCCGATAAAACTGCCGCGAGGAATCAAGCACCACCCCCGCGCACAACTCCTCGTAGATGATGCGATGCACCTCACGCCGCTGCCCCTCATCGGGCACCAGGCATCGAATGCCATATCGAGCCCGCAGGCGTTCCCGATAGAACTCCTGTTCCATCGTAAAAACAGTCCCCAACAACGCCACCTGATGACACCCCGCCGCCCGCAGCGCCGCCCCCGTCGGATCCGCAATATGCAAAAACGGCAACGCCGTCGCCGCCACCACGGCATCAGCCACCTTATGCATCGTATTGGTCGCCAACACGATGGCCTCAGCGCCACCGGCCTCCAGCCGCCGCGCCGACGCGGCCAACAACTCCCCCGCGTGATGCCAATCACCCTGCCGCTGCAACACCTCGATCTCACCGAAATCCAGGCTGTCCAGCAACAGCCGCGCCGACCGCAACGGCCCCAGCCGCTCCCGCACGCCACGGTTGATCAGCTGATAGTAGGCAACGGTGGATTCCCAACTCATGCCGCCGATCAGCCCCACCGTGCGCAGGCGCGGCTCCACCGTCACACCGCCTGCGGCGCGAGCGCGCGCATCCGCGCACCGATGCCGAGGAACTTATAAGCCAGCGACAGCAGCACCACCCAGCCGGCGCCCACGTACAGCGCCACGCGCGTATCGGGGCTGTAGCCAAGCATGAACAGCACGAAGGCCAGGAACAGCAGGCACACCACGCTGGTCAGCGGCCACGCGCGCAGCGGGAACTGGGTGGCGCCGTGGCGGCGGCGGAAGCTGAAGTGGGCGATCAGCACCATCATCCAGGTCCACACCGTATTGAAGGCCAGGATCGACATCATCATGGCGAAGATGCGCTCCGGCAGCAGGTAGTTCAGCACCACGCCCAGGATCAGGCAGGCCAGCGTCACCAGCACCGCGCGCACCGGCACGCCGTGCTCGCTCACCTTGCCCAGGAAGGCCGGCGCCTGCGCCTTGGTCGACAGGCTGTACAGCATGCGGCTGCCGCTGAAGGTGGTGCTGTTGAAGCCCGACAGCGCCGCGGTGATCACCACGAAGTTGATCAGCCCGGCCGCCTGCGGAATGCCCAGCTTGCCGAAGGTGGTGACGAAGGGGCTGCCCTGGGTGCCGAGCTGGTTCCACGGGTAGATCGCCATGATCACGAACAGCGCGCCCACGTAGAAAATCAGGATGCGCCACAGCACCGAATTCACCGCGCGCGGAATGGTGCGCTCCGGCTGCGAGGCTTCGCCCGCCGCCATGCCGATGGTCTCGATGCCGCCGAACGCGAACACCACCACCGGCAGCGCCAGCACCATGCCGGTGAAACCGTGCGGGAACCAGCCGCCGTGCGACCACAGATTGACCAGGCCCACCGGCTGGCCGCCATTGCCCCAGCCCAGCCAGATCATGCCGGCGCCGCCGAGGATCATCAGCACCACCGTCACCACCTTGATCAGGGTGAACCAGAATTCCATCTCGCCGTAGACCTTCACCGCCATCAGGTTCAGGCCGCCGATCATCGCCACGCTGCCGAACACCCAGATCCACTGCGGCAGCTCCGGAAACCACTGGCGCATGTAGATGCCCACGGCGGTGCTCTCGGCCATGCCGACGCCGACCATCAGGATCCAGTAGTTCCACCCGGTGAGATAGCCGGCGAACGGCCCGAGATAGCGATGCGCATAGGTGCTGAAGGAACCGGCCACCGGATCGTGCACGGCCATCTCGCCCAGCGCGCGCATGATGATGAAGATCATCGCGCCGCCGAACAGATAGGCGAACAGCACCGAGGGGCCGGCCAGGTTGATCGCATTGGCCGAACCCAGGAACAGGCCGGCGCCGATCGCCATCCCCAGGGCCATGAAGGTGATATGGCGCGGGGTGAGCCGGCGCTGCAGGTGCTGAGTCATGAAGGAGAACCGCGAGGTGGAAAGGTCAGCGCATCAAGCGCCGCTTAGGCTTAGCGCATCAAGCGCCGCTTGGGTTTGACCGGCAACTTGCCGCGCCAGTACTGCAGCATCACGAAGCCGCCGAGCATGCCGCCGAGATGGGCGAAGTGAGCGATGCCCGGCGCCCAGCCGGTGGCGCCGGAGATCAGCTCCAGCGCGGCGTAGCCGGAGACGAACAGCCAGGCGGGGATCTGCGCCGGGATCGGGAACAGGATCAGCTTCTCGTGCGGCCACAGCATGCCGAAGGCCAGCAGCAGGCCGAAGATCGCGCCGGAGGCGCCCAGCGTCGGCGTCTGGAAATCCTGCTCGATAAAGCGCAGCCACAGCAGCTGCAGGAGCGAGGCGGTGATCAGGCAGACGAAGTAATAGATGGTGTAGTTGCGCGTGCCCAGCAGCCGCTCGATCTGGCTGCCGAACATGAACAAGGCGTACATGTTGAAGAACAGATGCAGGAAGCCGCCGTGCATGAAGGCGTTGGTCACCACCTGCCAGGGCTGGAAGTAGCCGCTGCCCAGCGGCCACAGCGCCAGGGGCACCAGCAGCGAAGGCATCAGCTGCTGCAGCAGGAAGACCGCCACGTTGGCGATCAGCAGGTTACGGGTTACCGGAGCGAGGTTGTAGAACATGGTCGGTTCCGTGGGCAACGGCCAAGGGTAGCGGCTGAGCCGGGGCGCCGCCATCGGCGCCCCATGGCGCGGCGCAACATACTGCGACAACTCGCCGCACCCTTCCGGGGAACCTTGCGGGACGTGGCCTGGCGGCATGCCGGCGGCCGTTTCGCGGCGCCGGCGCGAACGCGTGTCGTCACCTCGGGTTGACATCGCCGCGCGGCGATGCACAAATAGCCGTCCATACGGCCGAACCCCAACGCGCCGTCTCGTCCCAGCAGGAACATTTGTCTCCGTGACTATCCAGGGTTACCGCCAGCTCGCCAGCACCACGCATCGCATGTGCGCGATGTGTCGCTGCTGTTGTTGTTGCTGATCGCGCGTTTTTCCCTGTTGCCGGACGCCAGTCCGGAATCTCAAGCAAGCCAGCGTCCACCGGGCGCCGCCGGGCCGGATATCACGATGCACTCCTCGCTGTTTTCCTCTTCGCTACGACACCGCCACGCCATCGCCGGCACGGGCTGCTGTGTCGTTGCTGTCGAATGTGTCGCTGCGGCTGATCCCGCGACCTTAGGCGTTTCCCCGCGCCGCTGTTGACGCCGTCCCCACGGCGATCCCCTTCCAACGCAGCTCCCCCGCTGCATCCCGCGCATCCATCACCCCTGGCCAGGAGCCGGGAGGGCTGCGCCTACAGGAATGCTTCCCGCCATGAACACGATCCGCCTGCTCCCCTTTGCCATTGCCACGGCGCTCGCGCTGTCCCCGCTGCATGCGGAGGATGCCGACGAAAAGAAGGCCACCCAGCTCGAAGCCGTCAGCGTCACCGGCTCCAATATCAAGACCACCGACCTGGAAGGCCCCAGCCCGGTGCAGTCCATTACGGCCGAGCAGATCCGCAGCAGCGGCAAGACCACCCTGCCCGACCTGCTGCGATCGATCTCCGCCAACACCGGCAACAGCGTCAACGAACAGCTCACCGGCAGCTTCTCCGCCGGCACCGCCGGCATCTCGCTGCGCGGCCTGGGCCAGAAGAACACCCTGGTGCTGGTGGACGGCAAGCGCGTGGCCAACTACGCCACCGCCTACGAACTGCAGGACACCTTCGTCGATCTCAACGCGCTGCCGCTGGCCGCGGTGGAACGCATCGAGGTGCTGAAGGACGGCGCCTCCGCGGTGTACGGCTCCGACGCCATCGCCGGCGTGGTCAACATCATCCTCAAGCAGAACTACCAGGGCGCCGAAGTCGGCGCCAACGTGGGCGGCAGCACCGAAGGCACCGGCCAGCGCTCGAACAATTTCCACCTGCTGCTGGGCCAGGGCGATCTGAAGAAGGACGGCTACAACGTGTTCTTCGCACTGGACGGCACGCGCAGCTCGCAGCTCAACCAGGACGACGTGAGCTGGCTGCGCGGCAACGACTTCCGCGACAAGCCCGGCGGCCGCCTCAACTGGACGCCAACCAACTACTACAACAACGATCCCACCCAGGGCTTTGCCAGCGCCGTCGGCCCGGTGCGCAAAGTGCCTTACGGCGCCATCACGCCCGGCAAGAGCGGCGACACCTGGGCCTACAACCCGGCGCAGTACACCTCGCTGATTCCCGGCGTGGAGCGTTACCACGCGGTGTTGAAGGCGACGGTGAAACTCACCGACCAGATCGATGCCTACGGCGAGGCGATCTACAGCCGCAGCCACGCGGCCTTCGTATTCAGCGGACCACTGGCGATCGGCAGCGGCCTGCGTGCCTGGGACAACGCGAACCAGAAGCTGGTGAATATCGACACCACCTTGCCGGCCGGCAACCCCGCCAACCCCTATGGCGTGCCGACGCCGGTGAACACCAACCTGTGGGACGTGGGCCAGCGCAACAAGCGCGACCGCACCATCTTCACACGCTTCCTCGGCGGCATCAGGGGACGTACCGGCGCATGGGATTGGGATGTCTCGGCCGAGCACTCCGAGAGTAGCCTGAAGGAATACGTCACCAACTTCGGCAACCGCTATGCGTTCCAGTCGCTGCTGGCCAACGGTGGCTACAACCTCGCCGCGAACGACAATTCGCAGCAGGCGATCGATGCGCTGCGCCTGTCCACCATCCGCCCCGCCGTATCGCGCCTCACCGCGGTCAACGCCACCGCCAGCACGCAGCTGTTCGACCTGCCCGCGGGCACGGTGGGCTTTGCCGCCGGCTACGAGTTCCGCAACGAATCGATCAATTCGCGCACCTCGCAGGCGGTGCTGTCAGGTTCGGAACTGCGTCCGGCCATCGACGTGATCCGCGGCTCGCGCGACGTGCACGCCGGCTATGCCGAATTCAACGTGCCGATCCTCGCTACGCTCGAAGCAGGCATCGCCGGGCGCCTGGACCACTACAGCGATTTCGGCAATGCCTTCGCGCCGAAGTTCTCGCTGCGCTACCAGCCGCTGGACTGGCTGCTGCTGCGCGGCTCGTACTCGCGCGGCTTCCGCGCGCCGTCGCTGCCGGAAATCACCCACAGCACCGCGGTGAGCTACAGCACGGTGGTCGATCCCTACGATCCGGTCACGCCCGGCCAGCGCCGCGGCTATACCGATGTCTTCGCCGCCAACCCGAAGCTGCGGCCGGAGCGTTCGGAGAATTACAACGGCGGCTTCGTCATCTCACCCGGCACCGACACCAGCTTCGGCGCGGACTACTACCACATCGTGCAGCGCGGCATCATCGGCCCCGACGACGACGCCACCCTGGTGCTGCGCAAGGACCCGCGCGTGCAGCGCGATGCGCAAGGCCGCATCAGCATCATCACCAACCAGTACCGCAATCAGCAGAGCCTGACCACCGACGGTGTCGACCTCACCTTCCACCAGGCACTGCACACGGCGAACGCGGGCGACTTCGCGCTCGACGGCAACTGGACGCGCCTGCTCAAGTACAGCCAGCCGCGCGTCGCCGGCGATGCACCGGTGAACGGCGCGGGCACCAATATCTTCGGCTCGCTGCCGAAGTGGCGCGGCAGCACCGGCCTGACCTGGAGCTACCGCGACTTCGCCAGCACGCTGACCTGGTACTACGTGGGCGGCTACAAGCAGAACCCGGACAACCGGCTCACGCCGGCGTATCCGGAGCGGGTGAAGGCATGGAGCACCTTCGACCTGAGCATCGCCTACACCGGCCTGCCCAAGACCACGCTCACGCTCGCCGTGCAGAACCTGCAGAACCGCCGGCCGCCGTGGGACCCGTCGAATACGTACTACGACCTGACGCAGGCCGATCCGCGCGGGCGCTATGTCTACGTCGGTGCGGACTATCGTTTCTAAGCCGATCGCATGAAGCTGCTGCGCCCGCTGCTGAACGCGAAAACTTGCGCGTTTTCAGCGGGCCGCGGCGCGGTTACAGTCCTGCCGGTCCCGTACAGGGAGTCGGGGGAATGCGCCGTTTTCTGTCCATCGTTGCGATGAGCGCCATGCTTGCTGCCTGCCAGCAGCATGCGTCGTCGTCGCGCGACGGCGAGATCGCGGCGAACTTCTCGCCCGGCATCATGCCGGAGGATTTGGCCGTCCATTTCCACGCACTGTCCGCGCCCGCCTTGCGCGACCGTTCGCCCGGCAGCGCCGGCGAGCGGCACACCGTCGACTACTTGATCGCGCAGTTCCAGCGCATGGGCCTGCAGCCCGGCGCCGACGGCAAGTGGACGCAGGACGTGCCCTACGTGCGCGGCACGGTGGTGCATCCGGAACGGATGACCTTGCAGATCGAAGGCGGCGCGCAGCCGCTGTCGCTCGCCTACGGCATCGACATGGTGGCCAACTCGCCCGCGCAGCGGGCGAATGCGGCGATCGAGCACGCGCCGGTGGTGTTCGCCGGCTACGGCATCGACGACCCCGCGCAGGACTGGGACGACTACGCCGGCGCCGACATCAAGGGCAAGGCCGTGGTGCTGCTGGCCAACGACCCCGGCTGGGGCAGCCAGGATCCGGCGCTGTTCCATGGCCGCACGCCCACCTTGTTCGGTTCCTGGCGCTACAAGCTGGAACAGGCCGCGCGCCACGGTGCGGCGGCGGTGTTCGTGGTGCATGACGAAGCTGCGTCGGGTTATCCGTGGACGACGGTGCGGCAGCGCTGGGGCGGCCCCTGGTACACCTTGCCCGGCGATGCGAATGCGGCGCCCGCCATCGCCGGCTGGCTGAGCGACGACGCCGCGCGCCGGCTGTTCGCCAGCGCCGGACAGGATTTCCAGGCACTGCGCGCCGCCGCGCACCGGCGCGGCTTCCACGCGGTAACGCTGGCGGCGAAGGCCAGCCTGGCCTTCCAGAGCAGCATCAGCCAGGGCATGTCGCCCAACGTGATCGCGCGCATGAACGGCAGCAAGCAGCCCGACGATGCGATCGTCTATACCGCGCACTGGAACCACCCGGATGCGCGCGACAGCCAGTCGCTGCACGGCGTGGCCGAAAGCGCGGCGGGCCTGGCCGGCCTGCTCGAACTGGCCGAGGCCTTCGCGCACCGCGCGCCCAAGCCGCACCGCAGCGTGCTGTTCGTCGCGCTGACCATGGAGGAATCCGGCCAGCTCGGTTCGCGCTGGTACGTCGATCATCCGCCGGTGGCGCTGGAGCACACGGTGGCGGAAATCCAGCTCGACGCCCTGCCGTGGCTTGGGCCGAGCCACGACCTGGACGTGCTCGGCTACGGCCAGTCGCAGCTGGACGATTACCTCGCCGACGCACTGCAGAGCCAGCACCGCCGCATGCGCTCGGGCGACGAACGCGCCGGCATGGAACTGTTCCGCTCCGACGCACTCAGCTTCGCCACGCGCGGCGTGCCGGTGCTGTACGCCCGCTCCGGCCTGGACCTGCGCGACGGCGGCGATGCCGCCGGCCGCAAGCGCTACGGCGACTACCTCGCCGCCAGCGCCAGCGCCCCGCCCGCCGGCAGCGCGCCGAACTGGGACCTGCGCGGCCTGGTGGAAGACCTGCGCGCGCTGTTCATGGTCGGCGGCAAGCTGTCGACCGAAACCAGCTATCCGCAGTGGAAGCCGACCGCGAGTTTCCACCGCCCTGTGACGGTGGTCGCGCGCTAGCGTTTCCGTCCGTCCGCATTACGCGCAGCAAAGATGCGGCGTGGCAAGCTGTGTGCGTCAGGTCTCCGTGCCGCACCCATGACCGCTTCGCCCCTCCACGTCCTGCTCGCCGGCGCCACCGGCCTCACCGGCGGCACCGTGCTGCGCGAACTGCTGTCCGACCCCGCCGTCGCCCGCGTGCTCGCCCCGACCCGCCACGCCCTGCCACGCGCCCCCCGGCTGGAAAACCCCGTCGGCATGCTCCACCGCACCCTCCCCACCCTGCAGCCCCCGCTCGACCTCGCCCTCTGCTGCCTGGGCACCACCATCGCCCAAGCCGGCTCCCGCGAAGCCTTCCGCATGGCCGACTACGACCTACCCCTCGCCGTCGCCCGCCGCGCCCGCAAGCTTGGAGCACGGCACTACCTGGTGATGAGCTCACTCGGCGCAAGCACCACGTCGCGCACGTTCTACACAAAGGTCAAAGGCGAACTCGAACAAGCCCTGATCGAACAAGCCTGGCCACAACTGACCATCGTGCGCCCTTCATTGCTGCTGGGACCACGCAAGGAGTTCCGCCTAGGCGAGTCAGTCGCCGGCCCACTGTCGCGCTTGTTGCCCGGGCGATGGCGCGGGATTCACGTGGAGACGGTTGCGCGGGCTTTGTGGAAGTTGGCGCGAGAACCGGGTGAAGGAGTGCGCATCGTCGAGTCGGATGAGTTGCAACGCTTGGGCAGGGCAAGCTGAGCTGCTTTATCGCCAGCGAATAGGACCAAAGCAATCTGAGGAATGACAGGCGTTGCGCTCCGAGCGGCCCCTCACCCCGACCCTCTCCCCGGAGGGGAGAGGGAGAAGTGATGTGGCGTCGCATACAGGAACGAAGAGCCAAAGCTAGCCTCGTTCCTTGAACATCCTCTTCGCAACGGCACGTTGAAGAATCCGCTACGTAAACGCACTGTCGTTTCGTGTAGACCCAGGTTAATCAAGTTACCGCAGACGCCCAACGCTCCTTCTAGTCGCGTCGCGAGCCTTTGACTTGAGGCCATTTCTTTTGGGTTACTTTTTCTTTGGGCCAGCAAAGAAAAAGTGACTCGGGCGCCGGCAGGCGCACGAAATGCCCGCTGCATAAGCGGCCAAATCGCGACACCGCGAAAACCAAGCGATACAGAAACTGGATCCCGGCCTACGCCGGATGACGAATAGGCGAGGCGCCAGCACAAATAAAAAAGGCCGCCATGCAGGCGGCCTCAAACTGCGAAACGCCAAACGCTCACCCGTTCTGCGCCATACCCTCAGGCCGCTTAGCGCCAGCAAAGCGCTTAGCCCAATAACTCTCATCGAGACTATCCACGCGCACCGTCTTCCCACGCGAAGGCGAATGAATAAACTGCCCATTGGCAATATAAATACCCACATGCGAAATGCGCCCACCACCCCGGCGCCCGCCCGCAGTGCGGAAAAACACCAGATCGCCAGGCTGCATCTCGGTACGGTTGACCTTCAACCCGGCAAGAAACTGCCCCGCCGAATTGGTCGGCAGATCCAACCCCACCGCATGCGAAAACACATAACGGACAAAGCCGCTGCAATCGAAGCCGGTCGACGGATCGTGCCCGCCGCGCACATAGCGGATATCCCGCAGCTGCATCGCCAGATCGATCAGCGTCTTGCGCAGATCGTCCGCATTGCTGGCCTGCTCCTCGATCGCCGGAGCGGCCGGCAGAGCCGACTGGGAAAGCGCCTGGGCCGGAGCGAGCGCGGCGAACTGGCTCATCAGCGGCGGAGTGATGGTGGCAACAGCAGGGGCGGCCTTGGCCTGTCCGCTGGGGCTGGCGAGCACGGGACCGGAGACGAGCGCGGCGGCGGCCAGCACGGAGAGGACGGTCAATCGCTTGATTGGCATGCGGGAAAAATCCCCTTGCTGTTCACGGGATTGGCCGTCGGATGTGTCGACGACCGTGACGAAGCCGTGAACTTAGCAAAGCGATATAGACCGTATGTTCGATCCGGGTTAACTAAACCCCGCGGTTTCGAAAAGCTGAAGGGATCAGCAACATCCGGCATCCCCATGAAAGCAGCGGAAAATCACTGCAAGCAACTGGCTTGGCTAGGAAAATTTCCTAGAAATAACCGTGGCGGAAGTGTGACGGAGGTCCGTAACAGGTCTGCAAGGAACCTGAAGCGCAATTCAGCCGCGGCGGCCGAAAATCGCCGTCCCGATGCGCAGTTCTGTAGCACCCTCGGCCACCGCCAGCGGGAAATCCCCGCTCATGCCCATGGACAGCCGCGGCAGCGCATGGCCCTCGCCCGCCATGCGGTCGCGCAGCTCGCGCAGCAGGCGGAAGCAGGCGCGCACGGGGGCGGGGTCGTCGGCCTGCACGGCCATGGTCATCAGGCCGCGCACGCGCAAGGTGTCCAGGCCGCGCAGGCGGGCCAGGAAGGCCGGCAGTTCCGCCGGATCCAGCCCCTGCTTGGCTTCTTCCGGCGAGGTCTTCACCTGCACCAGCACGTCGATGGCGCGGCCTTCGGCCTGCAGGCGGCGGTCCAGCGCCTCGGCCAGTTCCCAGCGGTCCAGCGACTGCACTTCCGCGGCGAGCCGGGCCACGTCCTTGGCCTTGTTCGTCTGCAGGTGGCCGATCACCACCCAGTCGATGGCGCAGTCGGCCAGCGGGCCGGCCTTCTCGCGGATCTCCTGCACCTTGTTCTCGCCGAAGCGGCGCAGGCCCAGGCCGGTGGCGGCGCGGATGGCGTCGGCGCCGAAGGTCTTGCTCACCGGCAGCACGTCCACCTCGGCCGGCGCGCGGCCCGCCTCGCGGCAGGCCGCGTCGACGCGCTCGCGCACGGCGGCCCAGTTAGCCGCGAGATAGCCGTAGTCGTCGCTCAAGCCTTGCCGCCCTGCGCGTAGTGGCCCGCCACCACCTCGGCCACCACCATCGTCACCTTCTTGCCGGTGGGGATGTGCAGGAATTCGTTCGGGCCGTGCGCATTGGAATGCGGGCCGAGCACGCCGGTGATCAGGAACTGCGCCTTGGGGAATTTCTCGCCCAGCATGCCCATGAAGGGAATGCTGCCGCCTTCGCCCATATAGGCCGCGGGCGCGCCGAAATGATTCTGCGAAGCCTGCGCGACGGTCTGCTCCAGCCACGGCGACAGCTGCGGCGCGTGCCAGCCGCCGCCGTCCTTCTCCAGCTTGAAGCCGACCTTGGCGCCATAGGGCGGATCCTTTTCCAGCAGCTGCTTGACGAACTGCCCGGCCTGGCTGCCGTTGAGCGTGGGCGGCAGGCGCAGGCTGAGCTTCACCGAGGTCTTCGGGCGCAGCACGTTGCCGGCGCTGTCCAGCGGCGGCAGGCCGTCCGCGCCGGTCACCGCCAGCTGCGGGCGCCAGGTGCGGTTGAGCACCAGCTCGGTGAGGTCTTCGGTGACCGGATGCATGCCTTCGACGAAGGGAAACTTCTCGTAGATGGCCTTGCCCAGCACGTGCGAGGCCTGCTTCGCCTGCTCGACGCGCTGCGCGGGAATCTCGACGTACAGCTCCTTCGGCTTGACCGTGCCGGTCTGCGGGTCCTCCAGGCGCGTCAGCAGCTCGCGCAGGATGCGGAAGCTCGACGGCACCACGCCGGAAGCGTCGCCGGAATGCACGCCTTCCTCCAGCACCTGCACGCTCAGCTCGCCGCCGGTCATGCCGCGCAGCGAGGTGGTCAGCCACAGCTGGTCGTAGTTGCCGCAGCCCGAATCCAGGCACACCACCAGCGAGGGGCTGCCGATGCGCGCGGCCAGATGATCCACGTAGTACGGCAGGTCGTAGCTGCCCGATTCCTCGCAGGCCTCGATCAGCACCACGCAGCGCGCGTGGGGGATGCCCTGCTCGCGCAGCGCCAGCAGCGCGGCCAGCGAGCCGAAGATGGCGTAGCCGTCGTCGGCGCCGCCGCGGCCATAGAGCTTGTCGCCCTTGATCACCGGCGTCCACGGACCCAGGCCCTCGGCCCAGCCGGTCATTTCCGGCTGCTTGTCGAGATGGCCATACAGCATGACGGTGTCGTCGCCCTGGCCGGGCACGTCGATGTAGATCAGCGGCGTGCGGCCTTCCAGGCGCACCACTTCCAGCGTGGCGCCGGGCAGCGACGGCAGCTTGGTGCGCGCCCAGGTTTCCATCAGCTTGACCGCCGCATCCATGTAGCCGTGTTCCACCCACTTGGGATCGAACATCGGCGACTTGTTGGGAATGCGGATGTAGTCCATCAGCTGCGGCACGATCTCGTCATCCCACAGGCCGCTGACGAAATGCGAAAGACGGGCGGTATCCATGGGCGAGCTCCGGCGATGGGGAAAGCGCCGATTGTATCAGCGCAGGCCGAAACGCCGCCGACAGCGCGTAGGCGCGCACCCACGCCACGCGGCGATGCAGGCGCACCGCAATGCGATGGGAGCGCCGACTGCGGCGCATCCGCGCCGGCGGCATCGTGGCTGGGCGGCGCATGGACGCCGCGCTTTCCCACCGCTCAAGCCCATCACTGAAGGAGCATCCCCATGCTGCGCAAGCTCGCCACTTTCATGTTCGGACTGGCCGTGTGCCTGTCGCTGCACGCCGCCACGCCGGTCAACGTCAACACCGCCGACGCCGCCACCATCGCTAAAGCACTGGACGGCATCGGCCCGGCCAAGGCCGCCGCCATCGTGGCCTGGCGCGAGGAACACGGCCCGTTCAAGAGCGTGGACGAGGTCGGCCAGGTCAAGGGCGTGGGCGCCAGCACGCTGGACCGCAACCGCGCCGCGATCCTGATCACCGAGGAAAGCGCCAAGCCCGAATCCGGCGCCGCCAAGGCCAAACCCAAGGCCAAAAAGGACGAGGACTGAGCTCCAGCCCGCTCGCCGGCCCGCGCCGGCGCGGCCCTGGCAGGTCGCGCCGGTTGCGCCTACACTCCGCGTTCACGACCGCCCGGTCACCGCCTTCACGACCCAGGCCGGAGCCGTCACAGGGGCCATGTACCTGATTCAGCAGCACAAACATTTGCGTTCCACGCCATGATCCTGCCGCGTTACCGCATCGCCGCCTCGGGTATCGGAGGCGCCGGCAAGGGGCTGTTCCTGGAGGAAGACGTCGCCGCCGGTCGCATCGTGACCGCGCCGGATGCGATCGACCGCACCTGGAGCCTCGCGCAGATCACGGCCTCGCCCGAGCTGCAGGTGCAGCTCTACGCGGCTGCGCGCTGGTTCGAGGACCGCTACACGCTGTCCCCCGACTGGCCGGACGAGTGCTACATCAACCACAGCTTCGAGCCCAACGGGCTGTGGCACCTGGGTTTCGTGTTCGCCGCGCGCGACCTGCCCGCGGGCACGGAAATCACCGTGGACTACCGCCACCTGCTCGCACCCGGGCAGGAAGAAGACTTCATCGATTCGGCCACCGGCGAGAAAATCATCGGCCTGTCCTGGGCCGACAGTCTCACCACCAGTACCCGCGCCCTCGCCAGCCTGCTGGCCGGCGCCGCCATCTGACACTGCAATGTTCGACATACCCACCCTCGAAACCGCGCGCCTGCGCCTTACCGCTCTCTCCGCCAGCCATTTCGACGACTACGCCGCGATGCTCGCCGACCCCACCAGCACGCGCTGGGTCGGCGACGGCGAGCCGCTGGACCGCGGCCACGCCTGGCGTTCGCTGGCGATGCTGCTGGGCCACTGGCAGCTGCGCGGCTACGGCATGTGGGCGCTGGAACTGAAGGACAGCGGCGCCTTCGCCGGCCGCGCGGGATTGATGTATCCGGAAGGCTGGCCCGATATCGAACTGGGCTGGATGCTGAAGTCCGAGTACCGCCACCACGGCTACGCCACCGAAGCCTGCCAGGCCATCCTCGATTTCGCCTGGAACCAGCTGCGCGCGCAGCGCGTGATCAGCCTGGTGCGCGTGGGCAACGAAGCCTCCGACCGGCTGGCCGAGCGCCTCGGCGGCGAACATATCGAAGACATGGATTTCTGCGGCAGCTACAACCACGTGTTCGCGTACTACCCGCCGTACCGCGAATCGCGCCGCGCGGCCTACGCCTGAGCGCATGAGCGCCTTCCACCGCGTGCCCGCGGAAAGCCTGCGCGCGGAGCCCTGGGCCAACGGCGCCGGCGCCACCACGGTGCTGGCCAGCGGCCCGGATCCTTCGGCGTGGCAGTGGCGCCTGAGCATCGCGCAGATCGACAGCGATGCCGATTTTTCCGCACTGCCCGGCGTGCGCCGCCAGTTCGCCGCACTCGATGCCTCGCTCGCGCTGCGCTTCGCGGATAGCGAACGGCAGGCACTGCGCCTGGCCGTGATCCGCTTCGACGGCGCCGACGCACCGCAGGCGCGACTCACCGACGGCCCCACCCGCGCCTTCAACCTGATGCTGCGCGATGGCGTCGAAGGCGAACTGATCGCACGTCCCTTGAACGGCGCCATGGTGTTGCCGCCATCGGCCGGCGCGCACTGGTTTCTCTATCTGCTGGCCGGACATGCCCAACTGCGCAGCGGCGGCGAAAGCCTGGCGGTGACGCAAGGTGAGTCGGTGTGGATCGAAGCGGCGGGCACGCTGCGCATCGAAGGCGGCGGCGAAGTGGTGCTCGCGCGCATCGAAGCCTGAGCGCGTCCACGCATCGCATCGTCGATTCATCGGGACACAAAACCGCCGCACGCGCGGATCGCCGCATGCCACTCGTCAAATAATTTCGGCGTTCGTAATGTCCCGCACCCGCTCGACCGAGCCTGTGCAGGATGCCGATGAACACCGCCGCCGCAGCGATCGTCCCCACTCCACGCTCTCCCCTGCGCCGCGCCGCCGAGGCGCTGCTCGCCTGCATCAGGCGCGCTGATTCCGTTCCTGCTCTCGCGCCTGATGATCGTGCTGATCCTCGCAGCGGTGCCACTGATGTCGCAGGTGCCGGTCGAACGCTGGCGGCAGGACGACAGCGTGGCGATCAAGCTGTCCGGCCGCACCGTCGCCGACGGCCTCGGCCACCTGGCGATCGGCAACGATTCGGCGTGGAACTACAGCATCGCCCGCGACGGTTACGAGCGGCGCCCGTTCGATACGTCGAAGCAGGCGAACTGGACGTTCTTCCCACTGCATCCGCTGATGTGGAAATCCGCCGCGTCCGTCACCGGCGAATGGATCTGGTCCGGCATCGTGCTGGAAACGCGGCTGGCGCGAACTCGCCGTGTTTACGGCGCTGACAGTGCTGGCGCCGTTGCTGACGGTGACGCTTACTTCGATGGTGCGTTATGCGGGCGTGGCGCCTGGTGTGTATGTGGCGCTGGCCCTGTGGAGCGAAAAGCATCTGCGGTTCGGGCAGATATGGATGACCGTATCGGCGATGTCGCTGGCTTTGCTTGCGACGTTGTTTGCGCTTGGGATCAATGTGGGTGGTGCCTGATCTGCTGACCGCAGTATCGAGCGGTATCGCTAGAGTGGCCCCTCACCCCAACCCTCTCCCCGGCGGGGAGAGGGGGATGACGGCAGACGCGAAAATCGAGCGAAGAGCACGCGGCATAGCCGCGGCGTTCCGCTTGCGCGCTTTTGCTCCGGCTCTTGATCTACCGGGCCCCCTTGGCGCCCTCAGCAGCTTTGCTGCTGAGGGCGCCAAGCAGGGTGCCCTTTCTTCTTGGTTACTTCTTCTCGAGGTCCCCCTTGAGGGGATTGGGCACGCAAAGAAGAAGTAACTCGGGCCGCGGCAGCGGCCCGAAACACTCGCCAACGGCGAGACACCCCAGCGTCAACGCAATAACCGAGCGATATCGCCACTGGATCCCGGCCTACGCCGGGATGACCAGCAAGGCGATGACGCGCGCAGATCAGAAGGCGGCACGCCGCCCACCACTACCAAGTGAGCGCCCCACCTCCGCCAACGCAAACACCCTCGCCACCCGCGCCCAAGCCATCGCCATCACCGCCACCTGCATCAACAGAAACCCCAACAACACACCAACCCCCACCGCAGTGACATGCACCCGCGCCACCCCCAGCGCAAACGCAACCCCAAACCCCACCACCGTCACCACCACATAAACCAGCAAACTGCTGAACGGCCTGCGCACCAGTTGCACGAACCCGCGCCACAACGCCTTGGTCGCCGAGCGCAAGCCCACATCAGCGATAAACGCCGCCCGCCCCGAGTCGGCAATCACCTGCGCCAGCACCACAAACAACACCGCCAGCGCCAGCAGCCAATGCGTCGACGCCTGCGCCTGCGACTCCAGTACCGCCACCTCGGTCTTGTCGTCCAGCAGATCCATGCTCCATTTCGCCGCCCACAGCGCCGCGGCATACGGCAGCACCGTCCACAGCATCAGCCGGAACATGCGGCCGTACTCCACCACCCCGCTCTGCAGCAGATGGCCGAAACCCAGCGGCCGTCCGGCGCGGCCGGCACCTACCGCCATGCCGTTGAGCAGCGGCGCCAGCAGCACGGTCAGCACCGCACCGGCGATAAAACCACCCTGCACGCCGCTGCCGTTGTTCATCACGCCGCGCACGGTGTCGCCGAACATCAGCGCATCGAAGTGCTGCGCCCAGGCATCGGCGTGCACGGAGTGATCCAGCAGCTGGCTCAACGTTCGCAGCAGCGGCAGCGCCGCCACCACGGTGGGCAGCAACAGCAGCAGCGTCCACAACAGCAACAGCCGCCACTGCAGCGCGGCCACGGGAGCGCCGAACAAGGCGCCCAGGGAAACCCGACGAGAGTTCTTGAAGGCCATCACAGCGTCACCAGGAAGGAGTAGAAAGCCTGCAGCAGCGCTGCCATGTCGGACGTCCAGCGGCGCGAGGCCGCGGCGTTCGCCTTGGTGGTGCGGCTATCGTTCAATTTGTCGGCATCGAGCAGGATCTTGTGCTCCGGATCGAGTTCGGCCGAGACCACCTTCGACGGCTTGTCGAACACGAAGCGCGCCCAGCGGCGGTTGTCGTTCCAGTGCACGTCCTCGTGGCTGCCGTCGGCAAACGCCACCCGCAGCAGCTGCGGCACCGGCGCGCCCTCGCGCACCACCGTCACCGTGCCGCGCCAGGGGAACGGCCCCTCCCACGACTTGGCGTCCTTGTGCGCCTTCTCCCAGCTCTCGCGCTGCTTGTCGAGCTGCTTTTCCAGGTCGTCCGCGACGACTTCGTTGCGCTTGCCGTCCTTGTCGAACACGCCGGCCTGCGGCAGCACTTCGTCGTTGTCGATCGAAGCGATGCGGTCGTCGATGAACGAGGTGCCGTAGACGTACTGGTCGAAGATCTCGTTGACGTTCTTGGCGTCGCCCGACACATCGATCAGCGTGGCACGCAGATCCGCCACCGACGGATGGCGGAAGTGCCAGCGCCGGTAGTATTCGCGGAAGGCCCTCTCCATCACCGGCTTGCCCAGGCGCTCTTCCAGGTCGTGCATGGCCGTGGCGGTGCGCGAATAGACCGTGCCGTAGCTGCTGCTGGAGAAGCGGTTCCACGCGTTCTCCGACAGCGGGTCGTACGGCGACTTCAGGCCGGCGCCCAAACGCTCCTGCACGAACACGTCCATCGACGGATGGATGCCGATGCGCGCGGCGAACGAGCTGGGCACCAGGATCGGCTGGTTGCGTTCGCGCAGCATGCGCTCGTCCCAATACTCGTTCAGGCCTTCGTCCAGCATCGGCTCCTCGAATTCGTTCGAGGCGAGCAGGCCGTAGAAATAACCGTGGCCGAACTCGTGGATGGTGACGAAGTCGATTTCCCACTGGTCCGAAGTCTGCGCGTCGATCTTGGAATAGCCTTCCGCGGTGAAGAAGGTCGGATATTCCATGCCGCCTGCTTCGGCGCCGTTGTAAGGCGGCACCACCGCGGTGACGGTGCGGTACGGATACGCGCCGAGCGTGCGCGAGAAGAACTCCAGCGAATCGGTGGTCGCCTTCAGCACCGGCTGCGCGCTGGCCTTGTACTCCGGCGGATAGATCACGCGTACGGCGACCTTGGGCACGCCCGGCCCGGTGAAGCTGCCGTCCAGCGTCTGATAGCCCTTGGCGGCGACCCAGGCGAAGTCGTGCACGTCGCCCTGCACGAAGTGATAGGTGCTCTTGCCATTGGCCTGGGTCGGCGCACCCTGCTGTTCGCCCACGGCGCCGACGGTGTAGTCGGAAGGCACGGTGAGGCGCACGTCGTAGCTGCCGAAGTCGGCGTAGAACTCGCTGTTGAAGTGGAATTCGTGGGCGTTCCAGCGCACTTCATCGGCGCCGCGCTCGCCCGGCAGTTCCAGCACGGCGATCTTCGGGAACCACTGCGCAACGAGGTTGAAATCGCCCCACCAGCCGGTGCGCTCGACCACGCGCGGCAGCTGGCTGAGGAAGTCGATATCGAGGGTGAGCGTTTCGCCCGCGCCGACCGGCTGGGCCAGGTCCACGCGCACCACGGTCTGGTCGGTCTTCGGGCCGCCGTCCGGCTGCACGAAGCTCCACTTCAGCGCCGCGCTGCCCTGCTGCACGCGCTTGAGATCGATATAGCCCCACTGCCCTTTCTTCAGCGTCGCCGCGCCGCGCGAGCGGCCGTGCGCGGTGAGCACGTGGCGCTCGGTGAAGAAGGTGCTGCCTTCGTTCTTGAAAGCGTTGAGGTACAGGTGCAGGTAGACGCTGCGCACCGGGCGGTCGCTGCGGTTGCGCCAGGTCATCTGCTCGCTGCCGGTGACGGCGTGGTTGGCGGCATCGAGTTCCGCGTCGATGCGGTAGCCGACCACGCGGTCGGACAGCGTCGGCTCATGGCCGCTGCGTTCGCCGCCCCAGGCGTTCGGCGCGCTGGCCTGGCGTGCACCGGCGGCGTTGGCGCCGGCGAGCGGAATCTCCGCCGGCGCGGCGGATGTCGGCGCCGCTGCCGGCTGCGCTGGCGGGCTGCTGCTCGCCGGTGCCGGTGCGTCTTGTGCGAGTACTGCCCATGCGGCGGCCAGCGCCAGCAGCAGTCCTATGGTCCTGCCCCCTCGTCCCACCATCTTTGTCTCTCCCCAGGTGATACGGCAGGTTGCGCCATGGGCATGGGTCGGGGCATAGGCCAAAGGTCACGGCCGGCGCATACGCGTTCCCTCAATAAACGTCGCGCCGGTAGCGGCCGTCCATGCGCATCTGTTCGAGCAGTCCATCGCCCAAGGCTTCGCGCAGGGCTTCGTCCACGGCCGGCGCCATGCCGGCCAGGCTGCCGCAGACGCGGATCGCCGCGCCCTGTTCGACCCAACTCCGCAGCAGCGCAGCGGACTCGCGCACGCGCTGTTGCACATAGGCCGGCGCCGCGGGTTCGCGCGACCAGGCCAGGTCCAGCCGTTCCAGCCAGCCTTCGCGCTGCCAGCGTTCGAGTTCGTCGCGGTGAAAGAAATCGCGATCGGGCTGGCGCTCGCCGAACAGCAGCCAGTGGCGGCGCGCGCCGGCGGCGATGCGCGCCTTCAGCAGTGCGCGCAGGCCGGCCAGGCCGGTGCCGTTGCCGATCAGGATGAGCGGCAACTCCGCGGCCGGTGGGCGGAACGAGGGGTTGGCGCGGATGCGCAGTGCGATGGGCGAAGCCAACTCCGCATGTTGCGTCAGCCAACCGGAGCCCAGGCCCGGGCGCCCGTCGCCGTGTTGCATCCGGCGCACCAGCAGGTGCAGCGCGCCGTCGGCGGGGATCGAGGCGATGGAGTATTCGCGATGCGGCAGTGCCTGCAGTTGCGCGGCGAGGGTTGCCGCGTCGAGGCCGGCGACGTCCGCGGGTTCGGGGAGATGGCTGCGCGCGAGGCGGTCGAACAAGGTTTCGTTGCCGACCACGGTCGTGCCATCGAATCCGGTGGCGGCCAGCCATGGGCGCACCGTGTCCGCGGCATGGCGCGGCTCGATCTCGGCGATGTCACCGGCCTCCCATGCCAGCGCGCCATCCTCCGGCCGCAAGGCGAGATGGAAACACGGGCCACCCAGGCTGCCCGGATTGAGCAACCGGCGCTCGGCCAGCCGCCAACTCCCATACGGCGCCCGTTGCCAATCGGGCATCTCGGTGGCACCGCTGAGCATGGCCAGATGGTGTTGCCAATGGCGCAACGCGCCGGCATCGCCGTTATCCACTTCCACCGGATCGAACAGCGGCTGCGCGCCGGATTGCGCCAGCCAATGGCGCAGGCGGCGGCCGAAGCCGCAGAAGTCGGCGTAGTCGCTGTCGCCCAGGGCGAGCAGGCCGTAGCGCAGGCCGGTGAGCTTGCCGATATGAGAGAGGCAGCCTCGCTCGAAGACAGCGGCTTCGTCCGGTGCGTCGCCTTCGCCCGTGGTGCTGACGATGAACAACGCGCGGCCGGCGTCACGCAATGCCGCTTCGTCGAGCGTGCTCAGCTGCACCAGGCGCACTGGCATCCCAGCGTTGCGCAAGCTTTCCGCGGTCTGGCTCGCCAGTTGCGCGGCGAAGCCGGTCTGGCTGGCGTAGGCGATCAAAAGCGCGTCGGCGCCTGCCGCATCGCCGGCATCCGGCTTGCGGCGTTGCCGGCGCAATACCGCGATCAAAGCCAGCCATGCGAGCACGCTCGCCGACGCTTCCAGCCAGCGCTGCGCACCCGGATCGCGCCACTGCAGCGCACCGGCATGCAACGAAAACAACCACGCCGCCAGGGCAAGCAGCGGCAGCAACACCAGCGCATGGCCAAGCGCCTCGCGCCGGTTGGCGGCAACCGGCTTCGTCACGCGCGCAGCGCCGCTTCGAAGGCCGGCGACATGCGCGTCTGCCAACCGCGTTCGCCATGCAGCACGAACAGCACGGCCAGCTCGCGTTCGTGGGCGAAGGCCAGGCCATCGTCCGGCCCCAGCAAGGTCATGGCCGTGCCGAGCGGATCGGCATCGATGGCGCGTGCGGCGAGGATGCTCACCGACGCCACCGCGCTCGCCACTGGATAACCGGTGCGTGGATCGATGTGATGCGAGCGCAGCGCGCCGTCCTGCATGTAGCTGCGCCGATAGTTGCCTGATGTGGCGATGGCGCATCCACGCAAGGCAATCACGTGATCGTAGGCGCCGGAACCATCCGGACGTTCGATGCCGACACGCCAAGGCGATCCGTCAGGCTTTGTGCCGCGCGCCTTCATCTCGCCACCGACTTCCACCAGCCACGCCTGTGCGCCGGCCTCGTCGAGCCAGTCGCCGATGCGATCCACGCCATGGCCCTTGGCGATCGACGAGAGATCGATATAGACGCCGCCGGGCTGGAAGATCTGCCGCGCCGCTTCGTTGAGTTGCGGTTTCCACCAGCCGATGCGTTCGCGCGCCGCATCGATCGCCGCGGCGGAAGGCGCCTGCCCGGGCTGCGCGTCCGGACCGAAGCCCCAAAGATTGACCAGCGGCCCGACGGTCGGGTCGTAAGCGCCGCCCGTCGCCTGCGCCAGGCGCAAGGCCTGCGCGATCACCGCGAAGCACTCGTCCGGCAAGGCCTGCCAGGTGCCCGCCGGCGCCGCGTTGTAGCGCGACAGCGTGGAGTCCGGCTGGTAGGTGCTCATCTGCGCATCGACGCTGTCGACGCAACGCTGCACGCCGTCCTGCCACTCGCGCATGGGCAGTCCGGCCGGCGCGACGACGCGCGCCGACCAGGTGGTGCCCATGGTGTCGCCGTGCAGCTCGTGCACGGCGTGCATCGCTGCCGTCATCGCGCGGTTTACTGCGGCAGCACTTCCAGCGTCGCCGTATACGACAGGCGGCGCTGCTTGGCCTGCTTCACACTGGTCTTGTCGTCCTGCGTGCTGGCGTTGATCCAGTACATGCCGGCCTTGGGCCAGGTCAGGGTGAACTTGCCGTCCTTACCGGTGGTGGCGTCGAATTCGTCCTGCGCGTTGCGGTAGCGCGTGGCGCCCGCGATGGCGGTGACCTTCACGTCGCCGGCCGGCTTGCCGTCGAGCAACAGCTGGAAGGTGGCGCCTTCGCCCGCGACCAGGTCGGTGACGTGGGTGACCGGCACCAGCTCCAGGCCCTTGCCGCCGGGCTTGAGCGCTGCGTCGCTGGGCTTGCCGTTGGTGACGAAGGTTTCCACGCGGTTGATCGACTCGTTCACTTCCACGTTCTTGGCGCCGGCAGGAAGCTCCTTCGCCAGGTTCGCCGCGTCGCCGCGCCAGCGCTTCTTCTCGCCGCCGAGCTCATAGCTGGCGAACACGCCGGCATTCACCAGGGCCAGCTTGTAGGTGCCCTGCTGGGTCAGATGCAGGTCGAACACGCTGCGGTACTTGCCGGTGACGCTGTTCTCGGCCTTCACCATTTGGCCGTCCGGCGCGGTGATCGCCAGGCGCGACAGATCGCCCGGCACGTGGTCGGGAAAGAACAGGTCGTTGGATACGGCGGCATCCACCGTCACCCACGGATCGGCACCGGAGACATTGGTGGCCGAGGGCACCATCCACATCTTGTGCGCCTGCGCGGCGAACGGCAGGCAGAGGGCAAGGGCGAGCGCGGACAGGGAGAGCGAACGAAGCGACATGAGTGATTCCTTGCAATTAAAGAGGGAAGCGCAGCGCTCAGGGCGCCAGATCGAGCTTGACCGCGCCCAGTTCGGCGCTGCCCTTGGCATCGAGGTGCTGCGGCGCGGCGGCCGGCCAGGTAAACGGCACGCGCACCACTTCGCGGCCGCCGACTTCGCGCGCCGCTTCCACCACCAGCTCGTATTTGCCGGGCGCCAGTTCGCCGAGCGGCGCCTTGCCCTGCTTGAACTTCAGCTGCTGCGCACCGGCCGGACGCGTGGCGCCGGAGACGCCGTCCACCGGCATCTGCAGTTCGCGGCCACCGCGGCGCCACCACTGGCGCAGTTCCGGCAGCCACTTGGTGCCGGCGCCTTCCTTGCTTTCCTTCTGCGCGTACCACACGGCCAGCTGCGCGGCGACGCTGTGGTCCTCGCGCTCGATCCACACCGCGGTGTAGGGGCGGTGGTATTCGGCGACGTCCAGTTGCGGGATCTGCACGGTGACGTCGAGATCGGCCGCCGCCACCGGCGCGGCGAGCAGCAGGACGGGCATGGTGTAGAGCAGGCGGCGCATCGGGCGCTCCTTCGGAGTCAGTGAATAAAGAGGAGGGCCAGCACCAGCGGCAGCACCAGCCCGAACGCGATCAGCGGCCAGGTGGCGCCGCGCTGGGCGGCATGCATTTTCAGCAGCAGCAGGCCGGTGACGGAGAACACCACGCAGGCCAGCGCGAACAGGTCGATAAACCAGCCCCACACCGGGCCGGCATTGCGGCCCTTGTGCAGGTCGTTGAGATAGGAGATCCAGCCGCGCGCGGTGCGCTCGTATTCGAGCTTGCCGCTGGCGCGGTCGATGCTGAGCCAGGCGTCGCCGCCGGGGCGCGGCATGGACAGATAGATCTCGTCGGCGGACCAGTCGGCGGGGCGGCCGGCGACGTCGACATCCACCGCGCCGCGAACCCAATCGGCTACGACGACGGGCAGCACGGCGCCTTTGCGTTCGTCTTCGCCGGCCAGCGCGCGCAGCAGCGGCGCGGGCAGTTGCGCTGCACGATGTTCCGTCTGCGGCTTCGCCTCGATGCGGGCGGCGTGATTGAGGGTGATGCCGGTGACGGCGAACAGCAGCATGCCGGCCAGGCACATGGCGGAACTGATCCAGTGCCAGCGATGCAGCTGCTTGAGCCAGAACGAACGTCCTGCCCGCTCCCGCCCTTCGTGTGCCCCTGTTGCCGCCTGCCTGCCCATGCGTGTGCCCGTAAAGAAGTGCGGGTATCGCTGGCCGGCGATGAACGGCGCCGCGTGCGATCTGTCCCAGTGATCGGTCCGGGCGCTAAGCTGCCGGGCGATCGGGCCGCCGAGATGCGGCCGGGCACGGATACTGTCACAGATGAGAATGACTCGCAATTCACCCAAGACCCCGCGCCGCCCGGCGCATGCCGACAGGAACCCCGCATGCGCATCCTGATCGCCGAGGACGATCCCGCCATCGCCGCCGGCGTCTGCGCCTCGCTGCGCCAGAGCGGCCATGCGGTAGACCACGTCAACGACGGCGCGCGCGCCGACAGCGCCCTGCGCGACACGCCTTACGACCTGCTGATCCTGGACCTGGGCCTGCCCAACCTGGACGGCAGCGAAGTGCTGCAGCGCCTGCGCAAGCGCGGCGCCGGCCTGCCGGTGCTGGTGATCACCGCGCGCGAAGGCCTGCGCGAACGCGTGCGCGTGCTGGACCTGGGCGCCGACGATTACCTGGTCAAACCCTTCGCCCTGGCCGAATTCGAAGCCCGCGTGCGCGCCCTGCTGCGCCGCTACACGGCGCAGGGCGCGCCGGAAATGAGCATCGGCCGGCTGCGCCTGGACCTGCCCGGCCATCGCGCCTGGGTGGACGACGTGCCGCTGGAGCTGACCGCGCGCGAATTCGGCCTGCTCGAAGCGCTGGCCGCGCGCCCGGACCGCGTCACCAGCCGCGCGCAATTGGTGGAAGCGCTGTGCAACTGGGACGAGGAGCTGACCGACAACGGCCTGGACATCGCCATCTACCGCCTGCGCCGCAAGCTTTCCGGTTCCGGCACCCAGGTGCGCACCATCCGCGGCCTGGGCTATCTGCTGGAGGAATCGAAGGAAGGCGCCGAGTGAGCGAAGCGCCCGACGCGCAGCCCTGGCTGTATCGCCTGCTGGAGCCGGATGGCCGGCAGAGCCTGCGCCGGCGCCTGCTCGCGTTCCTGCTGGTGCCGCTGATGCTGATGCTGCTGCTGGAAAGCCTGGTCACCTACACCGGCGCCCTGGTCTATTCCAATCACGTGCACGACCGCGACCTGGCCGGCGGCGCCGAAACCGTGGCGCGCATGCTGCAGATGGGCATGGACGGGCCGATCTCGGAGCAGGCCAAGTTCCTGCTGCAGTACGACCCCGAGGGCCACAACAACATCAACTACTTCAGCATCGTCAGCGAGCATCACGGCCTGATCGCCGGCACCTCGACCCTGGTGCCGCCCTCGCGCCTGTCGCTGGCAGTGAACGGCGAGCCGAAACTGTTCGATGCGGTGGTGGACCGCCGCAAGCTGCGCGCCGCCAGCGTGGTGATCGACAGCACGCACGAAACCGGCGACACGCTCACCGTCACCCTGGCCGAGACGCTGCGCGATCGCCGCCAGAATGCGCGCGAGATCCTGTTGCTGAGCATTCCCGCGCAAGCGCTGCTGATCGCGTCGGTCTTCGTGCTGGTGTGGTTCGGCGTGCGCATCGGCCTGCGCCAGCTCGACCCGCTGACCGCACGGCTGGCCACGCGCGAGCACGACCTGGCGCCGATCGGCGACGCCGACGTGCCGGTGGAGATCCTGCCGCTGACCCGCACCATCGACGGCCTGTTCGCGCGCCTGCGCGCCATGCTCACCTTGCAGGAGCGCTTTATCGCCGACGCCGCGCATCAGCTGCGCACGCCGCTGGCGGGCCTGCGCGTGCATGTGGAGCGTGCCCAGGCCGACCCGTCGCGGGAAACCGTCAACGACGCGCTGGAGCACATCCTGCGCCTGACCCAGCGCGCCACGCGCACCTCGGGTCAGTTGCTGGCGCTGACCCGTGCGCAGTCGCCCGATCAGACCGGCGACCCGCACGGCCTGATCGATCTCTCGCGCCTGATGCCGGAACTGCTTGCCCTGCGCGTGCATGAAGCGCTGGCCGCCGGCGTGGACCTGGGCTACGACGGTCCGCAAGGCCCGGTATGGATCGACGGCGACCGCATCACCTTGCAGGAGCTGCTCGACAACCTGCTCGACAACGCACTGCGCTATGCCGGCCGCGGCAGCATGGTGACGGTGGGTGTGGCCGACGACGAGGACAGCGCCTGCCTCAGCGTCGAAGACAATGGCCCCGGCGTGCCGCCGGCCTTCCTTGCGCGACTGGGCGAACGCTTCTTCCGCGTGCCGGGCTGCAACGAGGAAGGCACCGGACTCGGGCTCGCGATCGTGCAGCGCATCGCCCAGCGCCATCGCGCGCAGGTGCGCTACATGGCGGGCAACGAAGGCGGCCTGCGCGTAGAGGTACGGTTTCCGCATGCACGTACCGCGAGGAAGGACGGCGACGCCTGAGGCATCGCCGTCCGCTTCCGGGTCTGGCCGCAGCTACCAGACCATCGCCGCACCCATGCCCACACCGACATCGCCCTGCGTATTGCCGCTCAAGCTGCCCTTGACCACCCAGCGGCCGCCGGGCGTGATCGTCGACAGGCCCACCGCCAGCGCCGACTGCCCCTTGAAGCTGCCGATGCCCGCACCGAGCGCGCTTTGATCGGGCGCGTAGGCCTGCGGCACGTTGGTCGCCGCCAGCGCCGCTGCCGTACCGGCATTGGCCAGCCGGCTCGCCTGCCGGAAGCGGTCGCGCACCCAGTGCTGTACTTCACGCACGGTGTCCTGGACCTGGCCCCAGTTCGCCGCGTCGGTACGCGCCGTGCCGGCCGCCACGTTGGCGATCTGGCGTTCGTTGCCGGCTGAGCCGACCGAGACGGTGTTGTCGCGGTCGGCCACCGAGTGCGCGCCGACCGCCACGGCACCGTTGCCGCTGGCGGTGCTGTTCGAGCCGAGAGCGGTGCTGTCGGTACCCGTCGCGCTTGCGTCCGTGCCTACCGCGGTGCTGCCGCTTCCGGTAGCACCGGCGCCATTGCCGACGGCGGTACTGCCGGGTGCCGTACCCGGCGCGATAGCGGGCTCGATCCTGCCCCCGGGAACCGGGTCCTTCGCCAGCACCGGATGGAGCGCATCGACTTTCACGTTGAGCGTATCGACGCGACCATTCAATACGCCGATCTGATCGCCCAGCGCCACGCGCAGGTCGTAGAGCTGGCCACCGTTGACCGCCTCCATGCTGCCCAGCGCCACCGTGCCGGCCGCGAGATTGCGGATCACCGTGCCATGCGTGCCGCCCAGGGTGGCGCTGCCCAGCGCGAGGTCGTCGTACATCAGCGCGGCAAGCAGGCTGCCTTCCGGACCGACCAGCCCCACGGCCTTGAGCTGGGCGATCGTCGCCGCATCGTGGTCCGCCTTGCCATCGGCGACGCCGCTGAGCACGCGCACGCCATCGGTGCCGGTGAAGTCGACCACGCCGCCATCGCTGGCGGCAGCCACGGTGACGGTTCGCGTGGCTGCGTCCTGCAGCACCAGGCCGGCGAGGCCGTTGTCGATCCGGTTCTGCAGCAGGCCGATGTCGCTGCGGTTGCCGGCGACGTTCTGGTTGGTGGCGTGGAGCTGCGCGCCCGTCACCGCATCCGTGCTGATGCTCGACAAGGCGCCTTCGGACAAGCCGGTCAGCTGGCGCGTTTGCGTCCTGCCGCCGCTTTTGCTGGACAGGTCGACCGCGCTGCCGCCCAGCGTACCGCCCAGATGGATCGTCTCGCTGAGCGCATCCTGCGCGATCAGGCTTTGCAAGCCGGTGATGTTGTCCTTGTTGGCGGTGACGGCGCCATCCAGCCCGCTTAATGCACCGCCTACCGTGGTGCGCGTGCCGCCATTGGCCAGCGCGTAGGCGGGCCCCGAAACGGCGCCACTGGACGTATCGAGCTTCGCCCCGCCACCGAGCGCATCCACCACCGGAGACAGCTGGCCGACATTGGCGGCGTCTGTAGCTACGTTGCCGGCCTGCAGGGCATGGATCCGGTTCGACCCCACGTCGAAGTCGCCGCCGATCGAAAGCCCGCCGTTGACGAACATACCCTTGCTGTTGACCACCATCGCGCCGACCGCCACACCCTGCGCACGCAGCTCGGCAATGCTGCCGATATTGCAGACGGCGCCGACTATCTGGCCGCTGAGGGATTCGTCGAACGCGCCGCAGCCGGCGTCGTCGTTGTTGTTGATGTAGAGCATTTCCCCCGCACTGCCGGCGGGAGCGTGCGCTGCCAGCGCCGCCCCCATGAGCCATAGGCCCGCCCCGGCCAAGGGGATGCGCCGCCGCTGCCGAAAACCTCTGCGCCTGTCTCCCTGCCCGCGTTGTGCAGGCGCAAGCATGCTCCGTGTATTTCTTGTATATCGAAACGCGCGATAAAACCCATTCATTCCAGATCTCCCGTTATTAGCGTGCACAACTCCACATCCGGCCTTTTGAAGGACCGGTGCAACCGCGCCGTGGAAACAGATATCGCGCCCCTCCGCGCATCCCGGCGCATGTGGAGACTTGATGCTAGGTGGGAAAGGAACGGGAAAAAATCAGATAACCGCTCACCGAATGCGAATTCGGATAATTAGTAAAAAACACGCCCAGGCCATGGCCGAATTCGCATATCGCTTTCAGGAGAAAAATCGCCATGAAAAATAAGGCGCCCACACAGGCACAAAAAAAGGCGGCACCGAAGCGCCGCCTTGCTTGCCAGCTTCCCCTGCATGGGAAATATCGACAAAAAACTTCTCACCTGCCGCCGCGGATGCGCCGGGCGCATCCGCGGCGGCAAAGCTTTACATCGACTTCTTGGCCTTGGTCAGCAGCTGATCCAGCAGCGCGATGGCCAGGTCGATCTCTTCGTGCGTGATGTCGAGCGAGGGCGCGAAGGTGATCACGTTCTTGTACCAGCCGCCCACGTCGAGCACGAGGCCGATCTTCTTGCCGTTGTGCTCCAGGTCGCCGGCCAGGCCGATGTCGACCATCTTGTCCAGCAGCGCCTTGTTCGGGGTGAAGCCGTCGTCGGTGCAGATTTCCGCACGCAGCGCCAGGCCAAGACCGTCGACGTCGCCGATTTCCTTGTGGCGCTTCTGCAGGTCCTTCAGCGCGTCCAGGAAGTGCGCGCCCTTCTTCGCCACGTTGGTCTCGTAGTCGAGCTCGTAGCCCATCTTGATGACTTCGAGGCCCAGCGACGTACCGAGCGGGTTGGAATTGAACGTGGAGTGGGTGGAACCCGGCGGGAAGATCTCCGGATTGATCATCTCCTCGCGCGCCCACAGGCCCGACAGCGGGTTCAGGCCATTGGTCAGCGCCTTGCCGAACACGATGATGTCCGGCGTCACGCCGAAGTGCTCGATCGACCACAGCTTGCCGGTGCGCCAGAAACCCATCTGGATTTCGTCGACCACCATCAGGATGCCGTACTTGTCCAGCACCTTCTTCAGGTCCTTGAAGAAGTTCTTCGGCGGGATCACGTAGCCGCCGGTGCCCTGGATCGGCTCCACGTAGAAGGCGGCGTATTCGGCCTGGTTGACCTTGGGGTCCCACACGCCGTTGTACTCGGTCTCGAACAGGCGCTCGAACTGGCGCACGCACGCGTCGGAGTATTCCTCCGGCGTCATGCCCTTCGGGCGGCGGAACGGATACGGGAACGGGATGAACATCGCGCGCTCGCCGAAGTGGCCGAAGCGGCGGCGGTAGCGGTAACTGGAGGTGATCGACGAAGCACCGAGCGTGCGGCCGTGATAGCCGCCCTCGAAGGCGAACATCAGGCTCTTGCCGTTCTTGTAGTTGCGCACCAGCTTGAGCGAATCCTCGACCGCCTGCGCGCCGCCCACGTTGAAGTGCACGCGGCCCTTCAGGCCGAACTTCTGCTGCGCGTCGACAGCAATCGTCTTGGCCAGCTCGATGCGGGTCTGGTGCAGGTACTGGCTGGCCACCTGCGGCAGCGTGTCGATCTGCGCCTTCAAGGTGTCGTTGAGGCGCTTGTTGCCGTAGCCGAAGTTGACCGCGGAGTACCACATCTGCAGGTCGAGGAACGGCACGCCGGCGGTGTCGTACATCCAGCTGCCCTGGCCGTGGCGGAAGATCTTCGGCGGGTCCACATAGTGCACCGTGTCGCCGAAGGAGCTGTACTGCACCTCGTCGGCCAGCAGCTGCGCGTCGGGAATCACACCGGTGGCGGCGTTGGGGTCGTAAGCGTTCATCGAGAAATCCGAAATGGGGAAAGGCGGGGTCTTGCTAAGTCAATGACAGGCGCAACCGCGGGCCTCAGCCCGCGGCGACGGCCGGCGCCGGACGGGCATGCTCGGCGAGCAGGCTGCCGTCGAGCAGGCGCGGCAGCAGTTCCAGCGCGTCTTCGAAACCGGTGATCGGCACATAGGGGATGCCAGCGGCGCGGCAATGCTCGATCAGGCGGTGCTTGGCGAACACGAAGTCGACGCGGTCGGCCGCGCAGAAGTCGGAGGCGCCGTCGCCGATCAGCAGGGTCTTGGCGCCGCCGCTGCGGGCCTGGGCCACGCAGGCGCACTTGCAGGTGCCGCTGCGGCAGCCTTCGGCCTGGAACGGCGAGGTCAACTGCCACTGGCGCGGCGGCTCGGCCGGCGCCAGGTGATTGGCGGCCAGCGGCAGGTCGTCCAGGCCGTAGCGGCCGAGAATCTTGTGGATGGCGTAGTCGAGGCCGTCGCTGACCACGCGGATCGGCGCGCCCAGCTCGCGGGTCTTGGCGACGAAGGCGGGAAAGGCGTGGTCGATCCACAGGCCTTCCAGGTGCTTGTCCAGCTGCGCGCGGCTCATGTCCAGCAGGTCGACCTGGCCGCTCATGCACTCGCGCGAACCGATGCGGCCCGCGCGCCAGTCCTGCTCCAGCGCTTCCCAGCCGGGACGGCCGAAACGGTCCAGCAGCGAGTCGATCACGTCCTCGACGGAAATGGTGCCGTCGAAGTCGCAGAGGATGTTCCAAGCCGTCACGCGGTGACTCCAGGGTTCACGATACCTGAACCTTAGGCGTGCACCCCTTTCGGCCCCCTTTCCAGAATTGTCCCGCTGAAAGTCATGTATCCGAAGCCCAACATAAGACACCGGACGTTATGCTTTGCGCCCATGCCATTGCCGTTTGTCACCATACGCCGATACCCTGCACGGCTTGGCTCGCCGGCCCCACCCGGCCAGGCCGCCAGGCGCGGGTTCCCAGGCGGCCGCGACCAGGCAGCCACCCTCCGCCGATGACCGGGAAAGACGTGTTCTCAACCGCTATTCCACCGTCGCACGCGCGTATCGGACGCCTCGCGCCGGTACTGCTTTGCGCGCTTCTCGGTACCTTGCTGGCCGGTTGTGCGGTCGCGCCGGTGCCGGCGCTGAAGCCGCCTCTGCCGGAGGTCTGGCGCAACGCCCCCGCCAATGTGGCGCCGCCCTCGGCCGATCTGCGCGGCTGGTGGCAGGCGCTGGGCGATCCGGCGCTGGACGGGCTGATCGACCGCGCGCTCGCCAACAACCTCGACGTGGCCCAGGCCGCCGAGCGCCTGCAGGCGGCCCGCCAGCTCAACGGCCACTCGCGCGATGGCTATCTGCCCAACCTCCACGCGCGCACCAACGATGTGGTGAATCCGGACACCAGCGCCTCCTATTTCATGGTCGGCTTCGACGCCAGCTGGGAATTCCCGCTGTTCGGCGCGTGGCAGAGCAGCAAGCGCGTCGCCAACGGCCAGCTCAACGGCGCCCAGGCGGCGTTGCGCGGTGCCCAGGTCTCGCTGGTGGCCGAAGTCACCCGCCGCTGGGTGGAACTGCGCTCGGCGCAGCGCCAGGAAGCCCTGCTGCTGGACATCCGCGACGCACAGCAGGAAAAGGCCCGCCTGCTGCAGACCCGCGTCGACCTCAAGCTGGCCCCGCCCATGGAAGCCGCACGCGCCGCGGCCGAGCTGTCCCGCGCCGAGGCTGCGCTGTCCGAACCGCGCCAGGCGATCAACGCCAGCGCGCAGCAATTGGCCGTGCTGCTGGGCCAGAACGAACCCGATCCGGCCTGGCTCGAAGCCGGCACGCAGCCGCGCCTGGGCGCCTGGCAGCTCACCGCCGCGCCGGCCGACATGCTGCGCGCGCGGCCGGAGATCGCCGGCGCCGAGGCCGAGGTGCTGCGCGCCGCCGGCGAGCTGGGCCTGGCGCGCAAGGACATTTACCCGCACATCGGCTTCGGCTCGTCGATCCAGTGGTCGATCAACATCGCCACCAACCACCGCACGCGCAACCACGAAGGCATCTTCTCGGCCGGCCCGGTCATCGACATCCCGCTGTTCGACTGGGGCCAGCGCGTGGCCGCGGCGCACGCCAGGGACCACGAACTCAACGCCGCCCTGCTGGCCTACCGCCAGGCCGTGCTGCAGGGCGTGGCCGAAACCGAAGTGGCGCTGGGCGACCTCGAACAACTGCGCGGCCGCGAACAGGCGCTGCAGCAGGCCTCCGACGCCTCGCGCGGCGGCGGCGACGCGGTACGCAAGCGCGCCGAGCTCGGCCTGGGCAGCAAACTGGACGTGCAGGACAGCCTGATCGAAGGCCACCGCGCCGAGCTGGAACTGGCCAGCGCGATCGCCGCGCGCGATCTCGCCTACGTCTCGCTCTACAAAGCCCTGGGTGGCGCGCCGATGCCGCCGCCCCCGGCGCCGCGGAGCGCCAACTGATGGTGGCGCTGGCCCGCAAGACCCTGGTGTACGAATGGCGCCGCTTCCTGCCCGCCATTCTCGCGGTCGGCTTCGCCGGCCTGCTGCAGCTGCTGCAGGCGGCCCTGGTGCTGGGCATCTTCGGCAGCGCCAGCGTGTACATCACCGGTTCCTCGGCCGATCTCTGGGCCGGCTATCCGGGTACGCAGAGCGTGAACCTGGGGCGGCCGATCGACGCCGGCGTGGAAATGCGGCTGCGCATGGACCCGTCGGTGACCCAGGTCGAACCCTTCCACTGGGTCGACGCTGACTGGCGCGGCCCGAACGACACCGGCGGCGTGTCGGTGTTCGTCTCCGGCATCGACACGCGCGCCGACGGCATGCTGTTCGCGCACGCCCTGCCCGCCGCGCTGCGCGCGCGCCTCAACGAGCCCGAGGCGGTGATCGTCGACCGCGCGGACCTGGGCAGCCTCGGCGTGCAGGTGGGTGACAAGGCGGTGATCAACGGCCACCGCGTGCGCGTGGTCGGCGTCAGCAGCGGCCTGCGCGCGCTCGGCGGCGTCAACGTGGTGGCTTCGCTGGCTACCGCCGCGGAGCTCGATACCGACCCGGCCAATGCCAGCCGCATGACGTATTTCGTGGCCAAGGTGCGCGACCCCGACCAGGCCGCCGCCGTCGCCGCGCGCCTGCGCGGCACCACCGCGTTCGGCAGCTACGACGTGTGGACCGCGCGCGACTTCGCGCGCCGCTCGCAGCTCTACTGGATGTTCGACACCGGCGCCGGCGCCGGCGTGCTGTTCCTGGCCGGCATCGTGTTCCTGGTTGGCGCGGTGATCACCAGCCAGACCCTGGTCGCGGCGGTGATCGGCTCGGTGCGCGAGTACGCCACGCTCAATGCCTTGGGCGTGGGCGTCGGCGCGCTGCGCAAGGTAGTGATGGAGCAGGCGTTCTGGGTCGGCGCGATCGGCCTGGTCGGCAGCGCGCTGCTGGGCGGGATCTTCTTCGCCTTCGCGCGCAGCCGCAGCGTGCCGGTGGCGCTGGACCCGATCACGGTGGCCGCCTGCCTGCTGCTGGGCATGGGCCTGGCCATCGTGTCGGGCCTCGCGGCGATGCGCAGCCTGCGCCGCGCCGATCCGGCGAGCCTGTTGCGATGAGCGCGGGCATGCCTTCCTCCACCATCTCGCTGCAGGCGCGCGGCGTGACCAAGTCGTTCGAATCCGGCCGCGTGCGCAGCACCGTCCTGCACGACCTCACGCTGGACATGCGCTCGGGCGAACTCACGCTGATTTCCGGCCCGTCCGGCTGCGGCAAGAGCACCCTGCTGGCGATCCTCAGCGGCCTGCAGCGCCCGGACGCCGGCCAGGTCACCGCGCTGGGCCAGGATCTGGGCCAGCTCGACATCCGCGCGCTGGAACGCTTCCGCCTGCTGCACACCGGCTTCGTGTTCCAGGGTTTCAATCTGTTCCCGGCATTGAATGCGGTAGAACAGGTGGAACTGCCGCTGAGCTACCTGGGCCTGGCGCCGCGCGAGGCGCGCCGCCGCGCGGTTGCCTCGCTGGAAGAAGTCGGCCTGGGTCCGCGCATGCGCCTGCGCCCGTCGGAACTCTCCGGCGGCGAGAAGCAGCGCGTGGCGATCGCCCGCGCGCTGGCCAAGGAACCGGAGCTGCTGTTCGCCGACGAGCCCACCAGCGCGCTCGACGCCGCCAACGGCCAGACCATCATCGACATCCTGCACCGCATCGCCCGCGCGCACGGCACCACCGTGCTGTGCGTCAGCCACGATCCGCGCCTGGTCGGCCATGCCGACCGCGTCCTCGCCATGGAGGACGGCCGCATCCTCAGCGACCGCAGCCAGCCCTCGCTGCCGGACGCCGTTCCGGGCCTCAAGGAATCCGCCTCATGAGTTCGCGACCGCTCTTTTCGAGCCCCCTCCTCCTGCTCGCCCTCGCCGCCGCGCTCGCGCTGGCCGGCTGCTCGCGCGACGACAGCAACGACGCCGCCAGGCAGGCGCCGGCCGTCTCGCCGTATGCGGCGGTGGCGCGCGGCAAGATCGACATCGAAGGCGGCCTGCTCAAGCTGAGCATGCCGCGCGACGGCGTGGTCGCCGAGATCAAGGTGCACGAAGGCGACCGAGTGAAGAAAGGCCAGCTGCTGGCCATGCTCGACACCGAGCCGTCGAAGCTCGCCGTCACCTCGGCCGAGGCGGAACAGAAGCAGGCCCAGGCCCAGGCCGACCTGCTCGAATCGCGCATGAAGGCCGCCGACCAGCGCGCCGAGCGCCTGGAAGCCGCCGCCAAGGCCGGCGCCGGCGATGCGCAGAGCGCCGACGATGCGCGCGAGGCTTCGCGCCAGCTGCAGGGCGAACTGACCAATGCGCGCGCCAATGCCGCGCTGGCCGCGCAGAAGCTGGCCGGCGCGCGCTACGAACTGGCCCAGCGCAGCCTGCTGGCGCCGGTGGACGGCGAGATCGTGCAGCGCCTGATCCAGCCCGGCGCCACCGCGTCGCCGCAGGGCGGCCCGGCCTTCGTGCTGCTGCCGGAGCAGCCGCGCCTGGTGCGCGCCGAACTCAACGAATCCTTCGTGCGCGCGGTGAGCACCGGCATGCGCGCCGAGGTGGTGGACGACAGCGGCAGCGGCATGCCCAATCTCAGCGCGCACGTGCTGCGCATCGGCACCGTGTTCGGCGCCAGCGCGCTGGAAGACGATCCGCTGGTGCGCGCCAACACGCGCACGGTGGAATGCGTGCTCGCCTTCGACCAGCCGCCGCCGGCCTCGGCGCGCATCGGCCAGCGCGTGCTGGTGCGTTTCAGCGCGGGCGATGCCGGCGCGAAGAACGCCGAACCGAAACAGCCGTGAGTCCGTTCACCCGCTGGCTCGCGGCGTCCGCCTGCGCCGCCCTGCTCGGCGTCGCCGCGCCCTGCCGCGCGGACGACGCCATCGCCACCGCCAGCGACGCCGACCTGGTCGGCGCCGGCTTTATCCGCCTGCCGGCCTGGCAGGGCTCGCGCGCGCACCGCGACCAGCTCGCGCCCTACGTGCAGGCCAAGCTCGGCGACCGCATCACCTTGTCCACCGACGACGGCGCCACGCTCGACCTGATCATGGGCGAGCATCTGCACGGCGGCCTGTACGGCAATTACCAGTGGGGCCGCAGCCACGAGGATCTCGGCCGGCTCGGCGGCAAGGTCACCTCGCTGTCGCCGCGGCTCAACGCGGGCGGCTATCTGGAATACGACTTCAGCGAAGCGCAGAACGTCGGCCTGAATGCCGCGCACGACACGCAGGGCGCCGGCGCTTACTTCAATCTGTATGCCTTCACCGCGCTGCCGCCGATCGGCCGCTACGAGCACGGCCTGCAGCTGCAGTGGCAGTGGATGAACGGCCCGGCGATGCGCCGCTTCTTCGGCCTGTCGGCGGTCGAAGCCGCCGCCTTGGGCGTGGCGCCGTGGCAGCCGGGCGGCGGCAGCCAGCAGGTGGGGCTGGAATACGACGGCCTGATTCCGCTGGGCCGCCATCTGGCCACGGTGTTCTCGCTCTCTTATGCGCGCCTGCTCGGCAACGCGGAAGACAGCCCGCTGGTGCGCGGCTTCGGCACGGCCGACCAGTTCACCGGCTCGATGGCCCTGGTCTACCGCTTCGCTCCGTAGGTTGGGGTGAGCGCAGCGAACCCCAACGTTGCGCAGCCCATGCCGGCACGGTGTTGGGGTTGGCTGGGCGCACCCCCACCAACCCCCCCATCGGAGCCGAAAACGCAAACGCGGTCGTCGCGCGTCCAGATGCCGCCGTGCGCTTCGCGCACCGGGAATTTCGCGATCGGCTCGTAAGCCGGCGGGCACAGCGCCGCGCCGGTACGCAGGTCGAAGCGCGCGCCGTGGCGCGGGCACTCCACTTCGAAGCCGTGCACGTCGCCGCCGGCGAGATCGCCGCCGTCGTGCGTGCACAGGTCCTGTACCGCGTAGAGCTCGCCGTCGATGTTGTAGATGGCGATCGGTTCCTGGGTGACTTCGTCGTACACGACCTTGAACTCGCCGGGCAGCAGTTCCGCGCGCGTGCCGACGTAGGTCCAGCCGCTGACGTCCTCGCTCACGCCACGCCCCCGGCCAGCGTCTTCACCAGCCATTCGAAGCGCAAGTCGTCGCGGCGCGGAATGCCGAAGCGCTCGTCGCCGTAGGGGAACGGACGGAATTCGCCGGTGCGCTGGTAGCCGCGGCGCTCGTACCAGGCGATCAGTTCCGCGCGCTGCTCGATCACCGTCATGCGCATGGCCAGGCACTGCCAGCGCTCGCTCGCGTGGCGCTCGGCCTCAGCCAGCAGGGCCTTGCCGATGCCGCCGTTCTGCAGCAGCGGATTGACCGCGAACATGCCGAAATAGCCGGCCTCGCCCTGGCGCTCCACATGGCAGCAGGCCAGCAGTTCGCCGTCGCGCTCGGCCAGCAGCACCACGCTGTCGGCCTGCACCAGCAGCTCGGCCACGCCTTCGACATTGGTGCGGCGGCCGTCGAGCAGGTCGGATTCGGTGGTCCAGCCGAGCCGGCCCGAATCGCCGCGATAGGCGGATTCGACGAGGGCGACGATGGCGGGAACGTCGGCCGCGAGGGCCGGGCGGAACACGGGGAGGGAGGTCGTGGGCATAAGCGGAATCATAATGCCGCGCCGCCCTCTCCGGCCATGGCGCCGCGCTCAGTGCGGCGCGGCGACCAGCACCTGGAAGCCTTCCACCGGCTTACCCTTGCCGCTGGCTGTCGCCGCGGCGAGATAGACCTCATGCGTGGACGGATCCAGCGCCATGGTGCGCGCGCTCTTCTGCGTGGGCACATTGCCGAGCAGGCGGTAATGATCGGCATCGTCCTGTGCCACCACGCTGAGCACGCCGTCCTCGCCCGCCGAACCCAGCACGGTGCGGCGCGCGGCGTCGTAGATCACCGCGTCGGGGCCTTTGCCCATCTCCACCTTCGCCACCTGGTGGCCGTCGTGCGCGTCGGTGACGATCATCCAGCCGTTGTCGCATACCGAGAACAGACGTCCATGCGCCGCATCGAGCGCAAGGCCGGTCGGCCCGTCGCACGGCGCCATCGCCCATACCGCGGTGACTTTGCCGGCCTTGAGATCCACGCGCGCCAGCGCGTTCTTGTCTTCCAGATTCAGATACAGCAGGCCGTTCCCGTCGGCCACCGCGAATTCCGGACGGCCCGGCAGCGCGACGGTGGACAGCTCCTTGCCGGACTGCGCGTCGATCACGCTGAGGTTGTTGCTGCGGCCATTCATGGTGAGCAGATGGCCGGAAGCGCTGTCGAACAGAATCGCATCCGGGTTCTTGCCGCTGACCGCGATATGCCGGGTGACTTTGAGCGTCTGCGTATCGAACACGGTGACTTCGTCGCCGCGCCCGCTGCTGACGAAGGCCTCGTGCGTGGACGGCGACAGGGCCACGCCATGCGCATGCTGCATGCCGGCCACTTCGCCGGCCAGCTTGCCGCTGGCGGTATCCATCACCATCACCCGGTCGTCGCGGGCGATATAGAGACGATGCGCGGCGGCATCGAGGCTGAGGTAATCCCAGCCGCCCGGCCCGCCCAGCGCGTGGCGCGCGGCGACGGCATACGGCGCTTCGGAGGGTGCGGCCAGCGCGGGCAGCACGGTGGCGGCGAGCAGCAGCGGCAACAGGCGGATGGACGGCTTTTTCATGCGCAAAGTCCCGGCAAGGTGGTGGTCGACGCCTGAGCGTAGCGACCGCACCTTATGGTTCTTTTAGCGTGTGGTTTTCTGTGTAGTTTTCCTGGCGCGCCGCTCAGGCCAGGTTGTCCGCCGCGAACTCCCAGTGCACCAGCTGCCAGAACGCCTGCAGGTAGTTCGCGCGGGCGTTGCGGTAATCGATGTAGTACGCGTGTTCCCACACATCGGCCACCAGCAGCGGGCGATCCGCGCCGGTCAGCGGTGTACCCGCGTTGGAGGTGTTGACGATGGCCAGCTTGCCGTCCGGCCGCTGCACCAGCCAGGTCCAGCCCGAGCCGAACTGGGCGGCGCCGGATTTGGCGAACGCTTCCTTGAACGCGTCGAGCGAACCGAAGTCGCGCACGATCAGGTCGGCCAGCAGGCCTTGCGGCGCGCCGCCACCGCGCGGGCTCATCGAGTTCCAGTAGAAGCTATGGTTCCAGGCCTGCGCGGCATTGTTGAAGATCGCACCGGTGGAGCGGCGCACGATCTCCTCCAGCTCCAGATTTTCGAATTCACCGCCGGCGATCAGCGTGTTGAGGTTGGTGACGTAGGCGCGGTGGTGCTTGCCGTAGTGGTATTCCAGCGTCTGTGCCGAGATATGCGGCGCCAGGCCGTTGAGGTCGTAAGGCAGCGGCAGCAGTTCGATAGCCATGCGTAGCGTTCCTTAGGGTGCTTCGTTGGGGGAGGAATTCAGGCGCGGGCCGGCGCCGCGCGGCGCGCGACCGGCAGGCCCAGCGCGACCAGCAGCGCGAAGCCGCCAAGCAGCCACAGCGCCGCGGCGCGCGCACCGGGCACACCGCCCGGCTCGCTGAGGCCGGCGGCATTCGCCACCCAGCCGGCCACCGCCGCGCCGAGCGACATCGCATAGAGCTGCACGGTCGAGATCGACGAAGAAGCCAGCGCGCCCTCTTCCGCCGGCGCGGCTTCCAGCAGGCGCGTGAGCAGATGCGGCCAGGCCATGCCGATGCCGAGCCCGACGCAGGCGAGGAACAGGCACAGCGCCGCAAAGCCGATGCCTTGCGTGGCTTCGGCCGGCCGCTGCAGCTGCCAGGCGAGCAAGGCCAGCGCCACCGCCATCAGCAGCGGCCCGAAGCGGATGCAGCGCGCGCCGAAGGCATGGTCGCGGCCGGCGCTGAGCATGGAGCCGAAGCTCCAGCCGGCCGCCATCACCGCGGTGAGATAGCCGGCTTCCAGCGGCTCGTGGCCGAGGATCGTCTGCAGGAAATACGGCACGAAGATTTCGACCGTGCTGCCGATCACCAGCAGCGCCATCACCAGATAGAGCGAACGCAAACGCGAAGGCGCATACGAGCCGGTCGGCAGCAGGCGTGCCTGCGCGTTTCGATCCGCGCGCACGATCAAGGCCGCCAGCGCGAGACTGATGCCGATGCCCAGGCATTGCAGTGCGCGCGACGCGGCAAGGCTCGCCATCGACACCGCCAGCACCGACAAGGCGAGCAATGCCAGGCGCCCGCCCGGCACCGCCGCGCGCTCGCCGTCCGCCTGCGCGGAGGGCAGCCAGGCCAGCACGATCGCGCCCAGCACCGCCACCGCCGGCAGCAGGCTCCAGAACGCCCAGCGCCATTCGCCCAGCTGGGCGAACACGCCGCCGATCGCCGGCCCCGACAAGGTGGCGATGCCCCACATCGCCGAAACCAATCCCATCGCGCGCGACCACAGCGCCGGCTCGAACACCTGGCGGATCAGCACATAAGCCAGCGACACCAGCACGCCGCCGCCCAGCCCCTGCAGGCTGCGGCCCGCCAGCAGCCACGGCATCGACGGCGCGGCCGCGCAGACCAGCGCGCCGACGGAGAACACCGCCAGCCCGAGCAGATACGCACCTTTTCCGCCCAAGCGCCCGGCCAGCGCCGCCGCCAGCGTGGCGCCGATGATCGAGGCGACCACGAACAGCGTGGTGTTCCAGGCGTAGTACGCCAGCCCGCCGATGTCGCGCACGATCGACGGCATGATCGTGGTCACCACGTAGATATTGACCGCGTGCAGCGCCGTGCCACCCGCCAGCGCCACCGAACGGACGCCGTTGCGCCCCGAAAGAAGATCCGCCCAGGAGGCGGAAGCCGTAGCCGTTGCCATGCTTTCCTCGACAATGCGCGCCGGGCGCGCCAATATCCAAGTTACGACTTGGGATATTAGACCCATCCACGGGAATTAAACAAGCATGAGCTTGGATAATATCGAGACCAGCGAACGCATCCTGCGCCAGCTCAAGACCTTCGGCCCGCAAGGCAGCACCGCCCTGGCCGAAGCCCTGGGCGTCAGCACCGAGGCGATCCGCCAGCAAGTGCAGAAGCTGCTGGACGAACAACTGATCGCCGGCGAACAGGAACGCTCCACCGGCGCCGGCCGCCCCCGCCAGCTGTGGTCACTCACCGCCACCGGCCACGCCCGCTTCCCCGACGCCCATGCGCAACTGGCCGTCGACCTGATCGCCTCCGTCCGCGCCCTGTTCGGCGAAGCCGGCGTCGACAAACTGGTCGACGCCCGCCGCGAAGAAAACCGCCGCCAGTACCTCCAGACCACCGCCAGCGCACGCACCCTCGCCGACCGCATCCGCCGCCTCGCCGCCATCCGCGATCGCGAGGGCTACATGGCCCGCGCCGAAAAAGACGGCCGCGACTGGCTCCTGATCGAAGACCACTGCCCCATCTGCTCCGCCGCCCAAGCGTGCCAGGGCTTCTGCCGCGCCGAACTGGAGCTGTTCCAGGAAGTGCTGGGCGAAGAAGCAAGCGTAAAGCGCGAACAACACCTGCTCGCAGGCGCCCGCCGATGCGTGTATCGCATCAGCCCACGCAAGCCAGTGCTGACGCCAGTCAAACTCAGCTAATTCATTCGCAGCCGCTTGTCGCGACCTTCAGCGCACTACTCCGCCCGGCCCCTCACCCTGCCCTCTCCCCGGAGGGGAGAGGGGTGATGTCGTGAGGTATGCAGGAACGAAGAACAGAAGCTGGCCTCGATTCTTGAACATCCTCTTCGCAACGGCACGTTGAAGGACGCGTCACGTAAACGCACAGTCGTTTCGTGTCGACTCTGGTTAATCCGTTTACCACAGCCGCTCACTGCTCCTTCTAGTCGCGTCGCGAGCCTTGGCTCTGAGGCCATTTCTTTTGGGTTACTTTTTCTTTGGGCCAGCAAAGAAAAAGTGACTCGGGCGCCGGCAGGCGCACGAAATGCCCGCTGCATAAGCGGCCCATTCGCGATACCGCGAAAACCAAGCGATACAGAAACTGGATCCCGGCCTACGCCAGGATGACGAGCAAAACGACCAGCGTGAGTGACCTTCGACACTGTCGAACACTTCCCAAGGCTGCCTAGCCTGCGCGGCTAGCCGCGCCTCCTCGCGGCACCCGCCACCCAAGGGGACCCACCATGAAACACATCAAGCTGGCCCTGGCCATCTCCCTGACCCTGTCCACCGTCGCCATCGCCATCGCCGGCCCCGCCGGCAACCTCGACATCAAGGAACTGGACAAGAAAATCGCCCCCTGCGCCGACTTCAACGGCTTCGTCAACGCCAAGTGGGTCGCCGCCCACCCCATCCCGCCGGACCGCACCCGCTGGGGCTCCTTCGACGCCCTGCGCGAAGACAGCCTGAGCGCGCAGCGCACCATCGCCGAAGCCGCCGCCAGGCATCCGGCCCAAGCCCAGGCCGGTTCGATCGAACAGAAGATCGGCTACCTCTACGCCTCCGGCATGGACGAAGCGGCCATCGAGAAAGCCGGCTACGACCCGATCAAGCCGCAGCTCGCGCGCATCGGCGCGCTGAAGAACAGCGCCGACGTCGCCGCCTATATCCGCGACAGCTACGCGCGCGGCGACGGCGTGGCGTTCCGCTTTTCCGGCAGCCCGGACTTCAAGGACTCCAGCCGCCAGATCGCCTACGCCGGCCAGGGCGGCCTGGGCCTGCCTACCGCCGAGTACTACAGCAAGCCGGACTTCGCCAAGATCCGCGAGGCCTATGTCGCCCACGTCGCGCGCACGCTGCAGCTGGTCGGCGTGAACGCGGCCGATGCGCAGGCGCAGGCCAAGGCGGTGATGGCGTTCGAGACGCGACTGGCTGCCGCCTCGCTGCCGCCGGTGGAACTGCGCAAGCCGGAAAACCGCTATCACTACGTCAGCTTTGCCGACGCCGGCAAAGTCACGCCGCACTTCGACTGGGCGGCGTTCTTCCAGGCCCAGGGCGCGGACGTGAAGGACGGCTTCTCGCTGTCGCATCCGAAGTTCTTCGCCGAGTTCGACAAGATGCTGGCCGAAACGCCGGTCGCCGACTGGCAGGCCTACCTGCGCTTCCACGCGGTGGACAGCGCCGCGCCCTACCTGTCCACGGCCTTCCAGCAGGAAGACTTCGACTTCAACGCCAAGACGCTCAACGACCAGAAGGAAATGAAGGCGCGCTGGAAGCGCACGCTCGACGCGGTCAACGACAGCATGGGCATGGCGCTGGGCCAGCTCTACGTGGCGCGCTATTTCTCGGCCCAATCCAAGCAGCGCGCGCAGGGCCTGGTGGACAACCTGCGCGCCGCCTACAAGTCGCGCATCGAAAACCTGGAATGGATGAGCGCCGAGACCAAACAGAAAGCGCTGGAGAAGTGGGCCAGTTTCACGCCGAAGATCGGCTATCCGGACAAGTGGCGCGACTGGAGCGGCCTGACGCTGCAGGCCGGCGATTACTTCGGCAACGTGCAGGCGGCGGCCAAGTTCAACTACGACTACATGGTCGGCAAGATCGGCAAGCCGGTGGACCGCAGCGAATGGGGCATGACGCCGCAGACGGTGAACGCCTACTACAACGCGCAGAAGAACGAGATCGTGTTCCCCGCCGCCATCCTGCAGCCGCCGTTCTTCGACGCCAAGGTGGATGACGCGCTGAACTATGGCGGCATCGGTGCGGTAATCGGCCACGAGATGGGCCATGGCTACGACGACCAGGGCAGCAAGTTCGACGCCCAGGGCAACAACGTCAACTGGTGGACCGACGCCGACCGCAAGGCCTTCGACGAGCGCACCGCCAAGCTGGCCGCGCAGTTCAACGGCTACGAGGCGCTGCCCGGCAAGTTCGTCAACGGCCAGCTGACCATGGGCGAGAACATCGGCGACCTGGGCGGCCTCAACGCCGCCTACGATGCGCTGCAGATGGCGCTGGCGAAGAACCCCGCCGAAGCGAAGCAGAGCATCGACGGCTACACCCAGGACCAGCGCTTCTTCCTCAACTGGGCGCGCGTGTGGCGCGGCACCATCCGCGATGCCGCGCAGCTGACCCTGCTCAACACCGATCCGCACGCGCCGGCGAAATTCCGCGCGATCGGCGCGCCGTCGAACATGGCGGCCTTCGCGCAGGCGTTCCAGTGCAAGCCGGGGGACAAGATGGTGCGGTCGGGCGAGCAGCAGGTGAAGATCTGGTAAGCCCGAGCGATCGCTGAAAAAAAAACCGCGGGGACCGCCCGCGGTTTTTTTGTTACCTCAACGCTGGGCGGGGGACGTCACAGCAGCAGCTTGCGCACCTTCAGCAGCGCGGTGATGAAAGCGTCGATCTCTTCGCGCGTGTTGTAGAACGCCAGCGACGCGCGCAGCGTGGCCGGCACGCCGTAGAACTGCATCAGCGGATGCGCGCAATGATGGCCGGAACGCACGGCCACGCCCTGCAGGTCCAGCAGGGTGGCCAGGTCCGTCGCCTGGGCGCCGTCGATCAGGAAGGAGATCACCGGCTCCTTTTCCCTGGCCTCGCCGAAGATGCGCAGGCCGGGAATCTCGCGCAAGCGCTCGGTGGCATAGGCCAGCAGCTGCTGTTCCCAGGCATGGATGGCTTCGAAGCCGACCGAGGCGTAGTAGTCGATCGCCGCCGACACGCCGGCGAAGCCCGCGATATTCGGCGTGCCCGCTTCGAAGCGATGCGGCGGTTCGGCGAAGGTGGTGCCGCTGAAGCGCACCTCGCGGATCATCTCGCCGCCGCCGAAGAACGGCGGCATCGCCTGCAGCAGCTCCTTGCGCGCCCACAGCACGCCGGTACCGGTGGGCGCCAGCATCTTGTGGCCGGTGATCGCATAGAAATCGCAGCCCAGCGCCTGCACGTCCACCGGACGGTGCGGCACGGCCTGCGAGCCGTCCACCAGCAGCGGGATGCCGCGCTTGCGGCATTCGCGCGCCAGCTCGCGCACCGGATTGACGGTACCCAGCACGTTGGAGACATGGCCCACGCAGGCCAGCTTCACTTCGGGCGTGAGCAGCTTGAGGTATTCCTCCACGATCAGCTCGCCGCGCTCGTCGATCGGCGCCGGCTTCACGGTGGCCCCGCTGCGCGCGGCCACGATCTGCCACGGCACGATATTGGCGTGGTGATCCATCACGGTAGTGACGATGGCGTCGCCCGGCTGCAGCTGCGGCAAGGCGTAGCTGTAGGCCACCAGGTTGATCGCCTGGGTGGTGCCCGAGGTCAGCACGATCTCGTTGCGCGAACCGGCATTGAGGAACATCGCCAGCTTGTCGCGCGCACCTTCGTAGGCGGCAGTGGCTTCCTCGCCCAGCAGATGTACGGCGCGCGAGACATTGGCGTTGTGCAGCCGGTAATGCTGGTCCACCGCCTCGATCACGCTGTGCGGCTTCTGGCTGGTGTTGGCGTTGTCGAAATACACCAGCGGCTTGCCGTGCACGCTGCGCGCCAGCAGCGGGAAGTCGGCGCGGATGCGCTGCACGTCGAAGGCGGTGGGAAGCTGGGCTTGGGCGTTCATCGGCTGGGGATCCGGTGGCGTGGGCTTCATTCGGCCGGCAGGTGGGCCAGCAGCAGCTGTGAGACGTGCTCGCGCAGCGCTTCGTTCGGCATCGCCTGCAGCACGGCGCGGCAGAACGCGGCGGTGAGCATGGCGCGCGCCTCGGCGTGCGGGATGCCGCGCGAGCGCAGGTAGAACAAAGCGCGCTCGTCGAGCTGGCCGACCGTGGCACCGTGCGCGGCCTTCACTTCGTCGGCGTAGATTTCCAGTTCCGGCTTGGTGTCGATCTCGGCCAGCGCGGACAGCAGCAGGTTCTTGCTGCTGAGCGAGGCATCGCTGCCGTCGGCGCCTTCGGCCACCACGATGGCGCCGCGGAACACGCCGCGCGAACGCTGGTCGGCCACGCCGCGCCAGATGGATTCCGAAGCCGTGTTCAAGGCCGCGTGGCGCACCGCCAGCTGGGTGTCGACGTGCTGGCGGCCATGCAACGCGAACACGCCATGGGTGGCGAGGCGCGCTTCGTCGCCGGCCAGTTCCGCACGCAGGTCGTGGCGCACCAGGGCGCCACCGAGTTCCTGCACGTGCATGGCGGCATGGGCGTGCGCGCCGAGGCGGAGCTGGCTGCGGCGGATCAGGGTGGCGTCTTCGGCGGCGTCCTGCACGATGGCGTAGTCGAGCCGGGCGCCGTCGCGCAGCACCACGTCGCTGACCACGGTGGCCAGATGCTTCTGCGCGCCGAGGGAAGCGTGGTGTTCGACCAGGGCGAGTTCGGCGCCCTCTTCCAGTTCGACGATGGTGCGCAGATGCCAGGCGAGATCGCCTTCCGCCGGCGCGCCGACAAACAGCAGATGCACCGGCTTGGCGACCGCCGCGCCAGCGGCGACGCGCAGCACCACGCCGTCGCCGGCCAGCGCCGCATTCAGCCGCGCGAACGCGTCGCCGGCTTCGCGGTAGCGATGCGACAGCGCGAAGCGCAGGCCTTCGGCATCCTCGCGCAGCGCCTGCGACAGCGGACGCAGGCTCAGGCCCGCGGGCAGCCCGGCCAGCGAAGAGAGATCGGCGCGGAACGCACCGTTGACGAACACCAGCCGCGGACCGTCCACACCCGGCAAGGCCAGCGCCGCGACATCGACCGCACGCGTGGCCGCCTGCGCATCGCCATGCGCGAAGCGGCGCTGCGCCAGCGCGCGCAGCGCGGTGTATTTCCAGGCTTCCACGCGGGTGTCGGGCAGGCCGGCAGCGGCGAAGGCGTCGAGGTTCTCGCGCCGCGCCGCGTCCAGCCAGGCGACGCCGCTGCCGGGCAGGCGCGCCAGCGCCTCCGCTTCGGGCAGCGAGGCGACGAACGGCGTGCGCGCCGGTTCGCTCATGCCTGCGCTCCGGCGGGGCTGCGCTCGTTGACCCAGGCGTAGCCGTGTTCTTCCAGCTTCAGCGCCAGCGACTTGTCGCCGCTCTCGACGATGCGGCCATCGGCCAGCACGTGCACGAAGTCCGGCTCGATGTAATGCAGCAGGCGCTGGTAGTGGGTGATCATCAGGAAGGAGCGCTCGGCCGAACGCAGCGCGTTCACGCCCTGCGCCACCTGCTTGAGCGCGTCGATGTCCAGGCCGGAGTCGGTCTCGTCCAGGATCGCCAGCTTCGGTTCCAGCACGGCCATCTGGAAGATCTCGTTGCGCTTCTTCTCGCCGCCTGAGAAACCTTCGTTCACCGCACGGTGCAGCAGCTCGTCGGAGATCTGCATGATCTTCAGCTTCTCGCGCACCAGCTTGAGGAACTGCATGGAATCGAGTTCCGCCTCGCCGCGCTGCTTGCGCTGCGCATTGAGCGCGGCGCGCAGGAAGTAGGTGTTGTTCACGCCGGGGATTTCCACCGGATACTGCAGCGCCAGGAACACGCCGGCGGCGGCGCGCTCTTCCGGCTCCAGCGCCAGCAGGTCGCGGCCTTCGAACGTCACCGAGCCTTCGGTCACCTCATAGCCGTCGCGGCCGGAGAGCACGTTGCCCAGGGTGGACTTGCCGGCGCCGTTCGGGCCCATGATGGCGTGCACCTCGCCGGGGTTCACGGTGAGCGTGAGGCCCTTGAGGATGGACTTGCCCTCGACGCGGGCGTGCAGGTTCTCGATCTTCAGCATGTCACTTCAAATCCGCGGAGTTCTTGATGGAGCCGGAGCAGGTGTCGCCTTCCTGGGCGCCGTCCAGCCAGACCTTGAGTTGTTCGGTGCGCTGGCGGGTGAGCTTCGCCTTGGCGCCGGTGTAGCAGGTGGGGTACATGCTGCCGTACTGGACGCGGGCGTCCTGGCCCTTGGCCACCGGATAGAGCGCTTCCAGCTCGGCGTCGCGGAACTGCAGCCACAGGCGCTGCGAGGCCTTGAGCTTGTCCAGGAACTGCGGCTGGTCCTTGTACTTGGCCAGGATGCTTTTCCACACGCTGTTGAGTTCGGCGTCGGCCTTGCTGAAATCGGCGCCGGCGCAGGCGTCGATCTCCAGCTGCGTACCCGGCGCCTTGCAGTCGGGCTGCTGCGCCACGGCCGCCAGCGGCAGCGCGGCGCAAACAAGGAAAACGAGCGCGCGCTTCATCCGACGGCTCCTTCCAGCGACACCTCGAGCAGCTTCTTCGCTTCCACCGCGAATTCCATCGGCAGCTCGCGGAACACCTGCTTGCAGAAACCGTCGACGATCATCGACACGGCGTCTTCCTCGCTGATGCCGCGGCTGCGGCAATAGAACAGCTGGTCGTCGGAGATCTTCGAGGTGGTGGCCTCGTGCTCGACGATGGCGCTGGGGTTCTTCACTTCCATGTACGGGAAAGTGTGCGCGCCGCAGCGCTTGCCGATCAGCAGCGAATCGCACTGCGTGTAGTTGCGCGCGCCCTCGGCGCCCTTCTCCACTTTCACCAGGCCGCGGTAGGCATTCGAGCTGCGGCCGGCGCTGATGCCCTTGGAGACGATCTTCGACTTGGTGTGCTTGCCGATGTGGATCATCTTGGTGCCGGTGTCGGCCTGCTGGCGATGGTGGGTGAGCGCCACCGAATAGAACTCGCCCACCGAGCGGTCGCCGCGCAGCACGCAGCTGGGGTATTTCCAGGTGACGGCCGAACCGGTTTCCACCTGGGTCCAGGAAATTTTCGAATCCGCGCCGCGGCAGTCGCCGCGCTTGGTCACGAAGTTGTAGATGCCGCCGACGCCGTTCTCGTCGCCCGGATACCAGTTCTGCACCGTGGAGTATTTGATCTGCGCGCGTTCCAGCGCAACCAGTTCCACCACCGCGGCGTGCAGCTGGTTCTCGTCGCGCATCGGCGCGGTGCAGCCTTCCAGGTAGGACACGTAGGCGTCGTCCTCGCACACGATCAGGGTGCGCTCGAACTGTCCGGTGTTCATCGCGTTGATGCGGAAGTAGGTGGACAGCTCCATCGGGCAGCGCACGCCCTTGGGCACGAATACGAAGGAGCCGTCGGAGAACACGGCGGAATTCAGCGCGGCGAAGTAGTTGTCGCCGGTGGGCACCACGCTGCCCAGGTATTGCTGCACCAGGTCGCCGTGCTCGCGGATCGCCTCGCTCATCGAGCAGAAGATCACGCCGGCCGCGGCCAGCTCCTTGCGGAAGGTGGTGCCGACGGAGACCGAGTCGAACACCGCGTCCACCGCCACGCCGGCCAGCTTGGCGCGCTCGTGCAGCGGCACGCCGAGCTTGTCGTAGGTTTCCAGCAGCTTCGGATCGACTTCGTCCAGCGACTTGGGGCCGGCCTTGGGCGCGGCGTAGTAGCTGATCGACTGGTAGTCGATCGGCGAGAGGTTCAGCTTGGCCCAGTCCGGCGACGGCATGGTCAGCCAGTGGCGATAGGCCTTCAGTCGCCACTCGGTCATCCATTCGGGCTCCTGCTTGATCGCAGAGAGCTGGCGGATGATGTCCTCGTTGAGGCCGGGCGGCAGGCTGGTGGTTTCGATGTCGGTGACGAAGCCGGCCTCGTAGCGGCGGCCTAGCGCTTCCGCTACTTCGGCGTTGTCGCGCAGCAGCGTGGCGGCGCTGGCTTCGACGGCCGTGTTGCTGGGTTCGTGAGTCATGCGGTGGTCCTGCTTTTCAGGGTGCTGAGTGCGACGGTCGCCACCGGCGGCGCGGGTTGCGGCTTGAGCATGTCGGCGAGGCTGACGGCGCGCAGGGCGTTGTCGACCACGTGGCTCACCAGCCGCCAGCTGCCGCGCACGTTGCATTGCGATTCGCGCTCGCACTGCCCCGTGGCGACGCCGCATTCGGTCATGCCGATCGGTCCTTCCATCGCTTCCACAATCTGCGCCAGCGAGATCGCCTCGGCCGGACGCGCCAGCCGGTAGCCGCCGTTGACGCCGCGGAACGATTCGACCAGCCCCGCGTGGCTCAGCGACTTCAGCAGCTTGCTCACGGTGGGCAGCTCCAGCCGCGCCTCGTCGGCGATCTGCGCGGTGCTGAGCACGTCGTGCGGATGCACGGCGATGCAGGTCATCACCACCGTGGCGTAATCGGTAAGGCGGCTGACGCGGAGCATGGGGACGGAAGGCGGCGGAGATCGGGGAATCGGGACCAAAATGGTACGGATTAAGCGGGTTCGGGTCAATCGCGCGGCGTTGCACCAAACACGGGCAGCCGGCGTCGCGGACGCGCCAAAGCAGCGCTTGATCGGACAAATCGCTGCGCTAAGTCATTGAATCTTTGAACACCGGGACAGCCTCGCCGACTGGCACGCAACGTGCTGCGCCGCCACATATCAATCCGCCATGGGGAAAGCGCCGGATGAAGTGGCTTACCGCGATCATCAAACCCTTCACGCTGGACGACGTCCGGCAAGCCCTGTCCGAGACCGGCATCGCCGGCATGACGGTCACCGAGGTCAAGGGCTTCGGCCGCCAGCACGGCCATACCGAGCTGTACCGCGGCGCCGAGTACGTGGTGGATTTCCTGCCCAAGCTGAAGATCGAGGTGGCGGTGGCCGACGAGCAGCTGGAGCAGGCGATCGAGGCGATCAGCGGCGCGGCGCGCACCGGCAAGATCGGCGACGGCAAGATCTTCGTCAGCGAGCTGGAACAGGCGATCCGCATCCGCACCATGGAGGTGGACAACGATGCGCTGTAAGCCACGCCAGATCGCCGCCGCCCTGGCCGGCAGCCTGCTCGCCCTGCCCGCCTGGAGCCAGGCCGCGGCACCGGCGCATATCGACAGCGGCGACACCGCCTGGATGCTCACCGCCACGGCGCTCGTGCTGCTGATGACCATCCCGGGCCTGGCGCTGTTCTACGGCGGCATGGTGCGCGCGAAGAACCTGCTGTCGGTGCTGATGCAGTGCTTCGCCATCACCGCGATGGTGACGGTGCTGTGGATCGTCTACGGCTATTCGCTGGCCTTCAGCACGGTGGGCATGCAGGCCGGCAGCACCGGTTGGCATTCCATCATCGGCGGACTCGATCGCGCGATGCTGGCCGGCCTCAAGCCCGACTCGCGCTACCAGACGGTACCCGAGGCGGTATTCGTGATGTTCCAGATGACCTTCGCCATCATCACGCCCGCGCTGATCGTCGGCGCCTATGCGGAGCGCATGAAGTTCAGCGCCATGCTGTGGTTCAGCGGCTTGTGGCTGACCTTCGTCTATCTGCCGGTGGCGCACATGGTGTGGAGCGGCCCGGGTTCGCTGCTGGGCGACCTGGGCGTGCTGGATTTCGCCGGCGGCACGGTGGTGCATATCAATGCCGGTATCGCCGGCCTGATCGCCTGCCTGGTGATCGGCAAGCGCCGCGGTTTTCCGCAGGTGCCGATGCCGCCGCACAACCTCGGCTACACGGTGATCGGCGCCAGCCTGCTGTGGCTGGGCTGGTTCGGTTTCAATGCAGGCTCCGCGGTGGCCGCCAACGGCAGCGCCGGCATGGCCATGCTGGTGACGCAGATCGCCACCGCCGCCGCCGCGCTGGGCTGGCTGGTGGCCGAGTGGGTGGTGCACGGAAGGCCCAGCGTGCTGGGCATCGTGTCGGGCGCGGTGGCGGGACTGGTGGCGGTGACGCCGGCGGCCGGCACCGCGGGGCCGGGCGGATCGCTGGTGCTGGGCTTTGTCGCCGGTGTGGTGTGCTTCTTCAGCGCCACGCGGCTTAAGCACAAGTTCGGCTACGACGACTCGCTCGACGTGTTCGGCGTGCACGCGGTGGCGGGCATCCTCGGCGGCCTGCTGACCGGCCCGCTGGCTTCGCCGGCGCTGGGCGGCTTCGGCACGGTGACCTCGCTGTGGGGCCAGCTGTGGATCCAGGCCAAGGGCGTGGGCTTCACCATCGCGTGGAGCGCCGTGTTGAGCTTCGTGCTGCTGAAGCTGATCGACAAGACGCTGGGCCTGCGCGTGGACGACGAGCAGGAAATGATGGGGCTGGATATCGCGCTGCACGAAGAGAAGGCTTACAACCTCTCCTGAGACAACACACGCGGCGTAGGTTGGGGTGAGCGCCGCGAACCCCAACGATGCGCTGCGGTTGGGGTTCGCTGCGCTCACCCCAACCTACGCCAGCTTGTGGATTGGCCAGGTCTGGCGGCGGCCGCTAAGCTGCCCGCCATGACCGACCGCTCCGCCGCCCGCCTCGCCTGGGCCCGCTCCGTTCTCGACGATGCCACGCTCACGCTGGAATCGGCTTCCTCCGACGCCAGCTTCCGCAGCTACTGGCGCACGCACCATCAAGGCAGCAGCTGGATCGTGATGGACTCGCCGCCGGACCGCGAAGACCCGCGTCCGTGGCTGGCCATCGGCGAACGCCTCGCCGCCGCGGGCCTGCATGTGCCGGCGGTGCGCGCGAAGGACCTGCAGCAGGGTTTCCTGCTGATCGAAGACCTCGGCCACCAGCTGTATCTGTCGGCGTTGAACGAGCGCAACGCCGACGCGCTGTACGGCGATGCGATGGATGCGCTGCTGCGGATGCAGACGCGCATGGACTACCGCGATCTGCCGCCGTTCGACCGCGAGGTGCTGGTGCGCGGCCTCGAAGTGATGCCGGAATGGTTTCTCACCCGCCACCTGGGCCATACGCCCAGTGGCGAAGAGCGGAAGGTGCTGGAAGCAGCGTTCGAGCTGATCGTCGGGAATGCGCTGGAACAGCCGCGCTGCTTCGTGCATCGCGACTATCACAGCCGCAACCTGCTGGTCGTCGAACGCAACAATCCCGGCGTGATCGATTTCCAGGGCGCGCTCGCCGGCCCCATCACCTACGACCTCGCCTCGCTGCTGCGCGACGCCTACATCGTGTGGCCGCGCGAACGCATCGAAGCCTGGGTGGAGTTGTACCGCCAGCGCCTGCTCGGCGCCGGCACGATCGACGCGAAGGTGGATGCCGCACGCTTCCTGCGCTGGTTCGACCTCACCGGCCTGCACCGCCACGTGCGCGTGCTCGGCCAGTTCTATCGGCTGTGGTATCGCGACGGCAAGCCGGGGTATCTCGCCGACGTGCCGACGGTCTATCGCTACGTCAGCACGGTGGCGGGCAGCTATCCGGAACTGGCGGACTTCGCCGCGCTGCTGGAACGCCACGCGGCCGGCCGCGACCTTACCCAGGTGGCCGCATGAGGCACGCACTGATCTTTGCCGCCGGCCTGGGCGAGCGCATGCGCCCGCTCACCGACCGAACCCCCAAGCCGCTGCTCATGGCAGGCGGCAAGCCGCTGATCGCGTGGCATCTGGAAAAGCTCGCGGCGGTGGGCGTGCACTACGTGGTGATCAACACCTCGCATCTGGCGGACCAGTTCCCGGAGGCGCTGGGCGATGGTTCGCGCTGGGGCCTGCGCATCCGCTACGCCTACGAAGGGCCCACGCCGCTGGAAACCGGCGGCGGCATGCTCAATGCGCTGCCGCTGCTGGGGCCGGAACCATTCATCGCGGTCAGCGCCGATATCTACTGCGATTACGACTACGCGAAGTTGCCATTGGAACCTGCCGGGCTCGCCCACCTGGTGATGGTGCCGAATCCGGATTGGCACGCCGCGGGCGACTTCGTGCTGCACGATGGCCAGCTGCAGGAACAAGGCGCGGGCGAGCGGCTCACCTTCGGCAATATCGGCGTGTACCGGCCGCAGTTCGTGCACGGCCATGCGCCCGGGCGCTTCAAGCTGCTGCCGCTGTACCAGCAGGCGATGCGCGATCACCAGCTCAGCGGCGAACGCTACGACGGTTTCTGGCGCAACCTCGGCACCCCGGCCCAGCTGGCGGAGCTGGACGCGCACCTGCGCGGCTGAACCGGGCGCGCCCGCAAAATCCTGCCGGCCTTGGATGGCGCCGCCGCCGGGCGGTATTCTGTACTGACCGGTTCTGTAGCAAGCTCGCACTTCACCTGCAGGATCGTCCGTCTCTTCTTGCAAGGTTTCGCCGATGGCCGAACTCTGGTCCCGTCTCGTCGATTGGTTCGCCGGGCATGGCGTGCTTCCCGTGCTGCAGCTGCTGCATCTGCAGGGGCTGGCGGGCGACCCCAAGGACATCGCCGAATCGCTGCTGATCGCCAGCTTGCAGCTGGGCATCATCGGCTTGATCTTCCGCCCGCTGGAAACCCTGCTGCCCGCCGAGCGCTGGGCCGACCGCAAGCTCACCCGCGTGGATTTCCAGTACACGCTGATGATGCTGGTCGGCATCTTTCCGGTCTTCAGCTTCCTGGTGCTGACGCCGATCGCCAATTACTTCGGCGGCCCGGATACCGGCCCCTCCGACGCCAGCGTCTCGCCGCTCGCCATCACGCACTGGGTGCCGTGGCTGAAGCAGCACCCGTGGCTGCTGTTCGCCTGCTATTACGTCGTCTACGACCTGGTCTATTACTGGATGCACCGCCTGCAGCACGCCCTGCCCTGGTGGTGGGCGCTGCACAGCATGCATCACAGCCAGCGCCAGATGAGCTGCTGGACCAACGACCGCGGCAGCCTGGTCGACGGCTTCCTGCAGTCGATGGTGCTGGCCACGGTCGGCATCGTGATGGGAGTGGAGCCGGACCAGTTCGCGTGGCTGGTGCTGCTGGGCGAACTGGTACAGAACTTCTCGCACGCGAATGTGCGCATCGGCTTCGGGCCGGTGTTCGGGCGCGTCTTCGTCGATCCGAAATTCCACCGGCTGCACCACATGCTGGTGGATCCGGAACGACCGGGCCTGCACAACTGCAACTTCGGCCAGGTGCTGTCGGTGTGGGACGTGCTGTTCGGCACCTCGCTCTACGGCATGGCGCCGCGGCCGACCGGTGTGGGCGATCCTACGGTGGATGCGGATAACGAGCATGGCCTGATCGGCTTGCACTGGGCCGCGTTCAAGCGGTTCTGGGGTGCGGTGCGGCGGCCGGCGGGATGGAAGCTGGGCGAGGTGGCGTTCGGGCCGGGGTATGAACCTATCCCGGTGGAGCAATGGGATGGACACATACGGAATCACTCACCGCCGCCGGAACCGCTTGCCGATCCGCTGCCGGATGAAACACGGCCGGTTCCAAGCACCAGCTGACATCGCTGCCCAAGAAAGAAAGCCCGCCGAAGCGGGCTTTTTTATGCGTTGTGCTACTGGATCAACCAGGACAGGCAATCGCCGCCTTCCGCCTGGCAATCATGTTCGTTCGGCGGATAACTCTCGCTGCCGGCGATATGCACGCTGGGCTGCAAGGACGGAAGAAACGCCGGCGTGGGAATACCGCATGAAGCCAGAGAGCAGGAAGCGGCATCCGTCATGCCCGGAGGGAGATGATCGGTACGGGTATTGCGCACGCCGGCCGGCTGCGACGCCACCTGCCTGGGCACGCAGACCCAGCCCGGACCGTCGGTGGCTCCATAGCACAGGTCTCCGACGATCATGACGCTGGTATTGCACAAGGTCACGTCTTCGCGCCAATAGATGCTGGTGACGCCTGCCGCCTTTCGTGGCGTCGCCGTGCTGCAACCGAGCAGCGATTGTCCGATGACGTTTCCGGAGGCATCGAAATACGTGAAGTTCTCAGCGTACGCCCACGCGGCGAAAGCGCTGCCGGTGAAGAAGGTCAAGACCAGTCCGCACAAAATGCTTATCACACGAAGCTTCATCGCTTATCCCTCTGCTGATGTTTCTGTGATGGGGAACGCCCGATAGACCGGTGAGCCGTATAGCCGTCTATTCGAGCCGTTCGACTCTAGTCCCGCCGATGGGCAACAGCAAGCCGCGACATTTACTGCACCGCCATCCATAGCCCGGGCAATAAAACGCCGAACGAATCGACTGCACAAAAAAAAGCCGCCGGGATTTCCCCGGCGGCTCTGTGTTGCTGCACTGATCGCTCGATCAGAAGTCGTACGTCACACCGAAGCGGACATAGCGCGGGGTCTGCGAGCTGATCGGACGCAGGTAGCTCGAGCTGGTCGAGATCGCGTAGACCTGCGTGGTGGTCTGCTTGTTCAGCACGTTGTAGACCATCACGTTGAAGCCCAGCTTCTTGTCCGCCCATTCCGGACGGTACTCGGCGCTGACGCTCAGCAGGTAGGTCCACGGGTTGCGGGTGGTGCCCGGCGACCACGGCTTGCCGTCGCAGAAGTGGTAGTACGGACCGTAGCCGAGACCCGGGTTGGTCGCGTCCTCGCCGTACAGGCCGAGGCAGGTGCGCGGCGTGCCGGACAGGATCGCGACGTTACCGGAAACCATCCACTCCGGAGCGATCTGGTACGAGCCGTAGGCCTTGATCTGGTGACGACGGTCGTTCGAGAGCGAGCCGTTGGCGTAGTCCATGACCTGGGCGTAATCCCAGTCCACCGTCGCCGAGACGTCGGTCTGGCCGATATCCGAACGCACCTGGCCTTCCGAGTTGCCGAAGCTATGCGACCACACGTAGTCCACGCGGCCGTACCACTTGCCGTCGAACGGATGCTCCAGGAACAGGTTCAGGCCGTAGTACTTGCGCTTCATCGTGGTGTTGAAGCCGAAGTCCTTCTTCCAGTCCATCGGCACGGTGTAGTAGCCACCGCCGAGCTTCGGCACCAGGAAGTCCGCGGTCTTGCCCGGGTTGATCAGGATGCTGCCCGGAACCTGGGTCGCGTCGTACGTGGCCGGGTCGATGCCCATCTCGTTCATCTTGCGCAGGATCGAGACGTTGTCGCCGATGTCGTCGATCGCGTTGCGCAGCTTGCGGTACGTGGCCTTGGCGCCGTAGACCCACGAGTCGCCCAGCTTCTTGTCGAAGCCGAGGATGAACTCGTCCTGGTACTCGGACTTCAGGTTACGCTCGGAAGCGACGTTCGGATCGCGCGGCTGGCCGTACTCGCCGTTGGCGGAGAACGGAGCGCCCGCGCCGCGGCTGGTGTCGATCGGGGTCAGACCGGTCGGCACGCCGTTGGCGTCGATACCCGTGTAGGTGAAGTACTCGCGGGTGTACAGCGAGGAACCCGCCGAACGCAGGGCCACGCTGGTCGGCATCGCCAGGTAGTAGCGGCCGGCGTTGCCGTAGACCTTGAAGCTGGAGTCGCCGTAGACGTCCCAGCTGAAGCCCACGCGCGGAGCCCACTGCGGCTTGGTCAGGCGCAGGTACGGCGCACCGGAAGCACCGAAGTTGGTGAACTGGTCGTTGCGCAGGCCGATCTTGACCAGCCAGCGGTCGTTGATCTGCCAGTCGTCCTGCAGGTACTGGGCGCGCTGCTGCACGCGGACCGAGGCGTTGTCGTGGTAGCGGTAGCGGGCCACGTAGTAGCCGGTCTCACCACCTGCCTGCGAGCCGGTGTTGGCCACCCACGGCGAGTTGCGCCAGTCGGCACCGGCCTGTGCGGTACCCGGGCCACCGATGATGTAGGTGTCCGGATCGCCGTCCATGGTGTTGTATTCCCAGGCGTAGCCGAGGCCACTGGTCGGGAACTGGGTACCGGCGTCGGTGTTGCGCACGTCCTGGTTGTCGATACCGCCGGTGATGGTGTGGTCACCGAGCTTGTAGGTCAGGTCGACGCGCAGGTTGGTGTTGGTGGTCTTGTGACCCGGCAGGTTGATCGTCGAAACCGTCTGGTTGTTCGTGATCGGGTTGCCGCCGTTGAGATCCGGATTCTGGTTCTCGGTGGTGAACAGGTACGGGTTGGTCGGATCGTAGCCGGGCGTGTCGGTGTAGTACTTGCCCTTCATCTTGCCGTACTGCACCGACAGGGTCAGGTCATCGGTGATGTAGCTGGTGAACTTCGTCGTGTACAGATTGAACGAGTTCTTGACCGCCGTGTCGTAGCTGTTGAAGGAGCCTTCCTTCAGCGTGCCGTAGTCGAAGTTGTTCAGCGTGCCGTTGTACGACGACTTGTTGGAGACGCCGGTCACTTCGAGGATGTTGCTGTCGGTGATGTTCCAGTCCAGCTTGCCGTACCACTTCGGGCTGTTGATCTTGCCGTGGTCGACGAACGGAGCGGTGTTCGGGCCGACGCCGGCAGCCGAGCTCAGGCTGGTGTTCTTGCCCTGCTCACGCTCGTATTCGGCGGCCAGGAAGAAGAACAGCTTGTCCTTGACCAGCGGACCGCCGACATAGGCGGAGTACGTGGTGGTCCAGGACTTGTTGTCGTTGCGGTACTGGCGGAGCTTGCCGTTCGAACCGTCCTTGTTGACGTAGTAGTAGTTCTTCGGGTCGCTCTCGAGCGAGGTCGGGGTCCACAGGATCTGACCGCCGAAGTGCCACTCGTTGGTGCCGCGCTTGCCGACCTGGCTGATCACGCCGCCGTCCGAACGGCCGTAAGCCGCGCCGTAGCCGCCGGTGAGGATTTCCTGCTGGTCGATCGCGCCGTAGGGCAGGCTCAGGCCGCCCAGGCCGCTCAGCGGGTCGGTGGTGTTGAAGCCGTTGATGTAGTACGCGTTCTCCGTCACCGACGAACCGCCGAACGAAACCAGCGGGCCGCCCATGTTGCCGGAGAAGTAGCTGCTGCCCTGGACCACGCCCGGGGCCAGCAGCGCGATCGCTTCGGCGCTGCGCGCGAGCGGCAGGCGAGCCAGCTGCTGGGAGGTGATCACCGTGCGCGAGTCGACGCCGGAGACGTCGATGGCCGGCAGCGCGTTGGCCGTCACCGTCACGGCGGACAGCGACGAGGCGTTGTTGGCCGAGGCGAACGAGACTTCCGTGGTCGAACCGACGGTCAGGGTGACGTCCTTGCGGGTGTCGACCGTGGAGCCGCCCTTCTGCAGGGTGACGGTGTAGGAACCGACCGGCAGGTTGGTGGCGCTGTAGCGACCGCTGGCGTCGACCGTCACCTGGCGGTTCAGGCCGGTGGCGCTGGTGATCGTCACGGTGTCGCCGGCTTCAGCCTGACCGGTGATGTTGCCGGTGGTGGCCTGGCCGAACGCAACGCCGGACACGCCGGCCATGATCAGCGCAGCGGCAAGCGCCGTGTGACGCAGATAGCCGCGATTCAAGGAACGAAAACTCATTTGGATCTCCCCGAAAACGCCCACGTGGGGTGTGGGCAAAATTGAGCAAAACCGCCCGCAATGCGGGCGATAGGCCAAAAGTTTGCAAAGACTGCGTCTGTAGGTAACTCCCCCTGCAGACTGCCCCTCTGCGTTCCCCTCTGCGGCGACGATTTCTTGCGGGCCTCCCGTGGCTGTAAGCAAGCTGTCGTCTGACTGTCGCATCAGGAACATCCCGAAAATAACGTCGACCGTTACATCAAGTCAACATTTACTTAATGAATCGCACAGCGCTGCGGTTTTCAAGCCATCGCCATTCCCCCCTTTTGCGCCCGAACCTGCGAACGCCGGAAATACCGCACTGCAATACGCTGAGCCGTTTCGCAATATCTTGCGTGGCAATGCGGCAAGTAATCGCGGCCATGCGATTAATCCCAATTGAAATGGGCAATCGGGGATTAAGTCGCTAATCGAATTGCCGTACCCGGCGCCAGTGCCGCGCATAAAAAAAGCCCGGCGCAAGGCCGGGCTTTTCAGGGTGCTATCGCAATGCCTTACGGGCGCCGCGCCAGCTCCGGGTTCTCCTTGGTCTGCGGCATCAGGTCCTGCTTGGACACGCCCAGCCACAACAGGATCGGGCTGGCCACGAAGATGGACGAGAGCGTGCCGACCAGGATGCCGATCAGCATGGTGATGGCGAAGCCCTGCACCACCGCGCCGCCGATGAAGTACAGCGCGGCCATGGTGATGGCGGTGAACAGCGAGGTGATGATGGTTCGCGACAGCGTGCTGTTGATCGAGCGGTTCAGCACTTCCACCGGCTCGGCCTTGCGCGCCAGGCGGAACAGTTCGCGGATACGGTCGAACACCACCACCTTGTCGTTGATGGAGTAGCCGATCACCGCCAGCACCGAGGCCAGCACGGTCAGGTCGAACTCGCGGCCGGTGATCACCAGCACGCCCAGGGTCACCAGCACGTCGTGCACCTCGGTGGCCAGCGCGGCGATGGCGAAGCGCCGCTCGAAGCGCACCCACAGGTACAGGCCGATGCCCAGGATGACCAGGCCCGCGGCCATGGTGCCGTCGCTGCGCAGTTCGTCGCCGACCTGCGAGCTGACCGAGGAGCGGCTCTTGAGCTGGGCATCGGGACGCACGGCCTTCAGCGCCCCGCTGACGACGGCCGAGACCTTGTCCAGGTTCACCTTGCCCTGGTCCAGCATGGCCGCGGTGGGCTGCATGCGGATCGAGACTTCCTTGGTGCCGCCCAGGCTCTGCACCACGGCGTGCTCCATGCCCGCCTTGGCCAGCGCCTCGCGCACGTCGGCCACGGCCACCGGCTGCTGGTAGCTGATCTCGGCGGAGATGCCGCCGGTGAAGTCCAGGCCGTAGTTGAGGCCGCGGGAGACCAGCAGGGCGATCGACACGAGCATCAGCAGCACGGCGATGCCGATGCTGACCTTGCGCATGCCCAGGAAGTTGACGTTCGCGTTGTGGTTGAAGATTTCCATGATTGCCAGTTCCTCTTCAGACCGACAGCGTCTTGAGTTTGCGGTGGCCGTGGATCAGCAAGGTGATCGCATGGGTCAGGGTCACCGAGGTGAACATCGAGGTCAGGATGCCGATCAGCAGCGTCACGCCGAAGCCGCGGATCGGGCCGGAGCCCATCGTGGTCAGCGCCAGCGCGGCGATCAGGTGGGTGACGTTGGCGTCCAGGATGGTCGCCCAGGCCTTCTCGTAGCCGGCGCGGATCGCGGCGTGCGGCGAGGAACCGTTACGCAACTCTTCGCGTACGCGTTCGCAGATCAGCACGTTGGCGTCGATCGCCATGCCCAGCGTCAGCACGATACCGGCGATGCCCGGCATGGTCAGGGTCACCCCGACCAGCGACATCACCGCCACCAGGATCACCAGGTTGAAGAACAGCGCGATGTCGGCCACCAGGCCGAACAGCTTGTAGTAGATGGCCGCGGCCAGCAGCACCAGGCCCAGGCCGATCAGCACGGCCTTCATGCCCTTGGCGATGTTGTCCTGGCCCAGGCTCGGGCCGATCACGCGCTCCTCGACGATGTCGATCGGCGCGGCCAGCGAACCGCCCTTCAGCAGCAGGGCCAGCTCGGAAGCTTCCTTGGCGCTGCGCAGGCCGGTGGTCTGGAAGTTCTTGCCGAACACGCCGTTGACGGTGGCGTAGTTGATCACTTCCTCGGTGATCTTCGGCGTGCGCACTTCCTTGCCGTCGACCAGCTTGGTTTCGACCACGCGCTCGACATAGACCACGCCCATCGGCTTGCCGACGTTGCTGGTGGTGAAATCGAGCATCTTCTTGGCGCCGGCGGCATTGAGCGTGACCGACACCATCGGCGAGCCGCTCTGCTGCTCGGTGCCCGAGGAGGCGTCGACCAGCTGGTCGCCGGTGACGATGATCTTCTTGCTCAGCAGCACCGGGTTGCCGCGGGTGTCCTTGTACAGGCGCGCGTCCGGCGGCACGTTGCCGGTGTTCTTGGCATCCACCGCCTGCTGCGGGGTGCCGTAGCCGGCGCGGTATTCCAGGGTGGCGGTGGCGCCGATCAGCTTCTTGGCCTCGGCGGTGTCCTGCACGCCGGCCAGCTCGACGATGATGCGGCTGTCGCCCTGCTGCTGGATGATCGGCTCGGACACGCCCAGCGCATTGATACGGTTGCGCAGGGTGCCCAGGTTCTGGCGCACGGCGTTGAGCGAAAGCTCGCGCAGCTTGTCCGGGCGCAGCACGGCATTGAGCACGAAGCGGTCGCCGGTGACCTGGCCGTCCTGGGTGCTGAGGTCCGGGTATTCGGCGGCGATCGCATTGGCCGCCGCGGTGCGGTCGGCGGCGGAGCGCAGCACCACGGCCACGCCCTGGCCGCGCACGGCATTGCGGCTGACCGAGTCGTAGCGGACGTTCTTCTCGCGCAGCATGCTGCGGATGTCGTCGGCGTAGCGCGTTTCCTGCTTGTCGACCACGTCGTTCTGGTCCACTTCCATCAGGAAGTGCACGCCGCCCTGCAGGTCCAGGCCCAGCGGCATGGAGTTCGCATGGATCATGGACAGCCAGCGCGGCACGGTGGACTTGAGGTTGAAGGCCACGGTGTAGTCGTCGCCCAGCGCGGCCTTGATGGCGTCGCCGGCGCTCTTCTGCACGTCGGCGTTGCCGAAGCTCACCAGCAGGTGGTCGTTCTGCAGCTCCACGCTCTGGTAGGCCAGGTTCTGCTGCTTGAGCGCGTACAGCGCCTTTTCCTGCAGCGCCTGGTTGACCACGCCGTTGCGGTTGGCCGTGACCTGCACCGCCGGCTGCGGCAGGAACGCGTTAGGCAACGCGTAGACGATGCCCAGCACCAAAACGATGGCGACCAGGAAAAATTTCCAGCGAGGAAAATCACTCATGCCTTGCATCCGTCAAAAGCCGCGGCACGGGGGCCGCGGCGGTAGCATCGTTCGCGTTGCGGCGAGGCCGTCCGCCCCCGCGGGACGGCCTTAGGCGGATGTCGCCGCCCGATGGCCCGATCCCTCAGGACGACTTCAGCGAGCCCTTCGGCAGCACCTGGGACACGGCGCCCTTCTGCACCTTGATCTTCACGTTCGGCGCGATCTCGAGGGTGATGAAGGACTCGCCCACCTCGTCCACGCGGCCGGCCAGACCGCCGTTGGTCACCACTTCGTCGCCCTTGGCCAGGGCCGTGACCATGGCGCGGTGCTCCTTCTGCCGCTTCATCTGCGGGCGGATCATCAGGAAGTAGAACACCACGAACAGCAGGATCAGCGGGCCGAAGGTCATCAGCGGGTTCGGCGCCTGGGCACCGGCGGCCGGTGCGGCCTGGGCGATCACGAAAGTGCTGGGAAAGTTCATCTTCTTGTCTCGTAAGTAGCGGTCCCGGCTGAAATTTCTGCCGGAGGCCTGAAAAAGATCGTGGATTATGCCATGCCCCCCGGTGCTCACGCACACGGGCCGGATGGCCCTGGCTCGGACAGGAGCAGGGTTTATGGGGTTCCCCAGGGGCCGCTTGCAAGCGGGCCGGCGCGTTTTACCCCGCCCTCTTGTTCCAAATGAGATTCGCGCCACGGTGCCGTGTAGGTTGGGGTGAGCCGCAGGCGACTGCGAAGGCAGGATGCCGTAGCGAACATCCGCGTAGCGGATGGCCCGAAGGGCGGGCTGCTGATGCAGCCCGTAACCCCAACACCGCCGCCACGTTGGGGTTCGCCTGCGGCTCACCCCAACCTACGCCGCCATCAGGTGCTGCCGTTCGGCCGCGCCCGCTTGGCATAGAACTCCGCCACGAACTCCTCCAGCTTCCCGGCGGCGATCGCCTCGCGCAGCCCCGCCATCAGCCGCTGGTAGTGCCGCAGGTTGTGCATGGTGGCGAGCTGGCTGGCCAGGATCTCGTTGCAGCGGTCCAGGTGGCGCAGGTAGGCGCGGCTGAAGCCGCCGGCGCAGGCGTAGCAGTCGCAGCCTTCCTCGATCACCCGCGTGTCCATCGCGTACTTGGCATTGCGGATGCGCAAGGTGCCTTCGTCGGTGAACAAGAAGCCGTTGCGCGCGTTGCGGGTGGGCATCACGCAGTCGAACATGTCGATGCCGCGGCGCACCGCCTCGACGATGTCCTCCGGCCGGCCCACGCCCATCAGATAGCGCGGCTTGTCCTGCGGCAGCAGCGGCACGGTGAAGTCCAGCGTGTGGTTGCGCTCGGCCTCCGGCTCGCCCACCGCCAGGCCGCCCACGGCATAGCCGTCGAAGCCGATGCCGACCAGGCCCTCGGCGGAGCGGCGGCGCAGGTTCTCGTACACGCTGCCCTGCACGATGCCGAACAGCGAATTGGGGTTGTGCAGATCGTCGAAGGCGCGGCGCGAGCGCTCGGCCCAGCGCAGGCTCAGCTCCATCGAAGTCGATGCCACCTTCTCGGTGGCCGGATACGGCGTGCACTCGTCGAAGATCATCACCACGTCCGAATCCAGCGTCTTCTGAATACGCATGGATTCCTCGGGCGAGAGGAACACCTTCGAACCATCCACCGGCGAGGCGAAGGTCACGCCCTCTTCGGTGATCTTGCGCTTGTGCGCCAGCGAGAACACCTGGAAGCCGCCGGAGTCGGTGAGGATGGGCTTGTCCCAGCCGATAAAGCGGTGCAGCCCGCCGAACTGCTCCACGATCTCCAGCCCCGGCCGCAGATACAGATGGAAGGTGTTGCCCAGGATGATCTCGGCGCCGATCTCCACGATGTCGCGCGGCGTCATCGCCTTGACCGAGCCATAGGTGCCCACCGGCATGAAAGCCGGGGTTTCCACGGTGCCGCGGTCGAAAGTAAGCCGGCCACGCCGCGCCGCGCCGTCGGTGGCGGAGATGTCGAAACGGAGGGAAGTCATCGGGGGATTATCGCTGGTTTGGCCTCAAGCTCCCAATCAGGAGCCCTTCTCCCTCCGGGAGAAGGTGGCGGCAGCCGGATGAGGGTACGGGCGGAGCGGTGCGCCTCGCTCCGCCCGTACCCTCACCCCAACCCCTCTCCCAGAGGGAGAGGGGCTCAAGCTTCAGTGCGGGGGCAGGATCATCATCGCGTCCCCATACGAGAAGAACCGGTACCGCTGCGCCACCGCATGCCGGTACGCCTGCAGCACGAACTCCCGCCCCGCCAGCGCGGACACCAGCATCAGCAGGGTCGACTGCGGCAGGTGGAAGTTGGTGATCAGGCCGTCGATGCTGCTGAACTTGTAGCCGGGGAAGATGAAGATCTGCGTCTCGCCCGCGAACGGGCGCAGCTCGCCTTCGCGGCAGGCGCTCTCCAGCGCGCGCACCACGGTGGTGCCCACCGCGATCACCCGCCCGCCGCGCGCCCGCGTGCGGCGCACCTGCTCCACCAGGCCGGCGCCGACGTTGAGCCATTCGCGGTGCATCTGGTGGTCCTTGATGTCGTCCGCGCGCACCGGCTGGAAGGTGCCGGCGCCGACATGCAGGGTCACATAGCCGAATTCCACGCCCAGTTCGCGCAGCTGCGCCAGCATGGCCTCGTCGAAATGCAGGCCGGCGGTGGGCGCGGCCACCGCGCCGGGTTCGCGCGCGAACACCGTCTGGTAGCGCTCCAGGTCGCTGGCGTCGGCATGGCGCTCGATATACGGCGGCAGCGGCATCTCGCCCAGGCGGCGCAGCAGGCGTTCCAGCGGCTCGGGCGATTCGAAGCGCAGGCGGAAGAACTGGCCGTCGCGGCCCAGCACCACCGCGTGGCTGCCGTCGGCCAGCTCGATGCGGCCGCCCTCTTTCGGCTTCTTGCTCACGCCCAGCTGGGCAATCGCCTCGTGCGCGCCGGTGACGCGCTCGAGCAGGATCTCCACCGCGCCGCCACTTTCCTTGCGCCCGTACAGCCGCGCCGGCAGCACGCGGGTGTCGTTGAGAATCAGCAGGTCGCCCGCGCGCAGCAGCCCGGGCAGGTCGCGGAACATGCCGTCCTGCAACGACTGCGCCTGGGTGTCCAGCAGCAGCAGACGGCTGGCCGTGCGCTCCGGCAGCGGGGCCTGGGCGATCAGTTCGGGCGGCAGCTCGAAATCGAAATCTGACTTCTTCAACGGTGGGCTCGGCAGGGGCCGCGGGCGGCGGGAAACGCCGCATTATCCCGCAGCCCGGCCGCGCCGGCACGCTTCACGCGGTTCGGGCCGCCTTTTTACGTCGGCGCACGACGGCAAAACTGACGATGCCGATCACCAGCACCAGGCCGCCGGCAAGCAAGGGCACGTTATGCCGCAGCGCACGTTTGGCCTTCACCACATAAAGATGCCGCTGCATCACCCGCGCGCTGGCGAAATCCGGCTCCGGGCAGCTTTCGCCGAAGTTTTCGGCCCACGGCACGTACGGCCCCTGCTTCACATAGCGGTCGTATAGCGCCTTGGCCTTGAGCAACCGTTCCGGCACCACCGGCGGCGTGCCGTCGCCGTTGTCGCCGTAGTCCGGCGGGCCATCCAGCATCCAGCCGCTGGCCTTGCACAGCACCGCGGCGAAGGCCTGCGAGCGCGGCGGCAGCAGGTCGGCCGCGGCGGCGGCGCGGTCGGCGGCCAGATAGCGGTAATGGAAGCGGCGGTCCGGCTTGGGCACGGTGTCGGCGTAGCGCTGGCGCTCGCCGTCGGTGACGAAGGACTGCTTCAGATCGTCCGCGCCATGCCCGCTGCCGCCCTGGAAGCCGCCGCCCATGTCGTTGTAGTCCGGCCCCTGCTCGTAGCCGAACAGTTCCATGCCCAGCTCGCGCTGGATCGCCGCCGCGCGGTAGCGGGCCTCGGCTTTGCCGATATCGGTCCAGGCATGTTCGGCGTCGTGCAGGTCCCGGGCGAACTCGCGCGCCTTGGCGCGCAGGTCGTCCTTGCCGAAGCGCTCGTCGCCGCTGGCCGGGAGGTAGTTCTGCGCTTCGTCGTAGCGGCCGGCGCGCATCAGGCGGCGGGCCAGCGTCCAGCGCAGGTTGTCGCCGAACGGCGCCGAGCCGGGGTAGTAGCTCGGCACGGCGGAGCCTGCCTTGGCCGGGGCCGGCGGCGCCGAAGCCGGCACGCGCGCATCGACGAAGCTCTTCAGCTCGTCGATGGTGAGCACGCGCTCGGCCAGGTAAGTCACGTCGTTGCCGAAACCGATGCCGCTGGTTTCGTCGTCGGGATAGAACACGTTGCCGCTGCCGCCCACCGCGATCGCGGCGTCGTAGAGCCGGCCCATCGCCTCGACGTATTCGCCACGCGCCAGCGCCAGCACGCCCTGCTCGCCGACCAGCAGATGCGAGTTGTCTGGGTCAATGCTGGCCTTCGGATCGTTCGCTTTCGGGAAAGCCTTCACCGCTTCGGCATAGGCCGCGGTGGCCGCCGCCAGATCGCCCTTCTGCAGCGCCAGCTTGGCGCGCACCCAGCTCGACAGCGGGCCGGGCGCCTTGTCGACCAGCTTGGCGGCGAGGTCGTAGCGGCCGGCGCGATAAGCCAATGCGGCGAGGCGGTCGGCGCCTTCCACATGCTCCAGCCCGCGCTGCTCGATCGCCGCCACCAGTGCCACCAGGTTCGGGTTGGGCTTGGTGGTCATGCTCTTGCCGTCGGCCGCTTCGCTGACCACGTCGTCGACGCGCGCCAACGCATAGATCACCAGCAGGCGCTGCGAGAGCGGATGGTCGATCAAGGCGGCGGCGAGCGTGTCGTCGCGCAGCGCCGTGTTGGCCAGGATCGACAGCGACTGCACCGCGCTGCCCGAACCATGCCCGGCCTGCGCGGCATACAGCGTGATGGCGTGCTTCATATCGTCCGGCGCAAGACGCACGCCGCAGTCGTTGTCCGGCCCCGCGATCTCGTTCCAGCCGCAGCGCTTGCCGTCGACGAACAGATGCAGGCGCGCCTCTTCGCCGAAGCTGGACAGCGCCAGCCCCTGCGTGTCGCTGCCGCCGTCGAGCGCACGCGCGCGCGCCTGCTGGAAAGCCTTGGCCGCGGCCTCGCGCTCGCGCTTGAACGCGGCGGCATCGCCGGCCTGGTCGAGCGCGCGCTCGGCATGGATGCGGCCAAGCATGTAAGCCGCCCACACCGAGCGCAGCTTCGCCTGCTCCGGCGGCAGGGCCAGCACTTTCTCGAAACTGGCGACGGCCTGATCCATTCCCGGGCCGCTGGAAACCATGCAGTGCGCGGGGGCCGGTGCTGCGTCTTCGCCGGCCGCGGACGCGTCCTCGCTGGCTGCGCCGTGGCCTTCGCAGGCGCCCTGCGCGATCTCGAAATCCGCGGCACCCGCTGCGTACAGACGCAGATCCTCGGGCAGCCCCTTGCCCTTCTCGTAAACCTCGGCGCCGCTCTGCAACTGGCGCAGCTCAGCCAGCTGCTGCCACTGCGCCGGCGCCAGGCCCAGCCACTTGGCCATGGCCGCCGCGTCGTCGGCCTTGGGCGCCTCGCCCGAGTCGTCGTCCGGCAGCTTGTCGGTGGCCGGCAACAGACTGGCCGCCTCGAAGGCGAAGCTGTTCTGCGGCGTGGCCTTCAGGGTGAGCTCGCGATGATCCAGCAGCTGGCTGGGGAAATCCGGGCCGCAGGCCCATACCGTGGCGGCGGCGATGCCGGCGAGCAGGCCGGCGGCAATCCATTGGCGCTTGTACATCGGAACTCCGTCCCCTCAAGTAGACGGTGAATGATGCGGGGAAAGACGCCGCAGCGGAATAGCCGGATCAGGGCGCCAGCGCGGGTTGTTCCGAAACGCCGCCGCAGCGCGCCCAGCCGATCGCGCGCTGGTAATGCGCGCGCAGCCAGCCGTCGCGTCCGCGTCGCAAGAACGGGCGGCCATCGCGGCGATCCAGCACGTAGCCGTTGACGCCGTCGGCGATGCTGCAGGCCGCCGGCAGCTCGATGCGCGCCGGCAGGCGCGCGTCCACTTCGCCGTCGTTGCGCAGCACGACATCCGCCGCGCCCGGCGCGGCACCCGGCTGGAAGAACACCGCCAGCATTTCCTTCAGCGGCGCGCCAGCCATCACCGCGCGCCAGGTCGGCAGGCTCCAGGCGCGCGCATCCTGCACGGTGGGCAGGCGGAACCAGACGATGCCGGCCATGCCCTTGGGTGGGTCGCTGCGCAGCCCCGCCAGCAGCTTCGCCACATCCGCCGGCGCGGCGACCAGCTCGCTCGCTTCCATGCCACCGGCGAGCAGCGGCGTTTCGCTTTCGATGGCCACGACGCGGCCGTTCTCGTCCCAGGCCACGCGCGAGCCGTAGGTAGGCAGCGCGACGCGGAACGGCTTGCCGGCGCGCGCGGCGTAGCGGTCGATCCAGGCGCGGGCGAGCGCCGGATCGAACAGGCCGGCGCGCGGCGATTGCACGGCGTGGACTTGCAGCACCACTTCGTCGACCTGTGCCGTGACGTGTTCCAGCTGATCGGAGGCGAGCCACGCAGGCAAGGCGGTGATCGACAGCGGAGTCGTGCCGAGTGCGTGTTTCAGCCGCGCGAGAAATTCCGCGTATGCAGGAAGGCGCGCCGTGCCGCAGTCGTGGTCGATCTCGATGCCGACGAGCGGCACGCCGCTCCACGCAGCGCGCAGCGCCAGCGTCTGCGCCAGCAGCTTGTCGGCATCCCACTGCGGCAACTGCCCATCGATACGCACCACCAGCACCACCGGCCGCTGCGTTGCCGCGAGCGCGGCGCGATCGATCGTCACCGGCTGCAGCTCGCCGCGCGCATCGGTCTGCGCCGCAAGCACGCGCCATTCGCGAATCGCGTCGGCCGATTGCGCCAATGCGGAAGTAACGGCAGGGTTCCATTGGCGTTGCCAGACGTAGGCGTCGTGCTGCAGCGGCGCGGCTTGCCGGCAGGCGCCAAGCATGCCGGCGAGCAAGGCGGCGATCAGCCAGCGCGCTGCAGTTGTCCAACTCAAAAACATCGAACGTTCCTCACCATCGAACCAGCCTCCAACGCGACAAGCATGCGCGAAGCTGCCGACGCAAGAATGACGAACTATCAGATCGGATTTGCCCTACAGACAACACAAAGTTGCTCTGCTAGCTTGATCGATGCTGCCCGCGCGGTGTTTCGATGCGCTCCGCGGGCAGCCATGGCAACAATGCTGTGAGAAGCGCGGGCCAAGGGTGCTGGAACACCCCTGACCCGCTAACCATCACCAACTGTCTAGGGAGTCGATCATGGCTAAGCCAGATCATACGCTACTTGCACGCTCGCCGATCCCCCGGGCGACACCTCCGCCGGCTAATCGGGCTGTCCGCACTCTTCGCGGGCACGGTTGAAGAACCGCGGCCTAAGAGTTTTCGTAGGTAATGAATCCTAGCCGTGAAACCCGGCGCGTTGCCTCTTGCAACGGCGAAAGCGACTGAGGCCGTCATCCACTTCATCAATCAAGCCGCCCGGCGCCTGTGTTCCAGGTGGTCGGTAAGCCTCGAGTCCGTATGGTCGCGGCACGCCGTGCTGTCCGGCGGCGTGCCGTTCTCGGGACGAGGGCGGCGCATGGCAAGGAGTTGCTTATGGATATCTTTGGCGAAGCGTGGCTCACACGCCACGTGGAATATTTTTCGGATCCGGAGGCGGGGCCGGATGCGTTGTTGAACGATGCGACCGAGTGGCTGCATTACGCGCATAACGCGATTCGGTTGTTGGCGGAATTTGTTGACGAGCGCGGCAGTGTCAATGCGCAGCGCTTGCCGGTGATGCTGGAAAGCATCGCGGCGTTTATCGAAATGGGGACGCGCTGCGCGACGCAGGCGCATTTGCGGATGCAGTGGTTGCAGGTAAAGCACGAAACGACGCAACCCCCAGCGCAGGCGTAGGTTGGGGTGAGCCGGAGGCGAACCCCAACACCGGCACGCCGATACGCCACGCCATGTTGGGGTTCGCCGATGGCTCACCCCAACCTACACCACACGTTACCAAGCAGGACGAAAACCAAACGTAGGTTGGGGTGAGCCGGAGGCGAACCCCAACACCGGCACATCGACGCGCCACGCAGTGTTGGGGTTCGCCGATGGCTCACCCCAACCTACGCCGATCTGGCGATCGGCTCTTACCCCTTCACACACAACACCTGCCGCAACGTATGCACCACCTCCACCAGGTCGATCTGCGCGGCCATCACCGCGTCGATCGACTTGTACGCCGCCGGCGATTCGTCGAGCACGCCGGAGTCCTTGCGGCATTCCACGTGCGCGGTGGCCTCGCGGTGCTGGGCCAGCGTGATGCTCTGCTTGGCCATGCCGCGGCTCATCACGCGGCCGGCGCCGTGGCTGCAGCTGTGGAAGCTATCCGCGTTGCCCTTGCCGCGCACGATGTAGCTCTTGGTGCCCATGCTGCCGGGGATGATGCCCAGCTCGCCCGCGCGTGCGCTGACCGCGCCCTTGCGGGTGACCAGCAGCGATTCGCCGAAGTGCGTCTCGCGCTGCACATAGTTGTGGTGGCAGTTCACCGCCTGCTTGTCGAGCTGGAACTTCGGCAAGCGGTGGCGCAGTTCGTTCAGCACCCGCGCCATCATCGCTTCGCGGTTGTGGCGGGCGTAGTCCTGCGCCCAGGACACCGCTTCCACGTAGTCGTCGAACAGCGGCTCGCCTTCCATGAAGAAGGCCAGGTCGCGGTCCGGCAGGTGGAAGCCCAGCACGCGATGCGCCAGCTGTTCGCGCGCCCGCTCGATAAAGTAGGTGCCGATCAGGTTGCCGGTGCCGCGCGAACCGGAGTGCAGCATCACCCACACGCGCTCCTCTTCGTCCAGGCACAGCTCGATGAAGTGATTGCCGCCGCCCAGCGTGCCCATCTGCCGCTCGATCTTGTCGGTGCGGATCTTGCGGTGCTTGGCCTTGATCAGCTCCAGCCGCTGCGCCAGCCCCGACTGCACCAGCCGCGTGCCGATGCCGTCCGGGATCCTGCGGTGCTCGCCATTGCCTACCGGCACGCCGCGCTCGATGCTCGAACGCAACTGGGCCAGGCTGTCCGGCAGATCCGCCGCGCGCAGCGTGGTGCGCACCGCGGCCATGCCGCAGCCGATGTCCACGCCGACCGCGGCCGGGATGATGGCGCCGCGCGTCGGCACCACCGAACCCACCGTGGCGCCCTTGCCCAGATGCACGTCGGGCATTACCGCCACCCACGGGCCGACGAACGGCAGGGCCGCGATATTGCGCAGCTGCGCCTGCGCCTGCGCTTCCAGCGGCACGCCGTCGACCCAGCCCTTGATCGGCTTGGCGCCTTCGGCGTGCAGTAATTGATATGAAGTTCCGGTACTCATGCTTGTCGCTCCTAAAGGGCCGCTGCGGCGATTCCTTCCGCCGCACCGGCTGTTTTACTCCTTGAGGGTCACCAGCTGTTTCAGCACACCATCCAGGCCGCCGAACACGGTCAGCTTGTCGATCTTCTCGGTGACCTTCTCCAGCGCCTCCAGTTCTTTCAGGCGCATCAACACCGGGCTTTCCTCGATCAGCCTGGCGGTGTTGAGCAGGGAACGCGTGGCGTTCGCCTCCTCGCGGCGGCGGATCACGTTGGCCTGGGCCGCCTTCTCCGCCTGCACCACGCTGTTGAGGATGTCCTTCATCTCGCCCGGCAGGATCACGTCCTTGATGCCGACGCCCAGCACTTCCACGCCCAGCTCGGCCACGCGGCTGTACACATAGGCGAAGATGTCGGCGTCGAGCGAGGCCTTGTCGCCGAGCAGCTCGTCCAGCGTCTTGGACGACACCGCCTTGCGCAGCCCGTACTGCAGCTCGCGGTAGATGTAGTCGCTGTACTTGGCCACCTTGGTACGCGCGGCGACCGGGTCGGTCACGCGCAGGCTGGCGGCCAGGTTCACGCGCAGGCTCACCTTGTCGCGGGTCAGCAGTTCCTGGCCCGACACTTCCAGCGACTGCACGCGCAGTTCGATCACCTCGGCGGCCACGTTCTTCCTGAACTGCCAGAACGCGTAGCTGCCCGGCGCCAGCGTGCGCACCAGCTTGCCGTCCAGGAACAACAGGCCCGCCGATTCCGCCGGCACCTCCACCACCAGGGCGATTTTCGACAGCACGCCGAGCTGGCGCAGGCGGTTGGCCACGTCGGCCGGAACCTCCAGCGTGCCGGCCAGCGGCAGCAGGCGCAGTTCGACCGGCACCAGCTCTTTCCAGTACAGCTTGCGGGTACCCGGCGCGAGCACGTCTTCCAGCTTGCCGTTCTTCAGCACCAGACCGACCTGGTCCACGCCGACGTCGGCGATCAGGAAGCGCGGCGCCAGCCGCGTATCCATCCCCGCCATCAGCACCTCGGCATCGCTGCCGGCGTAGTCGGCCCGCGCGACGTTGTGCAGCACCACCGCTACACGGTTGAGTGGATCGAAACAGCGGTACAGGCCCGGGGCGAGCACGCGCTGCAGTCGACGGTTGCGGTACAGCAAACAGCGCTCGCCGTCGCCGACCACGATTTGCTTGATCCAGAACATGGGAATGACTCCTTTATCCCTTAATGCGGGCCGCCTTTAATTAATGCCTTTCGCACGGACGGACCGGGGCGCGCGAAAATCCTGTTTGATAATCCGCGGGGCGTAGAAACCCCTCCCTCGCGGGATAATCGGCCACAAACCCTTTCATGGCCGATTTCATTCATAGGGTGGAAGCACCCCTGGCGCTGGCGACGCGGGACCGTCGCGCCTCCCTCGGGGCGACGGACACCGTCCGCGGCACGGCGAACCGGCCGCTTGCCGGCGGACGTCGGCCTGTGATCGGGACGACGGTCCGGCGTGGCTGGCGCTGCGGCGTCGATGGCTCATCGTCCTTGATGAAACCATCCGCGCCGCGCGGGGCGCTTCCTGGTGAGGGAGCTTGCGCTCCCGTGGTTTTGGAGCGGGATTCGAACCCGCGACTACCGACATCTGATGTCAGTGCTCTATCCCGACTGAGCTATCCAAATCAGCGACGTACCGGATTCGAACCGGTGTCACATGGCAACCGAAGCCACTGCTCTACCCGACTGAGCTAACGTCTTTGCGAAACACCGAACGTGCAGGCCCGGCATACGCTGCCGGCATAGCCGCGCGCACCGGACGGGGCTTGGAACCCGTACCGCTGGAGCCTGTCGTGGCGATGCTTCGTATGGCCGGCTGTCGCCAACCGGTCATGCGTGTGGGTGCCATGCACCCGAATGCTGTTGAGACCTTGCCGATCACCCGTCCGCCCGTGCCGAAGCATCAAGGCACAGCGCATCCTAAGCGCCGCTCGCGGTCGCCCCTGCCTCGGCCGGGGCGCGGCCGGATGCTTCAGGGCGGAAGTGGTCTTCCGATGATCAGTGCCGTCATCACCTTTCGGTGCATGAACGCTTCCTTGCGAACGCCCAAAACAAAACGCCCCCGGGTGTGGACCCGAGGGCGTTCGCCTTGCCTCGGGAGATCGGGGTGACCGATCTCCGCGCAAGCGTGAGATCAGTCGGTGTGGATGAAACGGTCTTCCTTCGCCCGCACGCACGGCAGCGCGTCGCGGCTATCGCGCGAGGGCAGCGGGTGGTGGGTGACGTGGAACGACATGGTTTGATCCTGGCCTTTTCAGTTAATGCTTATCGCCGGTATTGGCGAGGCGCGAACATTACGCGAGCACGATTATTCGCGCAAGCATTTTTTTAACGCGTACGAATAATTCTTACAGCCAGCCTTTCTGGCGCGCGAGGCGATACGCCTCGATGCGATTGGCCACGCCTAATTTGCCGATCGCTTCGGAAAGATAATTGCGCACCGTGCCGTGCGAGAGATTCAACTGCGCGGCGATCTCGCTCGCCGACTGCCCCTCGCCTGCCAGGCGCAGCACCTGCCGCTCGCGGTCGTTCAAGGGATCGGCTTCGGACCATGCCTCCAGCGCGAGCTGCGGATCGATCGCGCGGCCGCCGCGGTGAACCATGCGCAGCGCCTCGGCGAGATTCTCCGCCGGCGCATCCTTCAGCAGATAACCCGACACGCCCGCATCCAGGGCGCGGCGCAAAAAACCTGGGCGCGCGAAGGTGGTCACGATGATCACCTTCATCGGCAGCTCGTGGCGCTGGATGCGCTGCGCCAGTTCCAGCCCGGTGATGCCGGGCATTTCGATATCGGTGACCAGCACGTCGGGCTTCAGCCGCTGCACTTCGCGCCACGCGGCCTCGCCGTCCGCGGCGGAACCGAGCACCTCGATATCCGATTCCAGATTCAGCAGCGCCGTCAGCGCGCCGCGCACCATCGCCTGGTCCTCGGCCAGCAGCACGCGGATCATGCGGCGCCCTCCGGCAGGCTCTGCGGTGCGGTAGCGGCGACTTTGGCGAGCGGCACGCCGATGCGCAGCGTGGTGCCGTGACGCTTGGGCGAGTCGATCTCCAGGCTGCCGCCCAGGGCCCGCACGCGCTCGCGCATGCCGCTGACGCCGTTGCCGTGCGCGGCGAGTCCGCCGCAACCGTTGTCGCTGATGTGCATCTGGAACCTTGCCTTGTCGTGGACGAAACGCACGCTCGCCGCGGTGGCGCGGGCGTGCCGATGGATATTGGTGACCGCTTCGCGCAGCACCAGGGACAGCGGCGCTTCGATGGCCGGAGGCAGCGCGATGCCTTCCGGCCACTCGCCTTCGAAGCTGACGCCGGAGGCTTCCAGCATCAGCCGCGCGGAAATGATTTCCGAGGCCAGGTCGCTGCGGCGCATGCCGGTGACGGCGGCGCGCACTTCGGCCAGCGCGTGGCGCGCGACCCGCTCCACCTCGCTCATTTCCTGCTGCGCGCGCGGCGGATCTTCCAGCGCCAGGCGCCGCGCCAGCTCGGACTTGATCGCCACCAGCGACAAGGTATGGCCGAGCAGGTCGTGCAGGTCGCGGCCGATGCGTTCGCGCTCGGCCAGGGTGGCCAGGCGGCGTACTTCGATCTGCGACAGGCGCAGGTCGCCGTCCTTGCGCAGATTGTTGATGTAGTGAAAGTTGCTGAGGCCGCCGAGCACGCCGGCCACCACCACCACCAGCATGATCCACAGCGGCGCATCCACCCACAGCCACGCCATCGCCATGGACGCCAGGGTCAGCAGCACGACGCCGCGCAGCCACTGGCGGAAGTTCGGCGTGGCCGACAAGGCCGTGCAGGCGGTGATCACGTAGCCGAAGCCCATCGGATTGATCATCCAAAGGCCCAGCCCCATGGTCGCCATGCCGGCCACGTACCAGCGCAGGCGCTGCGGCGGCCCGAAATACACGTGCAGGTGCAGATAAACAAAGACCAGCACGCTCAGCAGCGTCGGCGCGAACCACGACCAGGCGAAGCCCTGGAGACCCAGCGGGATCAGCGGCAGCAGCACGATCCACGCCGCCTGGCCCAGCGCCGAGCGCGCCACGAACACCGGCGAGCGCAGCTGCACGTACAGCGAATCCGGCGCGGGCTTGAACGGCAGGCGCATCACACGCGCGTCGGTTGGCGCGGCGCCGATTCGGGCGCGGCGGTCGGCAGCAGCTTCGGCTGCGGCAAGGGCACGGTGACCAGCAGCACGGTGCCGCGCCCGCGCGGCGATTCGATGGTCAGGTGTCCGGCCAGCGCGCGCACGCGCTCGCGCATGCCGCACAGGCCGTTGCCGTCTTCGCCCACGCCGCCGCGGCCGTCGTCGCTCACGCGCAGGCGCAAGGTGTAGGCATCGCGCTCGAACTCGATCCGCGCCTTGCTCGCATGCGCATGGCGGGCGATGTTGGTGGCGGCCTCGCGCAGGATCAGCGACAGGCCGCGCTCGATCTCCGTCGGCAGGTCGGCCGGCGGCGCCACGTAGTCCAGGTGCACGCGGGAGGATTCCAGCAGCAGGCGCGCCGAGGCCAGTTCCGCGGCCAGGTCGGTGGCGCGGATGCCGGTCACCGCCGAACGCACTTCGGCCAGGGCATGGCGCGCGACGCGCTCGGCTTCGGCCACTTCGCGCTTGGCCGCCTCCGCATCGCGGTCGAACAGCTTGCGCGACAGCTCCAGCTTCAGCGTGATCAGCGAAAGCGTATGCCCGAGCAGGTCGTGCAGGTCGCGGCCGATGCGCTCGCGCTCGGCGGTGGCGGCCAGGCGGCGCACTTCTTCCTGCGACAGCTTCAGCGCCGCGTCCTTCTCGTGCGCGATGCGTTCGACGTGGGTGATGACGGCGATGATGATGGTCATGCACGGCACCGACACCAGCGCCTGCCACGGATAACCCACCTTGCCCGCCACGGCGACATAGACCACGTTCACCAGCATCAGGCGCAGCAGCAGCGGCCCCACCCGCTTGGCGCTGGCCATGCTGTACGACACGCAGCCGTAGATGAAATACGCCATGCCGCTGGGGTACCACGGCGCCAGCGCGATGCTCATCGCCACCAGCCCGAGCGCGTAGCGCGGGGCGACCCGGCGCGAGGCGAGCATCGACTTGGCGAACATCAGCAGGAACAGCGGATACGACAACACGGTCAGCAGCACCCACTGCAGGTCGTAGTGGCTGCCCATGGCCGGCGTGATGAACACCCACACCGACCACAGCAGGTGGACGCCCTCGGCCCACACCGACTTGCCCTGGCGCTGGATCGAGGCGACACGCGAATCCGGCGCCGGCGTCAGCCAGGAGCGGAGCAGTTGGAGCATGGCGGTGACCCTCCCCACAGGTCGCGTGACAACGAACGTCTTCATGGCGTGCGGCTGCGCAACCGGCGGTTGCGCAGCCCTTTGCATGCTACTTCAACCGTGGCGCCGCAGGCGGCGCACGGCGATGGCCAGGAACACCGCCGAGAAGGCCGCCAGCGCCGCCACGTGCGGCCACGCCGGCTCCTGCCCCAGCCCCACCACGTTCAGCGCGATCTGGTTGAGGTGATACGGCGGCAGCACCAGCGCGATCTGCTGCACCGCCTTGGGCATCAGCGACAGCGGGAACCACAGGCCCGACATGAAAGCCATCGGCAGGTAAATCAGGTTGACGATGCCAGGCCCGCCGGTGCCCTTGATGAACATGCCCAGCATCAGGCCCATCGCGCAGAACGGCAGCGCGCCGAACAGGTTGGTGGCGAACAGCCCGGCCATCTGCGTCGCCGACAGCTGCACGTGGGCAACCAGCGTGGCCAGCAGCACCAGGATGCAGGACACCACCGCCGCCGCGAAGATCGACATCACCACCTTGCCCAGCAGATACGCGCCCGGCGGCATCGGCAAGGCGCGCTTCAAGGTCAGCAGCCCGTTGTCGCGCTCCATCGACAAGGCCACGCCGAAACCGAACAGGCCCGGCGACATCACGCCGAAGGTGCCATACGCGGCGAGCAGGTAGCGCGGCGCATCGGGACCGTTGGCGCGGCCGATCAGAATGCCGAACATCAGGTAGAACGCGGTGGGCAGGATCAGGGTCGGGATCATGAAGCCCGGGTTGCGCAGATAGCGCAGGCATTCGGCGCGCGCTTCCTGCAGGTAGGCGCCGAGTACTCGGCTGAAGCCCATCTCGCGCGTAGCGGATGCGGCAGGCATGGCGGAAGAGACGGCGTTCATCAGGCGGCCTCGCGGGTGTCTTCGGTGGGCGCCTCGGCGGCGCGAGTCAGTTCGGTAAAGGCTTCGGCCAGGCCGGCGCGCTGGACTTCCAGTTCGCCCAGCTGCGCGTCGGCATCGAGCAGGCGGCGCACCACGAGCTCCGCGCTGTCGGTGGACAGCCACAGGCGCTCGCCCTCGTCGCGCGCTTCGGCCACTTCCGGCCAGGCGGCGACGTCGGCGGCGCGCAGGCGGGTGATGCAGCGGATGCGCTTGAGCGCCACGCGTGCGCGCAGGTCGTCCACGCTGCCTTCGCTCAGCACGCGTCCGCGCGCCATCACGCAGACGCGGCTGGCCAGCGCTTCGGCTTCTTCCAGGTAATGCGTGGTGAGCACCACGCCGGCGCCTTCGGCGACCAGGTGGCGCACCGCGGTCCACAGCTTCTGGCGCGCTTCCAGGTCCATGCCGACGGTGGGTTCGTCCAGGAACAGCAGCTCCGGGCGTCCGCACAGTGCGAGGGCGAACTGCACGCGCCGCTGCTGTCCGCCCGAAAGCGCGGCGTAAGGACGCTTCAGCAGGTCGCTGACGCCGGCCAGTTCCGCCGTTTCGCGCAGGTCGCGCGGTGCCGGGTAGTAGCTGCCGGTCAGCCGCAGCAGTTCGCCGACGCGCAAGGTGGGCGGCAGCGCCGCGCTCTGCAGCATCACGCCGATGCGGCGGCGCGCCACGAGCTGCTGCGGATCTTCGCCGAACAGTTCGACGCGGCCCGCATCGGGCCGCACCAGGCCGAGCAGCATCGAAATGGTGGTGCTTTTGCCGGCGCCGTTGGGGCCGAGCAGCGCGAAAATTTCGCCGCGATGCAGCATCAGATCCAGGCCGTCGACGGCGGTGTGATTGCCGTAGCGTTTCACCACGGACGACAGACGTGCGATGGGTGAAGCATTCGTGTTCATGGGTCTCCCTCCTTTGCCCAGAATGCTAGGCATCGCAAGGGCTCGCGGGCATTCGCCAACGTCAGCCCGTGCACGTGACAGCCGTCATCCGGCCCCTCCCCCCGGGGTTACGGCGCTGACGAAGGCGGGTTATCCTCGGTGAATCGCCGACGCAGAAACATGCGCGGCGCGCACGACTGAGCGGGAGCTTCCGATCGTCACACGATGATCGTCATCGGCTCCCGCCAAAGCATTCATCGCGATGTTGGCAGGAGGCGCCATCCCCACGGCGCCTGCGTACCTTGAGGAGGAACCATCATGGGTGTGATCGATCAGCTGCGCGAATTGCGCGATTTCGGCGGCGCGCCGCAGACCACTGGCCTGGACGACGCCACCGTCGAACGCTTCGCCGCCAGCCACCCCGAACTGGCGCAGGCCATCGGCGAAGCGCTCGAACAGCATCGCGCGCTGCGCGCGGACCTGAGCGACTTCCTCAAGCTCGATGAAGCCGAGCAGCTGCACGTGGCGCAGGCGGGCTTCGTCAATTTCTATCCCGACGACGGCATCAACCGTTATCTGCCCGCCGCCGCGCGCGGCCCGTGGGTGGTCACGCTGAAGGGCGCGGTGATCCACGACAACGGCGGCTACGGCATGCTCGGTTTCGGCCACAACAACGAGGCGATCCGCACGGCGATGAGCCGTCCGCAGGTGATGGCCAACGTGATGACGCCGAACGTCTCGCAGATGCGCTTTGCCAAGGCGCTGGACCGCGAGCTCGGCCGCAATCGCGGCGGCAATCCGTACGCGCGCTATCTGTGCCTGAACTCCGGTTCCGAATCGGTTTCGCTGGCCTGCCGCATCGCCGACGTCAACGCCAAGGCGATGACCGAGCCGGGCGCGCGCTATGCCGGGCGCACCATCAAGCGCCTCGCGGTGAAGGGCGCCTTCCACGGCCGCACCGAAAAACCCGCGCTGTATTCGGATTCCACGCGCAAGACCTACCAGCAGCACCTGGCCAGCTATCGCCACGAGGACACCCTGATCACGGTGGCGCCGTACGACGTGGCGCAGCTGGAAGCCGCGTTCGCCGATGCCGACCGCCACGGCTGGTTTATCGAGGCGATGTTCCTGGAACCGGTGATGGGCGAAGGCGATCCCGGCCGCGCCGTGACGCCGGAGTTCTACAAGGCCGCGCGCGAACTCACCGAAGCGCATGGCTCCATGCTGCTGATCGACTCGATCCAGGCCGGCCTGCGCGCGCATGGCGTGCTGTCGCTCACCGACTATCCCGGCTTCGAGAAGCTGCCGGCGCCGGACATGGAAACCTTCTCCAAGGCGCTCAACGCCGGCCAGTATCCGCTGTCGGTGCTGGCGGTGAACGAGCGCGCCGCCGGCCTGTACCGCAAGGGCATCTACGGCAACACCATGACCGCCAACCCGCGCGCGCTGGACGTTGCGCTGGCCACGCTGCACGAGCTCAACGACGAGGTGCGCGCCAACATCCGCGAGCGCGGCAAGGAATTCGTCGACAAGCTCAACGCGCTGAAGGGCGAGCTCGGCGGCCTGATCACCAAGGTGCAGGGCACCGGCCTGCTGTTCTCCTGCGAGCTGTCGGCGGAGTTCAAGTGCTACGGCGCGGGCTCGATCGAGGAATACATGCGCGAGCGCGGCGTCGGCGTGATCCACGGCGGCGTCAACTCGCTGCGCTTCACCCCGCACTTCAAGGTGACCAGCGCCGAGGTGGACCTGGTGGTCGCCCACGTGCGCCAGGCGCTGCAGCAGGGCCCGCGCAAGCTGAAGGCCGAAGCGGCCTGAGCTGCCGGATGAACGCCGGGCCGCGCGCCCGGCGTTCCCCCCTCTAGCCAAGCGCGGCAAGCGGCATAGACTTGCGCCCACCGGCGCTCGCCGGTTCATTCCAGGAGGGTACCCGCATGTTCTTGCGTTTCAGCCTGACCGCCGCCAGCCTCGCCCTGGCCCTCGCCGTTTCCGCCACCGCTTTCGCCGCCCCGCAGGCCAAGAAGGAACTGACCCCGCAGCAGCAGCGCATGGCCGACTGCAACAAGCAGGCGACCGGCAAGAAGGGCGACGAGCGCAAGGCCTTCATGAGCAGCTGCCTGAAGGGCGAAGCCGCCGCACCGGCGAAGATGACCCAGCAGGAAAAGATGAAGGCCTGCAATGCGGATACGAAAGCCAAGACCCTGAAGGGCGACGACCGCAAAAAGTTCATGAGCTCGTGTCTCAGCGGCAGCGCCGCGACGAGCCCCTAAGACTCTTTATAGGCCGCTCCCGCAGGGCCTGTCGCCGCAAGGCGCCGCTTCGCTGGAGCGGCGCCTTTGCTTTGATAGGGGCCGGCATTCCCCTGCGCCATAATCCCCGCATTCCGCCAAGCAGGACGCCCCATGAAGCTCGTCGAAGTCCGCCACCCGCTCATCCAGCACAAGCTCGGCCTGATGCGCCGCGCCGGCATCAGCACCAAGGAGTTCCGCGAACTCGCCTCCGAAGTCGCCGCCCTGCTCACCTACGAGGCGACCAAGGACCTGGAGACGGTAGACAAGCACATCGACGGCTGGGCGGGTCCGCTGACCGTGCACCAGATCAAGGGCAAGAAGATCACCATCGTGCCGATCCTGCGCGCAGGCCTGGGCATGCTCCCCGGCGTACTGGACCTGATCCCCGCAGCGAAGGTCAGCGTGGTAGGCCTGCAGCGCGACGAGGAAACCCTCAAGCCCATCGCCTACTACGAGAAACTGACCGGCCGCATGGACGAACGCATCGCCCTGATCGTCGACCCCATGCTCGCCACCGCCGGCACCCTGATCGCCACAGTCGACATGCTCAAAGCCGCCGGCTGCAAACGCATCAAGGGCCTGTTCCTGGTGGCCGCACCGGAAGGCCTGAAGCGCATCGAGGCCGCGCACCCCGACATCGAGATTTACACCGCCGCTATCGACGACCACCTCAACGAACACGGCTACATCCTCCCGGGCCTCGGCGATGCGGGCGACAAAATTTTCGGCACCAAGCAGCTGCCAGCGGGTTGATCGGAAAAGCGCAAACGCTTTTGCCCGATAAAAGTCCGGGCGAGCCCCGACCCCTCACCCTGCCCTCTCCCCGGCGGGGAGAGGGGTGATGTCGTGAGGTAGGCAGGAACGAAGAGCCAAAGCTGGCGTCGGTTCTTGAATGTCCTCTTCGCAACGGCACGTTGAAGAGCGCGTCACGTAAACGCTCCCTGGCCCGTGTCGACTCTGGTTAATCAAGTTACCGCGGCCGTCCACCGCTCCTTCTAGTCGCGTCGCGAGCCTTGGCTCTCAGGCCATTTCTTTTGGGTTACTTTTTCTTTGGGCCAGCAAAGAAAAAGTGACTCGGGCGCCGGCAGGCGTCCGAAATGCCCGCTGCATAAGCGGCCAGTCCGCGTCACCGCAAAAACCAGGCGTGGTCGCCACTGGATCCCGGCCTACGCCGGGATGACGAGCAAGAAGGGCGCCAGCCCCACCCCTCCCTACTGAGACCCCCATTAGCAATTCTGTCGCAATAAATTGCTATTTTCCCCGGAAGGATCCATCCGGATCCTTCAACAAGGGAGTGGGTCAATGGAAGCAAAGCACGCCCGGCGCGCCCTATGGGCCGCGTTGCTAGCAATCGCGTCGATCGCCACCGCCCAGGCGGCCGACCTCAGCATCAGCCAGTTCCGCGTCCGCGGCCCCGCTGGCGGCAATGACGAATTCGTCGAACTGTTCAACGCCGGCGCCACCGCGCTGGACGTCTCCGGCTACAAATTCAATGCGTCGAACGCGAGCGGCACCACCGGCACGCGCCTGACCCTCCCCAGCGGCACGTCGATCGCGCCGGGCTGCCACCTGCTGCTGACCAACAGCGCCAGCGGCGGCTACTCCGGCAGCGTCGCGGGCGACCTGAAATACAGCACCGGCGTCACCGACGACGGCGGCCTGGCCCTGCTCGACGCCAGCGGCCAGCTGGTCGACCAGGTCGGCCTCTCCGCCGGCTCCGCCTACAAGGCCGGCACGCCGCTGACCTCGCTGGGCAGCACCAATGCCGACAAGGGCTACGGCCGCAAGACCAATGGCGCCGGCCTGCCGCAGAACACCGGCGACAACCAGTCCGACTTCGCGGTGGTCACGCCCACCGCGCCGCACAACGCCGCCAGCGCCTGCGCGGTGATGAACCTGTCGCTGTCGATCGCCGACTCCAGCGCCACCGTGCACGGTGCCGCCAACGTCACCATGCCGTTCACCGTCACGCTCAACCAGCCGGCCCCGGCCGGCGGCGTGAGCGTGCATGCGGCGACCCAGGACGACAGCGCCACCGTCGCCGCGGGCGATTACGAAGCCGTCGACACCACGCTGAGCGTGGCCGAAGGCCAGACCCAGGCCAGCTTCAACGTGGTCGTGCACGGCCGCACCACCGGCTCGCCGGACAAGGCCTTCCTGGTCAAGCTCGACCAGGTCACCGGCGGCGCCACGCTGGCGCGCGACAGCGCGATCGGCGCGATCCTGTACGACATCCCGGTCGCCGCGGAAATCTGGCAGATCCAGGGCCGCGAACAGAGCTCGCCGCTGCTAGGCAAGTCGGTGATCACCACCGGCAACATCGTCACCGCGGTGGGCCCGGCCGGCTTCACCATGCAGACGCCGGACAACCGCGTGGATGCCGATCCGCTGACCTCCAACGGCGTGTACGTGTTCACCTCGTCCAAGCCGACGGTCGCCATCGGCGACGTGGTGAACGTCGATGCGAAGGTCGACAACTACTACCACCTGACGGAACTGAAGAACGCCACGGTCACGGTCACCGCGCATGGCGCGCGGCTGCCGAAGGCGGTGATCTTCGGTGCGCGCACGCCGTCGACCGATCCGAACCGGCTGTCCTGCGGCGCCACCAACTTCCAGTGCTTCGTCGGCATGCGCGTGGTGATCGAGGACGGCATGATCAACACGGGCAACAAGCGCTTCAGCACCGAGCCGTTCGCCGAGGTGAGCATCACCGCCAACGGCAAGCGCTCGCTGCGCCAGCCGGGGGTGCGCTTCAGCGTGCCGGTGCCGGCGGGCGTGGATCTGCCTAACTGGAGCGGCAATCCGGAAGTGTTCAAAATGAACACCGACGACTTCGGCGCCGTGCCGATCAACACCCCGTTCGTCGCCGGCACCACCTTCCGTGCCGAGGGCATCATCTCGTACGACTTCGGCGCCTATACCTTCATCCCGACCAAGATCGAAGTGAAGCGCGCCGCGCCGATGCCGCGCCCCGTGCTGCCGAAGCCGCCGTTCGCGCTGCGCATCGGCGCGTTCAACATGGAGCGTTTCTGCGACAGCGAGTTCAACACCACCTTCACCTGCAGCGGCGACAGCAAGGAGCCGACGCCGGATGAGGTGGCGCTGAAGACCCGCCGCCTGTCGGCCTATGTCGGCAGCGTGCTGAAGCTGCCGGACGTGCTGTCCACCGAAGAGGTGAAGAGCCTGGCCGTGCTGCAGGGTCTGGCCAAGCAGCTGGGCGACGACTATCCGGTGAAGTACGACGCCTACCTGCTGCCGGGCCATGACCCCAGCGGCATCAACGTCGGCTTCCTGGTGCGCGCCGACCGCGGCATTCGCGTGCAGTCGGTGCGCCAGCTCGGCGCGGACGAAACCTGGAACGACAACGGCAGCACCGCGTTCGTCCACGACCATCCGCCGCTGCTGCTGACGGCCGAAGTGCGCGGCATGCGCTTCCACGTGATCTCGGTGCATCCGAAGGCCCGCACCAATGTGGACAAGGACAACGCCACCGCCGTGCGCGACCGCCAGAAGCGCTACACCCAGTCGGTGTCGCTGGCCAAGCAGGTACAGGAGCTGCAGACCCGCTATCCCTCGCAGCCGCTGCTGGTGGTGGGCGACTTCAACGCCTACCAGTTCAGCGATGGCTGGGTGGACGTGGTCGGCCTGATCTCGGGCAAGTACAAGGACAGCGAGAACCAGCTGAAGCTGGGCCAGAACATCGTGCGCCCGGCGCTGTGGAACGCGGTGGAGTCGGTGCCGGAGAACGATCGCTACTCGTTCCTGTTCACCGAGAACTTCGGCGAGATCCAGGGCTATACGCAGGCCGGCAGCGGCAACTCCGGCCGCGAAGTGCCGACCGTGCAGGTGCTCGACCATGCCCTGCTGAACCGCGCCGCGCAGTTCCGCTTCCTGCACATGCAGTACGGCCGCGCCGACCTCGACGCGCCCGCGCAGACCGAAGCCGACGCCGCGAACGCCCCGGACTGGACCAAGGCGATCGGCGCCTCGGACCACGACGGCTTCGTGCTCGACCTGTTCGCGCCGGCGATGTTCGATCCGCACGGCGATCACGATCATGGGCATGACGACGACCATGGCCATGACGGCCACGGCAAACAGCACTGAAGATGTAGGTTGGGGTGAGCCACAGGCGAACCCCAACGATGCGATACGCGTGACGGTGGTCAACGTTGGGGTTCGCTGCGCTCACCCCAACCTACGCTGCCGGCAATAACGAAAAGGCCACGCCCGGCGACGGGCGTGGCCTTTTTCTTTGCCGCGGCGGAAAGCTCAGCGGAAGCGGTCGGTCGCCTCCAGCAACTCATGCGCGATCCCCGGCTCCAGCGCCGAATGCCCCGCGTCCGCCACCACGCGCAAGTCCGCCTCCGGCCACGCACGATGCAGGTCCCACGCGCTGCGCATCGGGCACACCACGTCGTAGCGGCCCTGCACGATCACCGCGGGAATCTTGCGGATGCGCTCGACGTTGCGCAGCAGCTGGTCGTCGTGCTCGAAGAAACCGCCGTGCACGAAGTAATGGCATTCGATGCGCGCGAAGGCCAGCGCGAATTCGTCCTCGCCGCTGGATTCGATATGCGCCGGGTCCTGGTACAGATGGCTGGTGGCCGCTTCCCACACCGACCAGGCGCGCGCCGCTTCCACGCGCACCTTCGGATCGGTGCTGGTCAGGCGGCGGTGATACGCGCTCATCAGGTCGCCGCGCTCGGCTTCGGGAATCGCTTCCAGATAGCTTTCCCATGCATCCGGGAACAGCGCGTCGCAGCCCTTCTGGTAGAACCACTCCAGCTCCCAGCGCCGCAGCATGAAGATGCCGCGCAGCACCAGCTCGGTGACCTTGTCCGGATGCGTCTGCGCATAGGCCAGCGCCAGCGTCGAACCCCAGGAGCCGCCGAACACCTGCCAGCGATCGATGCCCAGATGCTCGCGGATGCGCTCGATATCGGCCACCAGATGCCAGGTGGTGTTGTCGGTCAGCTCAGCATGCGGCGTGGACTTGCCGCAGCCGCGCTGGTCGAACAGCACGATGCGGTAGGCCTTCGGATCGAAGAAACGGCGGTAGTTCGGATTGATGCCGCCGCCGGGGCCGCCATGCAGGAACACCACCGGCTTGCCGTTCGGATTGCCGCACTGCTCGTAGTGCAGGGTGTGCAGGTCCGACACCTTGAGCATGCCGCTGTCGAACGGCTCGATCTCGGGATACAGCTTGCGGCGTTGCTGGGTCATGCGGGCATCTCCGGCGATTCAAAGCGCCGAGGATACCGCAAGCCCCTAAAACAGCTTGCCGGGGTTGAGGATGCCGTTCGGATCGAACACCTGCTTCACGCCCCGCATCAGCGCGATTTCCGCCGCGCTGCGCGTGCTCTCCAGATACGGCTTCTTCACCAGGCCGATGCCGTGTTCGGCCGAGATGCTGCCGCCATGCCGCTTGAGCGCTTCGGCCAGCAGCTTGGTCACCTGCTCGCACTGGGCGATGAATTCGGCATCGGCCAGGCCTTCGGGCTTGAGCACGTTGATATGCAGGTTGCCGTCGCCGATATGGCCGAACCACACCACCTCGAAGTGCGGATAGGCCTGCCCCAGCAGGGCCTGGATCTCGTCCAGGAAGGCCGGCAGCGCGCCGATGCGCAGGGAGATGTCGTTCTTGTACGGCTTGTGCGGCGCCAGGCTTTCGGTGATGCCTTCGCGCAGGCGCCACAGCGCGGCGGCCTGGGCTTCGCTTTGCGCGATCGCGCCGTCGGCGATCCAGCCCTCGTTGACGCCGTGCTCGAACGCGGCCAGGGCGGCGTCCTGCGCGGCTTCGTCGGCGGCGTCGAATTCGGTGACCACGTAGAACGGATGCTCGCCGTCGAGCGCGCGCTGCGCGCCGTGCGCCAGCACGTGGCGCAGGGCGACGTCGGTGAAGAATTCGAAAGCCTGCAGCTTCAGGCGCGCGCGGAACAGCGCGAACACCTGCATCAGCGCGGCCATGTCCGGCAGCGCCAGCAGCATCACCTGCGAAGGCGGCGGCGGCTCGGCCAGGCGCAGGGTGGCTTCCACCACGATGCCCAGCGTGCCCTCGGAGCCGATGGTGAGATGGCGCAGGTCGTAGCCGCTGGAGTTCTTGATCAGGCCGCGATTGAGTTCGAGCAGTTCGCCGTTGCCGGCGATCACCTTGAGGCCCGCGATCCATTCGCGCGTATTGCCGTAGCGGATCACCCGGATGCCGCCGGCATTGGTGGCGATGTTGCCGCCGATGGAGCAGGAGCCGCGCGCGGCGAAGTCGACCGGATAGATCAGCCCATGCGTGCGCGCGGCGTCGTGCACGGCCTGCAGCGCGATGCCGGCCTGCACGGTGAGGGTGCGGTCGATCGGCTCGAAGCCGAGCACGCGGTTCATGCGCTCCAGGCTCAGCACCAGCTCGCCGTTGGCTGCCACCGCCCCGCCGGAAAGGCCAGTGCGCCCGCCCGAGGGCACCAGGGCCACGCCATGCTCGTTGGCCCAGCGCACCACGGCCTGGGCCTCCTCCACCGTGGCCGGCAGGGCGATGGCCAGCGGGGCCGGCGTCCAGCGGCGGGTCCAGTCGCGGCCGTAGTGCTCCAGGTCGGCCGGCTCCGTGAGCAGGCGCAGTTCGGGCAGGCGGGCGGCCAGTTGGGCCAGGGCGGGAGCGGGTGCGGTCATGGCGACTCCGTAAGCGAGTCGCCCAGCCTGCCAGCCGCAGCCGTTGCGGTCCAGTGCTGCGCTGCCGCATAGTGCCGCTTTGCCCACCTTCATCCAGACACGCCCGGCGGCCCATGAAAACCTCGTATCCGAAAGCAGACATCAAGGTCCTCCTGCTCGAAGGCGTCAGCCAGAGCGCTGTAGATGTGTTCCGCCGCGCCGGCTACAGCCAGATCGAATTCCACGAGAAGTCGCTGCCGGAAGCGGAACTGAAAGCGCGCATCGCCGAGGCGCATATCGTCGGCATCCGTTCGCGCAGCCATCTGACCGCCGACGTGCTGGAACACGCGCGCCGGCTGATCGCGGTGGGCTGCTTCTGCATCGGCACCAACCAGGTGGACCTGGAAGCCGCGCGCGTGCAGGGCGTGCCGGTGTTCAACGCGCCCTACTCCAATACGCGCAGCGTGGCCGAGCTGGTGATCGCCGAGGCGATCATGCTGTTGCGCGGCATCCCGCAGAAGAATGCGCTGTGCCATCGCGGCGGCTGGACCAAGTCCGCGGCGGGCAGCTTCGAAGCGCGCGACAAGGTGCTGGGCATCGTCGGCTACGGCCATATCGGCACCCAGATCGGCGTGCTGGCCGAGTCGCTGGGCATGCGCGTGATCTTCCACGACATCGAGACCAAGCTGTCGCTGGGCAACGCGCGCGCCGCCGGCAGCCTGGACGACCTGCTGGAACGCGCCGACGTGGTGACCCTGCACGTGCCGGAAACGCCGGCGACCAAACTGATGATCGGCGCCACGGAGCTTGCCAAGATGCGCAAGGGCTCGGTGCTGATCAATGCCTCGCGCGGCACCGTGGTGGACATCGACGCGCTCGCCGCCGCGCTGCGCAGCGGCCATATCGCCGGCGCCGCGGTGGACGTGTTCCCGCTGGAACCCAAGGGCAACGACGATCCGTTCGTGTCGCCGCTGGTGGGCATGGACAACGTGATCCTCACCCCGCATATCGGCGGCAGCACGCTCGAAGCGCAGGACAATATCGGCATCGAGGTGGCGAGCAAGCTGGTGCGCTACAGCGACAACGGGTCCACTCTGTCGGCGGTGAACTTCCCCGAAGTGACCTTGCCGGAGCATCCGAACAGCCGCCGCCTGCTGCATATCCACCGCAACGTGCCGGGCGTGCTGTCGCGCATCAACGAACTGTTTTCCGCCGGCAACATCAATATCGACGCGCAGTTCCTGCAGACCGATCCACAGGTGGGCTATGTGGTGATCGACGTGTCGGCCGACGAAGCGCAGGCCGGCGCGCTGAAGGACCGGCTGGCGGAGATTCCGGGCACCTTGCGCAGCCGCGTGCTGTACTGACGCGCGGGCGTATCCCGCTGAACGGAAGACGCTCCGCCATACGCGTCTTTCACCGCCCGCCGGGTAAACGAAAAGGACCCCGTGGAAGGATGCGCGCGCCATGAGCAAGGTCTTCCTGCCGGACCGGATGATCGAGATCGGCATCGACACGCCCGGTCCGCCGGACGTACTGCAACCGCGCACCGTGCCCCTGCCCGAACCGACGCGCGACGAAGTGCTGGTGCGGGTGCAGGCGGCGGGCGTGAACCGTCCCGACGTGATCCAGCGCCAGGGCCGCTATCCGATGCCGCCGGGCGCGCATCCCACGCCGGGGCTGGAGATTGCCGGCGAGATCGTGGCGCTGGGAGCCGACGTGCAGGGCTTCGCCCTCGGCGACCGCGTGTGCGGGCTGACCAACGGCGGCGGCTACGCCGAATACTGCGTGCTGCCCGCGGGGCAGGCCCTGCCGATTCCCGACGGCATCGATTCGATCCACGCCGCGGCCATTCCGGAAACCTTCTTCACCGTGTGGGCCAACCTGTTCCGCATCGGCCGCGCGGTGCCGGGCGAGCGGGTGCTGATCCATGGCGGCACCAGCGGCATCGGCACCACCGCGCTGATGCTGTGCCGCGAGTTCGGCATCGCCGCCTTCGCCACCGCCGGCAGCGAGCACAAGTGCGCGGTGGTGCGGCATCTGGGCGCCGAGGCGATCAACTATCACGAAGAGAACTTCGCGCTGGCGGTGCTGAGCAAGACCGACGGGCATGGTGCCGATGTGATCCTGGACATCATGGGCGGCTCGTATTTCGAGCGGAACCTGGCCGCCCTGGCGCGCGACGGGCGGCTGGTGGTGATCGGCTTCCTGGGCGGCATCCACGCGGAACAGATCGACCTGCAGGCGCTGGTGCTCAAGCGCGCCACCGTCACCGGCTCCACCATGCGTGCGCGCAGCGGCGCGGAGAAAGCCGAGATCGCCAACGACCTGCGCGCGCATGTGTGGCCGGTGCTGGCCGCCGGCCGCTGCCTGCCGATGGTGCACGAGGTGTTTCCGCTGGCGCGCGCGGCGGATGCGCACCGGCTGATGGAGAGCGGCGAGCACGTCGGCAAGATCGTGTTGAAGGTGGCTTAGTCCAGCATGGCGTGCAGCAGCGCCAGCCAGCCCGCGGGGGCCGCGAACGCCAGGTACAGCGCCAGCCCCTGCCCCGCCATCACGCACGGCAGGCCGATCGCATAGGCACGGTGGATGCGGCCTTCGACGATGAGATCCCTCAGCAGGCCCAGCCCGATCAGCACGTCCACGTAGGCGTACCAGGTATTGGCCGGCACCAGGGCGCGCGGGAAACGCGCGAACGCGGCCACGGTCAGTGCGCAGGTGGCGATCAGCATCAGCCGGCGGTGGAAGTCCGGCTGACGCCTCCAGCGCACCGCCAGGCCGAAGGCCAGCGCGAAGGTCAGCATGTCGTTGAAGGAGATGGCCAGGAAGGCGTCGTGCACCGGTCCCTGGCGCGCGTGCCACTGGCGCATCACCAGCGCAGTGGCCACGCCCAGCACCGGCAGCACCGTGCCCAGGCCCGCGCCGAACAGACCCAGCCGCCGGTGCAGGCGTACCGCGTGCCGACTCACCAACCCGGTCTGGATGAGGAACAGCAGCACCCAGCCCGCGAACACCAGCACGTGGACGTGCAGGATCCACGGCAGCGGCTCCGCCCGATGCAGCAGCCGCTCACCCAAGCCGCGGCCAAAGCCGTAGCCCACCACCAGCAGCACCAGCCAGGCTATGCCGAAGTAGAACCAGCGGTCCAGCGCGCGGCGCAGCCGGTCGAGCTGGCCGTCGCCGAAACCGGCCGGCACATGCGCGGGGATGGGAGCGAGTGTCTTCATGTAGCCTCTCGATTGGCGGGGATTCCCCGCACCCTCGCCAGGCGGCGCGTTCGAGTCCTGAAACGCGCCTGAAAAAGCCTTGAAGAACTCTGAAAGCGCATGGCGCGGCCGATCGCGAGCGGCATGCCACCCCAAGGAGACCGCGATGAAAGCCAGCTGCAGCCATCTCGACGGCATCCGCGACGTCACGCCCAGCGCCGCCGGATGCGAGGAATGCCTGAAGACCGGCAGCCCGTGGGTCCACCTGCGCATCTGCCGCAGCTGCGGCCACGTGGGCTGCTGCGACGACTCACCGAACCGGCACGCGACCAAGCATTACCGCGCGACGAGGCATCCCATCATCGAGGGCTACGATCCGCCGGAGGGCTGGGGCTGGTGCTATGTGGATGACGTGATGTTCGATCTCTCGGACCGGAAGACGGCGCATCCGGGGCCGATACCGCGTTACGTCGACGAGTAAAAGAAAAGGCGCCCAGTGGGCGCCGACACACCTAAAAAGAAAGGCGCCCAAGGGCGCCTTTCGAATCCATCACCGTAATTGGTCGGGGCGGCCGGATTCGAACCGACGACCCTTTGCCCCCCAGGCAAATGCGCTACCAGGCTGCGCTACGCCCCGACGCTACGGCAAGTGGGCAAGTCTAGCAGCTAGGGCAGGACTTGCGAAAGCTTGGCAGCCTGCGCACTCAGCGGCGCAGCAGGCTCAGCACTTCTTCCAGCTCCATGCGCACCTGGCGCACGATCTGGTGCGAAATGCTCGACTCCATGCGCGCCTGCGGGCCTTCCAGCCGGGCGCGGGCGCCGGTGATGGTGAAGCCTTCGTCGTACAGCAGGGCACGGATCTGCCGGATCATCAGCACGTCGTGGCGCTGGTAGTAGCGGCGGTTGCCGCGGCGCTTGACCGGGTTGAGCGCGGGGAATTCCTGTTCCCAGTACCGCAGCACGTGCGGCTTCACGCCACACAGCTCGCTGACCTCACCGATGGTGAAGTAGCGCTTGGCCGGGATGGCCGGGAGCTCGGTGTTATTCCCTTGGTCCAGCATAGCTCTCCACTCTCACCTTGAGTTTCTGCCCCGGCCGGAACGTCACCACGCGGCGGGCGGAGATCGGGATCTCCTCGCCGGTCTTGGGGTTGCGTCCCGGGCGCTGGTTCTTCTGCCGCAGGTCGAAATTGCCGAACCCCGACAGCTTCACCTGCTCGCCCTTTTCCAGCGCTTCGCGGACCACCTCGAAATAGGCGTCCACGAATTCTTTCGCCTCACGCTTGTTGAGGCCCACCTCGAGAAAGAGGCGCTCGGCCATCTCCGCCTTGGTCAGCGCCATGTCATCCTCGCCATCTTGCCTTGCATGAAGTCTCCAACGCAGCGAACGCCTCGCGCACGAAGCGGTCTGCGTCGTCGTCAGTAAGCGTGCGTGAAGCGTCCTGCAAAATCAAGCCCATAGCGAGACTCTTTCGGCCAGTCTCGACGCCTTTGCCGGCGTAGCGGTCGAACAGGCGCAGCTCTGCGAGCGCCCCGCCGACGGCCGCGCGGACGCTCTGCTCGACCTGCGCCCAGCTCACTTCCTCGGGCAGGTCCACGGCGATATCGCGACGCACCGAAGGGAAGCGCGGTACCGACGCGGCCTTGGGCAGGCGGCGGGCGAGCAGCGGTTCCAGGGCCAGTTCCAGCACGTGCACGTCCGGCCCCAGGTCCAGCGCCTTGGCCAGCTGCGGATGCAGCGCGCCGAGGTAGCCGACGGTCTGGCCGTCGCGCGCGACGCGGGCGCCGCGCCCCGGATGCAGCCAGCCCGGCAGGCCGTCGGCATGCACCGACCAGCGCTGCGGCTCGCCGCCCCAGGCGACGATGGCGTCGAGTTCGCCCTTGAGATCGTGGAAATCCAGCGGCCGGCTCGCCTCGCCCCACTGTTCCGCGCGGGCGGAGCCGCAGGCGGCGATGGCCAGGCTGGGCGTCTCCACCGGCGGGTCGCCGGCGGCGAACACGCGCGCCACTTCGAACAGGCGCACCCGCTCCTGCTGGCGCGCGCGGTTGTGGCGCAGCGCTTCGATCAGGCCCGGCAGCAGCGAGGGACGCATCACCGCCAGGTCGGCCGAAAGCGGATTGGCCAGTGGCACCAGCCGCTCCGTCATGCCCCAGCGCTGCAGCACGTCGCTGCCGATAAAGGCCAGGCTGACCGCCTCGTAGTAGCCGCGCGCCGCCAGCTGCTCGCGCAGGGCCAGCTCGCCCAGGCGCGCTTCCGGCTCGACCGCCAGGGTCAGCGCGCCGGCGGGCGTGTGGGTCGGGATGTTTTCGTAGCCGTGGATGCGCGCGACCTCTTCGATCAGGTCCTCTTCGCGCTCGATGTCGAAACGGCGGCTGGGCGCGGTGACGCGCCAGCCGTCGGCCTGCGGCTCCACCTGCATGCCGAGCGCGGTGAAGATGCGGGCGACTTCGTCGTCGGCCACGGTCAGCCCGAGCACCCGCCCCAGCCGGGCACGGCGCAGCAGAATCGGCTGCGGCGCGCGCAGATGTTCCGGCAAGGTGACGTCGATCAGTGGCCCGGCCACGCCGCCGGCGATGTCGAGAATCAACCGGGTCGCGTACTCGACCGCGACGCCCGGCAACTGCGGATCGACGCCGCGCTCGAAACGATGCCCGGCATCCGTATGCATGCCCAGCTTGCGGCTGCGGCCGATGATCGCCGAGGGAATCCAGTGCGCCGCCTCGAGGAACACGCTGCGGGTCGCCTCCGTGACGCGCGTGTCCTGGCCGCCCATGATGCCGCCGAGCGCCACCGCCCGCGCGGCCCTGCCGCCGCGGCTGTCGGATACCACCAGGAAATCGTCGTCCAGCTCGACCGTGCGGCCATCCAGCAGGGCCAGCGGCTCGCCCGCGCGCGCCGGGCGCACCACGATCTCGCCCTCCAGCTTGGCCTTGTCGAACGCATGCATCGGCTGGCCGAGTTCCAGCATGACGTACTGCGTGACATCCACCAGGAAGCTGATCGGACGCAGGCCGCTGCGGCGCAGCCGCTCGGCCATCCATACCGGGGTCGGGACCGACGCGTCGACGTTATCGATGACGCGCCCCGCGAAACGCGGAACGCGCTCACCCGCTTCGAGCACGACCTTCATCGCGGCATCGCTCTGGGCCGGCACGGGCCTGGCATCGAGTTCGATCACCCCTCCGTTCAGCGCGGCCGCCACATCGAAGGCAATGCCGCGCACGCTGAAGCAGTCGGCGCGGTTGGGCGTGAGCTTGATCTCGATGGTGGCGTCCGGCAGACCCAGATAGGTGGCCAGCGGCGTACCCACCGGCGCATCGGCGGGAAGTTCGAGCAAGCCCGACGCGTCTGGATCGATGTCCAGCTCCTTGGCCGAGCACAACATGCCGAACGACTCCACCCCACGCAGCTTCGCTGCCTTGATCGCGATGCCGCCGGGCAGCTGCGCGCCGACCATCGCCAGCGGGGCGACCAGACCGGCGCGCGCATTCGGCGCGCCACAGACGATCTGGACGATGCCGTTGCCGGTGTCGACCTCGCACACCTGCAGGCGGTCGGCCTCGGGATGTTTCTGCGCGCTGACGATGCGCGCGACGATCACGCCATCCAGCGATTCACCCAGCGCGGCGACGTCCTCGACTTCCAGGCCGATCGCCGTCAGCGTCGCCGCGAGCTCGTCGCGCGATGCGTTCGTCGGCACATGGTGACGCAACCAGTTTTCCGAAAATTTCATGCGTATCGGTTCCCGCGGCGATTAGGCGAATTGCTTGAGGAAGCGCAGATCGTTCTCGAAGAACGCGCGCAGGTCGGACACGCCGTAGCGCAGCATGGCGAAGCGCTCCACGCCCAGGCCGAAGGCGAAACCGGTGTAGCGCTCCGGGTCGATGCCGCAGTTCTTCAGCACGTTCGGATGCACCATGCCGCAGCCCAGCACTTCCAGCCAGCGGGTGGAGCCGTCCTCGGCGTCCCAGCGGATGTCCACTTCGGCCGAGGGCTCGGTGAAGGGGAAGTAGCTGGGGCGGAAGCGCATCTCGAAATCGCGCTCGAAGAAGGCGCGGATGAATTCGGCCAGGGTGCCTTTGAGGTCGGCGAAGCTGGAGGTCTCGTCGACCAGCAGGCCTTCGATCTGGTGGAACATCGGCGAATGGGTCTGGTCCGAATCGCTGCGATAGACCTTGCCCGGCGCGATCACGCGGATCGGCGGCTGGCGCCCCTGCATCGAACGGATCTGCACCGGCGAGGTATGCGTGCGCAGCAGGCGCCCGTCGCCGAAATAGAAGGTGTCGTGCATGGCGCGCGCCGGATGGTGCGGCGGGAAGTTCAGCGCCTCGAAGTTGTGCCAGTCGTCCTCGATCTCCGGACCGTCGGCGCGCTGGTAGCCCAGCCGGCCGAAAATCGCCGAAATGCGCTCCAGCGCACGGGTGATCGGGTGGATGCCGCCGTGCTCGCCGTCGCGGCCCGGCAGGGTGATGTCGAGCTTCTCGGAGGCCAGGCGGCGGTCGAGCTCGGCCTGCTCCAGCAGCTGCTTGCGCGCGCCGAGGGCGTCGGCGAGGCGCTCCTTGATGCGGTTGACCTCGGCGCCGCGCGCCTTCTTTTCTTCCGGCGGCAGCGCGCCCAGGGTCTTCAGCGCGGCGGTGACGATGCCGCTCTTGCCCAGCAGGCCCACGCGCAGCGCTTCGAGCGCATCGAGCGTGTCGGCGGCTGCGATCTCGGCCTGGGCTTGCGCGGCCCGGGTGTCCAGGTCGTCCATCGGTGCGGTTCCTGTGTTTGCGGCTGGGGCTGGCCCAAAACAAAACGGGGAGGAGGCGTTTAGGCCTCCTCCCCGCTTGATTCACATCATATCGTCAGTGCGCGCTAGCGCCGGACGATCAAGCGGCCAGACTGGCCTTCGCCTTTTCCGCGATGGCCCCAAAAGCCTTGATGTCGTGCACGGCGATGTCCGCCAGGACCTTGCGGTCGACGGTGATGCCGGCCTTGCTCAGGCCATTGATCAGGCGGCTGTAGGACAGGCCGAACTGACGGGCGGCAGCGTTGATACGCACGATCCACAGGGCGCGGAACTGGCGCTTCTTCTGCTTGCGGCCGATATAGGCGTACTGACCGGCCTTGATGACGGCCTGGTTAGCTACGCGGAAGACCTTGCGACGGGCGTTGTAGTAGCCCTTCGCGCGGCCGATGATCTTCTTGTGACGACGACGGGCGGTAACGCCACGCTTTACACGAGCCATGGTTCAGTCCTCCGCCTTAGACGTACGGCAACATGCGAGCGACGGCCTTCGTGTCGCAAGCTTTGACGTGATTGGTGGCGCGCAGGTTGCGCTTACGCTTGGTCGACTTCTTGGTCAGGATGTGCGACTTGAAGGCGTGACCGGCCTTGAACTTGCCGGAAGCGGTCTTGCGAAAACGCTTCGCCGCCGCCCGGTTGGTCTTGATCTTGGGCATGGAAATGCTCCGTATCTCGGTTTCTGACTGATCTGGCGGCAACCCGGGGGGCTGCGCTTTCCGTCCTGCCACGATCGGTTCACGACCCGTCCTGGTGGGTCGAACCGGCGATTGTACGGGGATCGGGGGCGGTTTGCCAGTGGTGCGGCGCAGCGGGCTTCCGGCCCCGACCGGGCCAGGAAACGCAAACGGCGGCCCAGGGCCGCCGCTGCGGGAGATCGGACCCGGGCTTACTTCTTCTTCGGGCCGATCATCATGACCATCTGGCGGCCTTCCAGGCGGGGGAAGGACTCCACCACGCCGTTCTCGCCGACGTCTTCCTGGATCTTCTTGGCCAGGTTCTGGCCCAGGTCCTGGTGCGACATTTCGCGGCCGCGGAAGCGGATGGTGACCTTGACCTTGTCGCCCTCCTCCAGGAAGCGAAGCATGTTGCGCAGCTTGATCTGGTAGTCGCCCACGTCCGTGACCGGACGGAACTTCACTTCCTTGATCTCGACCTGCTTCTGCTTCTTCTTGGCCGCCTGGGCCTTCTTCTGGGCTTCGAACTTGAACTTGCCGTAATCCATGATGCGGCAGACCGGCGGGTCGCCGTTGGGCTGGATCTCGACCAGGTCCATCCCGGCCTCTTCAGCCAAGCGCAAGGCCTCGTCACGCGTGAGGATGCCCAGCTGCTCCGAATCCGCACCGATCACGCGTACGCGCGGGACGCGGATCTCATGGTTGCGGCGATTGCCCTTATTGTCGGTGGTAGCGATACCACTATCCTCCAGAAGAATTGTCGATTGGCCGGGCGGCGGTCAGCGCCGCGTCTCGGCCTCCAGGCGCTCGATGAAGGCGGCCAGCGGCATGCTGCCCAGGTCTTCACCGGCACGGGTACGCACGGAAACAGCCCCCGATTCCTTCTCACGGTCACCGACCACGAGCAGGTACGGGACCTTTTGCAACGTATGTTCGCGGATTTTATAACCGACCTTTTCGTTGCGCAAATCCGCCTTGACTCTGAAACCTTTCTCGACAAGGGCTTGCGTGATTTCGCGCACGTAGCCGGCCTGGGCGTCGGTAATGCTGAACACCTGGGCCTGGACCGGGGCCAGCCAGGGCGGCAGGTGGCCGGCGTGGTGCTCGATCAGGATGCCGATGAAGCGCTCCATCGAGCCCACGATGGCCCGGTGCAGCATCACCGGGTGGCGGCGCTGGCTGTGCTCGTCCACGTACTCGGCGCCCAGGCGCTCGGGCATCATGAAATCGACCTGCATGGTGCCGACCTGCCAGCCGCGGCCGATCGAGTCCTTCATGTGGTACTCGATCTTGGGGCCGTAGAAGGCGCCCTCGCCCGGCAGCTCCTGCCATTCCACGCCGGCCGAGCGCAGGGCCGCGCGCAGGGCGTCCTCGGCACGGTCCCACACGGCGTCGGTGCCGATGCGCTTGTCCGGGCGCAGGGCGATCTTGAGCGCGATGTCCTCGAAGCCGAAGTCCCCGTACACCTTCATGGCCTGCTGGTGGAAGGCCGTGACCTCGGATTCGATCTGATCTTCCGTGCAGAAGATATGGCCGTCGTCCTGCGTGAAGGCGCGCACGCGCATGATCCCGTGCAGCGCGCCGGAGGGCTCGTTACGGTGGCAGCCGCCGAATTCGCCGTAGCGCACCGGCAGGTCGCGGTAGCTGTGCAGGCTGGTGTTGAAGATCTGCACGTGGCCCGGGCAGTTCATCGGCTTGAGCGCGTAGGTGCGCTTCTCCGACTCGGTGAAGAACATGTTTTCCTGGTAGTTGTCCCAGTGGCCGGACTTCTTCCACAGGCTCACGTCCATGATCTGCGGGCCGCGCACTTCCTGGTAGCCGCTGGAGCGGTACACGCCGCGCACGTACTGCTCCACCGCCTGCCAGATGGCCCAGCCGTTGGGATGCCAGAACACCATGCCGGGCGCTTCTTCCTGCTGGTGGAACAGGTCCAGCGCCTTGCCGATCTTGCGGTGGTCGCGCTTCTCGGCTTCTTCCAGCTGGTGCAGGTAGGCCTTCAGGTCCTTGTCGTTGAGCCAGGACGTGCCGTACACGCGCGTCAGCATCGCGTTGTTGGAATCGCCGCGCCAATAGGCGCCGGCCACCTTCATCAGCTTGAACGCGCGCAGCTTGCCGGTGTTGGGCACGTGCGGGCCGCGGCACAGGTCGGTGAATTCGCCCTGCGTGTACAGCGAGAGTTCCTCGTTGGCGGGAATGCTCTCGATGATCTCGGCCTTGTATTCCTCGCCGATGCCGCGGAAGAACGACACCGCGTCGTCGCGCGACTTCACGCTGCGCGTCACCGGCAGCGCTTCCTGCACGATCTTGTGCATCTCTTCTTCGATCTTGGCCAGGTCGTCCGGCGTGAAGGGACGCTCGTAGGCGAAGTCGTAATAGAAGCCGTTGTCGATCACCGGGCCGATGGTGACCTGCGCGCCGGGATACAGGCGCTGCACGGCCTGGGCCAGCAGGTGGGCGGTGGAATGGCGCAGGATGTCCAGCGCCTCGGGGCTTTTCTCGGTGACGATCTCGAGGCGGGCGTCATGCTCGATGGGGAAGCCGGCGTCGACCAGCTTGCCGTCCACCTTGCCGGCCAGGGTGGCCTTGGCCAGGCCGGCGCCGATGGAGGCAGCCACGTCCTGCACCGTGACGGGGTGGTCGAAGGGGCGCTTGCTGCCGTCGGGTAGCGTGATTTCGATCATGGGAAACACCTGTGCAGTGCCCGATCAACGGGCGTGCTTTATTTGAAGAGTCCGGCCATGGATGGCCGGTTTTGCCTTTGCCCGCCCGGACGGCGGGCAAAAATAAAGAGCGCCACGGCGCCCTTTGTGGATTCACAAGGCGTGGCGGGATTCAGAGTTGGCGCTGGGTAGTTGCCATGTCGCACACTCGGCCGGCACTTTTGGCGCGGGCCACCTTGGTTTCCGTTCGATAGGAAGGACGAAACGCTAGTTTAGCGCCGTTCCTGTGTCAATTCAGCGCCGATAGAATTTGTGGGCATCTTTTTCAGAGTAAAGCCCATGCGCATCCTGGTCACCGGCACCGCCGGCTTCGTCGGCTCCGCCCTCGCCGAGCGCCTGCTCGCCCGCGGCGACGAGGTGTACGGCATCGACAACCACAACGACTACTACGACCCGGCTCTGAAAGAAGCCCGCCTGGCCCGCTTCGCCGCGCATCCGGCCTACACGCACCTGCGCGCCGACCTCGCGGACGGCGAAGCCATCGAGCAGGCCTTCGCCACCTTCCAGCCGCAGCGCGTGGTGAACCTGGCCGCCCAGGCCGGCGTGCGCTATTCGCTGAAGAACCCGCAGTCGTACGTGCGCAGCAACCTGGTCGGCTTCACCCACATCCTCGAGGCCTGCCGGCATCACGGCGTGGAGCATCTGGTCTACGCCTCGTCCAGCTCGGTCTACGGCGCCAACCGCAAGCTGCCGTTCTCGGTGGAAGACCCGGTCGACCATCCGGTCAGCCTGTATGCCGCCAGCAAGAAAGCCAACGAGCTGATGGCGCACACCTACAGCCACCTGTTCGGCCTGCCCACCACCGGCCTGCGCTTCTTCACCGTCTACGGCCCCTGGGGCCGGCCGGACATGTCGCCGATGCTGTTCGCCGACCGCATCAGCCGCGGCGAGCCGATCGACGTGTTCAACTTCGGCAACCACAGCCGCGACTTCACCTATATCGACGACATCGTCGAAGGCGTGATCCGCACGCTGGACCACGTCGCCCAGCCCGACCCGGCCTACGACGCGGAGCAACCGAATCCCGGCAGCTCGTCGGCGCCCTATCGCGTCTACAACATCGGCAACGACCAGCCCGTGCAGCTGCTGCGCTTTATCGAGCTGATGGAACAGAACCTCGGCCGCAGCGTGGAAAAACGCCTGCTGCCGATGCAGCCCGGCGACGTGCCGGACACCTGGGCGGATGTCTCCGCGCTGCGCCGCGACGTGGGCTATGCGCCGAACACGTCGATCGAAGAAGGCGTGCGCCGCTTCGTCGCGTGGTACCGCCAATACCACGGGCTCGCCTGAGCCCACGGTATCGGCGCGGCATCAGAACGGCTTGGCGATCACCAGGAAGATGATCAGCAGCAGCACCAGCACCGGCAGCTCGTTCATGATGCGCAGCGTTTTCGCGCTGGGCAGCGCGCCGCCCTTGGCGCTGCGCTTCACCAGCCGGCCGTTCCACACGTAATAGGCCAGCAGCAGCGCCACCAGGGTCAGCTTGGCGTACAGCCATTCGGCATGGCCGAAATTCGGCAGCGTGCCGGGAAACAGCCGCCAGCCCTGCCACAGCGTGGCGCCGAACAGCAGCGCCATGCCGAACATGTTGTGGCCGAAGCGGTACAGCCGCAGGCCCATCAGTTCCAGCCGCGCCTTCACCGCGGATTCGTTGCCGGCCTCGGCGATGTTCACCAGGATCCGCGGCAGATAGAAGATCGAGGCCACCCAGGCCATCACGAACAGCAGGTGCAGGCTCTTGATCCACAGATAGGCCATGACGGACTCCCGGTTCTAAAACAGAAAAGGCGCGAGCTTTTGATCGCGCCGTTTTTTAGCGGTAAATGCGGAACGGTACAAGTGAAAGTGGCGAGACGTCCGTCAGGCAGGCGTGAGCACGACTTCCTTGCGCGAGGAAATACGCCTCCCCCAGTTCATGCCGGGCTGTTCGATCACGCGGTAAGTCACGCTCGCGATCGCCACGATGACGGCCAGCGAAATCAGCAGGCAGACGAAGCAAGCGGCCGCCTCGTGCCCCGGCAACCTCGCATAGACTCAGTTGTACAGCCCCACCCTGCCGAACTTGAAGAGCACGGTGGGATGCACGAGGTAGATGCTGAAACTGATCTTGCTGAGATAGCGCGTGAGCGGGTTCGACAGCAGGCGCGAAGGATGCAGCGCCATCGCCAGGCACAGCACGCCGAAGGGAATACCCCACAGCATGGTCCCAGGCGGGGCGCAGCCCGCGCACCCAGAAGAACATGTAGATGGTGCTGCTGGCATACAGGGTATAGATGGCCGCCAGCCCGAATGCACACAGCGCCCAGCAGATCATCCTGGCGTGCCTGGCATCCACGTGCCGCACGATCACGCGCTGGACATTGAAGAACGCCATGCCCCAGATGAAATAGGGCAGCTGCGACACCGCATTGTGGTAGACGAAGCTGGGATACACGCTTTCCATCGACTTCAGGTCGATGGTCACTAACGTCGAAAGCAGGATCGACACGGCCAGCACGAACAGCGTCCGGTAGAGATTGCTGCACGCCAGCAGGCTGAGCGGGAAGATCACGTAGAACAGCATCTCCACGCCGATCATCCATGAAGCGGGCACGATGCCTTCCGTGAGGTGCGGCACCAGTCGGCGGCACCGGCGCAATCGACGCACCCATGCGCGCCATCGAGTCGAGCGTCCCGGATGGACGAGCGGCAGGCCCGGCCTGCCCCGCCGGCGGACGGGCAAAGAAAAAGCCGGAACCCCAGGAGAGCCAAGCTCTTGAGAATTCCGGCTTTTGAAGATGGTGGGCGGTACAAGGATCGAACTTGTGACCCCTTCCATGTCAAGGAAGTGCTCTACCGCTGAGCTAACCGCCCACAGTCGCGCCGCAGGACGGCGCGAGCCGCGTAGCATACACGAGCCCCCGGGCAGCCACAACTGCCGCCGTCTTTCCCCGGAATTCAGCGCAGGGCCTTCTCGCGCAGTTGGTGGATCTGGTCGCGCAGGCGGGCGGCGTCCTCGAACTCCAGGTTCTCGGCGTGCTTGTACATCTGCGCCTCCAGCTTCTTGATCATGGCGCTGGCCTGGTCGGCGCTGAGCGCCTTGTAGTCCGCGCCCTGCTCCGCCACCGCGGCGGCCTTCGCGCCCTTGGCGCCGCGGCCGCGGGTGGGCACCGCGCTGCGCGCGCCTTCCATGATGTCGGCGATGCGGCGCACCACCGACTGCGGCACGATGCCGTGCTCCTCGTTGTAGGCCACCTGCTTCTCGCGGCGGCGCGCCGTCTCGTCCATCGCCACCTGCATGGAGCGGGTGATGTTATCGGCATAGAGGATGGCCTTGCCGCGCACGTTGCGCGCGGCGCGGCCGATGGTCTGGATCAGCGAGCCGCTGGAACGCAGGAAGCCTTCCTTGTCGGCATCCAGGATCGCCACCAGCGAAACCTCGGGCATGTCCAGGCCTTCGCGCAGCAGGTTGATGCCGACCAGCACGTCGAATTCGCCCAGGCGCAGGTCGCGGATGATTTCCACGCGCTCCACCGTTTCGATGTCCGAGTGCAGGTAGCGCACCTTGATCTTGTGCTCGCTCAGGTACTCGGTGAGGTTCTCGGCCATGCGCTTGGTCAGCGTGGTGACCAGCACGCGGTCGCCCATCGCCACGCGTTCGTGGATCTGGCCCAGCAGGTCGTCCACCTGGGTGCGCACCGGGCGCACTTCCACTTCCGGGTCGATCAGGCCGGTCGGGCGCACCACCAGTTCCACCAGCGAGGAGTCGTCGGACTTGCCCAGCTCGTACTTGCCGGGCGTGGCCGACACATAGATGGTGCGCGGCGCGCGGCGCTCCCATTCCTCGAAACGCAGCGGACGGTTGTCCATCGCCGAGGGCAGGCGGAAACCGAATTCCACCAGGGTTTCCTTACGCGAGCGGTCGCCTTTGTACATGGCGCCGAGCTGCGGGATGGTCACGTGCGATTCGTCGACCACCAGCAGCGCATCCGCCGGCAGGTAATCGAACAGCGTCGGCGGCGGCTCGCCGGGGCCGCGGCGGGTGAGATGGCGCGAGTAGTTCTCGATGCCCTGGCAGTAGCCGACCTCGGCCATCATCTCCAGGTCGAAACGCGTGCGCTGATCCAGGCGCTGCGCCTCGACCAGCTTGTTTTCCTTGTACAGGTATTCCAGGCGGTCCTTCAGCTCGACCTTGACGGTCTCGATCGCATTCAACACGCTCTCGCGCGTGCTGGCGTAATGCGTACGCGGGTAGACCGTGTAGCGCGGCACCTTGCGGATGGTCTCGCCGGTGAGCGGGTCGAACAGCGCAAGGTTTTCCACCTCGCCGTCGAACAGCTCGATGCGCAGTGCTTCGGTTTCCGATTCGGCCGGAAACACGTCGATGATCTCGCCGCGCACGCGGTAGGTGCCGCGACGCAGTTCCAGCTCGTTGCGGGTGTACTGCAGCTCGGTGAGCTGGCGGATCAGCGCGCGCTGATCGATGCGCTCGCCGCGCGCCAGGATCAGCCGCAGCGACAGGTAATCCTCCGGATCGCCCAGGCCGTAGATCGCCGACACGGTGGCCACGATCAGCGAGTCCTTGCGCGACAGCAGCGCCTTGGTCGCGGCCAGGCGCATCTGCTCGATATGGTCGTTGATCGAGGCGTCCTTCTCGATGAAGGTGTCGGACGCGACCACGTAGGCTTCCGGCTGGTAGTAGTCGTAGTAGCTGACGAAGTACTCCACCGCGTTGTGCGGGAAGAACTCCTTGAATTCGCCGTAGAGCTGCGCGGCCAGCGTCTTGTTGTGCGCCATGACGATGGTCGGGCGCTGCACCTGCTGGATCACGTTGGCGATGGTGAAGGTCTTGCCGGAGCCGGTCACGCCCAGCAGGGTCTGCGAGGCGAGACCCGCGTCGAAGCCTTCCACCAGGCGCTGGATGGCCTGGGGCTGGTCGCCGGCGGGCTGGTAGGGGGAGACGAGTTCGAAACGGTCGGTCATGGCAGTCACATGCGGTCGTTTCCGGACATTTTAAATTGCTTCTGCTGACAGGGTTTGTCAGCAGGCTCTGACGGGGTGTGGCGTGAAGGGCCGGCAGGCAGGGCCCGGCCGGCGGCCTAGCATGGATGTGGTTTCCATGGAGTTGCGCGCGTGCCAGCCCCGTCCCCAAGCCATCTGCCGCCGCGTGGCGTGACGCTGATCGAGCAGCTGTTCGTGCTCGCGGTCGCCGCCATCCTGGCCTGCATCGGCCTGCCCTCGCTGCGGCGCCTGCGGGCCAGCACCGAATTGCGCAGCGCGCAGACCGAGCTGATCGCCCTGCTCAACCATGCCAGGGCGCTGGCCGTGCAGACCGGCCGGGTCGCGCTCGCCTGCCCCACCCGCGATGGCGACCGGTGCAGCGACGAAGCCGGCTGGGATGGAGGCTGGCTGGTCGGATTGCGTGGAGACCGGCCTGGGCAGCTCGAAGGGCCGCCGAGAATCCGGCGTGCCAGCCCTTCGAGCCAGCTGAGCATCCGCAGCCCGCAAGGCCGCCGCAGCGTGCAGTTCCAGGCCGATGGCTCGGCGGGCGGCAGCAATATCACCTTACTGATCTGCCACCGTGGTATCGACAGCCGGGCGTTGAGCGTGAAGGTGTCGAATGCCGGGCGCGTGCGTGGCGACAAAGCCACGCCGTCCGAGTTACGCCAGTGCGTCGGTACCTGAAGCCGCCCGCGCTACTTGCCGCGGGTCAGCGGCAGCACGTTCTCACGCAGCAGCTTGTACTCGGCGTCCACCACTTCCTGGTTCGGATCATGCCCGGAGTGCTCCAGCAGCACCCAGCCCTTGTCCGGCGCGCTGATCGACTCGTAATAGCGGCGCGCCATTTCCGGTGGCGCCAGCAGATCGTGCGCGCCTTCGATGAAGTACACCGGGATGGCGAAGTCCGTGCCCAGCTTGGGCAGGTCGACCTGCGACAGCATGCCGTCGCCGTGCATGCCGACGAAGTTGAGGAAGGAGTAGTCCTCGCCGGCTTCGTAATCCGCTTCCGCCTTGGGCGTGGTGTAGGCCGGCGCGCGATGCCAGCTGTCCGGTGGCGGCAGCGTGACCTTCGCTTCGTACTTGCGAATGACCCGGCGCACTTTTCCGAAGCTGCGCGGATCGCTCCATGGAGGCGTTCCGACTTGTTCGAGTACGGCCAGTGATTCCTTGTCGTTCGCGCTCGTCGCCAGTGCGAGCAGCTTCTTGTAGCTCTCGTCCTGGGTTTCCACGGAATTGACGACCTGGGACGTGCCCACATAGGCGTAGAACAATTCCGGATGCGCCTTGGCCATATGCACGGCGAGGATCGAACCCCACGAACTGCCCCACAGAATGACCTTCCGCTTGCCGTAGCGCTTGGCGAGGTACGCGGCCAGCTCGTTGCCGTCCTGGGCCATGCGCTCGATGCTGAGCTTCTCGTCCGGCGCCGGAGGACTGCGCCCATACGTCATGCCGGAACCACGCTGATCCCACTGCACGACGATGAAGTCGCGCTGCCCGGCACCGTAGACGCTATCGGAAATACCGCTGAGCGGATTGCCCGGACCGCCACTGATGAAGAGCAGCACCGGACTGGCGCAGCTATCTCCCTTCGCCGTCACCCACTGCTCGATGCCGCCGATGACGACGAAGCCTTCGTCGTCGACCTTGCCTGGCTTGCCCTTGCACGAAGGCGAAACGCTCACCTTCTGCTGCAAGCCCTCGCCCGCCACCTCGGCACAACCCGCCTGCGGCACCCACGCCAACACCGCCAGCCCCAGGGCCAGCGCACTCCACTTCGTCATCGTCTACTTCCCCTGTAATGGCTGATGTGCCAGCTCAGCGGGAATATACCGTGCGGGGCAAGGCACGCGCGGCGCACCGGGGCATCAGCGCGAGCCAAGCCAGAGCTTGTTTGGACCTGTCGATCGCAGACAAAAACAAAGGGCCGCGATTGCTCGCGGCCCTTTGCGGTATATGGCGCCCGATGTTGGACTCGAACCAACGACCCCCTGATTAACAGTCAAGTGCTCTAACCGGCTGAGCTAATCGGGCGGGGTGAGTCGCGTAGTTTGAAGTCAGCTGTCCGGGCTGTCAAGCCTGACAGCCCGGCGCCGGAAACTTCCTGTTCTTACTTGGTGAGCACGCGATAGCACGGCACGTAGGCCGCGCCGCCGGGCAGCTTCATGCGGTGCTGTACGACGAAGGCCTGCAGCAGTTCGTCCAGCGCGCGCATGATGTCGGCTTCGCCGTCGATGTCGAAGGGGCCATGCTGTTCGATCGCGCGCACGCCCTCCTCCTTCACGTTGCCGGCGACGATGCCCGAGAAGGCGCGGCGCAGGTCGGCGGCCAGTTCGTGGCGCGGGCGGTCGCGGTGGATGGCCAGGCCGCGCATCGCCTCGTGGGTGGGGCGGAACGGGATCTGGAACGAGTACGGGATGCTCAGCGCCCAGTTGAAGAAGAACGCGTCCTTGTTGTCCAGGCGGTGGTTACGCACTTTGTCGATGCCGCGCACCATGGCGTGCGCCACGGCGGCCGGGTTGTCGACGATGATCTGGTAGTGCTGCGCCACGCTGTCGCCCAGCGTGAGGCGGAGGAACTTGTCGATCTGCTCGAAATACGCAGCCGACTGGCGCGGGCCGGTGAACACCAGCGGGAACGGAATGCCGGCGTTGTCCGGATGCAGCAGGATGCCCAGCAGGTAGAGGATTTCCTCCGCCGTGCCCACGCCGCCCGGGAACACGATGATGCCGTGGCCGATGCGGACGAAGGCCTCCAGGCGCTTCTCGATGTCCGGCATGATCACCAGGTTGTTGACGATCGGGTTCGGCGATTCGGCCGCGATGATGCCCGGCTCGGTCACGCCGATATAGCGGTTGCCGCGGCGGCGCTGCTTGGCGTGCGCGATGGTGGCGCCCTTCATCGGGCCCTTCATGGCGCCCGGGCCGCAGCCGGTGCAGATGTCCAGGCCGCGCAGGCCGAGCTGGTAGCCCACCTGCTTGGTGTATTCGTACTCGTCGCGCGAGATCGAATGGCCGCCCCAGCACACCACCAGGTTCGGGTCGATCTGCGGCTTGAGGATGCGCGCGTTGCGCAGGATCTCGAACACCGCGTGGGTGATGCCCACGGTGTCGTCCAGGTCGAAGCCGCCCTGCTCCAGCTGGGTGGACACGTAGACGATGTCGCGCACCACCGCCACCAGCAGCTCGTTGATGCCGCGGATGATCTGCCCGTCCACGAAGGCCTGGGCCGGAGCGTGCTGCAGCTCGATCTTGATGCCGCGGTCCTGCTGCAGCACCTGGATGTCGAAATCGGGGAACTGCTCGAACATCGAGCGCGGGTCGTCGCTGATGTTGCCCGAGGTCAGCACCGCCAGCGCGCAGCGGCGCAGCAGTGCGTGCATGCCCGAACCGCTGGCGTCGCGCAGGCGCGCCACCTCGTTGCGGGACAGGATGTCCAGGCCGCCGGCGGGCGAAATGCGCGCGCTGACGGTGGCCTGCTTGCCGGACTTGCCGGCCTGAACGTCGTTCATCGAATCTCCTTCGGCCGCGGAACCGCGGCTACACACCGCCCAAGCTGGGGCGGCCGGCTAGCTTGGCTCCGGCGAACCGGGCCGGTCAACCTCCCCCCATAAAAAAACCGGCGCCCCGAGGGACGCCGGTTTTCTGTCTGCAATGAGCAGCCTTGCCTTGGAACGTCCGGCTTAGAACGTGTAGCGCAGGCTGAGCATGGCGGACCAACGCGAGGCCGGGTTGACCTTGGTCGCGCTGTTGTCGGTGGAGCTGTCGTAGATCGTCTTCTGGCCCGGCTGGTAGTTGCCGTTCACGTCGGTCGGCAGGGTGTAGATGTACTTGCCGGTGGCCTTGTCGACGCCCGCGAAGTTCGCCAGCGTGCGGGTGTAGGGGAAGCCGACGTAGTTCTGCTGGCCCCACTTGTCGTTCATCAGGTTCAGGACGTTGTAGATGTCCAGGCGGATCTCGCCCTTGTTGCCCTTGAAGATGCCCGGTACTTCCTGGCTGAAGCTCAGGTCGAGCTGGTTGACCCAGGCCGACTTGGCGGCGTTGCGGCCGGCGATCTTGCCCTGGTGGTCGCGCAGGTAGTCGTCGCTCTTGATGAACGCGTAGAACTGCTGCTCCAGCTTCGCGGCCTGGGCCGGGGTCGGCGCCGAGATGATCACCTGGCCCGGGTTCGGGATGAAGACCAGGTCGCTACGCGAGTAGGAGTCGCCATTGGCGTCGTTGCCGAACACCCAGCTGTACGGCACGCCCTTGTGGCCGTCGTAGAACAGGCTGACGGTGGTGGCGTAGTTGCCGAAGAAGTTGTGCGACCAGGCCACCGAAGCATTCACGCGCAGCGGCACGTTGGTGTTCGAGGTCGAGGCGACGTCTTCGTTCGGGTTGGTCCAGGCGCTGTTGCTGAAGTTCGAGGTGGCCTGGCTGGAGGTGCCCGGGTTCACTTCGGTGGCGTGCGAGCCGGTGACGCTCAGGCTGGCGGCCCAGCTGTCGGAGAACGGCTTGCTCAGCGACAGGGTCAGCGACTCGGCCTTGCCCTTGCTGGTGTTGGTCAGGTAGGTCACGCCCTGGGCGAAGCGGGCGTCGGAACGGATGCGCGAGTTGTTGACGATCGCGCCGCCGGTCACGGTGCCGTTCGGGTTGGTGCCGCAAGCTGCGCCGGTACCGCCGCCGACCGACTGCGCGCCGCCGATGCAGCCGTAGTACGTGAAGCGGCCGTCCGGCAGCATGCCCGACGGGGCGCCGATGTTGAGGTTCTGGTACAGGATGCCGTTACGCGTTTCCAGGCGCTGGTATTCCGCGGTGGCGATCACGCCCCACCACGGCAGCTCGCGGTCGATCGCCAGCGAAGCCTTCCACACGCTCGGCAGCTGGAAGTTCGGATCGATCGAGTCCACCGCCATCTGCGGGGTGACGCCGGCACCCGAGGTGTTCTGCTGCAGCGGGTTGGAGCTGAACGGCGGGCACGGCACGTTGTTGTTGTTGCCGAAGCGGCACAGGCCCGAGGTCTGGCGGTCGTACTGGTAGGTGACGATGTTGATACCGTTGTTCTGGTACGGGTTCGTCATCCACACGGTCGGCGGGCTGGACTGGAACAGGCCCACGCCGCCACGCAGCTGGGTCTTCAGCTCGGTGTCGAAGGTGTAGTTGAACGAGAAGCGCGGCTGCACCAGGGTGCTGCCATTGATGGTGCCGGCGTTGCTGAAACCGAAGCGCTGCTGGAACGTGGCGTTGTACAGCGGCTTGTCGTCGGTCATGTAGTGATTGACGCGGAAGCCGTACTGCACGGACAGGTTGTTGTTGACCTGCCAGGTGTCCTGCAGGAACACGTCGCGCTCGCGCAGTTCCCACTTCGCCGCGATGCCGTTGATGTCGTAGCCCGGCGCCGGCTGGTACAGGCTGTAGCTGGAGTACAGGCCCTGCTCGATCGCCGGGATGCTGTTGAAGGTGTACGCGCCGAACTCGGTACGGCCGAACAGGTTGTAGATGCGGTTGCGGCTGTAGTCGAGGCCGCCCTTCACGGTGTGGTCGCCCAGGTACAGCGTGCCGGCCCAGAACGCGCTCAGGTCCTTCACCTTGGCCGAGTTGTAGTGGCTGAACTGGTCTTCGCCCAGGTTCACCGTCGGCGCGGACGTGCTGGTAGTGTTGCTCGCGCGCACCGTGATCATCGGCTGCTGCGTGGACACCGTGCGGTGCAGGTAGAAGTCGCTGTAGGAGAGCTTGGTCTCCGACGAGAAGATGTCGCTCCAGTCATCGAAGAACTGCAGCGTGTAGTTCTTGTTGTCGGTGGCGACGTTGTACCAGTAGCTGCTCAGGCCGATCGAGTTGGTGGCGTTGCCCTGCGGATTCGGCTTGAATTCCTTGGTGCGCTGGTAAGCGAAGCTGGCACGGTGGTGGTCCGTGATGTTCCAGTCCAGCTTGGCCAGGTAGCGCTTGTCGTCCAGGGTGCCGGCGTCGGCGCCGAGGCTGCCCGGCACCAGGCCGAGACGGGTCGCGGCATTGGTGATGCGCGCCAGGTCGCTGGGCGAGATCTTGTTGGCGGTGGAGCCGCCGGTCAGCGTGCTGTCGAGGCCGTTGGCGGCGCCCGAGCTCAGGCCGGTGACCTTTTCCTTTTCGTAGCTGGCGAAGAAGAACAGCTTGTCCTTGATGATCGGACCGCCGAAGGTGACACCCGCCTTCCAGTTGGTGTCGAACTCGGTGTAGTCGCGGTTGGTCTTCAGCCAGCCGGCCTTGCCGACCATGTCGTCGGTGTTCTTGTAGGTGTAGTACACCGAGCCGTGGAAATCGTTGGTGCCGCTCTTGGTGACGGCATTGATTTCGGCGCCGACGGAGTCGGAGGTCACGTCATAGTTGGCGGTGGAGATCGAGTATTCCTCGATGGTGTCCATCGCGATCGGCGAACCGACGGTCGGCAGGCCGCTGCCGTTCAGGCCGAAGGGGTCGCCCACGCCGAGGCCGTCGACCTTGATGCTGTTGAGGCGGGCGTTCTGGCCGTTGGCCGAGATCGCGCCGGTGACGTGGTCCACGTTCACGCGCGGATCGAGGCGGGCGATGTCGGCGATGTTGCCGCTCGGCGCCGGGGTCATCTTGAGCTGGCGCTGCGACACGTTGGTCGACAGGCCCTTGTTCTCGGAAGTGAAGAGCTGCGAACCGGCCGTGGCGGAAACGGTCACGCCCTCCAGGTTCTTGGCGGCGATGGCGGCGCCGACGGTCAGGTTCACCGCGGTGTCCTGCGACAGCTGCAGGAAGACGTTGTCCTGCTCGGTGGTCTGGCCGTCCTTGGTCACCTTGACGTCGAACGGACCGCCCACGCGCAGGCCCGAGGAGGCGTAGCGGCCATTGGCGTCGGTGGTGACGGTCTTGGTGGTGCCCGACGGCTCGTGCACGATCTGCACGGTGGCGCCGGCAACCGGCTGGCCATTGCCATCGAGCACGCGGCCGCTGATGGAGGAGGACGTGTCCTGGGCGATCGCCGGCACCGACATGGCGAGCATCGACGCGATCGCAAACGGCAGGACCTTGGCACGAATTCGGCTATTCACTGTGATTGACCCCTTGGGCGCGCAACTTAAAAAAATCTGACGAGCGGAAACCAAAAATGCCGATGCCCGGCTCCAGCCAGGCAGTTGTTCCACGCAGATTGGTTTCCCCGGAATGTTTTGTAGCTGTCCGAAGCTTTGCTTGGTGCTGCTTTCTTGTGGCGAGACCGCCCCGCCTGCCAACAAAGTGTTAAACGGACTTTAACGGCATTCTATGACACTTATGTAACGGTTTCACGTCCTTTTTATCTCTGCACCACCCCATACCACTGTAGTGGAGCGCGACACAAGTGACGTGAAAACAGGTACTTGACAGCAGAGGTACAGCGACCACCGGCTTTCGTCCCCTGGGGTCCGGCCGGGCCACGGCACATGACGGACCAACGAAAGCTTAAGTCAGGCTAGCAGCCTGACTAGGGCTACGGCATAAGAACTTTCCCTAGGATTTACCCAGGTAACGCGCCCGCTTGGCGGGCTTCAAAGTGGCCAGGTCGAGCATGACCAGGCCGTCGACGCAGCCCGAGAAGCTCGGGTCTTCGCCGAAATCGAGGAACTGCACACCTTCCGGCTCCACCAGGTCCACGTACTGGCGGTACAGCACCGGCAAGCTGACGCCCAGCGCATCCAGATGGTGCTTGAGCTTGCCCAGGCCAGCGGCCGGATCCAGGCCTTCCAGCGCGGCGCGCACCAGGTCGATCACCGCCGGCGAAATCACGAACGGTTGGCGCGCGGCGGCCAGGCCGGTCACGCCGAAATAATGCTGGTGCGCCGCGGCGATCCACTCGCGCGCCTCGCGCGGCAGGCTCACCGACATGCTGACCGGGCCGAACAGATAGCGCAGGTCCGCGTGGCGCTGCAGGTAGAGGCCGATGCCCTGCCACAGCTGGTCCAGCGCGCGCGAACGCCAGTAGGCCGGCGCGATAAAGCTGCGGCCCAGCTCCAGGCCCTGCGACAGGCGCGATTCCAGCGCCGGCGAATAATTGAACAGGCTGGAGGTGTAGAGGCCCTTCATGCCGCGCTCGGCAATGATCTTGCCGCCGTGGCCGAAGCGGTACGAGCCGACGATGCGCAGCGCCTTCGGATCCCACAGCACGAGGTGCTCGTAATGCGGGTCGTAGACGTCCAGGTCGCGCCGCGCGCCGGTGCCCTCGCCGACCCGGCGGAAAGTGAGCTCGCGCAGGCGGCCGATCTCGCGCAGCGCCGCGCTGTCGGTGGCGCCCTGCAGCAGCAGCACCTGCTTGCCGTCGTTGAGGTCGGCGAGTTTTTCGGCGCGCGCGGCGAGATCCGCCACCACGCGCTCGGTGGGTTCCGGATGCGCGATCGGCGCCTGCCCGCCGAAGATCAGTCCGCGATGGCGGCCCACGCGGTACACGTGGCGGCGCATCAGCTTGGCGGCGCGCTGGGTCGAGCCTTCGCTGCGCTGTTCGAGCTCGTCCGCGCCCACCAGGGCGCCGACGCTGAAGCCGATGCGGCGCTTGATCGGCGCCACCGCTTCGCGCGGCAGCATCGCGGTGCTCAGCGGCTTGGCCAGCATGGACAGGCCGTAGAACATGGTGGAATTGCGCGCGGCCACGTGGATCGGCAGCACCGGCGTCTTGCTGCGGAAGGCCAGGCGCGCGAAGCCGTCGGACCAGCGCCCGTCGCGCACGCCGTCCGGGCGCATCCGCGACACTTCGCCGGCCGGGAACACGATCAGCGCTTCGCCGCGGTCCATCGCGCGGAAAATTTCGCGCATGCGCGAAGCCGCGCCCTTGCCGAACACGTCCACGTGCAGCATCAGGCGATTGAGCTGCGGAATCGAAGCCAGCCAGTCGTTGCCCAGGATCTTGACGTCACGGCGCACCGAACCGACCAGGTGCAGCAGGGTGATCGCATCGACCATGCCCAGCGGATGGTTGGCCACCACCAGCACGCCACCCTCGACCGGGATGTTCTCGCGCTCGCGCGGATTGACGTAGTAGTTCGCGCCCAGCACTTCCAGCGACTTCTCCACGAAGTCGAAACCCTCGGCTTCGCCGATGGCCGTGAGGACACGATTGAAACCGCCTTCATCGGCGAGGCGGCCCAGCAGCCCCGCCGCCGAACGCAGCAGACCAGGATGCTGAGCCAGCCATGGCAGACGTTCAGTGAGGGTCTGTTCGACGCTTAGCATGATCGTCTCCTTAACGACTTCGCCCATGCTCGCCGCGGATTATGACAGCAAGGTGATCCCGGAAGGGCAAGCCGTTCGGCACGGGTGTTTGTATCGAGGAAATCGTACCGAGCAAATCTGCCCGGATCGTTTCAAACGGCAAGATGCAAATACGCGGCCAGCCCGCCCAGGAACATCTGCACCGACAGCGCGATCAGCAGCATGCCCATCACCCGCTCCAGCGCGGTGAGCACGCTCTCGCCGAGCCAGCGGAACAGATACGTGGAGCACAGCAGGATCACCGCGGTCGCCAGCCAGGCGCCAAGCAGCGCGATCGCCCAGTCGGCGGTGCGGCCGGGCTGCGTATTGGTGAGCAGCAGCAGCGCCGCCATCGCCGACGGGCCGGCCACGCCGGGGATCGCCATCGGCACGATGAAGGGCTCGCCTTCGCCGGACTTGCCGAAGATGCCGCCGCCGTCCGCCGGCGGGAACACCATGCGGATGCCGATCAGGAACAGCACGATGCCGCCGGCGATGCTGATCGACTCCTGCCGCAGCTGCAGCAGCTTGAGCAGGTGCTGGCCGCCGACCAGGAAACCCAGCAGCACGCCCAGCGCGATCAGCAACTCGCGCACCATCACGCGGCGCCGGCGCTTGGGCGCCACATCCTTGAGCAGGCTGAGGAAGATCGGAATATTGCCCAGCGGATCCATGATCAGGAACAGCAGGATCGCCGCCGACAGCGTGGTCATCTGCGTTTCCATCTCAGCTCCCCTGTACCGCGCGCATGCGTTCAATCATGGCGCAGGTCGAGCATGCCGCCGCGCGCCGCCGCGCCCTGCGGGCTGAGCAAATAGACCGCCGCTTCCGCGGTGGCATCCGGCAGCGGCAGCTGGCTGGTGTCTTCGCCGAAATACGCCTGGCGGCGCAGCGCGGTGCGCATCGGCGCCGGCAGCAGCGCATGCGCGCGCAGCGAGGTGTGCTCGGTTTCCTGGTGCAGGATCTCGACGAAGCGCTCGGTCGCGGCCTTCGACACGCCGTACGCGCCCCAGTGCGCCTTGCGCACCAGTTCGGGGTTGTCGAGCAGGAACACCACGGCGCTGTCCGGCGCGGCGGTGAGCAGCGGCATGCAGGCCTGGGTCAGCGCGAACGGCGCGGACACATTCACGTGCAGCGCGCGCAACCATTCGTCCGGCTTATGCATGCCGATGGGCGTGAGGCCGTCGAAACTGGCGGCAGCATGGACGATGCCGTCGAGGCGGCCGAAGTCGCGTTCGAGGCCGTCGGCGACGGCCTGGTAATCGTTCGGCGTGGCGGCTTCGAGATCGAGCGGATGGATCACCGGCTCGGGCAGCTGCGCGGCCACCATCGCGTCGTAGAGCTGTTCGAGCTGGCGCTTGCGCCGGCCGGTGAGCAGCACGGTGGCGCCCGCGCGCGCCGCGGCATGCGCCACCGCGCTGCCCAGGCCGCCGTAGGCGCCGGTGACCAGGATCACGTAGTGCGCCAGCGAACCCGGCTGCACCGACCAGTCGGCGGGAAGACGAACACTGGCCAGCGTCATGCCTGCGACGCCCCGCTGACGTCGAGCACCATGCGCGCCAGTTCGCCGGAGGCCTTGAGGTCTTCGACGATGTCGCAGCCGCCGATCAGCTCGCCCTGGATGAACAGCTGCGGGAAGGTCGGCCAGTTGGCGTAGTGCGGCAGCGCGGCGCGCACTTCCGGATCGGCCAGCACGTTGACGGCGTGCACCTCGGCGCCCGCCTCTTTCAGCGCCTGCGCGGCGCGGCTGGAGAAGCCGCACATCGGGAACTGCGGCGTGCCCTTCATGAAAAGCACGATGGGGTGCTCGGCGAGCACAGCCTTGATTCGCTCGTTAACGTCCATAGCTCGGGGATTCATCACTACAATGCAGCGAGACCGGTAGTGTATCAGTCGCGCACCGGCCCGCCGTCCCGCGGCGCCCGCCCCGACTTTCCTCAGCCAACCGCCCAGGAGCCTCCCATGGCGTTCGAACTCCCCGCCCTGCCCTACGAAAAGAACGCGCTCGAGCCGCACATCTCCGCCGAGACGCTGGAGTACCACTACGGCAAGCACCACCAGGCCTATGTGACCAACCTCAACAACCTGATCAAGGGCACGGAGTTCGAGAACGCCTCGCTGGAAGACATCATCAAGAAGTCGTCCGGCGGCGTGTTCAACAATGCCGCCCAGGTGTGGAACCACACCTTCTACTGGAACAGCCTCAGCCCCAAGGGCGGCAACGAGCCCAGCGGCAAGCTGGCCGACGCCATCAACAAGGCCTTCGGTTCGTTCGAGAAGTTCAAGGAGGAGTTCTCCAAGTCGGCCGTCGGCAACTTCGGTTCCGGCTGGACCTGGCTGGTGCAGCGTCCGGATGGCTCGCTCGGCATCGTCAACACCTCCAACGCCGCCACGCCGATCACCGGCAGCGACAAGCCGCTGCTGACCTGCGACGTGTGGGAACACGCCTACTACGTGGACTACCGCAACGCCCGCCCGAAGTACGTGGAAGCGTTCTGGAACCTGGTGAACTGGGAGTTCGCGGCCAAGAACCTGGCCTGATCCCTCCAGGGCCTGCATAAAAAAACGGAGCCGGCGACGGCTCCGTTTTTTATGGTGCCGGCCGCGCGGCCGGTCAGCCCAGCACGCGCACCGCAGGTTCCGCCTGCGCGTCGCGCTCCAGCGCACCGGCCAGGTCGGCCAGCCGCTGCGCCATCGACTGCGCATCCGTCGCGCATACCGTCGCATGCCCCACCTTGCGGCCCGGGCGCGGCTGCTTGCCGTAGTCGTGCCAGTGGCCGTCGACCGCGCGCAGCACCGGCGCGGCGTCGGGCAGCTCGCCGATCCAGTTGAACATCGCCGACAGTCCGCGCGCCGAGGTATCGCCCAGCGGCAGGCCGAGCACGGCGCGCACGTGGTTCTCGAACTGGCTGGTGAGTGCGCCTTCGATGGTCCAGTGGCCGGAGTTGTGCACGCGCGGCGCCATCTCGTTGCCGAGCAGCTGGCCGTCCTTGACGAACAGTTCCAGCGCGAACACGCCCACGTATTCCAGCCGCTCGGCCAGCGTACGTGCCAGCGCGGTGGCGCGCTGCTGCAGGCCGTCGACGGCAGGCGCCGGGGCCAGGCTCAGCGACAGCACGCCGTCGGTGTGCCAGTTCTGCGTCAGCGGCCAGGTGCGGAAATCGCCGTCGCGGCCACGCACCGCCACCACCGAAAGCTCGCGCTCGAACGGCACGAAGGCTTCCAGGATCAAGCCGTGCGCGGCGGCCTGCGCGCCCAGCGCGGCCCAGGCGGCATCGGCGTCGGCTGTGCTGCGCAGGCGGAACTGGCCCTTGCCGTCGTAGCCCAGGCGGCGCGTCTTGAGGATGGCCGGCGCGCCGACCGTGGCCAGGGCGCGATCGAGGTCGGCGCGGGTGTCGACCGCCATGAAGGCGGGCGTGTCCAGGCCGCACTCGCGGAACAGGGTCTTCTCGGCCAGCCGGTCCTGCGCCACTGCCAGCGCGCGCGGGGCGGGAAACACCGCCACGCGCTCGGCCAGCCAGTGCGCGGTTTCGGCCGGCACGTTCTCGAAATCGAAGGTGACCACGTCGACCTGGCGGGCGAATGCCTCCAGCGCGGCGTAGTCGGTCCAGTCCGCCGCCAGCAGTGGCGCGACCTGGGCGGCGCAGGCGTCGGGCGCACTGTCCACCACCAGGGTCTTCACTCCCAGCGGCGCCGCCGCCAGGGCCAGCATGCGCGCCAGCTGGCCGCCGCCGAGGATGCCCAGCACGGGTTGGCGGCGCGCGCTCACTGACGAGGGTCCGGGTTGTCCAGCACGGTCTGCGTCTGGCGGGTGCGGAAGGCGTCCAGCGCCGCCGCCAGTTCCGCGTCGTGCAGCGCCAGCACGGACGCCGCGAGCAGGCCGGCATTGGTCGCGCCGGCGCGGCCGATGGCCAGGGTGCCGACCGGAATGCCGGCCGGCATCTGCGCGATGGAAAGCAGGGAATCCATGCCGTTCAAGGCCTTGGACTGCACCGGCACGCCGAGCACCGGCAGCCGCGTCTTGGCGGCCAGCATGCCCGGCAGGTGGGCGGCGCCGCCGGCGCCGGCGATGATCACCTGGATGCCGCGGCCGGGCGCCTCTTCGGCGTACTGGAACAGCAGGTCCGGCGTGCGGTGCGCGGAGACCACGCGCACCTCGTGCGGCACGCCCAGCTCGGTCAGCACGCTGGCCGCATGCTCCATGGTTTCCCAGTCGGAACGGGAGCCCATCACTACGCCCACCAGCGGCGCCTTGCCTGTCGAAGTCATGGTCCGGCCATCCAAAAGGGGCTATTGTACGGACCTTTCCGCGTCACCACACGACTCCTTCATGGACAAGCGCCTGCTCGACATCCTCTGCTGTCCGGTCAGCAAGACCCCGGTGCGGCCACTCGGCAAAAGCGAGCTGGACGCCCTCAACGCCGCCATCGCCCAGGGCCAGGTCGACAACGTGGCCGGCGCCCGGGTGGAGGCCTCCGTGCAGGAAGGCCTGATCACGGTCGACCGCAAGGTCATCTACCGCATCGACGAAGGCATCCCCGTGATGCTGCCCGAAGAGGGCATCGGCACCACCCAGCTGCGGGATTTCCCGGCGGCGGCCTGAGCTAGGCCGGATGGTGGGTTGCGGGACGGCGGCAATGTCCCCAGATGCGAACCTGAGCATGACATGACAGTGATCTTTCGCGTATCGTTTCCGGTCATGCGGTCGGCGTAGCCGCCTCGGAACGACGGCAGCACATCACACAGGGGTGTGGCGATGAACAACGCCAGTGAGCCATCGAACATCGTCAGTCTCAGTCAGCGCCTGGATCCTTCCAGCGAGCGCGGCGGTGCCCTGTTGAATACGGTCCGCGACATCGCCTCGCGCCGGCTGCAGCTGCTGGTCAACGGCATGTTCGAGCACGTCGACGACGCCCTGTTCGACCTGGCCGAGAAAGCCGAGAACAACGCCGCCCAGATGCACTACTTCGACGGCATGCGCGAAGTGCGCAAGCGCCGTCCCGCGGTGGAGCGCGCCTTCCTGGCCGCGGTCACCCGCGGCATTGCCGATTTCGCCACCCAGCAGCGCGCCAACGCCAACCCCGCCGCCGGCGTGCCGCTGCCGATCGGCAGCGTGGAACTGACCCTGGTCGCCGACAACGAGCTGGAAGAATCGCTCGCCATCACCAGCATGATCGGCAAGAACGAGACGCGCCTGACCCGCGACCTGTACGCGGTGAACCAGCGCCTGTCGGTCATCTACGGCGGCATCCGCGTCGAGGACGCGAACAACCCGGTCGCCCCGGCCTCGCTCACCCAGGCCTTCCGCCAGGCGATGCGCGAGCTGTCGGCGGAGATGCGCGTCAAGCTGATCATCTTCAAGCTGTTCGACCGCTACGTGCTGGCCGCGCTCGACGAGCTTTACCAGGAAATCAACACCGAGCTGGTGCGCGCCGGCGTGCTGCCGCAGCTGCGCCACGAAGTGCAGCGCAGCGGCGGTGCCGCGGCCCCTTCGGGCGTCGCCGCGGCCGCAGCCGCCCAGGGCGCCGCTCAGATCGGCGACGTGCCGCTGGCCGACGACGCCACCTCCACCGAATTGCTGCAGACCCTGCGCACGCTGTTCAGCGCCCGCCGCGGCGGCATGCCGGAGAACCTCCCGGTCGGCGGCCCGCTGCAGGTGCCCACGGTCAACGAACTGATCGGCGCGCTCAGCGTGCTGCAGAGCCAGGCCGCCACCGTCGGCAGCCCGCTGCCGCTGCGCGGCGGCACCTCCACCGCAGCGGTGATGCAGGAAGTCGCCCACCTCAAGGAACAGCTGCTCACCCAGATCGGCTCCTTGCGCGGCGAGCGTCCCGGCCAGGTCGCCACCATGGACGAGGACACCATCGACCTCGTCGGCATGTTGTTCGAGTTCATCCTCGAAGACCGCAACCTGCCCGCCGAGATGCAGGTGCTGCTGGCGCGCCTGCAGATTCCGTATCTGAAGGCCGCGATCCTCGACCGCCGCCTGTTCGCCCATCGCCAGCATCCGGCCCGCCGCCTGCTGGACAGCCTGGCCGACGTCGCCAAGGGCTGGTCGCCCGAGTCCGACCGCGACCACCGCCTGCACGACAAGGTCAAGACGATCGTCGACGCCCTGCTGCAGGAATTCGACGACGACCTGACCATCTTCGACCGGCTCAACCTCGACCTGCAGGATTTCCAGGACCAGAGCCGCCGCCGCTCCGAACTGGCCGAGCAGCGCGTGGCCGAGTCCACCCGCGGCCGCGAGAAACTGGAGCAGGCGCGCCGCCGCGCCGCCAAGGAAATCCTCACGCGCATCGGCGACCATTCGCTGCCGCCGCTGATCCACGGCATCCTGTCGCGCGCCTGGGCCAACTACATGGTGCTGACGATCCTGCGCCAGGGCGAGGAATCCTCGGAGTTCCGCGACTCGCTGCGCTTCGTCAACGATTTCATCGCCAGCACGCGCCCGGCGCGTTCGCTGGATGACCGCCGCATCCTGCGCCAGATGCTGCCCGGCATCGAGCGCTCGCTGCGCCGCGGCCTGGCCAACGTGGCCTTCCAGGAAAGCGACATCGAGCGCCTGCTGGCCCAGCTGCACACCTACTACCGCCACCAGCTCGGCGAGTCGATCCCGGCGGCCGAGGTGCAGGCGGTGGAGGAATCCGCGGCGCTGCCGATCCCGGACAACATCCAGCCGATCACCGAGACCGAAGCCGCGCTGCAGGTCGAGGAAAGCGTGCCCGAGGCGGAAGAAGACACGCCGGAACTGCGCATGGTGCACGAGCTGAAGCCGGGCATCTGGCTGGAGTTCGCCACCGAAGGCGACACCATCGAGCGCGCCAAGCTGTCCTGGGTCAGCCCGATGAGCGGCCGCTATCTGTTCGTCAACCGGCGCGGCCTGAAAGTGGCCGACTACGCGCCGTACGAACTGGCCCGCGAAATCATCGCCGGCCGCGCGCGCGTGCTCGAATCCACCGCGCTGTTCGATCGCGCGCTCGACGCCATCGTGGGCCGCCTGAGCCAACCGGCCACCGCGGCGCCCTGATAACATCGGGCTGATCACATCAGCCTGATGATATCGGCATGCCCTCATCCCCTTCGCTAGTCCCGCCGCCGGCCGAGCTCGTGCTGGCCGATATCGAACGCGCCTTTGCCGAAGACATCGGCAGCGGCGACGCCACCGCGCAACTGCTGCCCGCCGACGCGAACGCGAAGGCCACGCTGACCTGCCGCGAAGACGCGGTCATCGCCGGCACCGCATGGTTCGACGCCTGCTTCCGGCACCTCGACCCTTCCGTCCGCATCGACTGGCAAGCCAGCGACGGCACGCGCGTGGCGCCGGGTTCGGTGATCTGCCGGCTCGAAGGCAAGGCGCGCGCGCTGGTGAGCGCGGAGCGTTCGGCGCTCAACTTCCTGCAACTGCTTTCCGGCACGGCCACCGCCACAGCCACCTATGTGCAAGCAGTCGCCGGCACCCAGGTGCGCGTGCTGGATACGCGCAAGACCGTGCCCGGCCTGCGCATCGCGCAAAAATATGCGGTGCGCTGCGGCGGCGGCCATAACCATCGCGTGGGCCTGTACGACGCGATCCTGGTCAAGGAAAACCACATCATCGCCGCGGGCGGCATCGCCCAGGCGGTCGAAGCGGCGCGGCGGCTGCACCCGAAGCTGCTGCTCGAAGTGGAAGTGGAAAACCTGGACGAGCTGCAGCAGGCGATCGACGCCGGCGTCGACCGCATCATGATCGACAACTTCACCCCGCCGCTGATGCGCGAAGCCGTGGCCATTGCCGCCGGCCGCGTGCCGCTGGAGATCTCCGGCAACGTGGACCTCGCCACCATCCGCACCTACGCGGAAACCGGCGTGGATTTCATTTCGGTGGGCGCGCTGACCAAGCACGTGCGCGCCGTCGACCTGTCGCTGCGCCTGCAGCTCGACTGAGTCCCCAAGCGTGGCGCGCCAGGCGCCACGCTTTCCTGCCCAAGTGGACCTTGCAGGCGGCCCCGGCCGACCACACACTGCCGTGCATGGGCCGATTCGACGACATGTTCCTGCTGCTGCTCCTGGCGAGCATCATCGTGGCGTGGCTGAAACTCAGCCGCCTGCGCGAGATCGCCACGGCCGAAGCGCGCCGCCAGTGCGAGCGCCACGGGTTGCAGCTGCTGGACGAAACGGTGGGGCTGCGCAACGTCCGCCTGCGCAAGCTCAATGGCATGCGCGTGTTCGAACGCTGCTATGCGTTCGAAGTGAGCATCGACGGCGACGACCGCGAACCCGGCCGCCTGTGGATGGCGCTGGGCCGGCTGACCGGCCTGAGCCTGCCGACCATCGAAACGCGCATTCCCGAGCATGACGGCGACGCGCCGGAAACGAACAACGTCGTGCCCCTGCGTCCGCGCCTGGACGGCAGGAAGTCAGGGGATACCCGGCTGCATTGATCGAGCATGGCGGCGGTCGTCGCCGCCGCGGCTCACTTCAGCGGTTCATTTCACCACGCGCAGGAACGGCGCGCCCTTGCGGGGCTTGTCGCCGGTCTCCGGCGTATCCGGCGGCGGCGTGTCGTCCGACGGCGGTTCCGGCGGCGGCTGGTCGCCGCCTTCGTCGGCGGGAAACATCATGCCCTGCCCGTTCTCCTGCGCGTACAGCGCCAGCACGGCGTGCACGGGGATCAGGATGGAATGGCTCACGCCGGAGAAGCGCGCCTGAAAACTGATCCACTCGTTGCCGAGGTCCAGGTTGGCGACGGCGCGCATCGCCAGGTTCAGCACCACCTGCCCGTTCTTGACCACCTGCGGCGGCACGCGCACGCCTTCGCGCGCGGCGTCGACGAGGATGTACGGGGTGAGGTTGTTGTCGGTGATCCAATCGTAGATCGCCCGCAACAGGTACGGGCGATTGGAACTCATCGGTACATGTGGATCGTTACTGCTCATCGATCTTTACTGCTCTTCTTTGATCTTCAAGGCCGCATGGCCTTTTCGTCGGTGGTCATACTGCGCGCAAAGCCCTGGCTATGGAATAGGCGTTCGCCGTAGTCCAGGATCGGCTTGCCTTCGCGTCCCAGGTCCACGCCCAGCCAGGGCAAGCGCCACACCACCGGCGCCACCAGGCAGTCGGCCAGGCTCATTTCCGGGTTGAGGAAAAACTTGGATGCCTTGAACAGCGGCAGCGAAGCCAGCAGGTGTTCGCGCAACCGCTTGCGCGCGGCGTCGGCGGGACGGCCGCCGGCGCGGATGGTGTCCACTTCGGGCAGCCAGTCCAGCTCGATGCGCAGCGAAGCCAGGCGCAGGCGCGCACGCGACAGCGGATCGATCGGCATCAAGGGCGGATGGGGATAGCGCTCGTCCAGGTACTCGCAGATGACCGAGGTGCCGTAGAGCGTGAGGTCGCGATCGACCAGGGTGGGCGTGGAAGCGTAGGGGTTGAGGTCGAGCAGATCCTCCGGCGGCTTGCTGGGATCGACGATCACTCTTTCGTAGCTGACGCCCTTGGCCGCGAGCACCAGGCGGGTGCGGTGGCACTGGATGTCATCCGCGGTCGAGTACAAGGCCAGTACGGATCGCGAACGTGCGCTTTGAACCATGCGCGGTCTCCCCATCGACTAAGCGCATGCGGCGGCCTAGGCCGCCGCATGCTGGGCCAAGGAGCGACGTCTCAGTGGACGTCCTTCCAATATTCCTTCTTCAGCGCATACGCCAGCAGGGTGAACCCGGCCAGGAACAGCAGCACCCAGATGCCGTAGTGCTGGCGCTGCAGGGCCGCCGGCTCCGCGGCGTATTCCAGGAAGGTGGTGAGGTCGCGCGTGGCCTGCTGGTACTCGGCCGGGCTCAGCTTGCCCGGGCGCGAGAGCTCCAGCTTCTCGACCGCGTCCTCGCCGTCGACCTTGTGCATCACCGCGGTCTGCAGGCCCTGCAGTTCCCACAGCGGATTGGGCATGGAGGCGTTCGGGAACACCGTGTTGTTCCAGCCCACCGGACGGCTCGGGTCCAGGTAGAAGGAGTTGAGGTAGCCGTACACCCAGTCGGCGCCCTTGGCGCGCACTTCCAGCGAGAGATCCGGCGGCGCCTTGCCGAAGAAGGTGGCGGCGGAATCCTCGGGCATGTGCGAGATCACCGGATCGCCGAACTTCGCGCCGGTCATGTTGAGGTTGCCCATCACGTCCTGCTCGCTCAGGCCCAGGTCCTGGGCGATGCGCGAGTAGCGCACGAACTTCAGCGAGTGGCAGCCGACGCAGTAGTTGAAGAACAGCTTGGCGCCGCGCTGCAGCGCCGCCTGGTCGTGCACATTGGTGCCGGCCGAGGGCAGGCCGCCCTCTTCCGACGCCATGGCCGAGGTGGTGCTGCCCAGCAGGAGGCCGGCGGCAAGGGCGATCGACGAGAGTGTGCGCATCATCAGGGATTGCCGCTTAGTCATGGTCATACACCACCCGCTCCGGGACCGGCTTGGTCTTCTCGCGGCCGCCGCGTGTATAGACCCACATGAACACGAAGAAGCCGAAGTAGACGATGGTCCACAGGCGGCCGAACGAGTTCTCCCAGAACGTCACGTCGACATTGCCGAACCAGGCCGGGATCAGCTCGGCCACCACGCCCGCGCCCACCGCGCCCAGCGCGATGAAGGACAGCACGAACAGGCCCAGCGCCACCTTGAAGCCGGTGCCGCGGTAGCGGATCGAGCGCACCTTGCCGGCATCGATCCACGGCAGCAGGAACAGCAGCACGATCGCGCCGAACATGCCCAGCACACCCCAGATGGCGGTGCTGAACAGCGACGGGATCATGCGCAGGATCGCGTAGAAGGGCGTGAAGTACCACACCGGCTTGATGTGGGTCGGCGTCACCAGGTTGTTCGCCGGCACGAAGTTGTCGTGCTCGAGGAACCAGCCGCCGAAGGTCGGCGCGAAGAAGATGATGAAGGCCGCGATGATCAGGAAGAAGCCCACGCCGACCAGGTCCTTCACCGTGTAGTACGGATGGAAGGGAATGGCGTCGGCCGGCTTGTTGGCGTCCCAGCGATTGCCCTTCGGGCCGTGCTTGACGTCGACGCCGTCCGGGTTGTTCGAGCCCACCTCGTGCAGCGCGGCCAGGTGCAGCACCACCAAAAGCAGCAGCACCAGCGGCAGCGCGATCACGTGCAGCGCGAAGAAGCGGTTGAGCGTGGCGTCGGCCGGCAGGTAGTCGCCCATGATCCACTCCACCAGGGAGTTGCCGACCACGGGGATGGTGCCGAACAGCGAGATGATCACCTTGGCGCCCCAGAACGACATGTTGCCCCACGGCAGCACGTAGCCCATGAAGGCCTCGGCCATCAGCACCAGGAAGATCAGCATGCCCAGCAGCCACACCAGCTCGCGCGGCTTCTGGTACGAGCCGTACATCAGGCCGCGGAACATGTGCAGGAACACCACCACGAAGAACAGCGAGGCGCCGGTGGAGTGCATGTAGCGGATCAGCCAGCCCCATTCCACGTCGCGCATGATGTACTCGACCGAGGCGAAGGCTTCCGCCGCGCTGGTCTTGTAGTTCATGGTGAGGAAGATGCCGGTGACGATCTGGTTGACCAGCACCAGCAGGGCGAGCGAACCGAAGTAGTACCAAAGATTGAAATTCTTCGGCGCGTAGTACTCGGTCATGTGCTTGCGATAGGTCGGCGCCAGATTCGGCGCGCGCTCATTGACCCAATCGCCGATGCGCGAGAACACAGTAGCCATCAGCCGGCCTCCTTCGGGTCCACGCCGATCTGGATGTGCGTGTCATCCACGAAGTGGTACGGGGGAATCAGCATGTTCTTCGGCGCCGGCACGCCCGCGTAGACGCGGCCGGCCAGGTCGTAGCGCGACTTGTGGCAGGGGCAGTAGAAGCCGCCCTTCCACTCCGGATCGAACGGCTCGGGCTTCATCACAGGGACGAAGTCGGGCACGCAGCCGAGGTGGGTGCACAGCGCCACCATCACCAGCCACTCGGGCTTGATCGAGCGGGTGCCGTTCTGCGCGTACTTGGGCTGCTGCTCGGCCGAGCTGCCGTCGGACTTGGCGTCCACCAGGCGGCCGTCCTGCTTGGGCAGGGCGTCCAGCTGCTCCTTGGTGCGATTGACCACGAAGACCGGAAGGCCGCGCCACGGATAAGTGACCTTCTGGCCCGCCTCGATCTTGCTGATGTCGACCGTGACCGGGGCACCGGCTGATTTGGCGCGAGCGCTCGGTTCCCACGACTTGATGAAGGGCACGGCTGCCGCGATGACTCCTACACCACCAACCACAGCCGTGGTCGCAGTGAGGAACCGTCGGCGGCCATGATCGACGACTTCGTTCGCCATCAGGCTCTCCGGTACTTATGCCATTGAGGTGCGACTTTGGGGGTCGCAAAAATCGCGTTAGTGTAGCGTCAGCCCCTGCCACGTACAATAAAACCGGACTGGCGTCGGCGTCGATCCGGGCGCGCTTTCCGTCCCCTCCTCCCGTCCACCGTCCAGCGTTTCGCCAAGGCCCTCCTCCCGCATGAAACAAGCCGTCGGCACGCTAGCCTTCATCGCCCGATTCGTCGTCCTGGGGCTGGCGGTCGCCTTCGTCATCGGCCTGGTGTGGCCCGGCGTGGGCGACCGGCTGCGCGCCGGCGTGGGCCTGCACAGCGCGCAGGCGCCGAGTTCCGGCGCGTCAGCCCCGACCATTCGCGGGCGTTCGCGCGGACCGGTCTCCTATGCCGACGCCGTGGCCAGGGCCGCGCCCTCGGTGGTCAATATCTACGCAAACAAGATGGTCACCGAGCAGGGCGTGCAGATGTACTCCGACCCGGTGCTGCAGCGCCTGTTCGGCGGCCGCCCCGCCATCTACAAGCGGCGCGAGCAGAGCCTGGGCTCGGGCGTGATCGTCAGCGGCCAGGGCTACGTGCTCACCAACAACCATGTGATCGCCAAGGCCGACGACATCCAGGTGCTGCTCTACGACGGCCGCGTGGCCAAGGCCCAGCTGGTCGGCGCGGACACGGAGACCGACCTTGCCGTGCTGAAGATCGACGTATCGAACCCGCCGGTGATCCCCTTCGCCGACGAGCACCCCGCGCGCACCGGCGACGTGGTGCTGGCCATCGGCAATCCGCTCGGCCTCAACCAGACCGTGACCATGGGCATCATCAGCGCGATCGGCCGCCAGCTGAGCAGCTCCAGTCCGGAAGACTTCATCCAGACCGACGCGGCGATCAACCTCGGCAACTCCGGCGGCGCGCTGGTCAATACCGACGGCGAGCTGGTCGGCATCAATACGCTGCTGATCGGCAAGGCCGCCAATGCCGAAGGCATCAGCTTCGCCATCCCCGCCAGCAGCGCGCGCAAGGTGCTGGAGCAGATCATCGACACCGGCCACGTGGTGCGCGGCTGGCTCGGCGCCGACTACAGCTTCGTGCCGGTGGCCGCCGACAGCGGCCTGCCCGCGGCGGCGCGCGGCGCGCAGGTCAGCGACGTCTATCCCGGCGGCCCCGCCGCGCAGGCCGGCATCCAGCCGCACGACATCCTGCTGCGCATCGGCAAGGACGACATCGTCGACCCGGCCGACCTGCGCCGGCGCGAAGCCGCGCTGCCGCCGGGCAGCAAGGTGGAGGTTTCCGGATTGCGCAACGGCACGCCGTTCCATACCGAAGTGACGCCGGCGCAGCGGCCGCCGCTGACGGCCACCGCCTCACTCGACAGCTGAGCGCTCAGCCGCGTCCCGGCCCCGTGGCCTGCGCCGAGGCCACCGGCGGACGCACCACCGCGCCGTAGCGCTTGCGCAAGGTGCCCACGCGTTCCACGTAGACCTGCGTTTCCGAGTACGGCGGCACGCCGCTGTAGCGCTGCACCGCGCCGGGTCCGGCGTTGTACGCGGCGGCGGCGAGGCGTTCGTCGCCATTGAAGTTCTTCAGCAGCAGAGAGAGATAGCGCGCGCCGCCGCGGATGTTCTGGTCCGCATCGAAGGCATCGCGCACGCCCATGTCGCTGGCCGTGGCCGGCATCAGCTGCATCAGGCCCTGTGCACCCTTGAGCGACAGCGCGCGCGGGTTGTAGGCGCTTTCGGCGTGGATGATCGCGCGCAGGAAGGCCTCGTCCAGACCGAACTCGCTGCTGGCCAGGCGGATGGTGTCCGCATAGGCGGTGAGGTTGAGCTCCACGCTGTTCCAGCGGATCGGCGAGTGCAGGTTGCAGGCCACGCAGGTGGAGATATAGGTGAACAGCATGGTGACGGCATGCGTGCCAGGACCGGCCGGCTTCATATTGGTGTATTCGACGGTGCCATCCGGGCGCGTCACGCGGTACACCGCGCCGCGCAGCACGCGGTCGCCTTCGGGAGCCGCCGGCGCGGCCGCGGCCACCGTGTCGCCGGAAGTCTTCGATTCGCTGTACGTCCACTGCCCCGGCTTGCCCGTGGCCGCCGCGGACGGCGGCGGCAGCGCATGGCCCGAGGTGGCCACGTCGCCATGCACGCCGACCAGGGAGGGATCGGGCACGACCTTCGCCGAGGTCTGCACCGCGCCCTGCACCCAGGCCAGCGAACTCACCGGAGGGGCGGGCGTCACCGGCTTGGGCGCGGCGGCCTTCGGCCTGGCCGCGCGCGGCGCGACGTCGGCCACGGTGGCGATCTTCTGGCAGCCCTGGTAGCCCTGGACGCTGTTGCTGTAGACGGTCTCGCCCGACGAACCGGTGCACCGGTACAGCGAACTCGCCTGCACCGGCCCCAGCCACAGCAGCCCGCCCAGCAGCGCGCACGCGGCCGCGGCCCGGCTCAAGGCCGGGGCCATACGGAAAGCCCGCGAAGACGAGCCGAAGCTTTCCCCTTGTCGCTCGGCGTCAGACATGGCGCGCAGTGTGCCCCCGGGCAGAACCCAAGCCAAGCGCCGGCTCGCCGTTTCGTGCGCCGCGCCAAACTCCCCGCGCTGGCGGCCCGAGGGATTCACGCAAGTCCCTGATCGCACTGGCCCTTCGCTGGCATGCCCGGAGGCGGGCGCGTAAACTGCACGGTTCGGCGCCCAGCGCCCCTCCTTACACCGGTACCAGCGCCATGAGCGGCAAGCTTTTCATCAAGACCCACGGCTGCCAGATGAACGAGTACGACTCGGCCAAGATGGCCGACGTGCTCAAGGCATCGCATGGCCTGGAGCTGACCCAGGACGAGTCCGAAGCCGACGTCATCCTGGTCAACACCTGCTCGATCCGCGAGAAGGCTCAGGAAAAGGTCTTCAGCCAGCTGGGCCGCTGGAAGGCGCACAAGCAGGGCGGCAAGCCCGTGCTGATCGGCGTGGGCGGCTGCGTCGCCTCGCAGGAAGGCGAGGCCATCATCAAGCGCGCACCGTTCGTGGACCTGGTGTTCGGCCCGCAGACCCTGCACCGCCTGCCCGAGCTGATCGAGGCCAAGCGCGCCACCGGCAAGCCGCAGGTGGACATCAGCTTCCCCGAGATCGAGAAGTTCGACCGCCTGCCGGAACCGCGCGCCGAGGGCCCCACCGCCTTCGTCTCGATCATGGAAGGCTGCTCCAAGTACTGCTCCTACTGCGTGGTGCCCTACACCCGCGGCGAGGAGATCAGCCGCCCGTTCGACGACGTGGTGGTCGAAGTGGCTCAGCTCGCCGCGCAGGGCGTGCGCGAAGTGAACCTGCTGGGCCAGAACGTCAATGCCTACCGCGGTGCCACCCACGACGGCGGCAGCGCGGATCTCGCCGTGCTGATCCACGCCATCGCGCAGATCGAAGGCATCGGCCGCATCCGCTTCACCACCTCGCATCCGCTGGAGTTCTCCGACTCGCTGGTCGAGGCCTACGCCAACGTGCCGCAGCTGGCCAACTACCTGCACTTGCCGGTGCAAGCCGGCTCCGACCGCATCCTGGCCGCGATGAAGCGCGGCTACACCGCGCTGGAGTTCAAGCAGAAGATCCGCAAGCTGCGCGCGGTGCGCCCGGATATCTGCATCTCCTCGGACTTCATCGTCGGCTTCCCCGGCGAGACCGACGAGGATTTCGACAAGACCATGAAGCTGATCGAAGACATTGGCTTCGACCAGAGCTTCTCCTTCATCTTCTCCTCGCGCCCCGGCACGCCGGCCGCCAACCTGGCCGACGACACGCCGATGGCGGTCAAGCACCAGCGCCTGGAGCGCCTGCAGGCGGCGATCAACGCCAATGCGCGGCAGATCAACCAGGCCATGGTCGGCAGCGTGCAGCGCGTGCTGGTGGAAAAGCCCAGCAAGAAGGACCCGAACGAATTCACCGGCCGCACCGAGAACATGCGCTTCGTGAACTTCCCGGGCCACGCGCGCATGATCGGCCAGTTCATCGATGTGGTGATCACCGAGGCGATGGCCAATTCGCTGCGCGGCCGCGTCCACACCGCATGACGTAGGTTGGGGTGAGCCGCAGGCGAACCCCAACATCGCGACATTCGCACGCATCGCACCGTTGGGGTTCGCCTGCGGCTCACCCCAACCTACCCTTCAATCCAGCCGCTTGCGGAACCGCAGAATCGCCGCCGCCATCATCACGGCGGTGAACGCCACCAGCGCCGCCACCTCGCGCCACAGCTCCCACAGCCCCGCGCCGCGCAGCATGATGCCGCGGATCAGCCGCAGGAAATGCGTCAGCGGCAGGATCTCCGCCAGCCACTGCGCCACCTGCGGCATGCCGGCGAACGGGAACATGAAGCCCGACAGCAGGATCGACGGCAGGAACACGAAGAAGGTCATCTGCATCGCCTGGAACTGCGATTGCGCACGGGTGGAGATCAGCAGGCCCATGGTGAGGTTAGCCAGGATCAGCAGGCCCGCGGCGAGATAGACGTCCAGCAGGCTGCCGTGGATCGGCACGGTGAACAGCCAGCGCCCCAAGGCCAGGATCACCGTGACCTGCAGCAGGCCGATGCCGATATACGGCAGCACCTTGCCCACCATCAGCTCGGCGCTGGTCAGCGGCGTGGCGATCAGCAATTCCATATTGCCGCGCTCGCGTTCGCGCACGATCGCGATGCCGGTGAACAGCACCATGGTCATGGTCAGGATCACCCCGATCAGCCCCGGCACGATGTTCACCGCCGAGCGCCGCTGCGGATTATAGAAACTGACGATGCTGATCGGCCCCGCCGCCGGCGTGCTGACCAGCGGCGCGCGCGTATCGGGCGCGGCGCTGTCCACCGGCACCTGGGCCAGCTGCGCCGCGGCGCTCTGCACCACGTTGTCGCTGCCGTCGACCATGATCTGCGCCACCTGCCGGCCGTCGTAGCGGCGCCGTTCGAAATCCGGCGGCAGCACCAGGCCGATGCCGATCTCGCCACGGCGCAGCATCGCCACCAGTTCTTCGGGCGTATCGGCATGCGCCACCGGCGAGATCACGCCGGTGGCCAGCATGTCCATCACCAGCGCGCGCGAACCGGCGCTGTTCGCCTGGTCGACGATGCCGGCATCGAGGCCGCGCAGATTGGTATTGATCGCATAGCCGAACAGCACCAGCTGGATCACCGGAATGCCGACGATCATGGCCAGCGTGATGCGGTCGCGGCTCATCTGCCGCAGCTCTTTCAGCACGATCGCCCATAGCCGCCGCCAGCTCATGCGGCGCGCTCCTGGCGCGGGTGCTGCTGGCGCGTCACTGCGACGAACACGTCTTCGAGATTGGGCTTGACCGCTTCGATGCGCGCCTGCGGATCGCGTTCGGCCAGCACCTGCTTCAGGCGCGCCAGCGCTTCGTCGCCATCGGCCAGGCCTTCGCGCACGATCACGCGCAGCTCGTTGCCCACCTGGGCCACGCCGAGCACGTCCTTCGCTTCCGCCAGCGGCTGCTGCGCACGCCGCGGCTGCGCGCTGGCGACGACGAAGGTGCGGCCTTCCAGCCGGTCCGTCAGCTCGGCCGGCGTGCCGTCGGCCACCAGCACGCCGCGGTCGAGCACGGCCAGGCGATGACAGCGCTCGGCTTCGTCCATCAGGTGGGTGGAGACCAGCATGGTGGTGCCGGCGTCGGTGAGCTCGAATAGTTTTTCCCAGAAATCGCGGCGCGATTCCGGATCCACCGCGCTGGTCGGTTCGTCGAGAAACAGCAGCTCCGGGTCGTGGATCACCGCGCAGGCCAGCGCCAGGCGCTGTTTCTGGCCGCCGCTCATGGTGCCGGCCAGCTGCTTCTGGCGGTCGCCGAAGTGGTACTGCTCGATCAGCTCGTCGATGCGCCTGGCCGTGCGCGCCTTCGGCACGCCCTGCACCGCCGCCATGAATTCCAGGTTCTCGCGCACGCCCAGGTCGTCGAACAGCGAGAACTTCTGCGTCATGTAGCCGATGCGCTTGCGCAGCGCTTCCGCTTCGCGCGGCACGCTCAAGCCGAGCACGTCGATCTCGCCGTCGCTGGGCGTAAGCAGGCCGCACAGCATGCGGATGGTGGTGGACTTGCCGGAACCGTTCGGGCCGAGGAAGCCGTAGACGTGGCGCGCGGGCACTTCGAGATCGACATGATCGACCGCAGTGAAATCGCCGAAGCGCTTGGTGAGGCCGCGCGCACGGATGGCAACTTCGCCGTTGCCGTTCTGCGTGCTCACGGCTTCGCCTCGGGATAATCCACGCGCACCGGCATGCCGACCGGCAGGTCCGCCGCATCCGGCCCCAGCGTCACTTCGGCCAGGTAGCTCAGGCGCGCCGCGTCTTCGCCGATCAGCGCGTAGTACGGCGTGAACTCCGGCTCGCTGCGGATCAGGCGGACCTTGCCCTGATAGACCTTGTCGCGGCCGTCGACGTGCACGCGCACCGTGTCGCCGACGCGCATGCGCGCACGCTGCGGTTCCTGCAGATAGATGCGCGCATACGGCGCATCGCCGGCGAGCAGCACCACCAGCGGCGAACCCACCGGCGCCTGGTCGCCGAGCTTGTACGGCAGGCTGTCGATGCGCCCCGCACGCGGCGCCACCAGCGCCAGCTTGCCCAGCAGCACCTTCTGCGCCGCGGCCTGCGCCTGCGCGGCGGCAAGCGCGGCTTCACCCTGCGCGACCTGCTCGGGACGCGTGCCATGCAGCAGCGTGTCGAGCGATGCCTTTGCGGCAGCAACCTGGCCGTCGGCATTGCCCGCGGCGGCGCGCGCGTGATCGATATCGGCGGCGGCCGCGTAATTGTCCTTCTGCAGCGGCAGCAGGCGCTGGTAGTAGGCGCGCGCATCGCGAGCCTGTGCTTCGGCGGCGGCCAGGTCGGCGCGCGCCTTGGCGATGTCTTCCTGGCGCGGGCCTACGCGCAGTTCCAGCAGGTTGGCCTGCTGCTGTTGCGCCTGCGCTTCGGCGGCGGCGAGGTCGGCCTGGGTGTGGGTGGGGTCGAGTTCGAGCAGCGGCTGTCCCGCCGCCACCTGCTCGCCTTCGCGCACCTTGAGCGCCACCACGCGTTCCGCCGCCGGCGCGGGCATGCCGATGCGGTCGTATTCCAGCGTGCCCAGGGCTTGCGGCGGGGCCTTGCCGCAGGCGGCGAGCGTGCAGGCCAGCATGAGGGCGAACAGGTATCGGCTCATCGTGAAGCTCCGGACGGCGATGCGCCCAGGCCGCCTTCCAGCAGGGCCAGGGTGTGGTTGATCAGGGTCTGCTGGTCGAGATCGTCGGCCTCGAAAACGCGCCGCCAGATCGGCGCGCCGGCGGCGGGAAACAAGGTGAGCCCCACCAGCGACACCACCAGCAGGCGCGGATCCAGCGCGGGATTGAGCGTGCCGGCCTGCTTCGCCGCGGCGAAGCGCTGCGCCAGCAACTGCGGCAGGTTCGGCAGCAGGTGATGGAACAGCACCTCGCGCAGCTCGCCGCCTTCGCACAGCACCTCGCGCACCCACAGCGGCGGGAGCCAGGGATGGCTCGCCACCACCTCGCCAATGCCGCGCACGAACATGCCGGCCAGCGCCATCGGCTCGCTGCCCGCCTGCGCCAGGCGATCGCGCATCGGCGCCAGCGCGGGCAGCAGGCGTTCGTCGATCACCGCCTGCTTCAGCTGCTCCTTGTCGCCGAAGTAGTAATGCAGCATGGCCGGCGTCACGCCGGCCTCGGTGGCGATCGCGCGCAGCGGCGTGGCGCCGATGCCGTCGCGGGCGAAGCGCGCGAGGGCGACATCGAGCAGGTGCGCGCGCAGGTCGCGGTCTTCCCTGGCGGGACGGCCGGCGGCGCGGCGGGGCTTGGCGGGGGACTTGGTTCGGGCCATGCCGCGTAAATTAATTAAACAATTAATTATTGGCAAGCGCGGTCGTGCCGGCCCCTACGTCCGGGTAGCCCTGATCCCGCCCCCCGCGCTAATCTCGCGCGCCTATGACAGAGCTCAATCAGCGCGACTTCGCGCTAGACCCCGAAGACAACGCCCGCCTCGCCAACCTCTGCGGCCCCTTCGACGAACACCTGCGCCAGATCGAGCTGCGCCTGGGCGTGGAAATCGACCACCGCGGCACGCTGTTCCAGGTGATCGGCGAGGACGCCGCCGCGCGCGCGGCGGAAAAAGTGCTGCGCGCGCTGTACGCCGCCACCGAGCACGAAGCCCTGACCGGCGCGCGCATCAACCTGCACCTGGCCGAATCCGGCATCGACGCGCTCACCGCCGAAGCGACCGAAGGCGCGCAGGATGTGGTGATCAAGGTCAAGCGCGGCGTGATCAAGGGCCGCGGCCCGAACCAGGCGCGTTACCTGCACGCCATCACCACCCACGACATCAGCTTCGGCGTCGGCCCGGCCGGCACCGGCAAGACCTACCTGGCCGTGGCCAGCGCGGTGGAAGCGCTGGAAGCGAACCGCGTGCAGCGCCTGCTGCTGGTGCGCCCCGCGGTCGAAGCCGGCGAGAAGCTGGGCTTCCTGCCGGGCGATCTGTCGCAGAAAGTGGACCCGTATCTGCGCCCGCTGTACGACGCGCTGTACGAAATGCTCGGCTTCGAGAAAGTGGCCAAGCTGATCGAACGCAACGTGATCGAGATCGCGCCGCTGGCCTATATGCGCGGCCGCACGCTCAACGATTCGTACGTGATCCTCGACGAAGCGCAGAACACCACGGTCGAGCAGATGAAGATGTTCCTCACCCGTATCGGCTTCGGCTCGGTCGCGGTGATCACCGGCGACGTCAGCCAGGTCGACCTGCCGCGCAACGTGCGTTCGGGCCTGCGCCATGCGGTCGAGGTGCTGCGCGGCGTGGACGGCATCAGCTTCACCTTCTTCACCTCGCGTGACGTGGTGCGCCACCCGCTGGTGGCGAAGATCGTGCGTGCCTACGAGGCCTTCGAGCAGCAGTCCGAGGAAACCCGGTGAGCGCTGCCGCTGCGTCGAACCTGGCGCTGTCGGTGGGCTACGCCGCGCCGCGCGCCGGCGTGCCCTCCTCCGCCAGCTTCCGCCGCTGGGTGGAAGCGGCGCTGCGCGGGGCGAAGCGGCGCAAGGCGACCGAGCTGTCCATCCGCATCGTGGACGCGAAGGAAGGCCGCGCCCTCAACCGCGACTACCGCGGCAAGGACTACGCCACCAACGTGCTGTCCTTCCCCGCCGAACTGCCGCCCGGCGTGGCCCTGCCGCTGATCGGCGACCTCGCCATCTGCGCCCCCGTGGTGGCCCGCGAGGCCGCCGAACAGGGCAAGGCGCCGCGCGACCACTGGGCCCACATGACCGTGCACGGGGTGCTGCACCTGCTCGGCTACGACCACCTCGAAGATGCCGAGGCCGAGGCCATGGAAGCGCTGGAAACCCGCATCCTGGCCGGCCTGGGCATCGCCGACCCGTACGCCTGAAGCCTGGGCGGGCGTGGCTTGCGCCCTGAATCGTCACAAGTTTTAGGCTAGACTCGCCATTCCGCCCTAGCGATGGGCACACCCGCAAGCGTAATGAACGAGGACCCTGGCAGTACCAGCGGCCCGGCCCACCGCAAATGGTGGGATCGACTGGGCCATCTGTTTTCCGGCGAGCCGCGCAATCGCGAAGAGCTGATTGAAGAGCTGCGCTCGGCCCAGGCCAACGGCCTGATGTCCAACGACACCCTCACCATGGTCGAGGGCGCGATCAAGGTCACCGAACTGAGCGTCGACGACGTGATGGTGCCGCGCGCGCAGATCGTGATGGTCTCCGCCGAAGCCCCGCTGAGCGAGATCTTCGCCATCGTGGTCGAATCCGGCCACTCCCGCTTCCCGGTGCATGGCGAAGACAAGGACGAGATCCTCGGCATCCTGCTGGCCAAAGATCTGCTGAAGTTCGTCGGCGACGGCCGCGATTTCAGCCTGGCCACGGTGCTGCGCCCGGCGGTGCTGATCCCCGAGGCAATGCGCCTGAACGTGCTGCTGGCGGAGTTCCGCCACACGCGCAACCACATGGCCCTGGTGGTGGACGAGTACGGCGGCGTCGCCGGCCTGATCACCATCGAGGACGTGCTGGAGCAGATCGTCGGCGAGATCGACGACGAGCACGACGACGAGGAAGAACCCCAGCTGATGCACGAGCAGGCCGGCGGCGGCTGGCTGGTCAGTGCGCTGACGCCGATCGCCGACTTCAACGAGCAGGCCGGCGCCGCGTTCTCCGACGAGGAGTTCGACACGGTCGGCGGCATGGCTACCTCCGAGTTCGGCCACCTGCCGGAAGTGGGCGAGGAAGTCGCCATCGGCGGCTATCAGTTCCTCGTCACCGAGGCGGACGACCGCCGCGTGCAGCAGTTCCGCGTCAACCGCCTCGCCGAAGGCTGAGCCGTTCTTCACCCTTTAGGAAACGCCCGCCGATGAGCCTGATCGCTCGCACCCTCCTGTTGTTTGCACTGCTGGGGGCTGCGTTCGCCCAGGCTCAGGCGAGCGTGGCCAATGCGCCGGGCGCGAACCTCGAAGTCTCGCTGATCACCTACGGCCCCGGCGAAACCTATTGGGAGCGCTTCGGCCACGACGCCATCCAGCTGCGCGACACCGTCAGCGGCGAGTCGGTCGACTTCAACTACGGCGTGTTCGATTTCGACGAAAGCGGCTTCCTGCTCAACTTCGCGCGCGGCCGCATGCATTACCTGATGGATGCCGCGTACACCGCGCAGGACCAGCGCTACTACATCGAATCCGGCCGCTCGGTGACGCGCCAGCCGCTGGCGCTGACGCCGGACCAGGCCGCCGCCTTGCGCGACTTCCTGCTGTGGAACCTGCGCCCCGAAAACGCGCGCTACGACTACGACTACTACGCCGACAACTGCACTACCCGCGTGCGCGACGCGCTGGACCGCGCGCTGGGCGGCGTGCTCCGCAAGCAGCTGCAGTCGCGCGCCGGCCTGATGACCTACCGCCAGCAGACCGCGCGCCTGATGAGCGCGCAGCCGTGGCTGATGCTGATCCTCGATCTGGGTCTTGGCCCCTACGCCGATCAACCGCTGAGCGCATGGCAGGAAAGCTTTCTGCCGATGGTGCTGGAGCGCGAACTGGCCGCGGTGACGGTGGACGACGGCGCCGGCGGCACGCGCAAGCTCGCGGGCGACAGCACGCTGGTGTCGGCGAACCGGCTCGACGTGCCGCCGGAACACGCACCCGACCTGCGCATGCCGCTTGCCATCGCCGGCCTCGCTTTCGCCGTGCTGCTGATCCTCGCCGCGCGCCGCTGGCCGACCGGTCTCGCGCTGCTCGGCACGCTTTATCTCGTCGCGGCCGGCATCGTCGGCCTGTTGCTGCTGGTGCTGTGGACGCTCACCACGCATCACTCCGCCTGGGCCAACGCCAACCTGCTGCTGTTCAATCCGCTGGCCTTCGTGCTGCTGCCTTCGCTGTGGCGCGCACGCCGCGGGCTGGCCGCTTCGCGGCTGGCGGACCGCGTCATCCTGCTGCAATTGATCGCGCTCGCCGTCGCCCTCGGTCTGCATGTATGGCCCGGCACCGTGCAGCAGAACCAGCCGTGGCTGCTGTTCGCGATCCCGTGCTGGCTGGCGCTGTCGTGGAGCCTGCGGCGCGGGCTGCGCCGCCTGCGCTGAATCGCAGGAACTTGCTATTGAACCGCGCGTGAGGCCCTGGGCATCATGCGCGCCATGGTCCTGAGCCCCCGCCCCGCCCCCACGCCCGACGACGCCAAACCCGCCATGGTGGTGAACTGCGTCGCCTACAACACCCGCGACGGCAAGCGCATCGGTGACGTTACCCTGGACGCGATCAGCGACGTGCTGAAGCAGCCGGACACCTTCGTCTGGGTCGGCCTGCACGAGCCCGACGAGTCGCTGCTGCTGAAGCTGCAGGAAGAATTCGACCTGCACGATCTTGCGATCGAAGACGCCCAGGCCGCGCACCAGCGCACCAAGATCGAGGCCTACGGCGAGTCGCTGTTCATCGTGGTGCAGACCGCGCAGCTGGTGAACGGGCATATCGCCTTCGGCGAAACGCATATCTTCCTCGGCGCGCGCTATCTGGTGACGGTGCGCCACGGCGCCTCGCTCTCCTACGCACCGGCGCGGCGCGCCTGCGAGCACACGCCGGACCTGCTGGCGCTCGGCCCCAGCTATGGCCTGTACGGCGTGCTCGACTTCATCGTCGACAACCTGCTGCCGATCGTGCGCGAGTTCAAGGAAGAACTGCAGGAGCTGGAAAAAGACATCTTCGGCGACACCTTCAAGCGCCGCACCGTGCGCCGCCTGTACGACATGCAGCGCGACCTGATGACCCTGCGCCTGGCGGTGGCCCCGCTGCAGGACATCATCAGCCAGCTGGTGCGCATGCATCCGCATCTGATCCAGGACGAGCTGCGCGCGTATTTCCGCGACGTGTACGACCACGTGTTCCGCGTCAACGAGTCGATCAGCGCCATGCGCGAAATGCTCGCCGCGGCGATCAACATCAACCTCTCGCTGGTCACCTTCAACCAGAACGAAGTGATGAAGAAACTGGCCGGCTGGGCCGCGATGCTGGCCGCGCCCACTCTGATCACCAGCTGGTACGGCATGAACTTCCACCATATGCCGGAGCTGGAGCAGACCTGGGCGTATCCGGCGATGATCTGCCTGGTGATCGGCGTGGTGGCCGGCATCTATGTGTGGCTGAAGCGGTCGCGCTGGCTGTAATTGCCGATCACGACCGGCGTAGGTTGGGGTGAGCCAGAGGCGAACCCCAACGCAGGTATCGACGAAGCGCACGTTGGGGTTCGCCTGCGGCTCACCCCAACCTACGCCGCATTATTTAGATGGCGCCGTCCACTGCTTCAGCCAGGCATTGACCGTCTCGTGCCACTGCACGCTGTTCTGCGGCTTCAGCACCCAGTGGTTCTCGTCGGGGAAGTGCAGGAACTGGCTGGGAATGCCGCGGCGCTGCATCGCGGTGAATGCGCCCAGGCCCTGCGTGTCCGGAATGCGGAAGTCCTTGCCGCCGTGCACCACCAGCATCGGCACGCGCCAATCCTTCACGTGGTTGAGCGGATTGAACTTCTCGTAGTTCTCCGGATGGTCGTAGGCCGTGCCGCCGTTTTCCTTCTCCTCGAACCAGAGTTCTTCGGTGGAGTAGTACATCGAGCGCGCATCGAACACGCCGTCGTGGTCGACCAGGCACTTCCACGGCTCGTTCCACACGCCGGCGATCCAATACACCATAAAGCCGCCGTAGCTGGCGCCCAGCGCGCAGGCGCGGTCGCCGTCGAGGAAGCTGTACTTCGACAGCGCGCTCTTCCAGCCCGCCTTCAGATCGTCCAGCGGCTTGCCGCCCCAGTCGCCCGAGATGGAATCGGTAAACGCCTGGCCGTAGCCGGTGGAACCGTGGAAGTTGATGGTGACCACGGCGAAGCCCTGGCCCGCATAGGTCTGCGGATTCCAGCGATAGCTCCACGCATTTTCCATCGCGCCCTGCGGGCCGCCATGGATGATGAAGGCCACCGGATACTTGCGGCCGGATCTGTAATTGGCCGGCTTCACCACATAGCCCTGCACCGACTCGTTGTTCCAACCCTTGAAGGTGAAGAACTCGGCGTCGCCCATCTGTGCATTCTTCAGGCGCTGCTCGTTGTAGCGGGTCACCTGCTTCAGGCCCTTGCCCTGCAGGTCGGCGGTGTACAGGTCGGCCGGATGCTTCAAGTCGTCGCGCTGCAGCAGCAGCTTCGACTTGCCCAGCGAATAGCCGCCGACGGCGCCGTCGGTGACCAGGGTGCGCACCTTGCCGGTAGCCGCGTCGATGGCGAACAGCGGGTGCTGGCCGTGGTCGTCGGCGCCGGCGTACAGCGTCTTGCCGTCGGCGGAAATCTTCAGCGCGCCGGCGGAGCGGTCCCAGTCGGGCGCGACTTCGCGCTTCTGGCCGCTGTCCAGGTCCAACGCGGTGATGGCGAAGCGGTCCGCTTCGAAGCCGGGTTCTTTCATGGCCAGGTAGTACAGCGTCTTGCCGTCGGGCGAAGCGACCGGGAAGGCGTCCCAGGCGAGGTTCGCGGCGGTGAGGTTCTTCGGCGCGGCGGAGCCGTCGGCCGGCACGCTGTAGACGTCGAAGTTGGTCGACCACGGCTCGGTCTTGCCGGCGATGCGCGCATCGAAATACACGGTGCGCCCGTCGGGCGAGAAGCTGAATTCGTCGTCGCCGCCGAACGGCTTGCTCGGCACGTCGCCGTCGATGCCGCGGCTGAGCAGGCGCGGCGCCTCGTCGCTGCCCAGGTCCGCGATGTACAGCTGCGCGCGGCGGCCGTCGGCCCAGGTATCCCAGTGGCGCACGAACAGCTTGTCGTACACGGTGCCGGTGGACTTGTCGGCTTCGCGGCCGTCCAGCCGCTCCTTGGTGCAGGCCAGGTCGTTGCAGTCGGTGAAAACGTCGAAGCTCATCAGCGCCTGCTTGCCGTCGGGCGACAGCACGAAGGCATTGACGTCGATCGGCGTATGCGTCACCTGCGCGGGCGCCGCTGCGGTCTTGCCGAGCAGCCCCGCCTTCGGCTCGTTCGAACCCCAGCGCCACAGCTGCGACACGCCGTCTTTCGCCGCCAGGTAATAGAACGACGCGCCATCCGGCGCCCAGCGCGGCGAGGAACCCTTGTCCACCAGCTTGCGCGGCTTGCCGCCCTGCTGCAGGTCCAGCAGATAGATGGCGGTGACGCCCTTGTTCGCCGCGTAGTCGGTGCTGCGCACGGTGTACAGCGCGTAGCGGCCGTCCGGCGACAACTGCGGATCGCCGACGCGGTCCATCATCACCAGGTCGCGGATATTGAACGGATGCGGCGAGTGGTTCTCGACTTCGGCCGCCACGGCGGAAGACGCCGCCAGCGACAAGGCCAGCGCGGCAAACAGGGGCTTCATGGGCAGGATTCCCTCGGCGGAACAAAGCGCAGACGGTACAGAGGCCCCGCCACGCGACGCAAGGAATAACGCAGCAAGACGGGCACTTGCAGCGGGCGCCGGGCGGCCCGCGCTCGCTATACTCGGCGTTTTTGCAGTCCGGCACGCCCATGGCATCCACCCATCCCGCCCTTGGGGCCACGCTCGATCACGACGAGCTGTTCGGCCATCCCAAGGGCCTGTACGTCTGCTTCTTCACCGAGATGTGGGAGCGCTTTTCGTTCTACGGAATGAAGGCGCTGCTGGCGCTGTACCTGATCAAGCACCACGGCTTCACCGACGCGGAAAGCCTGTCGGTGCTCGGCGCCTACGGCGGCCTGGTCTACGCCACGCCGGTGCTGGGCGGCATCCTGGCCTTGCGCTACCTCGGCATGCGCAAGGCGGTGCTGCTCGGCGGCGTGCTGCTGTGCCTGGGCCATCTGGGCATGGCGGTGGAAGGACATGCGGCTACGGTGGGGCCGGATGGTGTGGTGCATCGCGACCTGTTCGCGCTGAGCGTGTTCTATCTGTCGCTCGCGCTGATCATCAGCGGCGTGGGTTTTCTCAAGCCGAACATTTCCACCGTGGTGGGCAAGCTGTATGCGGACGGCGATCCGCGGCTGGATTCGGGTTTCACGCTGTTCTATGCCGGTATCAATGTGGGCGCGCTGTTCTCGGCGCTGATCTGCGGCTATCTCGGCGAGCGCTATGGCTGGAGCTATGGCTTCGGCGCGGCGGGCATCGGCATGCTGGCGGGCCTGGCGGTGTTCCTCACCGGCCAGAAATACCTGCAGGGCCATGCCGAGCCGCCGGATCCGGCAGCACTGCGGCGCCGGCTGTTCGGCCCGCTGACGGTGGAATGGGCGATCTACCTGTGCGCGGCACTCGCCTTGCCGGCGCTGTGGGCGCTGATGCAATTGGGCAACGCCGTGCTGTGGCTGCAGGTGGCGACGATGGTGGCGTGGCTGGGCTGGCTGGCCTGGTACGTCACCGCGCGCTGCACCAAGGTGCAGCGCCAGCACATGCTGGCCTGCGTGTTCTTCGTGGCGGTATGCCTGCTGTTCTTCACCCTGTACGAGCAGACCTACGGCTCCTGGGTGCTGTTCAACGACCGCATGCTGACCAAGGACCTGTTCCCCGCCCTGGTGATCCGCGAAGGCCATCCGGTGCCGTGGTCCACCCTGCCCTTGGTGCTCAGCCCCTTCCTGGTGGCGCTCGCGCTGCGCCTGCGCGGCGGCCGCCTGCCCGGCCTGCTGCTCGGCGGCCTCACCCTGATGGGCGTGGTCTTTATCGTGCGCGACTGCATTGTGCTGCCGCAGACGGCCAGCTCGCTCACCTACCTCGGCCCGCTCTTTATCGTGCTGCTGGCGCCGCTCGCCGCATGGCTGTGGCCATTCCTGGAACGCCATGGACTCAATCCGTCCAAGCCGGCGAAGAGTGCGATCGGTCTCGCGTTTGCGGGCATAGCTTTCATTCCGCTGCTGATGGGCAATCCGGATCCGGCCAGCGGCGCGCTGGGCAGCGTGTGGTGGATTGCGCTGGCTTACCTGCTGATCGAGATGGGCGAGGTGGCGTTGTCCCCGATCGGCCTGTCCGCCGTGACGCAGCTGTCCGTGCCGCAGGTGGCCGGCTTGATGATGGGCGCGTGGTGGCTGGGCACCTCGTTCTCCGAACAGCTGGCCTCGATCCTGGGCAAGCTCGCCGCGCTGGACGTGCCGGCGGACGGGCAGATCGACATGGCGGTGGCGGCGGCGAAGTATGGGACGCTGTTCCAGCAGATGGTATGGCTGGGGCTGGGAGCTGCCGTGGTTGCGCTGCTTGTGACGCCGTTGGTCAAACGGTGGATGCAGGGGGTGAGGTAAGCCCCGCCCTGGCTTGGCCCAAGATGACCAGGATCGTGCTGGCGGTCACGGAACCGACGTCCACTCATCCCTGCTGGAGGGTACCCCGGTAACCGTATCAAGATTGGTACAAAACATGCCTCGCCTGGGGCGTCGACACCCAGGGGGATGCTTTTATGTTGCGCCAACGTCTTGCTAAGGGCTTTACCTTGATCGAGCTGATGATCGTGGTAGCGATCATCGCCATTCTTGCGGCGATTGCGATACCGGCCTATCAGGACTATGCCATTCGTGCGCAAGTCACCGAAGGGATGAGCTTGGCTACCGGGGCCAAGACTGCGGTCTGGGATTTCGTCTCCAATACCGGCAGGTTCCCGCCGAATAACGAGTCCGCAGGACTGGCGCCGAATACGTCGATCGTCGGTAGTTATGTTTCAAGCGTCGACGTCACCGGTGGGCTGGTCAAAGTAAAATTCCAGACCGCCAAAGCCAATTCGCACATCAACGCTGCAAGTATCTATCTGGCGCTTTCGCCGGTAAGCCACAGCGGAAGCATCAGCTGGACCTGCGTCAAGAGCACGGTTGATCCGAAATACCTGCCGACGTCCTGCAGGCAGTAAACGCGCACGCGAGTGACGCAATATGTCACCTACTGCCCAATAGCGACATCAAAAGCTTATGCAGGATCGATCACAGTTCACTGGATTAAGCTGCAGCCACCCAGTCTGCTGTGAGCTTTCGTGAAGCTAGGCACAATTCCTAGCCCCACCACTATGCGGGAATATGTCTGCGGCAAAAATGGCATACATGCTGCTTAATTTGCCGCGAGCTTCCTGGTCGTTCCTGACCGTACGTATGGAGTCCGATCCCGCCTAGGGGGTTCGGGACTGGGGCTCAGGGGGCATCAAAACGGTTAGCTAACCAAAACAGAGGAACCATCATGAAGAACGTGCAGAAGGGCTTCACACTGATCGAACTGATGATCGTCGTTGCGATCATCGCCATCCTCGCCGCCATCGCCATCCCGGCCTATCAGGATTACCTGATCCGCTCGCAGGTGTCGGAAGGTGCGGTGCTGTCGGACGGTGCCAAGACCGCGATGGGTGAGTTCTACAGCAACACCGGTCACTTCCCGACCGTCAATGCCTCGGCCGGCCTGGCGAAGTCCACCAGCATCCTCGGCAAGTACGTCTCGGGCGTCGACGTGAGCACGACCGTTGGTCAGATCCAGGCCAAGTTCAGCAACAGCGCTAACAGCAAGATCGCCGGCAAGATCCTGGCCTTCTCCGCCATCACCAACGCCGGCAGCATCTCCTGGTCCTGCACCAACGCCGCCACGACGGTGGATCCGAAGTACCTGCCGACCGCTTGCCGCAAGTAAGCACTCAGCGGATAGCTTGCAGAACGAAGGGGCCGCATCATTGCGGCCCCTTTTTAGTTTCATGACCGGCGGCAGCCATCGATGCGCAGATTCCTATATCCCGCTCTCTATATCCTGCTCATCGCATTGACCTTTCTGGCCTATGCAAATGGTCTGCGTGGCGGCTTTCTGTTTGACGACTTCGCTAATCTCCCCGCTCTGGGAGCCTCTGGCCCTATCCACGATGCGGATAGTTTCCTGCGTTTCGTGACCTCAGGCTCCGCCGACCCCCTGGGACGGCCCGTAGCGCTCGCGAGCTTCCTGCTCGATGCGCGGGACTGGCCAGCCTCGCCACTGCCCTTCAAACGCACCAATTTGCTGGTGCACGTATTCAACGGCCTTCTGCTTGCACTGCTGCTGCGACGCCTGGGATCGGCGATGCGCAAGGGCGACACCAGGCAACAGCATCGCTACGAGCTGGCCTCACTTCTCGGCGCAGCCTTCTGGCTGCTGCACCCGCTGTTCGTCTCGACCACGCTCTATATCGTGCAGCGCGAGGCCATGCTGCCCGCCACCTTCACGCTGGCCGGCCTGCTGCTCTGGCTACAGGCACGCCAAGCATTTCGCCAAGGCCGTGCTCGCACCGGATGGTTGAACGCCTTGCTCGGTCTTGGCCTCTGCACCCTGCTCGCAACCTTGAGCAAGGCCAATGGCGCGCTTCTTCCCGCGCTGGCGCTAGCGATTGAATGGTTCTTTCTCAAGCCAGTCGCGCCACCGGATAGCGACTGGTCGGTGCAAGGCCGCCGCCAATACCGAATGGCTGTGCTTTGCCTTATGGCGCTACCCAGCACCGTCGTCGGCGCCTATCTGTTGTACGCCGGCTGGCAAGGACTCACGCTTGGCATATCCAGCGTGCGGTCATGGACTCTTGGACAACGACTCATCACCGAACCACGGGTACTTTTCGAGTATCTCCGCCTGCTCTGGCTGCCGCATCCCTACACAGCCGGCGTATTCAACGATCAGTTCGTGGCCTCTACATCGCTTTGGTCGCCACGCAGCACGCTGCCCACCCTGCTCGGTCTGCTGGGGCTGCTGGCTGCCTCCTGCCTGATGCGCCGCAAGGCACCAGTGATAGCGCTGGCGATCGCTTTCTATTTCATCGGACAGTCGATGGAATCGAGCACGATCGCCCTCGAGCTCTACTTCGAACACCGCAACTATCTGCCGGCCTTGCTTATGTTCTGGCCCTTGGCGCTATGGCTTTGCGGCGTCCCTGTTGTCACCGCATCGCGCATGCGGATCGATGGCGCGCGCACCATCCTGTTCAATCAAAGGATCAAGACCGCCATTGCCCTGGTGATACTCGCAGGATTCGCCTGGATGACTTATGCGCGGGCAGATCTGTGGGGCAATACACGCGACCAGGCCCTGCTTTGGGCCGCACTCAATCCGCAGTCGCCGCGAGCTCAGGCCTATGCGGCCCAGGAGGAAATGGCCGGCGGCCATCCCGACCAAGCCATCACACGTCTGGCACCAGCCCTCGAGCGCGCCCCGGATGAAGTGCAGCTCGCCTTGAACCTGCTCGCGGCACGGTGCCAACAGGGTTCGATCGATGCGGCAAGCATGCAGGCATCCATCGTCGCGCTGCGCACCACTCGTGACACCGGCAACCTTCTGGCAAGCTGGTTCGGGCGCAGCCTTGACCAAAGCCGTGACCCTGCTTGCCCACAGATGAATCTGGATGGGATCGAGGCCCTGCTCGAAGCGGCCATGTCCAACCCACGCCTGATGGAAACGCCAGGGCGGCGACAGGATCTCTATCACTTGCGCGGCCGCATCGCACTGGAGCGGCATGAACCATCTGCGGCCCTGGACTCCTTCAAGCTCGCACTCGATCAGCAAGTGACCCCATCCATCGCTTTCCAGCAGGCGGCATTGCTCGGTTCCTCGGGATATCCAGCCCAGGGGCTGCAGCATCTGGATGACTACGAGAGCAAGCGCTCGCGAGAATTCGTCCCCGCCTTCGGCATGGCGCGCGTCCATGCCTGGATACTGCGCCACGAGCGCTACTGGGACAAAGAACTGGTACGGTTACGCCAGACCCTGCGCGATGATGCGCAAAGCCGCTCCTCTTCCACTGAATCCGCATGACCGCAATCGTTCGCCCTTTCCGCTCAGGCGGCATCACACTGATCATCCTGCTTGCCGCCACCCTGGCGATCTACTGGCCGGGACTGCGAGGAGGATGGCTGTTCGACGACTACCCCAACATCGTCGACAACCACGGCGTGCAGCCCTCGAATGCCAGCCTCGCCTCGCTGGTGCAAGCCGCGCTCTCTTCGCCAGCCAGCGACTTCAAGCGCCCGCTCGCGTCGCTGAGCTTTGCCGCAAATTACCTGGCGACCGGCCTGAACCCCTATTGGATGAAGCTTGCCAATCTGGCCATTCATCTCTTGAACGGCTTGCTGGTCTTCGTGCTCGCACGACAATTGATTATCGCCACCTCGCGCGCGGATAGCGATCTCGACTCACATCGCCGTGCGGGCGTCGCTGCCGCATGGATCGCTGGCGGCTGGCTCCTGCTGCCCATTAATCTGACATCCGTGCTGTACGTAGTACAGCGCATGGAGAGCATGGCAAACCTGTTCGTGCTTGTCGGCCTGATCGGCTATATCGCCGGCAGACGCCATATGCTCGCCGGAAGCTATGGACGAGGGCTGATCCTCAGCGCGGCAAGCATCGCCGTCCCTGCCGCGATCGGCCTTCTCGCCAAGGAAACAGCCGTCATGCTGCCGTTGTATGCGGCCTGCGTGGAATGGGTGGTTTTTCGTTTTCAGCGCTCGGATGGACGACGCGATGCCTGGATAGCCGGCGGCTTCCTGCTGTTCCTGGCGTTGCCTCTAGTCGCAGGCCTCGCCTGGTTGCTGCCCGGCCTGCTGAAACCGTCAAGCTGGGCCACTCGCGACTTCACGCTGGCAACGCGCTTGTTCAGTGAGGCACGCATTGTCCCCTCATATGTCGTCTGGACCGTGCTGCCCACGCCCAATGCGCTGAGCTTCTATCACGACAACTTCCGCATCTCGACCGACCTGCTGTCGCCATGGACCACGACCGCGGGAATCGCCTCGCTGGCCGTGCTGATCTTCCTTGCGCTGCGCTTGCGGACAAGCCGGCCGCTCATCGCGCTTGGGTTGCAGTTCTTCATCGGCTGCCACCTGCTGACAGGCACCATTCTGCCGCTCGAGCTGATTTACGAGCATCGCAACTACTTCGCCAGTTTTGGCCTGATGCTCGCTATCGTCCCGGCACTGATCGACAGGACCCAGGGCGCCCCCGAACGGATGCTGTGGATTCGCCGCACCCTGTTCGGTGTTCTGCTCCTGCTGTGGGCGAGCCTCACGGCGATGACGTCCCTGGCCTGGAGCAGCCCGCTGCAACTCGCCGAGGAGCTGGCCGCACGCGCGCCAGACTCTCCGCGCGCTCAGTACGAACTCGGTCGCACCTACATCATCTATTCCAATTACGACCCCGCATCACCCTTTACGCAAATGGCTTATGCGCCGCTGGAGCGTGCCGCCGCCCTGCCCGAATCATCGATCCTTCCCGAGCAGGCGCTGATTTTCATGAACTCCCGCATGCGCCTGCCGCTCAAGGATTCATGGTGGGAAACCATGACGAGCAAACTCAAGGCGCGGACGCCCACCGTCCAGGACGAGAGCTCATTGGGCGCTCTGGTTCAATGCGCGCGTTCCGGTCAATGCGATCTTCCCAGGCAACGCATGGTCGGCGCCTTCCTGGCCGCGCTTTCTCACACGCGCACCGGATCCCGTACTCTCGCCACATATGGCGACTACGCATGGAACGTCCTGGACGACAAGAACCTGGGCCTGCGCATGGCGACCGAGGCACTACGGGCAAGCCCCAACGAGCCTGCTTATCACATCACCGTCATTCGCATGCTGATCGCGCAAGGCAAGCTCGACGAAGCACGGCTGGCCATCAAGAACCTTGAGGCGCTCAACTATGGCGGCCGGCTGGACAGCAGCATTGCCGAGCTTCGCGCCCGCATGCCCTCGCCGTAAGCCCGATGGTCGAAACACGAACTCATCAACTAGGCGATACGTCCCCCGCTGACTGAATTGCCTTCAGCAACACATTCTCCAGCTTGATGGCCAACGTCTTCCAGCTCAGCGCGAGTGACGACGGAACCACCAGGGGAGACCGAAGCTGCTGCTCCAATCGCCGGGCGAGCCCTTCCGCATCTCCCGGAGCATAAAGGCAGGTCGGATAGCCTTGCAGCAGCAAGGCAGCGTCGCCTACGGCAGACACGACTACCGGGAGCTCACCCGCCACCATCTCAGCAAGCTTCTGTGGATAGCAGGCACGCCCAAAAGCGCTGTCTTTATTGCATACGACTCCGACATCCAGCGCCGCATACAAAAGGGGCACCTGCACGTGCGCAAGCTCCCCCAGATCCAACGCGTTCTCGGCCAGGTCCTTCCATAGCGCTCGATCACGCGGTCCCGCCACCACCAGCCTTGCGGCCGGCACCTGTTCGCGCAATATCCGATAAGCCTGGAGCAGGTCGCCGATACCACGGGAGGCACTTAGGGCGCCTGCAGTGCCGATTAACGGAATTTCCTGCGGCAAGCCCAGTCGTTGCCGAGCTTCGTCACGGTCAATCGCTCTCGTGAATATCTCAGGGACCCCGTTCTCCACCACCTGCACAGGCGCGGCAATCGACGCACGGGAATGAAGAGTGGCTGCCAGTGAATGACTCACCGCGCTTATCGCATTTACGCGCACCGCTGCGCGGCGCAACGCCCGGTGCACTCCTGGCAAGGACGCCAGGCCGAATGCCTCGTAGTCATCGTAGAAATCGGCCACCGTCGGTATGCACCAGCGGCGACCGACTTCCGCGACACCGATCACATGAAAAGCGTCCGAACTGGCCCAGATCGCCTCCGGGCGAAAATCACGCACAAGCTCCTGGAGCCTGCGCCAGTAGGCCAACGGCGACCGCCACGCATTTACCGACTGCCAGCTGACACCCGCTTCCATACCGCGAAACTCATCGCGCGGGCGATACGAGGCGGCGAGAACCGCCACTTCGTGCCCCCGTGCAGCAAGCTCCACCGGCAACTCATAGAGGCGGCCATAGCGGTCATCCAGCAGATCCTTGCCAGTGTATTGCCGCTTACTGAGAACAAGCAGGCGCATACGCCTCGCCCCTACCCGCAGCCTGCGATAACAACGAAAGATTGGCTGCCGCGACCGCCTCAATGGCAAACCGAAGTTCCACCAGCTCGCGTGCACAGCGGCCCGCCCGAAGCACCTCGCCATCGGAGGCACCGAACATCTGCAGCAAGGCCTCCGTCAACTGGTCAACTGAGTCGGGATTGCAGACCCATCCCGCTTCGCCATCCACATAGACATCGATGCCGCCACAGCGAGTGCAAAGCACGGGAAGCCCGGCCTCCATCGCTTCCAGGGCGGAGTTGGACATGCCTTCATAGCGGGATGGCAGCACGAAGATGTCGGCCTGCATCAAGACGGAGCGGACCGCATCCACCTCGACAGGGTCCCGGAAAAAAACACAATCGGCCAAGCCCAATTGCGCTACTTGGCGGATCAGGGCTTCTCGTCGCGCTCCATCGCCGAACAAGTCCAGACGGAATTGGATGCCTTGTTTCCGGCACGTCGCGAGCGCGGGGAACAGCAGGTCCAACCCCTTCTGCTCGCTATAGCGCCCGGTCCAGACCAAACGCCGTACTTTCGCTACGGACAAGCGCGGAGCCAGATCCGATACCGCAATTCCATTGGGCACCCGGCTCAATGCCGGCCGTTCAATACCGATCGCAGCCAAGTCGTCGGCAATGGCCGTGTTGATGAGATTGATCACCTGAACATGGCGATCGATCAGTCTGACCAGCCATCGCCAACCAGGAATGGAGCGGACAAAAGCCGCATCGCCGGCACCACGCGCGTTAATCGGACACGCCACGATGGGCCACCTGCATAGCCTGATGCTCTTCAACATCACCAGGCACAGCAGTCCGTCGCTTATCCCACGGCAATACACCACGTCGTAAGCCTGCCGGTTGCGCATGACCAGCCCCGCCATTGACACGACATAGCCGATGGCCCGCCCAAGCCGGCCGCCGAAGGCCCAGGTATGTATCCGGTGAGTGCGAATGGCTTGCCCGGACAGGTCCTGCACGCCATCCGGAATGCGATGCCCCGCCACTTCCACCGATGCACCCGCCTTCGCCCATTCAGCCGCAAGGCGCGCCACCTGATTCTCGGCTCCGCCAAGCACATGCGGCGGCAGGTTGCCGATCACCAGTATTCGCAAAGCATCTTCAGCCATGCCGAGCACTCCAGCTCAAGTACATGAGCTGCGCCCAAAGGGCATACCCATAGTCCGCGCGCCCGGACAAATGGTCGTCAAACAATGAGCGGATCAACCCTGCATCCACCCATGGATCATGCCTCAACACTTCTCCGCCCAACAGATCGGCTGCCCATTCGCGCAAGGGGCCGCGTAGCCAAGCGCTGATCGGCACATCGAAGCCATGCTTCGGGCGCGACACCAGCGAGGAAGGAAGTTGCCGCCCGAGCATTTTTCTCAGCAACAGTTTGCCCATCCCACCCCGCGCCAACCATGACTGCGGCATGCGCCAGGACAAGGCGAGAAGACGGGGATCCAGGAGCGGCACGCGCAGCTCCAGCGCCACCGCCATGCTGGCCCGGTCAAGCTTGCTGTGAATGCCTTCCGGAAGGCTCAGCCGTTGATCCACATAGCGCATTCGCCGCGCAAGGCCGTTCACGCTGGATGGAGTACTTGGCCAAGCCCAGCGCATGCCGCGCGAGAGCACGTCGCTTGCTACCCCGCCCCCGCCGCCCGTGAAGGCGAGCAACCTTGCGTAATAGTCATCTCCATCGATAGCCGGAATACGCGCGGCCTGCCTGAGCAAGGATGCCGACTGCTTCCCACGGGGAACCAGACGCCCGACCTTCTCCAGAAAATTCGCGGTCGCCCGTCTGCCGCCCTCGCCCAGCCCATGAAGCATCCCCCATGAACTCTCGGCATTGAGGTAGCGCTGATAGCCATGGAACAGTTCATCGCCACCGTCTCCCGTCAGGGCTACCGTCACGCGCTTCCGGGCAGCTTCGCAAACCAGCAGGGCGGGGATCTGCGCGGCGTCGGCAAAGGGCTCGTCGTAGACATCGGGCAAGCGAGTCACCATGTCCAGCGCATGCGATGCGGATACCCTGATCTCTTCGTGTTCGGTCCCCAGAAGCCGGGCAATGTCGCGTGCGGGGCCGGATTCATCCAAGGCGACCTCGTCGAAGCCTACCGTGAAGGTTCGAACGGGCGAACGCGACTGGCGCTGCATGCTGGCCACGACCAAGCTCGAATCGACGCCACCCGACAGCAAGGCCCCGACGGAAACATCAGCCATCATGCGTATACGCACGGCATCGTCGAGAAGCGCCTGCACGGCGTCCATCGCGCCGTCTTCCGTTCCGCCCCATGGCTGCGCCAGAGCCTGTCCAACGGTTTCGTCCAGGCTCCAGTAAGTCTCCAGTCTTGCCGTAAACGCCTCGATCGACAGCGGTGTGGCGGCATCGGCGACGCGCAACCGCAGCAGGCTCGCCGCCGGCAGCTTGAACACGCCTTTATGGATACTCCACGGCGCGGGCACATACCCGAGCCGAAGCATGAGCGCGAGAGCGGATGGCTCGACCTCCTGCTTCCACCGCGGATGGCAGCGCAAAGCCCGCAATTCGGAGCCGAATACGAGAGCACCGGAGACCCAGCCTACATACAACGGCTTTTCGCCCGTACGGTCTCGCGCGAGCAAAAGCTGCTCGTTCAAACGATCCCACAGTGCAATGGCGAACATGCCATTGCAGCGGCGCAGCGCTTCATCCACACCCCACCGGACCATGGCCGCGAGCAGCACCTCCGTATCGGAATGGCCATGCCACCCCTCTACCCCAGCCTCTACCAAGCTCTGACGAAGCTCGTGATGGTTGTAAATCTCGCCATTGAACGAAAGCACATATCTTCCGTCATGGGACTCCATCGGCTGTGCGCCGGCAGGCGAAAGATCCACCACTGCGAGCCTGCGGTGAGCCAGTCCCACGCCGATGCACTGGTCGAACCATAGGCCACCATCATCCGGGCCGCGATGGCGCAGCGATGAACCCATGGACAAGAGCAACGGCTCCATCTCCATGGCGGCGTCTCCCAGAAACCCTGCTATTCCGCACATGGTGGGTGGCTCAACCGGCTGGAGGACTCTTCATGCAAGAACATAGGTAGCTACCGGCCTTCATAGCGGCTTTCTGCATGAGGCTTCCACGCCGTTGCCACCATGAGTCACCTGGATGTCGGTCGCTCCCAGCTGCTCCAGAAAACGCCGGATCTGCTTGGCGGTCCGCCGATGCTTGTAGACGTCGGTCATGGCATCGTTGGTGTCGAGCAGCATCCAGTCGTAGTACATCTCCCGATCACGCAAGCCGAAATGCGGGTAATAGTTGACGATCGGGTTCATTCTGCTCAGCACGAACTGGATGGCCTTCGACTCCCGAAAGCGCCATACCAACGGGAACCAGAAATCGAACACTCGCTTGACGGCCGCGAATTGACGCTCCTTCGGGACACGCAGGAAATACCAGCGATAGAACAGACCCGCGACACCGAGCGGCGGCGGCATGAAGTTCCTTAGCTTCCACCGGTAATGATCGAATACCAGTCGTCCACCGGGTCGCACCCGCGACCACAGGGCACGGATACTCTCCTCCGAATCCGGCGTATGTTGCACCACGCCCAGGCAAAGCACGAGGTCATAGGCTTCCCGGGGGAAAGGCATCTGGCGTATGTCCGCCTGAACCAGGCACAGCCGATCGCTCGCCCCGTTGTTGGCCCTGTTGGCGGCCACCGCGCCGGAGAAATCGAACGAGTCGAGCACCGCTCCATGCTTCAGCAGGATCTCAGTAAATCGCCCGGCGCCCGAGCCGGCCTCCAGGACCAGCTGCCCATCCAGCGACTTCAGGCTTTGCCGCAGGCAACGCTCCAGGCGCGTCGCAGACAAGGGAATGCCCGTCGCGGAATCCAGCTGGGTCTGCGGAAACCGTACCCACTGCTCGCCGAAGGCACGTGCATAGTTCTCGCCAGCAACAAAGCGCGGCACACCGTCCACGATGGGGTAGCTGGTGCCGTCGGGCGCGATGTACGCAGCCTCGCTCCGTTCAAGCGGCGAGCCGGATCGAGGGTCGACCAAACGGGGGCATGGAGTTGTCGATGTATTCATTCGGATCTTCGCAACACTCTATGGAATCTTAAGAGCCATCGCCGGCGGAACGGGCCACGCGCATCACGTAGACGCGGCACGATGACCCTAACCATCTGGACAGCCGGCGTCGTGCAGATATCGGCAAGCGTTCGGCGAACAGCATGTTCCCGGTATAGAAGAGCCTGGTCGGATAACTTTTCTCGACTTGGAAGCCCGCCCCGGCAAACACCGCTTGCCACCACCGCTCCGAAAAATAATGAGGTTCGGTAAGCGTCGTGCCTCGCTCGCCATGACGTTCCGGCCACAACATGGTCCACCAGGGCCGTGACGGCCTGCCACCCGCCCCCTGGCCTTTGGGCGCCGGCCCGGCGAGCCGGCGCCAGACCCTGGTCACTAGCCAGGGGTAGTGCGTCAAGCTAGTCCACCAACGCCAGCTCGGCGTCGGCAGCACATGCACGGCCAGCGCATCGTCGGCCATGACGCGTCGGCATTCAGCCAGCAGGGGACCGATGGAGGAGACGTGTTCCAGCACATTAGAGCTGAACACCACATCCACCGACGAGTCGGGCAAAGGCAATCGAGTTCCGTCGTAGTCGATCACGGGAAAAACCCGCTCCGCAGCATAGCTGCTTGCTGGAAGATCGACGGCCGTCACCCGATAACCGTGCGCCTGCAGAAGCGCCGACTGATGTCCCGTGCCGGCACCGATGTCCAGCACCCGCACGCCAGGCTGAGCCGAAGCTGCACCAGGAAGCTCGGCGATCACCAGGCCAAGCTCATGCTCGCGAACGGAATGCAGATAATCGTTACTCATGCGCTTCTTTTTATCCGCCGCGTCATGCCGTAGACCACACGGCCCCATACGAGCGCCCCAAGCAGGGCCTCGGCACCAAGCACTACTTCCACCACGCCCTCGAGCCCTGCGACTGGCGCGCGCCACGCAATGCCAGCCCCCATGGCGCCGACAGCCAGCAGCTCGCTAAAGAAGCGCCAATTTTTCCACCCCAGGCCCAACAGGGCATTGGTTCCCAGGATACGCAGGCAATACAGAGGCACGTACAGCGCCAGCAAACGCACGGCGACAGCCGATTCCGCGAAGCTCGGGCCAAGAAGCCACGGCACCAAGCCGCTGCCAAGCCAAACCACGCCCCCCATCACAGCACCATACCCTCCGGCGCCCAAGGCAAGCAGGGACAGCGCCCGCACCGCAGTAGCAGGCTTGTCCACCGCTCGAAATAGCCTGGGCAAAGCTGCTGTCACCATGGCATCGACCGGAAGAGCCGCTACGCTCACGAATCGGTTGGCTGCGACATAGCGACCAGCCAATGCCTCCCCGCCCCACAGGAGCGCAAAGGATTTGTCCAGCGTACTGAGCGCAAGCGTGCTCGCCTGCATAGCGGAGAACCCCAGGCCCGAACGAATGTCGCTCCAGCGAACTCCGCTTCCCGCCGATTCGATGGATAGGCGACGCCGGCTGTCCAGAATCAGCAACAGCGATGCAGCGGCAGTAAGCAAGCCATGCAACCAGGCGTAGGTGTCGATGCTCACTCCACTGGGGAGCAGATACAGCAGGAGCACGGCCGTGACACGGGCCATCGAGAGAACCACCGGGGCTGCCGAGGCGTACCCCATCCACCCGCGGGCCGCATATGCGTAAGCGACCTGGGTGACCCAGGGTGCCCATACCAGCTCGGATATCGCGATGGCCAGCAACAGCGATCCGCCAGCCGTCGCGTAGATTTCGCGGGCGACAAGCAGGTATAGCGCAGCCAGCGCCACTCCAGTGATCGCCGTAAACAGGGAAGCCTGCCGCCAGCGCTCGTTCAGCATTTGCGGGTCGCGCGCGGCATCCTGATACATTCGCAACCCAAGCCCCAAGCCGACAAAGCCACTCATCGCCAACGCGAGCGCAGCCAGGCCGGAAAACAAGCCGTAACTCGATGCCCCTAGCGCCCGCGCGAGCAACAGCACCCATGCCAACTGCGCCCCAAGGCGCCCGGCACTCCAAGCCATGACGGTCAGCGAACTGCGCGCAAGCGAACCACCGCGGAACGAAATCAGCGCAGCCAGCTTGCCAAGTGGAATGGAGGCCACGTGCCTTCAGCCTCTCGAACTGGAAGCCGATGCACGATGCGGGTCGACGATGTCGATGGACAAAGCCTGCGCAACGCCATCGCCAAACGCATCCCAGGCAAATCCCTGGGCAAAATCCCGGCACGGCTGCGCGAACTCGGCATGGGACTTCAACGCAGCCACCACCGCATCTGCCAACGCGCCGTAGTCGCCCGCCTCGACCAGGTGCCCCGACCGGCCTTCGGCCACCGCATCGATCACACCACCGGTGGCGAAAGCCACCGTCGGTAAGCCATGTGCGGCCGCCTCCACCGCCACCATGCCGAATCCCTCAGGGTCGCCGGGCAGTTCGCGCACCGGAAAGACATGGACATCGGCAGCACCATAGATCACGCCCAGCTGGCGGTAATCGGTGATCTGACCTAGAAAACGCAGACGCTCGGCGACACCAGCCCGAGCTGCCTCGGCCTTGATCGAATCGATCGTCTGTGCCCTCGCATGCAGCGCATCATTCGGCGCGTCGCCAATCACCAGCAGCGTCGCCTCGGGAACGGACTGCACGATGCGCGGCAAAGCATGCTGCACGAATTCGCGCATGCCCTTGCGAGTGCTTAAGCGTCCGACTGAGAGGAGCAGCGGCCGATCGCCCAGATCGTGCTCTGCGCGGAAACGCTTCGTTGCATCCGTATCAGGAAGCGCAGGCATTTGTACGCCGGGATGGACGATACGAATCCTCGAGGCGGCCACGCCAGCCGAAATGGCCAGCGCACGTGTCGCCTCACTGTTGGCGATGATGCGCTCCATGCGCCGAAGCGCCGGGAACCAGAGCCCACGATAGACCGGGTGCGAAACTGCCATATCAAGTCCATGCACGTAGGTTGCCGCACGCGCACCGGCGCTTCTTGCGGCAAGCCAGACGGGCAAGGCGGTCAGGCCACTGCCGGCGATCACCACGTCAGGTCGCCAGCGACGCGCGAGCCGACATGCCGCGAAGCAGGCGCTCGCCAGGAATTTCCATAGCGGCCGGAGCGGGACTTCCACGATTTCCACGCCTGCAGGGGCCTGGGCTGCGGAACCTGCCGGGCCGATCACCCGAACCTCACCATAGCGGGCGAGCTCCTCGGCCATATGCCAGTTCAGCCGCTCCATGCCGCCCACCAGGGGCGGCAGGTTGCGCGTCACCAGCAAAAAGCGGGGGCGCTCAGCCATCGCGCCGGTACATCAGCGCCGTGATCTGCTCCGAGACCAAGCCGATCAGGAAGATGATGACCGCTGCGCTCCACATCAGCGTGCTCATATTGGTCAGGCGGCCTTCGTGCGAGAAGGTCCACGCGTAATTGGCGCAACCGAGCAGGAAAAACACCACCGCCGTCGGCGCGAACAGCTTCAGCGGCGAATACAGCGTGGCAATCTTGAAGATGATGAGCAGAAACCGCACTCCGTCCTTCAGCGGCTTGATATGACTCTTGCCCACTCGCTGCGCCGCCTTGATCGGCAGGTACGACACCGGATAAGCACTGCGGAAGAACGCCATCGTGCTGGTCGTCGGATAGGAAAATCCGTTCGGCAACAGGTGCAGGAATTCGCGGAAACGCTCGGCACGCACCGCGCGGAACCCCGACGTCAGATCCGCCACCTCATGCCCCGTCATCCGCGTCGCCAGCCAGTTGTAGATCGTATTGGCCACGCCGCGGCCGACCCCCGCCTGGCTACCCCAGTCACGGGCGCCGACCACCATGTCGTAGCCCTGCGCCAGCCGCTCCAGCAGCCTGGCGATGTCGGCCGGGTCGTGCTGGCCATCGCCGTCCATGAAGACCAGGACGTCCCCGCTGGCCGCACGAGCGCCGCGCTTGATCGCTGCGCCGTTGCCCATCGAATAGGGCGAGGACAGGCACTGGACATCTGCGGAGGCGCAGATCGCGGGGGTATCGTCAGTGGAACCGTCGTCCACCACGATAATCTCGGCGTCCGGCTGTGCAGCCCGCAGGCGCGGCAGCAGGGTCTTCAGGGCCGCGGCCTCGTTCTTGGCCGGCAAAACGATACTGATACGGTCCAAAATGACTCCCCCGAGCGTAAACGCTAATAATAGCCTGCCTACGGCGAGGTCGGCTGTGGCGGATTTGACGAAACGGCCACCTTACACAGACATGCTCCGTACGCCTGGGGGTCTATAGGGAGCAAGAAACTGTGCTTAGAGTCACCTTACCGTCATCCGCACGAATCCATGGATGACCGGTCACCGCTTCTGCGGTAAATTCCCCGTCAATCAGGGGGCTGGACGACATTCAGGTTATGGCGACGCAAATGCAACCGTCACTGGCAGGGCTGTCCGGCATGGCCCGGCGCCTGGTGTCCGAAGGGGTGCTCCCCGAGCCGGACGTGCGCAAGGCGGTACTCGACTCCGCCCAGGCCAAGACCACGCTCACCGCCTGGCTGCTCGACCACGGCCTGATCGACAGCAGCCGGCTCACCCAGCTCGCCTCGGCCGAGTTCGGCATGCCGGCGATGGACGTCTCCTCGCTGCAGACCTCCAGCATGCCGCTGAATCTCATCAGCGAAGCGCTGATCAACAAGCACCACGCCCTGCCCCTGTTCCGCCGCGGCAAGCGCCTGTTCGTCGGCATCGCCGACCCGATGCAGTCGCATGCGCTGGACGAGATCAAGTTCCACTCCAACTGCATGGTGGAACCGATCCTGGTCGAGCGGGCCCAGCTGCACCGGGTGATCGAGACCGCGCTCAGCGCGATGAGCGCCAGCGTGCCGGACCTCGGCGGCGACGATCTCGACGAGCTGGCGCTGGAAGCCGGCGACGACGACGGCGACACCACCGGCATCGACGCCAACGCGAACGACGACGCCCCGGTGGTGAAGTTCGTCAACAAGATCCTGGTCGACGCGATCAAGCGCGGCGCCTCGGACATCCACTTCGAACCGTTCGAAACTAACTACCGCGTGCGCCTGCGCATGGACGGCATGCTGCGCGCGGTGGCCAGCCCGCCGATGAAGCTGTCCACGCGCATCTCCTCGCGCCTGAAGGTGATGGCCGGCCTGGACATCGCCGAGCGCCGCGTGCCGCAGGACGGACGCATCAAGCTCAATCTTTCCAAGAGCCGCTCGGTCGACTTCCGCGTGAGCACGCTGCCCACGCTGTTCGGCGAGAAGATCGTGCTGCGTATCCTGGACGCCTCCACCGCCAAACTGGGCATCGACAAGCTCGGCTACGAGGAAATCCAGAAGCAGCTCTACGTCGAGGCCATCCACAAGCCCTACGGCATGGTGCTGGTCACCGGCCCCACCGGCTCCGGTAAAACGGTGTCGCTGTATACGGCGCTGAATATCCTCAACACCAACGAGCGCAATATCTCCACGGTGGAAGACCCGGTCGAAATCCGCGTCGAGGGCATCAACCAGGTCCAGCAGAACACCAAGCGCGGCATGACCTTCGCCGCGGCCCTGCGCTCCTTCCTGCGCCAGGATCCGGACGTGATCATGGTCGGCGAAATCCGCGACCTGGAAACCGCCGAGATCGCCATCAAGGCCGCGCAGACCGGCCACATGGTGCTGTCCACCCTGCATACCAACGACGCGCCGCAGACCATCTCGCGCCTGATGAACATGGGCATCGCGCCCTACAACATCACCTCGTCGGTCACCCTGGTGATCGCCCAGCGCCTGGCCCGCCGCCTGCACGACTGCAAGAAGCCGCTGGACCTGCCGGCGGCCACCCTGCTCGCCGCCGGCTTCACCCAGGAAGAGATCGACGCCGGCCTGACCCTGTACGAAGCGGTCGGCTGCGACAACTGCAACGAAGGCTACAAGGGCCGCGTGGGCATCTATCAGGTGATGCCCATGCTCGAGGAGATCCAGAAGATCGTGCTGCAGGGCGGCAACGCCATGCAGATCGCCGAGGTGGCGCGCGGCGCCGGCATCAACGATCTGCGCGCGTCGGCCCTGCTGAAAGCCAAGCAGGGCGTGACCAGCCTGGCCGAGATCGACCGCGTCACCAAGGACTGACGCGGCTCCTGCGACGGCCTGAGACGCCGCCCGCATTGGAGTTGCGTGCCAAGGCACGGATTGCCTGAGAGATTTGCCATAAGCTGCAACAAATTTGCCGCCGGCCCCTGGCCGGCAAGCTCGAAGGGGGAGTTTCCGCATGGCCACAGCAATCACGGCAGCCAAAGACGCTCGCGCCCGCGGCGCCCAACGCGCCGCCGTCAGCCAGTTGACCATGTACGACTGGATGGCGCTGGACAAACGCGGCAAGCGCATGAAGGGCGAAATGCCGGCGAAGAACGCGTCGCTGGTGAAGGCCGAGCTGCGCCGCCAGGGCATGAATCCGCAGACAGTACGCGAGAAGTCCAAGCCGATGTTTGGCGCCGCCGGCAGCAAGGTCAAGCCGCGCGATGTGGCCATCTTCAGCCGGCAGATCGCCACCATGATGGCCTCCGGCGTCCCGATGGTGCAGTCCTTCGAGATCATCGCCGATGGTCAGAAGAACATCCGCTTCAAGAACATGCTTGTCGATGTAAAGCAGGGCATTGAGGGCGGCTCGGCACTGCACGAGGCGCTGGCCAAATACCCCGTCGAATTCGACGAGCTCTACCGCAACCTGGTGCATGCCGGTGAATCCGCCGGTGTGCTCGACACGGTGCTGGACACCGTGGCGACCTACAAGGAGCGGATGGAAGGCATCAAGAGCAAGATCAAGAAGGCCTTGTTCTACCCCGTGATGGTTCTGGCGGTCGCGCTGCTGGTCAGCATGATCCTCCTGTTGTTCGTGGTGCCGGTGTTCCAGCAGACCTTCAAGGACGCAGGCGCGGAACTGCCTGCTCCGACCCAGATCGTGATCTCCGCTTCGCAGTTCATGCAGAGCTACTGGTATGTGGTGATCGGCGTCATGGTCGGCAGTATCGTTGCTCTGGTGATGGCCAAGAACCGTTCGACGGCCGTGGCACACTTCCTCGATCGCCTGATGCTGCGGCTACCGGTCATCGGCAACATCCTCCGCCAGTCCGCCATCGCCCGCTTCGCCCGCACCCTCGGCGTCACCTTCCGCGCCGGCGTGCCCCTGGTCGAGGCGATGGACGCCGTGGCCGGCGCCACCGGCAGCATCGTCTACGGCGACGCGGTCCGGCAGATGCGCGACGACGTCGCGGTCGGCCACCAGCTGCAGCTGGCCATGCGCCAGACCGGCCTGTTCCCGAACATGGTGGTGCAGATGACCGCCATCGGCGAGGAATCCGGCGCCCTGGACAACATGCTGTTCAAGGTGGCCGAGTTCTACGAGGAAGAGGTCAACAACGCGGTCGACACCCTGTCCACCCTGCTCGAGCCGCTGATCATGGTGATCCTCGGCGTGCTGGTGGGCGGCATGGTGGTGTCGCTGTACCTGCCGATCTTCAAGCTCGCGGGCACCGTGTAAGCTTCCGTATCCGAGCCCCTCTCCCACTGGGAGGGGGGCTTTTTTTATAGCTATCGAGACCACGCATGCCTGAGCTTCCCCTGTGGGCCTGGATCACCGTGGCAGGCGTGCTCGGCCTGCTGGTGGGCAGCTTTCTCAACGTGGTGATCCTGCGCCTGCCCGAGCGCATGGAAGCGGCGTGGCGCGAACAGGCGCTGGACACGCTCAAGCCCCCCCCCGATGAAGCAACGCCCCCGCCGCCCGGCATCGTGCGCGAACCCTCGCACTGCCCCAAGTGCAAGCACCGCCTGTCGGTGTTCGACAACGTCCCGCTGTTCGGCTGGCTGCTGCTGCGCGGGCGCTGCCGCTACTGCAAGGAGCCGATCTCGATCCAATACCCGCTGGTGGAACTGCTGAGCGGCGTGCTCTGCGCCATCGTGGTGTGGAAGTTCGGCCCCACCCTGCCGGCGCTGGCCGGCCTGGCCTTCACCTGGCTGCTGATCGCGCTGGCCGGCATCGACTTCCGCACCCAGTACCTGCCAGACGAACTCAACTACCCGCTGCTGTGGATCGGCCTGCTGCTCAGCCTGCTGCCGATGTTCGTCACGCCCACCGCCGCGATCATCGGCGCGGCGATCGGCTACCTCAGCCTGTGGAGCGTGTACTGGCTGTTCAAGCTCGCCACCGGCAAGGAAGGCATGGGCTACGGCGACTTCAAGATGCTGGCCGCCATGGGCGCCTGGATGGGCGCCGGCGCGCTGCTGCCGATCGTGCTGCTGTCCTCGCTGGTGGGCACGGTGATCGGCGGCTCGCTGATCCTGCTGCGCCGGCACAAGGCCGAGGTGCCGATCCCGTTCGGCCCGTTCATCGCCATGGCCGGCTGGCTGTGGTTCGTGGCCGGCGACTGGATGCTGCACACCTATATGCAGGTCACCGGACTGCGGTGAACGCGCCGCGCCCTTACGTCGTCGCCCTCACCGGCGGCATCGCCTCCGGCAAGAGCGCGGTGGCGCGGCGCTTCGAGGCGCTGGGCATCATGGTCTACGACGCCGACGTGGCCGCGCGGGAAGTGGTCAAGCCCGGCAGCGAAGGCCTGGCAGCCATCGTGCAGACCTTCGGCGCCGGCGTACTCGACAGCGAAGGGCAGCTGGACCGCGCCGCCATGCGCCGCCGCGTATTCGCCGACGACATGGCCCGCCGCCAGCTCGAAGCCATCACCCACCCGCGCGTGCGCAGCTGGCTGCGCGAACGCGCCGGCGCCGATCACGGCCCGTACTGCCTGCTGGCGATTCCGCTGCTGGCGGAAAACATCGCGCATTACCGCTGGGTCGACCGCGTGCTGGCGGTGGACAGCACCGAAGCCGCGCAGCTGGAACGGCTGATGCGCCGCGATGGCATCGACGAGGCGCTGGCCCGCCGCATGATCGAACGCCAGGCGCGCCGCGAGGAACGCCTCGCCATCGCCGACGACGTGATCGCCAATACCGGCGAAGAAGCCGCGCTGGATGCCGAAGTGGCCGCCCTGCACCAGCACTATCTGGCGCTGGCCAAGGCCAGGACCTGAGCGCGCTTCAGCCGCCCCAGAAGCCGCGGATGCCCGCGATGCCCTGCCCGCCCGACGTGCGCGCCTGCTGCACGTCCGCCTGATTCATGCCGCCAAGCGCGTAGACCGGCAGTGCCGCCGTCTCGGCCAGTGCCGCGAAAGCGGCCCAGCCAAGCGCAGGCAATTCCGGATGGGTCGCGGTGACGGCCACCGGCGACACCGTCGCGAAATCTGCACCCAGCGCCAGCGCGCGCGCCAGTTCGGCGGCATCGTGGCAGCTCGCGCCGACGGGCTGGTTCCAGGACAAGGGCCGTTCGCTGCCACTCAGCTGCGCGGCCTTCAATTGCACGCCGACCCCCAGGGCCAGTGCGCCTTCTATATCGCCGTTGAGCAGCAGCCGCGCACCGCGGCTGCGCGCTTCCGGCAGCAACTGCCCGGCCAGCGCCCTCACCTGCTCGATCGGCCACAGCGGCAGGCGCAGTTGCAGCAGCCGCTCGCCGCGGGCCAGGGCGTCGCGCAGCATGGCGGCGCAGGCGTCATGCGCTGCGGGCGGCAGATCCGCCGGCGTGATCGGATAACGATGCGGCAGGCGCAAGGCCTGCAGGATGGCGCGATCGGCCGGCGCCAGCAGCGCCAGGTCGACCGCATCGGGATCGGCCCACTGCAGCGCGGTGTGCTCCAGCGGCCGCGGCTCGCTGTCCCAGCGCCGCACCACCCAGGCATCCAGCAGCAGGCGCTTGGCGCCATAGGCCCAGGGCACCCGCGTCAGCGGCTCGCCCGGGCTGATCGCGATGCCCAGCTCTTCGGCCAGCTCGCGCGCCAGCCCGTCGCCGGCCGCTTCGCCCGGCTCCAGCTTGCCGCCGGGAAACTCCCACGCGCCGGCCAGGTGCTTGCCCGGCGGCCGCTGCGCCAGCAGCACACGTCCCGCCGGGTCGACCAGGACGCCGGCCATGACGTGGATGGCGCCGCTGGCGCTGCTATCGGGGGGAATGGGGCTCAAATGCTGCTGCGGACGTACTCGACCATGTCGAAGTCGTAGGCGTGGTCGGCGTCTTTCTTGTGGTGGGTGCGGCTGAGTTCGGTCCAGTCGCTGAAATGCACGCCGGGGAAGAAGGTATCCGCGCCGTCCACCGCCGCGTTCACCCAGGTCAGGAACAGCCGCTGCGCCTTGGGCAGCGCGGCCTTATAGACCTCGCCACCGCCGATCACCATCAACCCGGTGCCGCCGGCGCGGGCCAGGCCCTCTTCCAGCGAACGCACGGTGACCTGGCCCGGGAACGGCGCTTCGTGCTTGCGCGTCAGCACCAGGTTGGTCCGGCCCGGCAGGGCGCGGCCGACCGACACCGCCGTGTTGTAACCCATCAGCACGAACTTGCCGAGCGTGAGCTCCTTGAACCAGCGCAGGTCGTCCGGCAGGTGCCAGGGCAGCTGGCCCTTGCGGCCGATGGCAGAGTTCTCGTCGAGCGCGGCGATGAGCGAAATGGCCATGAAGACTCCAGATGAGCGAACCGTATGGGGACGCACGGGCGGCCATATGGGGGTCGGCGCGCGCTAGCCGCGCATTGTACTCACGAACACCGCCGGGGCGGTGGCTGCCGCCCCGGCGTAATTCAGACCGCGACCGGCGCCTTGATGGCCGGGTGCGGGGTGTAGCCCTCGATGGCCACGTCCTCGAAGCGGAAGTCTTCCAGCGTGCGCACGTCCGGGTTCAGCCGCAGCGTGGGCAGCGGGCGCGGCTCGCGGGTCAGCTGCAGGCGGGCCTGCTCGACGTGGTTGCTGTACAGGTGGGCGTCGCCCAGCACGTGCACGAAGTCGCCCACGCCCAGGCCGCAGACCTGCGCCACCATGTGGGTGAGCAGCGCATAGCTGGCGATATTGAACGGCACGCCCAGGAAGATATCGCCCGAGCGCTGGTACAGCTGGCAGCTCAGCCGCCCGTCGGCCACGTAGAACTGGAACATGGTGTGGCACGGCATCAGCGCCATGCGCGGCAGCTCGCCCACGTTCCAGGCGTTGACGATCAGCCGGCGCGAATCCGGATTGCGGCGGATCTCCTCCACCACCCAGCGGATCTGATCCACCGTGCCGCCGTCGGCCGTGCGCCAGGCGCGCCACTGCTCGCCGTAGACCGGGCCGAGCTCGCCGTTCGGGTCGGCCCATTCGTCCCAGATGCTGACGCCATGTTCCTTCAGGTAGGCGATGTTGGTATCGCCGCGCAGGAACCAGATCAGCTCGTGGATGATCGACTTCAGGTGCAGCTTCTTGGTGGTGACCAGCGGAAAACCTTCGCGCAGATCGAAGCGCATCTGCCAGCCGAACACGCTGCGCGTGCCGGTGCCGGTGCGGTCAGCCTTGATCGTGCCGTGCTCCAGCACGTGGCGCAGCAGGTCGAGATAAGCGCGCATGGTTACTCCTTCGCCGGCATCGCCACGGTATACGGACGCAGCGTCGGCGCCTTGCGGGACATGAAGATCAGCACCAGGCCCACCAGGATGAGCGGCAGCGACAGCACCTGCCCCATGGTGAGCCAGCCGAAAGCGAGATAGCCGAGCTGCGGATCCGGCAGGCGCACGAATTCCACCGCGAAGCGGAAGCAGCCGTACAGCAGCGCGAACAGGCCCGAGATCAGATAGCGTGGCCGCGGCTTGAGCGACACCAGCCACAGCACTGTGAACAGCACCACGCCTTCCAGCAGCATCTCGTACAGCTGCGAGGGGTGGCGCGGCAGGCGGTCCGGCGCGTTGGGGAAGATCATCGCCCACGGCACGTCGCCGGGCTTGCCCCACAGCTCGCCGTTGATGAAGTTACCGAGGCGGCCCAGGCCCAGCCCGATCGGCACGATCGGCGCCACGAAATCCACCGTGTCGAAGAACGCGACCTGGTGCCGGCGCGACCACCACAGCCCCGCGGCGAGCACGCCGAGCAGGCCGCCGTGGAAGCTCATGCCGCCGTCCCATACGCGGAACAGCGCCACCGGGTCGGTCCAAATCCAATGGATGTTGGTATAGAACAGCATGTAGCCGATGCGGCCACCCGCGATCACGCCCATCATCGCGTAGAACAGCAGGTCGCCCAGCGCGTCGCGCGTCACCGGCAGACGGCCATGGCGGCGGCGGTATTCGGCCAGCAGCCAGGCGCCGAAGAAGCCGCCCAGGTACATCAGGCCATACCAGTGGATCGGGAAGGAACCGAGGCGGAAGGCCACGGGGTCGATGGCGACGGTATAGGGCAGCGACATGAGTCCGATCGGGGAAGCCGGCAAAGTCCAAGTGTAGCGACACCGGCACCGCTGCCGACAGGCAGGGTCGACGGCCGTGCCCGCTTGGCTATACTCGGCCGCGAACGCGATGCGGGCCCGGGGAGGCGCCCGCACGCCGCGCCGCCGGAAAGCGGCATGCGTCGCAGCGTTCGGCACGGTGGGGGTGTTGCTCCCAGCCACCGGCCCGGCAAGGGAGCCACCAAACAGGGGAAAATACATGTCGCTTCATTTCGCGCGGACTGCGCTGTCCGTGCTTTGCCTGCTCGCGCCCGCGGCCGCCTTGGCTGCCGACCTGATCCCGGTCGAGGACTTCGCCCGCCATCCGCAGATCTCCATGCCGCGCCTGTCGCCCGACGGCAAGTACGTGGCCGTGCGCGTGGATACCGACGACGGCGACAACCACGCGCTGATGGTCTACCAGGTCAGCGACATGAGTAACCCCGTGAGCATGCTGCGCATGCCCAAGTACGAGCTGCCGACCAGCATCGTCTGGGTCAGCCCCACCCGCCTGGTGATCGAGAAGGGCAAGCAGTTCGGCTCGATCGACAAGCCCCTGTCCACCGGCGAGATCATCGCCACCGACTTCAACGGCAAGAACCAGGACTACCTCTACGGCTACGACAGCAAGGCCGGCAGCCGCTCCGCCACGCGCGGCACCGACCGCGGCTGGGGTTCCATCGACGGCCTGCCCGAGCGCGCCAACGGCCATTTCTACATGGGCGCGCAGGACTGGGACGTGCAGAACCAGAGCTCGCTCTACGACGTCAACGCGCAGAAGAACACGCGCCAGCTGATCGGCGACATCGGCGTGGGCGACATGACCTTCATGACCGGCGCCGACGGCCTGGCCCACTTCGCCTACGGCCGCGACGAGAACTACAACTTCGTCGTGTTCCACCGCGAGAACAATGCCTGGGCCAAGCTTGGCAGCCAGGCCACCGGCGCCAGCTTCGCGCCGATCAGCTTCGCGCCGGACCGCCAGCGCATCTACGCCAGCTTCAGCGCCGACGGCGGCCCCGGCAAGCTGGTCGAGCAGGACGAGAACGGCGGCGGCCGCCACGACCTGGCCAAGGACGACTTCGGCAGCATCGGCACCCTGCAGTGGACCGCCCTGCCCAACCAGCCGTTCGCGGCCACCCCGATGACCGGCCTGCCCAAGCCGATCTACATCGACCCGAACCTGCCGGCGGCCAAGCTGCACATGGCGCTGAGCCAGAAATTCCCCGGCCAGGTGGTGGACTTCATCAACTACAGCGAAGACGGCAGCCAGCTGCTGTTCTCGGTCAGCAGCGACCGCGACCCGGGCTCGTACATGCTGATCGACACGCAGACCTTCAAAGTGCGCAAGCTGTTCGCCGCCGCGCCGTGGATCGACCCGAGCAAGATGGCCGAGCGCCGCCCGGTGCGCTTCAAGGCCAGCGACGGCCTGGAACTGGAAGCGATCCTGACCTTCCCCAAGGACTCCAAGGAAGCCAACCTGCCGATGGTGCTGGTGCCGCACGGCGGCCCGCACGACGTGCAGGACACCTGGTTCTACGACGACGACGCGCAGTTCCTGGCCAGCCGCGGCTACCTGGTGCTGCAGGTGAACTACCGCGGCTCCGGCGGGCGCGGCGCGAACTTCAAGGAGGCCGGTTACCTCAAGTGGGGCACGCGCATCCAGCAGGACCTGATCGACGGCGTGAAGTGGGCGATCGAAGAGCGCTATGCCGACCCCTCGCGCATCTGCGTCTACGGCGGCAGCTTCGGCGGCTACTCGGCCATGATGGCCACCATCCGCGCGCCGGGCCTGTTCAAGTGCGCGGTCGGCTACGCCGGCATCTACGACCTGGACATGATGTACAACAAGGGCGATATCGGCTCCAACAAGCGCGGCCGCAACTATCTGCGCACGGTGATCGGCAAGAACGACGCCGACCTGGCCGCCAACTCCCCCGACAAGCTGGCCGACAAGATCGACGTGCCGGTGCTGCTGGTGCACGGCGAGGACGACCAGCGCGCCCCGTTCGCCCAGGCCAAGGCCATGCGCGCCGCGCTCGAAGCCGCGCACAAGCCGTACCAGTGGCTGTCCAAGCCCGGCGAGGGCCACGGCTTCTACACCGAGAAGAACAACATCGAGTTCTACAACACGCTGCAGTCCTTCCTGGACAAGTACATCGGTCCGAAGGCCGATGTGGCCAGCAAATAGCTGTCGCGGAACTGACGAACGCAAGACCCTGGAAAGGGCGCCACGGCGCCCTTTCCTCGTTTTGGCCCGGTCCAAACCGAGCATCTGCAATTACTTACGAAGACAAAGCTGACGCGACAGTAAGGTTGCAGGAAGCCGTCACCTTGTTTTAACTTCGGGCTTACATCGCCTGCTCCCCGGCTTCGGCGATGCCACGGCACGTCCACTCCCCCCGTGGGACGCGCCATTCCAGATATCCAGGCGACCAGTGCTAAGTAGCTGGCGGCTGGCTATTTTTTGTTCGGAGTTCCTATAACAATGAAACAAAAGACCCTGCTGGCTACCGCCATCGCCGCAGCGCTCCTGCTGCAGACCTGGTCCATCGCCGCCCAGGACGCCCCCGCTCCCGCCGCCGACCAGTCCAAGGCCAAGAGCCTGGACACCATCACGGTCACTGGCTCGCGCATCCGCAGCGTGGACGTCGAGACCTCGCAGCCGATCTTCACCATGGACCGCCAGGCGATCCAGTCGACCGGCCTGACCAACGTCAACGACATCCTGGCCCGCATGCCGTCCGCCGGCACGCCGGACATCACCCCGCAGGACACGCTGTCGTCGGGCGCCGACGTCGGCGGCCGCTACGTGAACATCCGCAACCTGGGTTCGACCCGCACCCTGGTGCTGGTCAACGGCCGCCGCTGGAGCACCAGCCTGGGTGGCCTGACCGACCTGTCGACCATCCCGGTCTCGATGATCGAGCGCATCGAAGTGCTGAAGGACGGCGCGTCCTCGGTCTACGGTTCGGACGCCATCGGCGGCGTGGTGAACATCATCACCCGCGACCGCTTCGAAGGCGCCGAAGTCAACGCCTACTATGGCCAGAACGAGAAGGGCGACGGCCAGCAGAAGAACGTCGACTTCACCTGGGGCCACAACACCGAGAACAACTCGCTGATCCTCGGCGCTGCCTACCAGGACAGCAAGCCGATGTGGAACCGCGACCGCGCCGAAACGCGCTACTCCAACAGCCCGCGCCATATCGACGACAGCCTGGGCGGCGGTCCGTGGGGCCGCGTGACCAACCCGGCCGACGGCCAGGACTACATCCTCAACCGCGGCGGCAATCCGGCGAACTTCGCCGACTACCACCCCTTCACCGGTGCCCCGGCCGACCTGTACAACACGCAGGCCGACATGACCTTCCGCGCCGGCACCAAGCTGAAGAACCTGTTCCTGCAGGACCGCTACAAGCTCACCGATAACGTGACCCTGCGCGGTTCGGCCAGCTACAGCGTGCGCGACACCGAGAGCCAGCTGTCCGGCTACCCGCTGCAGACCGGCAACACCGGCCTGTATATCGACCCGAACAACGCCTACAACCCGTTCCCGGGCGAGAAGACCAGCTTCTACCGCCGCACCGTCGAGCAGCCGCGCGACACCTGGAGCAAGTCCAAGCTCGCGCACATCGACATCGGCGCCGAAGGCTTCTTCAACTTCCTCGGCCACGAGTGGAACTGGGACGCCACCTACACCTACTCGCAGACCAAGCTGCGCCAGACCTCGTCCGGCAACTTCTACCTGCCGAACGCGCAGAAGGCGCTGGGCCCGACCACGATCGTCGACGGCCAGGTCGCCTGCGCCAGCGCCGCCGACCGCGCCGCCGGCTGCGTGCCGTGGAATGTGCTGGCCGGTCCGGGCGGCACGCCCGCCTCGGTGTGGAACTACATCAACTACATCGGCACCGCGCGCCAGACCAGCAAGACCGACGACTTCAGCGCCAACCTCACCGGCGGCCTGTTCGACCTGCCGGCCGGCACGGTCAGCATCGCCGGCGGCATCGAGCACCGCGGCGAGAAGGGCAGCTTCCGTCCCGACGCGGGCGACTCGGCCGGCCTGACCACCAACCTGGCCAGCAACCCGACCAACGGCGCCTACATCGTCAACGAGGCCTACCTCGAACTCGACGTGCCGCTGCTGCGCGACCTGCCGGGTGCGCAGGAGCTGGGCGTGAACGTGGCCAGCCGCTACTCGCACTACAGCAACTTCGGCAGCACCACCAACAACAAGTACAGCTTCCGCTGGCGCCCGTTCGAGGACCTGCTGGTCCGCGGCACCTACGCCGAAGGCTTCCGTGCGCCGACCATCGACAACCTCTATGCCGGTAGCGGCCAGAGCTTCGAGAAGTTCGTCGATCCGTGCGACACCGTGTTCGGCGCCGCTGCCAGCAGCGCCACCGTGGCTTCGCGCTGCGCCGCCGCCGGCGTGCCGGCGAACTATCGCCAGATCGACAACGGCACCGGCCAGCCGATCACCAGCAACACCGGTGGCCAGACGCCGACGCCCTTCATCTCGGGCTCCAATCCGAACCTGAAGCCGGAGCAGTCGATCACCCGCACGATCGGCTTCGTGTACAGCCCGCACTACGTGTCCGGCCTGGACTTCACCGTGGATTACTACAACATCTACGTGAAGAACATCATTACCTCGGTCACCGCGTCGAGCATCCTGAACTACTGCTACGTGCAGAACGATTCGTCCTTCTGCGACCGCTTCAACCGCGGCGCCAGCGGCGTGATCACCAACCTCAACGAGAGCCTGTCCAACCTGGGCACGCTGAAGACCGAGGGCTACGACGTCGGTATCCACTACCGCCTGCCGCAGACCAGCTTCGGCACCTTCCGCATCGCCTCGGACAACACCTACCTGACCAAGTACGAGACGGTCAGCGGCCCCGGCGCGCCGGCGGTGAATGCGGTCGGCTTCATGACCGACGGCGCCGGCAACCTCAACGGCGGCATCACCGGCCTGTACCGCCTGCGCTCGAACCTGCAGCTGGACTGGGACTACAAGCAGTTCGGCGCGAGCTGGACGGTGCGTTACTTCTCCGGCCTGAAGGACAGCTGCTACACCTCGACGGTGGAGTGCAACATGCCGACCTACGTGGCCCCGGGCCTGGTGGGCGTGGGCGTGAGCCGCAAGGGTTCGCTGGCATTCAACGATGCGCAGGTGCGTTATACGGCGCCGTGGAAGGGTGTGTTCACGGTTGGCGTGAACAACATCTTCAACAAGAAGAGCCCCTACTACTACAACGTGACGAATTTCGGCAGCGGCAGCCCGCCGTACAATCCGGCGTTCGATATCGATCGTTATTTCTACGTGTCGTATAACCAGAAGTTCTGATCGCTTAGGCGACGGGAATTTTGTTTTGTGGGGGGTGGGCCTTCGGGTCCACCCCTTTTTTGTTTTGGCGCGCGGGGCGCTCGTCATCCCGGCGTAGGCCGGGATCCGGTAACGGTATCGTTCGATTTTCGCGTGGCCGCGACTTGGCCGCTTATGCAGCGGGCATTCCGGACGCCTGCCGGCGCCCGGGTCACTTTCTCTTTGCTGGCTCAAAGAGAAAGTAACCAAAGAGAAATAGCCTCAGAGCAACTGCTCGCGACGCGACTAGAAGGAGCGGTGGGCGGCTGCGGTAACTTGATTAACCTGGGTCGACACGAAACGACTGTGCGTTTACGTAGCGGGTGCTTCAACGTGCCGTGGCGAAGAGGATGTTCAAGGAGCGAGGCCAGCTTTGGCTCTTCGCTCCTATATGCGACGCCGCCCCAGTCCGCCGTATCGACGTAGGTTGGGGTGAGCCGCAGGCGAACCCCAACACTCGCACCTTCACGCGCCTCGCCACGTTGGGGTTCGCCTGCGGCTCAC
>NZ_JAHFVJ010000009.1:0-183780 GCF_018599165.1 Dyella sp. LX-66
CCGGGCGGAGCGCGCCGCCGGGGTTCACCTCAACCTAATCTGCAAGGCTTCGCCGATCTTTAGGCCTTTGCGTGTGAGGCACGGCGGACGTTTCGCTCCGCCCGCCCCCTCACCCTGCCCTCTCCCCGGAGGGGAGAGGGGTGAAGTCGTGAGGTAGGCAGGAGCTAAGAGCGAAAGCTGGCCTCGGTCCTTGAACATCCTCTTCGCCACGGCACGTTGAAGCACCCGCTACGTAAACGCACCGTCGTTTCGTGTAGACCCAGGTTAATCAGGCTACCGCAGCCGCCCACTGCTCCTTCTAGTCGCGTCGCGAGCCTTTGCTCTAAGGCTATTTCTCTTTGGTTACTTTCTCTTTGAGCCAGCAAAGAGAAAGTGACCCGGGCGCCGGCAGGCGTCCGGAATGCCCGCTGCATAAGCGGCCAAATCGCGGCACCGCGAAAACCAGGCGATACCGCAAAAGGATCCCGGCCCACGCCGGGATGACGAGCAAAGGGGCGCCGCCACCAAAGGCCGCGGCGCCCAGCCGCCAATTACAGTTCGGCGCGGAACTCGACGCCGACCACACGAGGATCGTTCACGAACGCCGTGCGGTTGTTGAAATCGATCGCGCCAGTGATGACCTTCTTGTTCGTCACATTGCGCGCATACAGCGCCACCTCGCGCTTACCGAAATCCCAGTTATAGCCAGCGCGCAAACCGCCCTCCAGGAACGGCTTGCTCTGGAACTCCTTCGACTCGTAGAGGAAGAAATTCACGTCGCTGCGGTAATTCCAGTCGGTGTAGACGAAGAACTCGCCGCTGTCGCCGTAGGGGATGCCGTAGCGCGCGGTCAGCGTGCCGATCCAGCGCGGCGCGTTCGGCAGGTCGTTGCCGTTGACCAGCGCGTTGCCGGAGGCATTGAGCGGATCGAGCACCGTGCAGCCGGAGCCGCAAGGCGCGACCGCCAGCGTCGGATCCTTCAGCTCCGTGTGGTTGTAGCTGCCGCCGGCGGTGACGATGAAGTTCGGCGTGAGGTAGGCCTCCAGGTCGAACTCGGCGCCATAGCCCTGCGTCTTCTTCGCGTTCAACAGGCGCGTGACATTGATGTCGCCGCCCACCGCGGTGAGCTGCTGGTTGTGCATGTTGTAGGTGTACACGTCCGCGTTGAAGCGCACACGGTTGTCCATGCCCGTGCTCTTCAGGCCCAGTTCGTAGGAGGTGATGGTCTCCGGCTTCGCCTGCGAGATGAAGTCGGCGAACAGCACGCGGCCCTGCACGCTCGGCGCGCGGAAGCCGTTGGCCACGCGGGCGTACACGTTGAGGTTGGGGTTGAGCGTCCAGGTGGCGGTGACGTCGCCGCTCCAACGCGAATCGTGCGGCTCGGCGCCCAGGGTCAGCGGGCCGCCGCCGATCGGCGAGAGCAGGCGGTCGACGCGGAAGGTGCGCGAGTCGTGCGAATAGCGCGCGCCGGCGCGCACGTCGACGTCGTCGGTGATGTGGTAGTCGGCCGAGCCGAACACCGCCCACGCATTGGTGCGCTGCTGCTGCTTGGCGTAGCCGTCCAGCGCGTGGTTGTTGAGCGTCGCGTAGTCGTAGTTGTTGATCGCGATGTCTTCGTGGAAGTAGTACGTGCCGACCTGCCAGTTCAGGCGGTCCTGCGGATTGCTGGCCAGGCGGAATTCCTGGGTGAGCTGGCGGTCGTGCGGCAGCGCGTCGGCGGTCTCGGACGGGAACGGCGTCACCGCCTTCTGCTGGCTCGGGTCGTGCGGGATGGCGATGCCGCCGTCCACGTCGCCCAGGCTGTAGGTGGTGGCCTTCTCGAAGCCGGTGATCGAGGTGAAGGTGTAGTCGCCGAGCTTCCAGTTCAGGTGCAGGTTGCTGCCCCAGCTGAACAGGTGCTGCTTGTTGCGGCCGTCCTGGTACACCGTGTCGCGGCTGAAGCCCGGGGCGAAGCTGTTCTCGCCCATCGGGATGGCGTTGGCGCGGTTGACCATGGCGCTGCCGTCGAGCCAGCGCGCGTGGGTGTTGATCAGCGCGCTGAAGTCGCCGTTCTCGTACAGCGCCTGCAGGCGCACGGCGCGGTCGTTGTAGCCGCCGAGCGCGTCCTTCTTGCCGGTGTAGTCGTTGTCGATCCAGCCGTCGCGGTGCTGCGCCAGCGCCGACACGCGGCCGGACCAGTGCGAGCTCAGCGCGCCGCCCAGCGCCGCTTCGGCGTTGGCGGTACCCAAGGTGCCGTAGGAGACGCGGGCGTAGCCGGTGGTTTCCTGGCTGGGCTTGCGCGATTCGAACTTGATCACGCCAGCCGGCGAGTTGCGGCCGAACAGCGTGCCCTGCGGGCCGCGCAGCACTTCCACCTGCTCCAGGTCGAACAGCGGGAAACCCTTGAGGATCGGGTTCTCCTGCACGATGTCGTCGTACACCATCGACACCGGCTGCGAAGCGTTGAGGTCGAAGTCGCTGTTGCCCAGGCCGCGGATGTAGAAGCGCGGGAATTCGCGGCCGTACGAGGTTTCGGCGTACACGCTCGGCGCACGCGAGGCCAGCTGCAGCACGCCGTCGCCGGCCTGGCCGAAGGCTTCGAGCTTCTCGGAGGTGAGCACGGTCATGGAGATCGGCACCTTCTGCAGGTTCTCCACGCGCTTTTCGGCGGTCACGGTCACCGCCTGCAGCTCGACCGGCTTCTTCTTGCCGGCAGGCTGGTTGTCGGCGTCCTGCGCCTGGGCGGCGGCGGCCGACAGGGCGAGGGCAATGGATACGGCAAGCACGGCGAACCGCGACGGGTGGGCGACGGACATTGGTTTTCCCCGGGATGGATAAGCAACCGTAGGCAGTGCGCGCAGTGCGCGGGCGCATTGCTGTGACGCAATATTGTCATTCATGCGTGCTAACGGCGGAAGTGACCCGGCCCGCGCCTTGCCGGCGCTCTGACGCGCCCCCATCTAGAATGTTCTCTCCGCCCCGGCTCGAGGCGAGCCTAAGCCCATGTCCCTGCAAGATTTTCATCCCGCGGTCCGGCAGTGGTTCGAGCGCACGTTCCCGGCGCCCACCGCGGCGCAGCTGGCCGCCTGGCCTTCCATTCGCGATGGCCGTCACACCCTGGTGGCCGCCCCGACCGGCTCCGGCAAGACCCTGACCGCGTTCCTGGCCGCCATCGACGGCCTGGTGCGCGAAGGCCTGGCGCACGGCGGTGCGCTGCCGGATGCGACCACGGTGGTGTACGTGTCGCCGCTGAAGGCGCTGTCCAACGACATCCACATCAACCTGGAAGCGCCGCTGGAAGGCATCCGCGCGGAGCTTGCGGCGCTGGGCCTGCCGGATGTCGCCATCCGCACCGCCGTGCGCACCGGCGATACGCCGCAGGCCGAGCGCAACCTGATGCGCCGGCAGCCGCCGCACATCCTGGTGACCACGCCGGAATCGCTGTACATCCTGCTGGGCTCGGCCTCCGGGCGCGAGATGCTGGGCGGTACGCGCACGGTGATCGTGGATGAAATCCACGCGATGGCCTCGACCAAGCGCGGCTCGCACCTGGCCTTGTCGCTGGAGCGGCTGGAAGCGCTATGCCAGCGGCCGTTGCTGCGCATTGGCCTGTCGGCCACGCAGAAACCGATCGAGGACGTGGCGAAGTTCCTGGTCGGCGAAGGCAACGACGCCACGCTCGCCGCCACGCTCGCCGCCACGTTCGACTCCGCCGCCGCTACCGAACAGCCCTGCCATATCGTCGACGTTGGGCACACCCGCAAGCGCGACCTCGCCATCGAAGTCACGCCCGTGCCACTCGAAGCGGTGATGTCGAACGACGCCTGGGAGCTGGTCTACAACCGCCTCGCGGAACTGGCGCAGGCGCATCGCACCACGCTGACCTTCGTCAATACGCGCCGCATGGCCGAACGCGTCGCGCGCCATCTGTCCGAGCGCATGGGCAAGGAAGCCGTGGCCGCGCACCACGGCAGCCTGGCGCGCGAGCAGCGCCTGGATGCCGAACAGCGCCTCAAGCGCGGCGAACTGAAAGTGCTGGTGGCCACCGCCTCGCTGGAGCTGGGCATCGATATCGGCGACGTCGACCTGGTCTGCCAGCTCAGCTCGCCGCGCTCCATCGCCGCCTTCCTGCAGCGCGCAGGACGTTCCGGCCACGCGGTGAACGGCACGCCGAAGGCGCGCCTGTTTCCCACCTCGCGCGACGACCTGGCCGAATGCGCCGCCCTGCTCGACTGCGTGCGCCGCGGCGAACTGGACACGCTGGCGATCCCGCCGCGCCCGCTCGACGTGCTGGCTCAGCAGATCGTGGCCGAAGTGGCCTGCCAGGAATGGGACGAGGACGCGCTGTTCGCCCTGGTGCGCCGCGCGTATCCGTATCGCGACGTGCCGCGCGAGCAGTTCGACGCCATCGTGCGCATGCTGGCCGACGGCTTCACCACGCGCCGCGGTGCGCGTGCCGCTTACATCCATCGCGATGCCGTGCACAAGCAGCTGCGTGCACGGCGCGGGGCGCGGCTCACGGCGGTCACTTCCGGCGGGGCGATTCCCGATACTGCCGACTATCTCGTGGTGCTCGAACCGCAGGCCACGGTGATCGGCAGCGTGCACGAGGACTTCGCGGTGGAAAGCCTCGCCGGCGATATCTTCCAGCTTGGCAATACCAGCTACCGCATCCTGCGCGTGGAGCGCGACCGCCTGCGCGTGGAAGATGCGCACGGCGTGCCGCCGAGCATTCCGTTCTGGCTGGGCGAAGCGCCGGGGCGCAGCAACGAGCTGTCGCATGGCGTGTCGCGCTTGCGCGAAGCCGTCTCCGCGCAGCTCGACGAAGGCGGCGTACCCGAGGTGCTGGCTTGGCTGAAGGACACGCTGGGCCTGAGCGATGCCGCCGCGCAGCAGCTGGCCGATTACCTGGCGAAGGCCAAGGCCGCGCTGGGCGCGCTGCCCACCCAGCACCAGTTGGTGTTCGAGCGCTTCTTCGACGAATCCGGCGGCACCCAGCTGGTGATCCATACGCCCTGGGGCAGCCGCATCAATCGCGCCTGGGGCCTGGCGCTGCGCAAGCGCTTCTGCCGCCAGTTCAATTTCGAGCTGCAGGCGGCGGCGACCGAGGACGCCATCGTGCTGTCGCTGTCGACCAGCCACAGCTTCCCGCTGATCGAAGTGGCGCGCTATCTGCACTCCAACACGGCCGAGCACGTGCTGGTGCAGGCACTGCTGGATGCGCCGCTGTTCCCCGTGCGCTGGCGCTGGAATGCCACCACCTCGCTGGCCCTGCCGCGCTTCCAGGGCGGGCGCAAAGTGGCGCCGCAGATCCAGCGCATGCGCAGCGAAGACCTGCTCGCCACCGTGTTCCCCGACCAGGTGGCCTGCCTGGAGAACATCGTCGGCGAACGGCAGATTCCCGATCACCCGCTGGTCGAGCAGACGCTGTACGACTGCCTGCGCGACGCCATGGACGTGGACGGCCTGCTGCACATACTGCGCGGGCTGGAGAGCGGCGAGATCAACGTGATCGCGCGCGACCTCACCACGGCCAGCCCGCTGGCGGCCGAAGTGCTTACCGCCGCGCCGTATGCCTACCTCGACGACGCGCCGCTGGAAGAACGCCGCACACAAGCGGTGCAGACGCGCCGCTGGAACGACGGCGACAGCGCGGAAGACCTGGGCAAGCTCGATCCGGAGGCGATCGAAGCGGTACGCGGCGAAGCCTGGCCGCAGGTGCGCGGCACCGACGAGATGCATGAAGCCTTGAGCGTGCTCGGCTTCGTCACCGCGGAGGAAGCGGCGCGTAACGGTTGGGAACACTTGCTGCAGGCCTTGGCGAACGCCCGCCGCGCCACTCTGCTGAGTTCACCGACCCACGCCGGCTGGCAGGTGTGGGTGGCGGCGGAGAAGCTGCCGCTGTGGACGGCCATTCATGCCGATATCGCCATGCAGCCGGCGATCGAAGCGCCGGCCGAATTCCTCGCGCAAGCGTGGACGCGCGAAGACGCGCTGCTGGAAATGGTGCGTGGACGCCTGGTCGGCCTTGGTCCGGTGACGGTTGCGACGCTCGCCGCCTCGCTCGCTGCCGATCACAGCGACGTCGAAACGGCCCTGCTGCGCCTGCAATCCGAAGGCTACGTGATGCAGGGCCAGTTCACGCCCGCGGCCACCGACACCGAATGGTGCGAACGCCACCTGCTGGCGCGCATTCACCGCTACACCATCGGCCGCCTGCGCCGCGAGATCGAGCCGGTCAGCCGGCGCGACTTCATGCGCTTCCAGTTCGACTGGCAGCACGTCGCACCCGGCGCGCGGTTGAGCGGACCGGAGGCGCTGCCCGCCGCCATCGCCCAGCTCGAAGGCTACGAAGCCGCGGCCGGCGCCTGGGAAGCCGAGCTGCTGCCGGCGCGCATCGACGACTACTCGATCACCTGGCTGGACGACCTGTGCCGCGCCGGCCGCGTCGGCTGGAACCGCCTGCGCGGCGCCACCGGCGGCAGCAGCCCCGTGCGCGCCACGCCGATCGTGCTGCTGCCGCGCAAGGAGATGGCGCTGTGGAGCGGCATCGCCGGCGCGGCCCAGCCGCAGGAGCTGCAGCTTTCCTCGCGCGCCCAGGCCGTGGCCGAGGTGCTGCGCGAGCATGGCGCGCTGTTCTTCGACGAACTGATGAGCGCCGCGCATCTGCTGCGCACCGAACTGGAAGACGCGCTGGGCGAACTGGTCGCCGCCGGCCGCGTCACCGCCGACAGCTTCGCCGGCCTGCGCGCGTTGCTGCTGCCCGCCGCCAAGCGCGATGCACACCGCCACCGCCGCGTGCGCCGCCATATGCTGAGCGGCATCGAAGACGCCGGACGCTGGTCGCTGGTGCGTGCGCCGCTGGTGCCGGAGGGCAAGGACGGCAAGCGTGCCGAATACGTCGAGCACGTCGCGCGCACTCTGCTGCGCCGCTATGGCGTGGTGTTCTGGAAGCTGCTGGAACGCGAGGCTTCGTGGCTGCCGACCTGGCGCGAGTTGCTGCGCGTGTATCACCGGCTGGAGGCACGCGGCGAGATCCGCGGCGGGCGCTTCGTCGAGGGCCTGGTCGGCGAGCAGTTCGCGCTGCCGGAGGCGATCGGTAAGCTGCGAACTATCCGGCAGCTGCCGAACGACGGCCAGTACGTTTGCCTGAGCGGTTGCGATCCGCTCAATTTGGTCGGCACGGTGCTGAGTGGTAATCGCCTGCCGGCGGTGGTTGGCACTCGCGTGCTGTATGAGGATGGTGTGGCGGTGGCGGCGCTGGTGGCGGGCAAGCCGCAGTGGCTGGTGGATGCCGATTCCGCGCGGCAGCAGCGCTGGAAGAATGCGCTGTTGCGTCGCGCTGAACAGGGGGCCGCTTTGCTCGTCATTCCGGCGCAGGCCGGAATCCAGTAGCGGTATCGTTCGATTTTCGCCTGGCCGCGATTGGGCCGCTTATGCAGCGGGCATTCCTGGCGCCTCCGCTTTGCTCGTCATCCCAGCGAAGGCTGGGATCCAGTGACTGTGTCGCCTGGTTTTCGCGATATCGCGAATGGGCCGCTTATGCAGCGGGCATTCCGGACGCCTGCCGGCGCCCGGGTCACTTTCTCTTTGCTGGCTCAAAGAGAAAGTAACCAAAGAGAAATAGCCTCAGAGCAAAGGCTCGCGACGCGACTAGAAGGAGCAGTTACGGCTGCGGTAGCCTGATTAACCTGGGTCTACCCGAAGCGGGAGTGCGGTTGCGTAGCGCGTACTTCAACGTGCCGTCACCGAGAGGACGTTCAGCGACTGAGGTGGCTTTTGCGGTTTGCTCCTGTATGAAGCGCCACATCACTTCTCCCTCTCCCCACTGTTACGCTCCGCCCGACCCCTCACCCTGCCCTCTCCCCGGAGGGGAGAGGGGTGAAGGAGTGGGGCATGCAGGAACGAAGAGCAAAAGCCGGCGCCAGTCATTGAACATCCTCTTCGCCACGGCACGTTGAAGCACCCGCTACGTAAACGCACCGTCGTTTCGTATAGACCCAGGTCAATCAAGTTACCGCAGCCGCCCACCGCTCCTTCTAGTCGCGTCGCGAGCCTTTGCTCTAAGGCCATTTCTTTTGGGTTACTTTTTCTTTGGGCCAGCAAAGAAAAAGTGACTCGGGCGCCGGCAGGCGTCCGAAATGCCCGCTGCATAAGCGGCCCAATCGCGGCTACGCGAAAACCAGGCGATATCGCAAAAGAATCCCGGCCTACGCCGGGATGACGAGCAAGAGCGGCCTACGCCGCGCCGACAAGCAAAGCGTCACTCGCTGAAATCAGCGATATAAACCAGCTTCCCCTCGCTGACGCGATACTCACTGCGCCCAGTGAGCGCAATAGTCTGCCCCGCGCGCACCCCATTCGGCAGATCGATGGCAAAAGTGCCATCGAACAAAATGTCCGCCGTAGCAGCATCGCCACCATGCTCACGGAACGCCGTGATGATCTGGCGCCGCGCAGAGAACAAATGCAGCGAACTCTCCGCCAGATGGCGTAACTCAGCCACCCCCTGAGTGCGCACACTCAGCACACCCTTGGTGTAATTCTCGAACACGACGCCCGCATGCATCGTATCGAGCATGGCGGGCACGTCCATACGGTTATAGGCGGCGAGGTAGCGATCGATCAGGTCGCGCATAGGGGAATCCGGAGTCGGTATGGAAAGGGCGGGCGCGGAGCCCGCCAAGCATAGCAACTCGCGGACGCCTGCCGGCGGGGCTTACTTGACGTTGTCGGTCTCGCCGATAAATCGCGCCACGTTGTCGTGCAGCTTCTTCAGCGAGTCCTCGTGCGCGTAGACCATATGGCCCGACGGATACCATTCGTAGGAGATGTTCTTCTGCAGCGAGGCGGGAATCGGCAGGTGGCGCATCTCGTAGTCGGCCGCGAAGTACGGCGTGGCCAGGTCGTAATAGCCGCCATGCAGGGACACGCGCAGGTTGGGGTTGGTCTTCATCGCCTTGGCGAGATCCGGCATCACGTTGATCGGGCGCTCGCCGTCGCCGCCGGGGCGGCGGAAGTCCCAGTTGTCGATCGAGGCGAACAGCCGGTACTGCTGGCCGTCGCCGTACTTCAGCTGCTTGCGCACGTAGTCGTTGAACGCGGCGACGTAGGCGGCGCTGATCGCCGAGGACTGCGGGTCGTACTCGGAGTCCTTGCTCAGCGGATCGAGCGACGGGCCGGAGAAGCGGCCGTCCAGGCGGCCGGTGGTGACGCCGCCGTCGGACTGCAGCTGCTGCTCGAACATGCCGCCGGTGACGCGCAGGTCGGCCTTCAGCAGATAGGCCACCGATAGGCCGGTGTACTGGTGCAGCTTCTCCGCCACGGCCTGCTTGCGCGCGTCGTCGAGGCGGCTGCCGGCCATCAGCGCCTGGGCATAGTCGTTCAGCGCGAACTGTTCCACTTCGTGCAGGAACGGCTCCAGCGCGGCCGGCTGCTGCGGCAGGCGGTGGTGGTAGAACGCCGTCGCGGCGAAGGTGGGCAAGGCCACGACATAGGGCACGTCGATGCCCGGGTTGGTCTCCGGACCGTCAATGCTGGTATCGAAGTTGAGGATCTGCGAGAGCAGGATCACGCCGTTGAGATCGACGCTGGACTGGTTCTCCAGGATATTGGCCAGCACCGCCGAGCGCGTGGTGCCGTAGCTTTCGCCGAACAGGTACTTGGGCGAATTCCAGCGGCCGTAGGTGGACAGGAACTGCGTGATGAACTGCGCGAAGGCATGGCCGTCGCCGTCCACGCCGTAGACTTCCTTGCGGCGCTCCTTCATCTGCTCGTCGCGCTTGCTCTTGTCCTCGTCCGCGGCGATCAGGCGGCTGAAACCCGCACCGGGCGCGTCAATGAAGACCAGGTCCGACGCATCGAGCAGGCTGTAGTCGTTGTTGACCAGGCCATAGGGCGCGGCCGGCGTGTGGCTGTCGTCGGAGGTGACCACGCGCTTGGGCCCGAACGCGCCCATGTGCAGCCACACCGTGGCCGAGCCCGGGCCGCCGTTGTAGATGAAGGTGACCGGCCGCTTGCCGGCGTCGGCGCCTTTCTTGAAGTACGCCGTGTAGAACATGCTGATCTGCGGCTCGTGCTCCTTGTCGCCCTTGCCGTGGATGATCAGGGTGCCGGCCACCGCCTTGTAGTCGATGCTCTTGCCTTCCACGCGCACGGAGCCGGTGCTCTCCGACGACTGCGGCTGCAGCAGCGCGGCGTCGGGTTTGCTGTCCTGGGGCTTGTCCTTGTCCTGCTTGTCGGCGGCCAGCGCCGAACCGGCGAGCAGCAGGGAGGCCAGGGCGGCGGCCAGGGGGAGCGTGCGCATCGGGATTCCTTCGGGGAGGGCTTGAAGTCCCCGAGCTTAGGCGCTGCAAGTGCCGGCTTTCACACGCCAGAAGTCATGCCTGCGCTCAGCCGCGCGTGGCAAGCACGATCGCCACGGCGGCCAGCGCCACGCCGGCCAGATTGAGCCGGCTGAGCTTTTCGCGGAAGGCGAGCGTGCCGACCAGGGCGCCCAGCGCCACCACGCCGAGGTTCATCGCCGCAAAAACCAGCGACGGACGGTCGGCCAGGGCCTGGTGGGCGCGCACGTAGAACACGATGTTGCCGAAGTTGGCCAGGCCCAGCAGCAGGCCGGCCAGCGCGTCGCGCACGGTGAAGCGCATGCGTCCCGTCACGCGGCGGCCGAGCTGGATCGCGAACGCCACCACCAGGGCCAGCGCGAACATCGCCTGCAGCGAGGCGGCGAACGGCGTGCCGGCCTGGGCCACGTGCTTGAACAGGATGTCGATCGCGGCGAAGCCCACGAACACGATCAGGGGCCACCACCATGCGGCACCGGTTTCGCCCGGCGCCGCGCCGCCGCGCCACACCATGCAGGCCATGGCCACCAGGCCAAGGCCGATACCCGCCAGCTTGAAGGCGCTGGTGGCTTCGCCGAACAGCAGGAAGGCCGCCAGCAGCGACACGATCAGCGACAGCCGCTGCGCCGCATCGCTGCGCACGATGCCCGCATGGCGCACCGAAGCGGCCAGCGCCAGGAAAATCACCGGCAGCAGCAGGCCCAGGCCCACGAAGCCGATCCACGGCGCATCCGGGCGCGCCAGCGCATCGAGCGAGGGATGGAACACCCAGGCGGTGAGCGCGCTGGTGGCCACGTAGTTCCAGGCGACCGCCTGCCCCACGTCGATGCCGTGGCGCCGCGCCAGTTTCAGCAGGACGGACACCAGCACGCTGCAGCAGATGGCGAGGAGGATGTAGAGCATGGATCGGCGCCGGTAGGGAACGGGCCGCAGCTTAGCGGCGGCGGCGCCGCTTCTCTATGCCCGCTGCCCCGCCAGCGCGAATCGCTCGCGATACCGCGCCGGGCTGAGCTTGATCGCGCGGCGGAAATGATGCCGCAGCGTATCGGCGCTGCCGAAGCCGCAGCGGTCGGCGATCTGCTCTACCGCCAGGTCGCTGCCTTCCAGCAGCTCGCGCGCCCGCGCCAGGCGTTCGTGCACCAGCCATTGCTTGGGCGAATGCCCGGTGGCTTCCTCGAAGCGGCGCAGCAAGGTGCGTTCGCTCATGCGCGCCCGTTCGGCCAGCACGCTGATCGGCAGCGGCTGGTCGAGGCGGCGGCGCATCCATTCCAGCAGCGTGCCGAGTGCAGCGCCTTGTTCCGGCAGCGGCGCGGGGATGAACTGCGCCTGCCCGCCGTCGCGATGGGTCGGCACCACCGCGCGGCGCGCCACCTGGTTGGCGATGCGCGGGCCGTAGTCGCGGCGGATCAGATGCAGCGACAGGTCGATCGCCGCGGCGCTGCCGGCGGAGGTCATCACCTTGCCTTCGTCGACATAGAGCACGTCGGGCGTGAGCCGGATGCGCGGATAGCGCGCTGCGAGCGTTTCCGCGTAGCGCCAATGCGTGGTCGCCGCGCGGTCGTCGAGCAAGCCAGCAGCGGCGAGCACGAACACGCCGGAGCAGAACGACAGCAGGCGCGCGCCGCGCTTGTGCGCCGCGCGCAGGGCATCGAGCAAGGCGGGCGGCGGTGCGGCATCGGCGCCGCGCCAGCCGGGGACGATGATGGTGCCGGCGCGGGACAAGCCTTCGAGCCCGGCATCCGCGCGCACGCTGAGGCCGCCGGCTGCGCGCATCGCGCCGCGATCCACGGCGCAGGAGGTGAAGCGGTACCAGGTCTCCAGTTCCGGCCTGGCGATGCCGAACATCTCTACCGCAATGCCGTACTCGAAGGTGCACAGGCCGTCGTAGACCAGCACCGCCACATGGCGGTTGGCGGGGCCACCCAGGGTGTTCGCGCGCTTTGGCGGTTTCTTCATGATGCCTGGCATTCTTGCCAATGTCGGCGGCGGCCGCCAGTGCCCACACTGGCACCGTCCTCAGCACGGAGTACCGCCCCATGAGCAGCGTCGTCCACCGCGTTCCCGCCGCCGCCAGCCCGCAGGCCCTGGCCCATTTCCAGGCGCGCCTGGGTTTCGAAACCGACTGCGCGGACGTGCACTACGCCACGCAGCACGAGGACAAGGATTTCGTCCTGCTCGACGTGCGCACGCCAACGATGTATGCCGCCGGCCACGTGCCCGGCGCGTTGAACCTGCCGACGCGCACCATCAGCGAGCAGCGCTTGGGCGAGTTTCCGGCCGACACCTTGTTCGTGGTGTATTGCGCCGGCCCGCATTGCAACGGCGCCAATAAGGCGGCGGTGAAGCTGGCGCAGCTGGGCAGGCCGGTGAAGGAAATGAACGGCGGGCTGACCGGATGGATCGACGAAGGCTTCGGTCTCGAACGCGGCGCGTGAAGGAAAAAGCTTTCACGGTTGCATCAGTCTTCATGCGTGAATCCTTCTCCCTCCGGGAGAAGGTGCCGGCAGGCGGATGAGGGTTCGGCCGAAGCGGTGCACATCACCTTTGCGCTCCGCCCGTACCCTCACCCCAACCCCTCTCCCGGTGGGAGAGGGGCTTTTCGTTGCGTCACCTCATCGCCATTCCACGCGCAGCACATTCGCAACTTGCGCGAGCCTTGCGTGATTGACCCGTGAAGAACTTACGAAACATTCCTATGTTCTTGCGATGGATGCACCCGGAGGATAGCCGCGCTCAGGGGAGGGATCTCTAGGGAGCTTTCTTATCGGTGCCTGTTCGGCGGCATGCGCAACGCATGCGGCCGCGCTGCCCTCTTGCCCACTTTTATCCAGGAGTGTCGTGATGTCTTTGAAGCCTTACGTCCTGAGCCTCTCCATCGCCGCCGCGCTGACCGTCGCCGGCGGTGCGCAGGCCGCGCGTTTCGACCAGCTGGCCATCGCCGGCGCCGCCAAGGGCCTGGCCAAGCAGCAGTCCGCAGCGCTGCAGGCCGACGCCGACGATGCATTCGAAGCGACCGACGTGATCGTCGATCCCGATGGCACGGAGCACGTGCGCATGCAGCGCAGCTACCGCGGCCTGCCGGTGATCGGCGGCGACGTGGTCGTGCACAGCAACAACGGCCGCTTCCGCGAAGCCAGCCTCACCCTGCGCGGCCGCGGCCGCCCCAGCCTGTCGCCGCGCACCACGGCCGACGAGGCGCAGCTCGCCGCCGGCAAGGATTTCAACGGCGAGATCGAGAGCATCGAGAGCCGCGGCCTGGTGATCTATGCACGCGGCGCCAAGCCGGTGCTGGCCTATGAGGTGAACGTGCAGGGCGCGTCCGACACCTTCGGCACCGCCAACATGCGTTACTTCGTCGATGCTTCCAACGGCAAGGTGCTGGACCGCTGGAACCTGTTCCAGACCATCGCCGCCAACGGCACCGGCAAGTCGCTGCTGGTGGGCAATGTCGGCATCGTCACCAACTCGGTGAGCGGCGGCTACCAGCTGATCGATCCCTCGCGCGGCAATGGCTCGGTCTACGACGCGCAGGGCAAGAACGACACCTCGGCCAACCTGCGCAATGCCACGCTGTTCACCGACACCGACAACACCTGGGGCAACAACGCCGAGAGCGACCGCGCCACCGTGGCCGGCGACATCGCCTACGGCGTGTCCAAGACCTGGGACTATTACAAGAACGTGCACGGCCGCAACGGCATCTTCAACGACGGCAAGGGCGTGAAGAGCTATGCCCACGTGAAGATCAATGTCGGCGGCGGCACCTACACCTCCAACAACGCCGCCTGGAACGGCAGCGCGATGGAATACGGCGACGGCGGCACCACCTGGTTCCCGCTTGTTGCGGTGGACGTGGCCGGCCACGAGATGAGCCACGGCGTGACGCAAGCCACCGCCGGCCTGGCCTATTCCGGCGAGTCCGGCGGCTTGAACGAAGCCAACTCCGACATCTTCGGCACCATGGTCGAGTACTACGCCAACAACAGCACCGACGTACCGGACTACCTGATCGGCGAGAAGATCTACCGCAGCAACCCCAACGGCACCACCGCGCTGCGCTACATGTTCAAGCCCAGCCTGGACGGCGCCTCGGCCGATTGCTGGAGCAGCTCGGTGGGTTCGCTCAACGTGCATTACAGCTCAGGTGTAGGCAACCACTTCTTCTATCTGCTGGCCGAAGGCGCGGTGGTACCGGCTGGCTTTGGCGCGGGCAGCTCGGCCAACCTGACGGCCGCGAAGCTGGTGTGCAATGGCAATACGGCGGCCGGTGGCATCGGGCGCGATGCGGCGCAGAAGATCTGGTATCGGGCGTTGACGGTGTATATGACGTCCAACACGAACTACGCGGCGGCGCGTACGGCGACGTTGAAGGCTGCAGCCGATCTCTACGGCACGACGTCGACGCAGTACGCGGGTGTGGCTTCGGCTTGGAGTGCGGTCAGCGTCAACTGAGGTTAGCGAGTGATGGAGTGATATGGCCGGCCTGGGTAACTGGGCCGGCTTTTTTCTGTCGCTCGATTCGAGGTTATGGCTAGCACCGGCCCCTCACCCCAACCCTCTCCCCGGAGGGGAGAGGGGGATGCGGGGCGGGGCGAAAATCGAGCGAAGAGCTCGCGGCTCAGCCGCGGCGTTCCGCTTGCGCGCTTTTGCCTTTGCTCTTGATCTACCGGGTCCCCTTGGCGCCGGCGGTGAGGGCTGGACGAAAAGGCCCCCGCAGGGGGGCGGGGACACGATGTCCCCGCCTTTTTGATCAGGGCATGGATGCCCTGTCAAAAAGCCCGGCCAGCCCTCACGGACCCTCAGCAGCTCCGCTGCTGAGGGCGCCAAGCAGGGTGCCCTCTCTTTTTGGTTACTTTTTCTCTGGGCACGCAGAGAAAAAGTAACTCGGGCCGCGGCAGCGGCACGAAACACTCGCCGACAGGCGAGACAACCTAGCATCAGCGCAACAACCGAGCGATACCGTTACTGGATCCCGGCCTACGCCGGGATGACGATCAAGAGCGCGCTTTGAGTGCGGCGGCCTCGCGCGCCAGCGCCTCGATCCCCACCCAGTCGCCAGACTTCAACTTATCCACCGGCGTAAGCCAAGACCCCCCCACGCAAACCACATTCGGCAACGCCAAAAACTCCGGCGCACTCGCCAAACTGATCCCACCCGTAGGGCAAAAACGAATCTGCGGCAGCGGACTAGCCCACGCCCCCAGCAGCTTGTGACCACCCGCCGGCACCGCGGGAAAAAACTTCAGATGGCGATAGCCGCGCTCGAGCAGGCTCATCGCCTCAGACGCAGTCGCCACACCCGGCAGCAAAGGCAGGTCGCTGTCGTCCGCCGCCGCCAGCAACTTCGGCGACACGCCAGGCGACACTGCGAACTTCGCGCCAGCCTGCCGCGCATTCTCCAGATCCTGCGGGGTCAGCACCGTCCCCACGCCGACCACGGCACCCTCCACCTCGGCAGCGATCGCACGAATCGCCTCCAACGCCGCCGGCGTACGCAACGTCACCTCGATCGCCGGAATACCGCCGGCCACCAGCGCACGCGCCATCGGCACGGCCGCCTTGGCATCGTCGATGATCACCACCGGCACCACCGGCGCGAGGCGCAGGGTGGCTTCGACTTGCTGCTGCTTGGTTTCGATGAGGCTCATGGAGAATCCTGGGAAGAAAGGTCAGAGCACGCCGGCGCCGAGATCGGCCTCGGCCGCGGCCTGGCGGAACAGGCCGAACAGTTCGCGGCCCATGCCGCTATGGTGCGGCGAGAGATCCGCGGTAGCCGGCGCGCGGCTGGCAAATTCAGACGCATCCACCAGCACGTCGAGCGTGCCGCGGGTGGCGTCGAGGCGGATCAGGTCGCCGTCGCGGATCTTCGCGATCGGCCCCTGCGCCTGCGCTTCCGGCGTGACGTGGATGGCCGCCGGCACGCGGCCGGAAGCACCCGACATGCGGCCGTCGGTAAGCAGGGCGATGCGGTAGCCGCGGTCCTGCAGCACGGCCAGCGTGGGAGTGAGCTTGTGCAGCTCGGGCATGCCGATCGCACGCGGGCCCTGGAAGCGCACCACCGCGATGAAGTCGCGATTGAGTTCGCCACGCTCGAAAGCCTTGCGCACGTCGTCCTGGTCGTGGAACACGATGGCCGGCGCCTCGATCACCTGGCGGTCGTCCGGCACCGACGACACCTTGATCACCGCGCGGCCGAGATTGCCGGCGAGCATGCGCAGGCCGCCGTCGGCGCGGAACGGCTCGGCGATGCCGCGCAGCACGCCGCGGTTGCCGCTTTCCTTCGCCACCGGAGTCCACTGCACGGCACCGGCGCCATCGAGCGACGGCACCTGCGTATAACCGTCCAGGCCGGTGCCGAACACCGTGCGCACATCCGCATGCAGCAGGCCCGCGCTCAGCAGCTGGTCGATCAGGAAGCCCATGCCGCCGGCTTCGTGGAACTGGTTCACGTCGGCATAGCCGTTCGGATACACGCGCGCCAGCAGCGGCACTACCGAGGACAGCGCGTCGAAATCGTCCCAGCGCAGTTGGATGCCCGCCGCGCGCGCCATCGCCACCAGGTGCAGCAGATGGTTGGTGGAACCGCCGGTCGCATGCAGGCCGACCACGCCGTTGATGATGGCGCGCTCGTCCACGACATGGCCGATCGGCAGGTGCTGCTCGCCCTTCGCGCTCAGCGCGGCGACGCGGCGCACCGCTTCGGCGGTGAGCGCGTCGCGCAGCGGCGTGTCCGGCGCGACGAAGCTGGAGCCCGGCAGGTGCAGGCCCATGATCTCCATCAGCATCTGGTTGGAGTTGGCGGTGCCGTAGAAGGTGCAGGTGCCCGGCGCGTGGTATGCGGCGGCTTCCGCTTCCAGCAGCTCGGCGCGGTTGGCCTTGCCCTCGGCATAGGCCTGGCGCACCTTGGATTTCTGCTCGTTAGTGATGCCGCTGGGCATCGGGCCGCCTGGCACGAAGATGCCGGGCAGGTGGCCGAAGCTCAGCGCGCCGATCAGCAGGCCGGGCACGATCTTGTCGCAGATCCCCAGGTACAGCGTGCCGTCGAACATGTCGTGCGACAGCGACACCGCCGTGGCCATCGCGATCAGGTCACGCGAGAACAGCGACAGCTCCATGCCGGCGCGGCCTTGCGTGACGCCGTCGCACATCGCCGGCACGCCGCCGGCCACCTGCGCGGTGATGCCGGCTTCGCGCGCCACCTGACGGATGAATTCCGGGTAGCGCTCGTACGGCTGATGCGCCGACAGCATGTCGTTGTACGAAGTGACGATGCCGAGGTTCGGCGCATGGCCTTCGCGCAGCGCGGCCTTGTCGTCCGTACCGCAGGCGGCGAAGCCGTGCGCGAGGTTGCCGCACGAGAGCCGCTCGCGGTGCGTGCCGCCGGTGCCGGCCGCGTCGATGCGCGCGAGGTAGGCGGCGCGCGTGTCGCGGCTGCGTTCGCGCAGGCGTTCGGTGACTTCGGCAAGGACGGGATGCAGTGGCGTGCTCATGCGATGGCTTTCGATCGGAGAAGAGGGGGAGAAGCGGGAAACGGGCGTTGAGGGTCGCCCGTTTCCCACTCCTGGCGTCCGGTGCTCAAGGGCACCAGTACACGGCAACCGGCACGCGCGTCTGGGTCAGCACGCTGCGTACCGGGTAATCCTTGCCGGCGCCCAGGCCGAGGCGGGCATCGGCGAGCAGCTGGCGCTTGGTGTCGCCTTCGATGTGCAGATACAGCGCCTGCGTGTCGAGCAGCGCGGGCAAGGTGAAGGTGATGCGCGGCTCGCCGGCGCCGCTGGCGCGCATCGGCAGCACCTGCGCGGTGCCGGCCAGATCCAGCGCTTCGGCAAGGCGGTCGCCGCCGGGGAAGAACGAAGCGGTATGGCCGTCCGTGCCCATGCCGAGGATCACCGCGTCGAACGGAAACGGCAGCGCGGCGATGCGCGCGCGCACCGCGGCGACGCCGGCTTCGGGCGTGGGCATGTCGGTATACAGCGGCACGAAGTGCGCGGCCGAGGCGGCGTGCTGCAGCAGGTCGGCCTTCACCATGCGCGCGTTGGAGCGCTCGTGGCTTTCCGGCACCCAGCGTTCGTCGACCAGGGTGACCTGTACTTTCGACCAGTCCAGTTCCGCGCGTGCCAGCTGGCGGAAGAAGTGCACCGGCGTGCTGCCGCCGGACACCGCGAGCAGCGCCTGGCCGCGCGCGGCGATGCCGGCGCGCAGGCGTTCGGCGATGCGTTCGGCCAGCGCGCGGGCCAGCGCGTGGCAGTCGGTGAAGCTGTGCGTGGTGACGTCGGTGTGCTCGGGCATGGCGGCGGGAGGAAGCGGTGGGCGCGCGGGCGCCGGCGGGGGTTATCGAGTGTAGGTGGGGGCGTGCAACGCGACGGTGAAGCCAGGCCGCACCGTCGCGCGTGGTGCTGCCTTACTCGCTGTCTTCGTTCCAGGTGCGGCCGTCGCGCTCGATCAGCGCCACCGCCGCGCTCGGACCCCAGGTGCCGGCGGTGTACGGACGCGGCGACTCGCCGCTCGCACCCCAGGCATCCAGGATGGGGCCGGCCCAGTGCCATGCGGCCTCGACCTCGTCGCGGCGCATGAACAAGGTGGGGTTGCCGCGCACCACGTCCAGCAGCAGCCGTTCGTAAGCATCCGGCTGCGATACGCCGAAGGCTTCGGCGAAGCTCATGTCCAGCGGCACGTGGCGCAGGCGCAGGCCGCCGGGGCCGGGGTGCTTGATGGTGAGCCACAGCTTCACGCCTTCGTCCGGCTGCAGGCGCAGCACCAGGCGGTTCTGCGTGAGCGGGCCGGCCGAGGCGTCGAAGATCGAATGCGGCACCGACTTGAACACCACCACGATCTCGGACACGCGCTCCGGCAGGCGCTTGCCCGTGCGCAGGTAGAACGGCACGCCGGCCCAGCGCCAGTTTTCGATCTCGGTCTTCAAGGCCACGAAGGTTTCGGTATGCGACTTCGACCCGGCGCCGAGTTCTTCCAGATAGCCCGGCACGCTCTGCCCTTCGGCGGCGCCGGCGCGGTACTGGCCGCGCACGGTGTACTGGGCGGCGTTGGATTCGTCGATGGGCCGGAGCGAGCGCAGCACCTTGAGCTTCTCGTCGCGCACGGCGTCGGGCGACAGCGAGGACGGCGGCTCCATCGCCACCATGCACAGCAGCTGCAGGATGTGGTTCTGCACCATGTCGCGCAGCGCGCCGGCGCGGTCGTAGTACGCGCCGCGGGTGCCGACGCCGAGCGTTTCGGCCACGGTGATCTGCACGTGGTCGATATGGCCGGCATTCCACAGCGGCTCGAACAGGGCGTTGCCGAAGCGCAGCGCCAGCAGGTTCTGCACCGTTTCCTTGCCGAGGTAATGGTCGATGCGGTAGGTCTGCGACTCGTCGAAGATGCGGCCGACCGCGTCGTTGATCTGGTTGGCGCTGGCCAGATCGCGGCCGATCGGCTTCTCCAGCACCACGCGCGACTTGCCGCGGTTGAGGCCGTATTCGCCCAGGCGGTTGCAGATGTCGACGAAAAGCTCGGGCGAGGTCGAGAGATAGAACACCCGCACGTGCTCGGGCTGTTCGCCGATCAGGGCGGCGAACGCGTCCCAGCCTTCGTCCTTGCGCGCGTCGAGCGAGCGGTAGGCGACCTGCTTGAGGAAGGCGTCGACCTGGTCCTTGGCACCGCCGGCTTCGAGCAGCACCTTGCGCAGGTTGGCGCGGTAGCCGTCGTCGTCAAGCCCTTCGCGGGCGATGCCGATCACGCGGCTGCCGGCGGGGATCTGGCCGTCGAGGAAGCGATGGAACAGGGCGGGCAGCAGCTTGCGCAAGGCAAGGTCGCCGGTGCCGCCGAAGATCACCAGGTCGAAAGCGTCGACCAGGGGGGGAGAAGCCGTCACTGCAGTCACCTCAGGGATAGGGCGTGGACGGAGGCCGGCGTTTTCATCCGGCCCGTTCGGTGCATCCTAACGTACCAGTCAAATACCAGACAACACCACTTCGTGCGGACCGCTAGGCAGCGGCCTTCCGGACCTGGCTGGAGGCCAAGTGGTAACCCCTGCAAGGCCCGGTTTCAAGGCGCGCTTGTGGAATTGGTATGGTCATTGGTATGTTGGCCGCCATGGAAACCGCCCTGGTCAACGAATACTTCCGCCTGAGCCGCGACGCGGCCACCCACCAGCCACTGGCTTATCTGCGGCTGCGCCGGGCCATTCGCAATGTGGTGGAGCACCGCGACATCGAGCCCGGGCAGGCCCTGCCCAGCGAGCGCGATCTGTCGCGTGCGCTCAGCCTGTCGCGCGTGACCGTGCGCAAGGCCATCGCCGGCCTGGTCGAGGAAGGCATTCTTACCCAGCGCCATGGCGCGGGCACCTTCGTGGCCGAGCGCATCATCAAGCCGATGTCGCGCCTGACCAGCTTTACCGAAGACCTGCGCGCACGCGGCCTGAATCCGCGTTCGGAGTTCTTCGAGCGCGGCATCGGCGAAGTGACGCCCGAGGAATCGATGGCGATGAACCTCTCGCCCGGCGTGCAGGTCGCCCGCCTGCACCGCGTGCGCTATGCGCGCGAGGAGCCGCTGGCGATCGAGCGCACCGTAGTGCCGGCCAGCGTGCTGCCGGATCCGCTGATCGTGCACGACTCCTTATACGAAGTGCTGGAAAGCCTGGGCTGCCGCCCGCGCCGCGCCCTGCAGCGCCTGCGCGCGGTATCGCTGGGTGCGCAGCAGGCACGCCTGCTGCACGTGCCGACCGGCAGCGCGGGACTGAATATCGAGCGGCGCAGCTTTCTCGACGACGGGCGCGTGGTGGAGTTCACCGTGTCCTGGTACCGCGGCGACATCTACGATTTCGTCGCCGAGTTGCATACGGACTGACCGGCGAAAAAAATGGCGCCAGGATCCTGGCGCCACGGAAAGGTCAATCATGGACAAGTTGGATTACGGATACGGAATGCCGTAATCCCATCCGATCCAGCGCGTAGCCTCGATGCTCGGACAGTCCGCCTGCCAATACTTCAGACAGGCCTCGGAGATCGTCATATTGGTTGCCGCCGAGGTTGTTACAGTAATCGACGTATCGCCAGGGAGAACCTGGCATCCGTTTGCGTCGCAGTAGTAGATCGGTGTACCGCAACCCTCGTAAGCCGTCACCGTATATGCCGAACTTTGAACTCCGGCCTTGGCACGGGTGTTGTCGCAATTGAGGATGCTCTCTCCAATCACTTTTCCTTGCGCGTCGAGGTAAAGCACGTTGCTGGCCTTGGTTGTCGCAGCCTCGATCGAGGCTGCGTAGGAAAAACCAACCAGAACTGCCATCAGAACTGCGACTTTGCGCTTGACCATAACCAATCTTCTCCTTGAGGTTGGGCCTGCTTTCTTCGCTTGCTTACAGCGAGAAGTCGTAGCGCACGCCGAACTGGAAGTAGCGCGGCTGCTGGAACGCCACCGGACGCAGATAGTCGATGCTGCGCACCGGCTTGCCGGTGGTGCTGCTGATCGAGCTCTCGCCCACTTCGATCACCGCCAGCTCTTCGTTCTTCGAGAACACGTTGAACACGTTGGCGGTGAAGGCCAGTGGCTGGTTCTCGCCCGCCCAGGTCGGACGGTACTCGGCGTTGAGGTCCAGCGACCACGTCCACGGCAGGCGGCCCTTCGAACCGCGCGCGCTGGGTTCGAAATTGCACTCGAAGTACGAGGCGCCGTAGTGGATCGCGTCGACCGGGTCGAAGCCGATGCAGTTCTTCGGACGGCCCGAGGCCACCGCGAGGTTGGCGCCGAACAGCCATTCCTTGGTGGCCTGGAAATAGCCGTACGCCTTCAGCTGGTGCTTGCGGTCGTTCGGCAGCGGGCCATTGGTGAACTGCATGATTTCCGGCGCGTCCCAGTCCTGCGTCACCGACGGGTCGAGCTGGCCGATGTCGGACTTGAGCTGGCCTTCCGAATTGCCGTAGCTGCGCGAGAAGGTGTAGTCGACGCGGCCATACCACTGGTCGCTGAACTGGTGTTCCAGGTACAGGTCCAGCGAGTAGTACTTGCGCTTCAGGTCCGGGAACGACACGCCGGCCGGCGTGGTGAAGTCTTCCTTGGTCAGCTTGAACGGCACGAAGTTGCCCTGGCCGGTGGTGTCCACCAGGAAGGTGTTGGACTCGCCCGGGTTGAACAGGTAGCAGCCGGCGATGCGCGCGTTGCTGATGTCGATGTTGTTGCGCGCGGCGTACTTCTCGAACGGACGCGAATCGCAGAAGTCGTCGATCGAGCTCTTCAGCTTGCGCAGGGTGGCCTTGGCGCCGAAGGTCCAGTTCGCGCCGAGCGTCTTGTCGAAGCCCAGGATGTACTCGTCCTGGTAGTAGGCCTTGAGCTTCTGCGCGGCGACGCTGCGGGTGTCGGGCGTGGTGCCGTCCTCGCCGTTCAAGTAGCTGCGCGAGCCGAGCTGGGTCAGGCCGGTGGGTTCGCCGTTCGGGCCGACCCCGCTGTAGGTGTAGTACTCGCTGTAGTAGTTGGACGCCGAGGCGCCGCGGATGGCCACGTTCGACGGGATCGCCAGGTGGTAGCGGCCCGCGTTGGCGTACACCTTGAAGCTGGAGTCGCCGAACACGTCCCAGGTCAGGCCCAGGCGCGGCGCCAGCTGGTGGCGCTGCTTGACGTAGACCTGGCCGGAGCCGTTGAGGTTCTTGAACTGCTCGTTGCGCAGGCCGACATAGGCCAGCCAGCGGTCGTTGACCTGCCAGCGGTCTTCGATGAACTGCGCTTCCTGCTCCACCTTCACGCTGGCGCCGGTCTGGAACAGGCGCTTCTCGGCCACATACTGGGTGCCGGGCGGCGGCACGATGTCGGGACGGCCGGTGACCGGGCCGGCATTGCGGTAGACCCAGCGGTAGCCGCCTTCATAGACGTTGCCGGCGGTGGATTCGAGCGTCTGGTTGTCCACGCCCGCGCGCAGGTCGTGGTCGCCCAGGCGGTATTCCACGTCCAGGCGCCAGCCGTGCGTCTTGTCCTGCGCGCCCTTGCCCAGCACGGTGCCGTTGACCAGGCCGCAGCCGGTGATCGGCGCGCCGACGCCGGAGCCCTGGCGCGAATCGAGGATCCACGGGCAGTTCGGGTTGGAGGCATAGCCGAGGTCGCGCACGTGCTCGGTCTTGCTGCGGCCGTACAGCGCGTTCACCGTCAGGCTGTCGGTGATGTAGCCGGTGTACTTGCCGATGTAGACGTCGCCGCCCGGCTGCGAGCCCGGGCCGGAATCGAAGTTCTTGGTCTTGTCCGAACCCAGATAGTCGGTGGCGCGGAAGGTCTTGTAGTCGTAGCGGTAGACCTGGCGATCGATATTGGTCTTGTCCGACAGGCCGGTCAGTTCGAGCAGGTGGTTGTCGGTGATGTTCCAGTCGACCTTGGCCAGCCACTTGGTGGCCTTGCTGACGTCGTTGGTCTGCTGCGGCGTGGTGATCGGCAGCACGGTGCGGCCGGTGGTACGGGTGAAGTCGCCGGCGGCGTACAGGAACAGCTTGTCCTTGATCAGCGGACCGCTGATGTAGCCGGTGTACTGCTCGGACGAAGTCTTGTTGTCGGCGCGGTACTGGTACAGCTGGCCGTTCTCGCGATAGATGCTGCGCGGCGAATCGCGGAAGTACTGCGGGATGACATACATGCCGACGCCACCCTTCCAGGTGTTGCCGCCGCGCTTGGTCACCACGTTGATCACGCCGCCGGTGGAGCGGCCGTACTCGGCGCCGTAGCCGCCGGTGTAGATCTGCTGCTGGTCGATCGCGTCGTACGGCAGGCTGGTGAAGCCCAGGCCGGTCAGCGCGTTGGTCACGGCGTAGCCGTTGATGTAGTACTGGTTCTCCGACGCGGACGAACCGCCGAACGAAGCCACGTTGCCGTAGCGCGAGTCGCCCGACACCACGCCCGGCGCCAGCAGCGCGGCCGCGGTGACGTTGCGCGCCAGCGGCAGCTTCTGCAGCTGCTCGGAGGTAAGCACGGTGCGCGAGTCCACCGCCGATACGTCGATCGCCGGCAGCGCATTGCCGATCACCTGGATGCCTTCCAGCGTCTGCGCATTGCCGGACGCGGCGGTGGCGGCGCCGGTGAACGAGACGTCCACGCCGCCGCCGAGCGCGACCTGCACGTTGTCGCGGCTCTCCAGCGTCTTGCCGTCCTTCTGCACGCTGACCTTGTAGCGGCCGACCGGCAGCGAGGCGGCGCGGTAGCGGCCGTCGGCGTCCACCCCGATGTCGCGGGCGAAGCCGGTGTCCAGGTTTTCGATATGGATGGTGCTGCCGGCTTCGGCCGAGCGGCCGAAGATGACGCCGGAGGCGTTGGACTGGGCCATCGCCGTGCCGGCGAGGCTCATGCCCAGCGCGAGGGCGAGGGCGGTACGGCGGCACACCGCCGCGTAACGCGGTTGGCGGAACGTCTGCATTGGTTGATCTCCCCGAGAAATCCAGTAAGGACGGGCGAAAAGTTCGCCCCAAAGCGTCGCGGGAAATCGCGGCAGGTCCCTTCGAAAGCGGATCGGCGGAAAGCGGCAGGCGACCCCTCGCCTGGCGCGCTTCGCAACTTCTCGCGGGTCGCTCGCCGACCTTAGAGGGGGGTCGGAAAGGGAGTCAACAAAAAACTAAGGTTTTTTCCTACGCCCGCCGGGGGGTTCACCGAATTTTCAACTTATTGAATGCGTTGAAGTTCGAAAAATCGCCCGGCAAGAAAAAACGTGAACATCTGCTTAACGTCCAGGTCTTTGCTGCATCGCATAAAAAAATGCCGCCGGGTTAAATCCGGCGGCAACAAGGGGAGATCGCGCCGGGGTCGTCCCCGGCGCTCGTTGCTTGTTTACAGCGAGAAGTCGTAGCGAGCGCCGAAGCGGACCGTGCGCGGCGCGGTGTAGCTCAGGATGCGCCCGTAGGTGCCGCTGCGCGCACCGCTGCCCAGCTGGTAGGTCTCGATCCGGTTCTGCGCCTTCTGCTGGTTGAAGACGTTGAAGACGTCCATCGAGAAGGCCAGCTTGTGGTCGGCCCAGGCCGGACGCCATTCGCCGCTGAGGTTCAGCGTGTACGTCCACGGCATGTTGCCCTGGCTGCCGCGCGGCGCGACGTGACCATTGCAATAAAAGTACGACGAGCCGTACTGGTAGGGATCGGTCGGCGGGATGCCCTGGCAGTTCTTCGGGCGGCCCGAGGCGATCAGCAGGGTGCTGCCGATCAGCCACTCCGGCGTCATCTGGTAGAAGCCGTAGGCCTTCACCTGGTGGCGGCGATCGTTCGGCAGGTTGCCGCTGGAGCCGATCATCAGTTCGGGGAAATCCCACGCCTGGGTCACCGACGGATCCTGCTGGCCGATGTCCGAGAGCAGCAGGCCTTCGGAATTGCCGAAGTTGTGCGACCACACGTACTCGATCTTGCCGTACCACTTCTGGTCGAACTGATGCTCCAGGTAGAGGTTCAGCGCGAGGTACTTGCGCTTCAGGTCCGGATAGCCGAGTTCTTCCTTCGACAGCGTGATGTTCTTGAGCGTGCCGGCGCCATCGTGGTCGATGGTGAAGGTGGCGCCGCGGCCGGGATTGAACAGCAGGCAGGGCGCGCCGTTGGTTTCCCACCCGGTGAAGGCCGGATTGGTGATCGGCGTGCCGGCGGCGGCTTCGTGCGCGAGGAACGGACGGGCATCGCAGAAGTCGTCGATGATGCTCTTCAGGTTGCGGTAGATCGCCTTGGCGCCGACGGTGTAGTTCGGCGCGATCTCCTTGTCGAAGCCCAGGATGTACTCGTCCTGGTAGTAGGCGCTGATGCCCTTCTTGGCCAGCGTCACCGGGTTCGGCGCCTGGCCGTTGGCGCCGTTGGCGAAGAACACCGAGCTGATCGGCGTCGGGTTGATCGGCGCATTCGTCACCGGGTCGACGCCGGTATAGACGAAGTACTGGTTCTCGAAGCGCTGCGGGCCAGCGCCGCGGATGGCGACGTTCGAAGGCACCGCCAGATGGTAGCGGCCGGCGTTCGCGTAGATCTTGAAGGTGGAATCGCCGTTGACGTCCCAGGTCACGCCCAGGCGCGGCGCGAGCTGGTGGCGCTGCTTCAGGAACACCACGCCGTCGGTGTTGAAGTTCTTGAACTGCTCGTTGCGCAGGCCCATGTAGGCGAGCCAGCGGTCGCTGATCTGCCAGTGGTCTTCGATGTACTGCGCCTGCTGTTCGACCTTCACCTTACCGGCGGCGCTGAAGATGGTGCGCTGGGCCACTTCGGTCGCGCCGGGCGGGATATTCATGCCCGGTACGGTGGAGAAGTCATCGGTGGCGTTGAAGTAGGTCCACAGCGCGCCGCCCTGCGTGGCGAGGCCGGAGAAGGATTCCAGGGTCTGGTTGTCCAGACCGCCGCGCAGCGTATGCGAGCCAAGGTGGTATTCGATATCGAAGCGCCAGGCGTGGGTCTTGTCGTTCGCACCCGGCACGCGCAGGTTGCCGCCCACCGGCGCGCAGCTGATGCGGCTGGGAGTGCTGCGGTTGTCGGTGATGTTCGGGCACACCACGCCGGCGGCACCGGTCACGCTGTCGACGTGATCGGCCGTGCTGCGGCCGTACAGCGCGTTGATGGTCAGGCTGTCGGTGATGTAGCCGGTGTACTTGCCGACGTAGACCTGGCCGCCGGGCGTCGAATTGGCGGTGCCCTGGTTCTTCTGGTGCTCGGTGCCCTTGAGGGTGCCCTGCACGCCGGTGTTGTAGTTGTAGTTGTAGATCACCGTATCCTGGATGGCGTCTTCGCCGAGGCCGGTGAACTCCAGGATGTGGCTGTCGGTGATGTTCCAGTCCACCTTCGCGATCCAGCGCGTGATGTGGTTGCTGTCGTCGGTGGTGCGCGTGCTATTGCCGTTGGTGCCGTTGTTGGTGCCGTACTGCACGCGGCCGGTGTTCTTGGTGAATTCGCCGCTGCCGTAGAAGAACAGCTTGTCCTTGATCAGCGGGCCGCCGACGTAGGCGCCGACCTGCGTCTGGGTCAGCTTCTCGTTGGGACGGAACAGCACCTTGCCGTCGGTGACGCGGCCGCTGCCCACCGGGTAGTAGATGTAGCGCTGGGAGGCGGCCAGCTTGGCCGGGCTCCACAGCAGTTCGGCGCCGGCCTTCCAGGTATTGGTGCCGCGCTTGGTGATGATGTTCACCACGCCGCCGGTGGAACGGCCATATTCAGCGCCGTAGCCGCCGGTGAACACCTGCTCCTGGTCGATCGCGTCGAACGGCAGGCTGGTGAAGCCCAGGCCGGTGAGCGCATTGGTGACCGGGAAACCGTTGATGTAGTACTGGTTCTCGGCGGCGGATGCGCCGCCCATCGAGATGGCGTTGCCGTAGCGGCTGTCGCTGTTGGTGCTGCCCGGCGCGAGCAGCGCCGCCGCATTGACGTTATTGAGGATCGGCAGCTTCTGCAGTTGCTCGGAGGTCAGCACAGTGCGCGAGTCGACCGACGAAACGTCGATCGCCGGCAGCGCATTGGCGACCACCTGGATGCCTTCGAGGTTCTTGGCACCCGTCGCTGCGGCAGCGGCGGCGGTGAACGAAATCTCGGTACCGGTGCTGACCACCACTTGCACGTTGTCGCGCGTGTTGAGGGTCTGACCGTCCTTCTGCAGGCTCACGCGATAGCGGCCGACCGGCAGCGATGCGGCGCGGTAGCGGCCGCTCGAATCCAGGCCGATGTCGCGCGTCAGGCCGGTATCGACGTTTTCGATATGGACGGTGGCGCCGGCGTCGTCGGCGCGGCCGAAGATGGTGCCCGATGCGTTGGACTGCGCCATCGCCACACCGGCAAGGCTCATGCTCAAGGCAACGGCGAGGGTGGTCTTGCGCCACAGCGGCGCACGACCAGCGTGCTGGAACTTGATCATCTACGTTCTCCCCATGATGGCCTTTGCGGCCGACAGGCGCAGTGCGCCGAATTGCCAATCGCAGGAAAACGTGCCGGCAGATGTCGCAAGACCGGACCCGCACCGAGAGAACTTCCCCAAGCCCTCGAGTGCTACACGCAAGTTCCAGCGATTCGCCGGCGGAACATAAGCGTGCGAATTAGCGCCCGTCAACAAAATATTTACGCTCGCCTGAGTTTGTAATACATCATTTGCAACAGCTACTTAGGCAGCAAAACGCAATATTTCTCGAAACTTGCAGAGAGCTTACGCAAAGCTTGCTGGATGACTATTCAGCCGTCCAAATGCAAGAGTGATTTCGTTCGAAGCGCGTGCTGGGGAAACGATGCGACGAACGCAAAAACCTGAGGCCCATCGCACCCAGCGCCCGGGCGCTGCGTTGCCAGGCCCTGGCCCCTCCCGTTAAAGTTGCGTTCGTTCGGGTGTCCCAAAGCCACGCTGCCAAGGGATGAAACGGGAAGCCGGTGCGCCTTCGCGGCAAGGCCGGCGCTGCCCCCGCAACGGTAAGCGAGCAGTTCTGCTTCCAGCGATACGCCACTGCGCTCCCACGAGTGCGGGAAGGCCGCCGGAGGATCGCGCGGCGACGCGCACTCGCAAGCCCGGAGACCGGCCCGAATATCTTTCCTGGTGGCTCGCGGAGGGCGCAGCCGGACCACGTGCCGGTGCCGTTTGCCTGCCGTCGTTTGCGCTACTTCCTCCGTCATGCCGCCAGCTCGTCATCGATGGGCCGTGCGCGAGGCGCGGCCGAGGAAAACGTTGCAATGAAGAAGACCCTGCTGGCCACCGTCCTGCTGTCCTGCGTCGCCGCGGCCCATGCCGCCGACCAGAACGACGCCGGGCAGCTCCCCACCGTGGTAGTGACCGCCACCCGCACCGCCACCCCGATCGACGAGACGCTGGCGCCGGTCACCGTGCTGACCCGCGCCGACATCGAGCGCCTGCAGCCGCAGTCCGTGCAGGATCTGCTGTCCGGCCTGCCGGGCGTGGCCTTCGGCAATGCCGGCGGCCTGGGCCAGCAGACTTCGCTGTTCATGCGCGGCACCAATTCCTCGCACACGCTGGTGCTGGTCGACGGCGTGCGCATCGGCACGGTGGGCGCGGGTATTCCGGCTTTCGAGCAGCTGCCGGTGGAACAGATCGAGCGCATCGAGATCGTGCGCGGCCCGCGTTCCAGCCTGTATGGCTCGGACGCGATCGGCGGCGTGATCCAGATCTTCACCCGCCACGGCCAGCCCGACGAAGCGCTGACGCCGTCGGTCACGGTGGGCGTGGGCAGCCACCGCCTCGCCGACGGCCAGTTCGGCCTGTCCGGCGGTTCGCGCAATGCCTGGTTCAACGCCAGCGTCGGCGGCCAGTACACCCGCGGCATCAATGCCTGCCGCGCGGCGGCGGCTGGCGTGGGCGGCTGCTTCACCAATGAGCCGGACAACGATGGCTACCGCACCTACAACGGCGCGCTCAGCGGCGGCTACCGCTGGGACGGCGGCACTGAACTGACCGCCAGCGTGCTCAAGAGCAAGGGCGACATCGAATACGACGGCGACTTCCAGAACTACACCCGCCGCTCGCAGCAGGTGGCCGGCGCCAACCTGCGCTTCGCCGTGCTCGACGCGTGGAAGATGAGCCTGAGCGCCGGCCAGAACATCGACCGCGCCGACAACTATCTCAACCGCGCGGACCTCGGCGCCGACATGGCGCCCGCCGGCCATCTGTACTCGCGCCGCAACCAGGCCAGCTGGCAGAACGACGTGACACTCGCGCCGGGCCAGCTGCTCAGCGCCGGCGTGGACTTCCAGCAGGAGCACGCGGACAGCGACACCGCCTACCTGCGCACCAAGCGCAACAACACCGGCGTGTTCGCGCTGTACCAGGGCCAGTTCGGGCCGCACGAGATCCAACTGTCGGCGCGCCACGACCACAACGAGCAGTTCGGCAACCACAACACCGGTTCGGCCGCCTACGGTTACGGCTTCGAGAACGGCCTGAAGTTCACCGCCTCCTACGGCACGGCTTTCCACGCGCCGACCTTCAACGACCTGTACTTCCCGCCGTCGTTCGGTTTCGCCACCGCCAATCCCAACTTGAAACCGGAGAAGTCGCGCACGGCGGAGATCGGCCTGTCGGCGCGTCCGGGCGTGTGGAACTGGGCGGTGAATGCCTACCAGACCAAGGTGGACGACCTGATCGGCTACGACGCTTTCTTCGTGCCGATCAACGTCAGCCAGGCGCGCATCCGCGGCATCGAAGGCCAGGCCGGCGCCGACGTCGACGGCTGGCACCTGCGCGGCTACCTCACCTTCCAGAAGGCGGAGAACCGCGGCGAGGACGATCCCAACCGCGGCAACCTGCTGGCGCGCCGTCCGGAACGCATCGCCCGCCTCGACCTGGACCGCGACCTCGGTGGCACCTTCAGCATCGGCGGCACGGTGAATGCCGAGGGCTACCGCTACGACGACGCGGCCAACCTGCAGCGCCTGGGCGGCTACACCACGGTGGACCTGCGCGCGAGCTGGCATTTCCAGCCGGGCTGGACCCTGCAGGGCCGCGTGGCCAACGTGTTCGACCACCGCTACGAGACCGTGCGCTTCTACAACCAGCTGGGCCGCACCGCCTACCTGACGCTGCGCTACAGCCCGGCGCACTGACCGCGGCAAGCACGGGTTGGGGTGGCCTCACCCCAACCTGTGGCCTATGCGCGCTACACACTTCAGGCACATCCCAAGCATGTGCCCCCCGGCATAAAGTCCCGCCTGCGGAGCGCCGCAGGAGGCGCCGCCCGGGGAATACGTGAATATCTTCGCTCCAATGATCCGCCGCCCGGTGGGCACTTCGCTGCTTGCACTGGGCCTGGCGCTGGCCGGCATCTGGACCTACATCCTGATCGGCGTGGCCGCGCTGCCGGCGCTGGAATTCCCCGGCATGTCGGTCTATGCGGAAGTGCCCGGCGCCAGCGCGCAGACCATGGCGTCCACCGTGGCCGCGCCGCTGGAACGGCACCTGGGGCGTATTCCCGGCATCAAGGAGATGAGCTCGGAGAGCAATGACGGCTCCAGCTCGGTGATCCTGCTGTTCGAGCCGGGCAAGTCCACCGACAAGCTGGCGCGCGACGTGCAGGCGGCGATCAATGCCGCGCAGGTGGACCTGCCCTCGAGCATGACCATCCCGCCGCGCTACTTCAAATTCAACAATTCGCAGATGCCGGTGCTGCTGCTGTCGATGACCTCGACCACGCAGAGCCCCGACAAGCTGTTCGACATGGCCGACACGCTGATCAAGCCGGTGCTGTCGCAGGTGCCCGGCGTGGCGCAGGTGCGCATCATGGGCGGGCGGCCCAAGGCGGTGCGCGTCGAGCTCAACAACGCGCAGCTGGCGGCGATGGGCTTGTCCGGCAACGACGTGCGCAATGCGCTGCGCGCGGCCAACGTCACCTCGCCGCAGGGCATCCTGAGCGACGGCACCACGCAGATGACGGTGACCGCCACCGACGCCCTGCACGATCCCGAAGAATTCGGCCAGCTGCTGATCTCGGTGAAGAACGGCACGCCGGTGCGCCTGTCGGACGTGGCCAAGGTCTACAGCGGCCAGCAGGATGAATACCAGGCGGCCTGGTTCAACGGGCAGCGCTCGGTGACCATCCGCGTAAGCAAGCGCCCGGAAGCCAACGCCGTGGCCACCGCCGACGCGGTGCGCGCCAAGCTGCCGGAAATGCGCTCGTGGTTGCCGGCGGATCTCAAGATCACGCCGATCTTCGACCTCACCCAGACCACCCGCTCGGCCCTGCACGAGGTGGAGATCGCCCTGCTGCTGAGCATCCTGCTGGTGGCGCTGGTGATGCTGGTGTTCCTGCGCCGGCTGCGCCCGACCCTGATCGCCACCTTGAGCGTGCCGCTGTCGCTGGCCGGCGCGTTTATCGTGATGTGGTCGCTGGGCTATACGCTCAACACCTTGTCGCTGGTGGCGCTGGTGCTGTGCATCGGCTTCGTGGTGGACGACGCCATCGTGGTGATCGAGAACATCGTGCGCCACATGGAACACGGCGAGCAGGCGCTGCCGGCGGCGCTGCTGGGCGTGCGCGAGATCGGCTTCACGGTGATCTCGATCACCTTGTCGCTGGTGGCGGTGTTCGTGCCGCTGCTGTTCGGCAACAGCCAGTTCACCGTGATCATGCGCGAGTTCTCGGTGACGCTGACCGCCGCAGTGGTGATCTCGGCGGTGATCTCGCTCACCGTCACGCCGGCACTGTGCGGCTGGATGCTCAAGCAGGAAAGCGAGCAGCGCGAGCCGGGCCGGATCGAGCGCGCCGTGGAGCGCTTCGACCGCGGCATGCAGCGCGCCTACGAGCGCGCGCTGGACTGGGCCATGCATCACCGCCGCCTGATGCGCTGGCAGCCGCTGATCCTGCTGGCGCTGACCGTGGGCCTGGCCATGGCGGTGGTGAAGACCGCCGGCTTCAACTTCATGCCCAAGGAAGACATCGGCCTGATCCGCGCGATGGTGCGCGCGGACACCAATATCTCGCCCAGCCTGATGGCGCTGCGCGCGCAGAAGGCCGCGGAGATCATGCTGAAGGACCCGGCGGTGCTGGACGTCACCACCTTCCTCGGCGCCGACAATGCCGGCGGCGCGGTGGGCAACCAGTCAGTGATGTACGTCGACCTCAAGCCCAAGGGCAACGGCCCCGGCGAGCGCCCGGAACATATCGACAAGGTGGTCGAGCGCCTGCGCAAGCAGTACGAGCTGCTGCCTGACGTGCAGGTGTCGCTGAGTTCGCTGAGCTTCTTCAACGGCGGCGGCGGTGGCGGCGGCCAGGGTGCGGAGAGCTTCCAGCTGATCAGCGCCAGCACCATCGACCTGCAGCCCTGGGTCTACAAAGTGACCAAGCTGATGAAGGACCGCCCGCCGTTCCGCGACGTCAGCAGCGACTACGACAATATCGACAAGCAGCAGATGCTGAAGGTGGACCGCCAGGCCGCCGGCCGGCTCAACATCAGCATGGGCATGGTCGACACGGCGCTGTACAACGCCTTCGGCCAGAACCAGGTGTCGATCATCTATTCGGACATCAACCAGTACTGGGTGGTGCTCACCTCCAGCGCCGAGCACACGCTCACCCCGGGCACCCTGCTCAACACCTATGTGCGCAATGGCACCGGCGGCATGGTGCCGCTGTCGGCGGTGGCCAGGATCGAGCCGAACGTGACGCCTTCCATCGTCAACCACTACAACCAGATGGAAGCGGTGCAGATCTACTACAACCTGCCGCCGGACTTCCCGCGCGACAAGGGCATGCAGCTGATCGACCAGCTGGTGGCCGAGGCGCGCCTGCCGGCCGGCGTGAAGATCGGCTACACCGGCGAGAACGAGAACCTGCAGGAGAGCAAGGACAACTCCATGCTCCTGCTGCTGGGTTCGATCTTCGCCATGTATATCGTGCTGGGCATTCTGTACGAGAGCCTGGGCCAGCCGCTGACCATTCTTTCCACCTTGCCGGCGGCCGGCGCGGGCGCGTTCCTGGCCATGCTGGTGACGCAGACGCCGATGTCGCTGATCGGCGTGATCGCGATCCTGATGCTGATCGGCATCGTGAAGAAGAACGCGATCCTGATGGTGGATTTCGCCCTGGTGCGCGAGCGCGAATACGGCCTGCCGGCGCCGGAGGCGATCCGCGAGGCGGCGCTGGTGCGCTTCCGGCCGATCACGATGACGACCCTGGTGGCGATCGGTGCGGCGTTGCCGCTGGCGATCGGGTTCGGTATTGGCGCGGAGACGCGGCAGCCGCTGGGTGTGGCGATTGTGGGTGGGTTGTTGGTGTCGCAGTTGCTTACGTTGTTGAGTACGCCTGCCATTTATCTGTGGAATCACGATCGCAAGGAGCGCAAGGCGGCGCGGCGGGCGCGGCGCGAGGCGAAGCGCGCGCTCAAGGCGGCGGGGCAGGCGGCCTGACCTTTGCTCGTCATCCCGGCGTAGGCCGGGATCCAGTAACGGTATCGCTCGGTTGTTGCGCTGATGCTAGGTTGTCTCGCCTGTCGGCGAGTGTTTCGTGCCGCTGCCGCGGCCCGAGTTACTTTTTCTCTGCGTGCCCAGAGAAAAAGTAACCAAAAAGAGAGGGCACCCTGCTTGGCGCCCTCAGCAGCAAAGCTGCCGAGGGTCCGTGAGGGCTGGCCGGGCTTTTTGACAGGGCATCCATGCCCTGATCAAAAAGGCGAGGACTCCTGTCCTCGCCCCCTTCGGGGCCTTTTCGTCCAGCCCTCACCGCCGGCGCCAAGGGGACCCGGTGAATCAAGAGCAAGATCAAAAGCAAAAGCGCGCAAGCGGAACGCCGCGGCTGCGCCGCGAGCTCTTCGCTGGATTTTCGCGCCGCCCTGCATCCCCCTCTCCCTTCCGGGGAGAGGGTTGGGGTGAGGGGCCGCTCTAGCGACAACGTTTCTACGAAGCGCAGAAAAAAGCTCTTGAGCTCAAGAAGCCCCCTGCCTTTCGACACGGCCGGACTAAAGGCACATCCGCGCGTCACGGGTGGCGCGGTCTTATAGCCGATATGATTGCCCATGCCCCCGATGCCCGTCGCATCGGTACTCCCCGGTGCGCGCCGATTCGCCATGCAGGCTACGCGCAGCGCACCTCCGGTACGGAAGCCTTGTGAACATTTTTGCGCCGCTGATTCGTCGCCCCATCGGCACTTCGCTGCTCGCCATCGGGCTGGTGCTGGCCGGTTTCTGGGCCTATCTGCTGCTGGGCGTCGCGGCGCTGCCGACCATTGAGTTTCCCGGCGTGGTGGTGTTCGCGCAGATGCCGGGGGCCAATGCGCAGACCATGGCCAGTTCGGTGGTGGCGCCACTGGAGCGGCATCTGGGCCGGATCCCGGAGATCCGGCAGATGGTGTCGACCACCAACGACGGCGCCACGCAGATCCAGATCCTGTTCAATTTCGGCCGCAGCGCCGACAAGGCCGCGCGCGACGTGCAGGCGGCCATCAATGCCGCCCAGCCCGATCTGCCGTCGGGCATGCCCAGTCCGCCGCAGTACTTCAAGTTCGACACCTCGCAGATTCCGGTGCTGCTGGTCTCGCTCACCTCGACCAGCCTGCCGCCGGACAAGCTCTACGACCTCACCGACACCATGCTCAAGCCCGCCGTGGCCCAGGTGCCGGGCGTGGCCCAGGTGCAAGTGTTCGGCGGTACGCCGCATGCGGTGCGCGTGGCGCTGAACCCGGATGCGCTTGCCGCCAAGCAGCTCACCAGCGACGACGTCAGCAATGCGCTGATCGCGGCCAACGTCACCGCGCCGCAGGGCGTGCTGAGCAATGGCTGGACGCAGATGACGGTGCTGGCGAACGATTCGCTGCATACCGCCGACGAATTCGGCGCGCTGCTGATCGCCTCGCGCAAGGGCACGCCGGTGCGGCTGTCGGATGTCGCCACCATCACCAGCGGCCAGCAGGACGAGTTCCAGGCCGCCTGGTTCAACGGCGACCGCACGGTGGCCATGCAGATCAGCAAGCGCGCCGACGCCAATGCCGTGGCGACGGCCGATGCGATCCGCGCCAAGCTGCCGGAGTTCCAGCACCTGATGCCGGCGGACGTGAAGATCACCCCGATCTTCGACCTCACCCAGACCACCAAATCCGCACTGCACGAAGTGGAAGTGGCGCTGCTGCTCAGTATCGCCATGGTGGCGGTGGTGATGCTGATCTTCCTGCGCCGCATCGGCCCCACCCTGATCGCCATGCTCAGCGTGCCGCTGTCGCTGGCCGGCGCCTTCGTGCTGATGTGGGTGCTCGGCTACACCTTGAACACGCTGTCGCTGGTGGCGCTGGTGCTGTGCATCGGCTTCGTGGTCGACGATGCCATCGTGGTGATCGAGAACATCGTGCGCCATATGGAAGCCGGCGAGCGGCCGCTGCAGGCGGCGCTGATCGGCGTGCGCGAGATCGGCTTCACGGTGGTCTCGATCACCTTGTCGCTGGTGGCGGTGTTCGCGCCGATGCTGTTCGGCAATAACTTTTTCACCACCTTGATGAAAGAGTTCTCGGTGACGCTCACCGCGACGGTGGTGATCTCGGCCATCGTCTCGCTGACCCTGACGCCAGCGCTGTGCGGGCGCTATCTCTCACTCGAACATCCTGACGGCAAGCCCGCCTCCGCGCTGTCGCGCCTGGCCGAACGCTTCGACGGCTGGCTGCTGCACGTGTACGAGCGCTCGCTGGACTGGGCCATGCGCCATCGCGGCCTGATGCGCTGGCAGCCGCCGCTGCTGCTGTTGCTGACCGGCGTGCTGGCTTTCGCGGTGGCCAAGACCGCGGGCGGCGGCATCATGCCGGAAGAAGACATCGGCATGCTGCAGGCCAATTTCAATCTGGACGCCAATATCTCGCCGACCCTGCTGGCCGAGCGCGCGCAGAAGATGGGCGCGATCATGCTGAAGGATCCGGCGGTGCTGGACGTCACCACCATCCTTGGCGGCAACAACAACAACGGCGCGGTCGGCAACAGCATCACGCTGTTCGTGGATCTCAAGCCCCTGGGCAAGCAGCCCGGCCAGCGGCACGACCCGGTCAAGGACGTGATCAAGCGCCTGGATGCGCAGTACAAGGCCATCCCGGACATCACCGCCTCGCTGACCCCGCTGCAGTTTCTCGGCGGTGGCGGCGGGGGTGGTGGCGGCGGCGGGCAGTATCAGTTCCAGCTCAGCAGCGCCGACGGCACCGATCTGCAGGGCCCGACCCTCAAGCTGGCGCGCGTCATGCGCGGCCTGAAGGAATTCCGCGACGTCACCACCAACTTCGATGCCATCGGCAAGCAGCAGAAGCTGAAGGTGGACCGCGATGCGGCCGGCCGCCTGCTGCTGAGCGCGGCGTCGGTGGACACGGCCTTGTACAACGCGTTCGGACAGCGTCCGGTGTCGGTGATCTATTCGGACATCAACCAGTACTGGGTGGTGCTTACCTCGGCGGCGCAGTCGATCAGCCCGGACACGCTGCTCAACACCTATGTGCGCAATACGCAGGGCAAGATGATCCCGCTATCGGCGGTGGCCAAGATCGAGCCGAACATCGCGCCGCTGGAGATCCGCCACTACAACCAGCTGGAATCGTCGTCGATCAGCTACAACCTCGCCGATGGCGTATCGCAGGTGGAAGGGCTGCGCCGTGTCGACGACGCCATGGCCGCGGCCGGCCTGCCGTCTGGCGTGCAGAAAAAGTACAGCGGCAACAACCAGCAGCTGATGGAAGCGCTGACCAATGGCCTGTTCATCTTCTTCGCGGTGATCATGGCCATGTATATCGTGCTGGGCATCCTCTACGAGAGCCTGGTGCATCCGCTGACCATTCTTTCCACCTTGCCGGCGGCGGGCATGGGTGCGTTCCTGGCCATGCTGGTCACGCATACCCAGCTGACCATGATGTCGGTGATCGCGATCCTGATGCTGATCGGCATCGTGAAGAAGAACGCGATCCTGATGGTGGACTTCGCCCTGGTCGCCGAACGCGAACACGGCCGCTCGCCGCCGGAGGCGATCCGCGAAGCGGCCCTGGTGCGCTTCCGTCCGATCACCATGACCACCCTGGTGGCGATGGGCGCGGCGCTGCCGCTGGCGATCGGCTTCGGCGCGGGTTCGGAGATGCGCCAGCCGCTGGGCGTGGCGATCCTGGGCGGTCTGTTCGTGTCGCAGCTGCTGACCTTGCTCAGCACGCCGGCGATCTACCTGCGCGTCTACGACCGCAAGGCGCGCAAGGACGCGCGGCGCGCGCGGCGGCAGGCGAAGCGTGCGTTGAAGGCGGCCAGCCAAGGCGCCTGAAAGAACGCGTAGGTTGGGGTGAGCGCAGCGAACCCCAACATTCGCGACCTGTCGATCAATCCTTGGGGCTGGTGCAGGCGGCGTAGCGCCGGCCTTCTACGCGCTGCAGCGGTTCGGCGCCTTCGGCACTCAGCGTGGCGGTGTAATGCTCGGGCGAATCGAACACGACCCGGCCATGCAGCGCGGGCGGCGCATGGCACTGCACCTGCCAGTCCAGCGAAGTGCGGCTGCGGTGTTCGTCGCTGCGCTGGCAGCTCGCCTCCGGCGGCGGCAGCGCGAACGATGCCCACGGATCGGCATCCTCATCGACGCAATGCCAGGCCACGGTTTCATGCGGTGTGCCCTTGGCATGCGTGACGATCTTCCACAAGCCCGGCATCGCCTGGAAATCGCCGGCGTCGGCGTGCGCGTGCGGCGCCAGCACGGACGACAGCAGTACTACGGTAAGCGCGGCGCGGACGAAGCGCGCCAGCTGATAAGCCACTTGCATCGGTAAGCCCTGCCCGGTGATCCATGCTGGCCGGCGCCACCTCCCTGTGGCACCGGCGCGGAGGCGCCATGGCCCCATGGCCACGGCGCGGTGACTGAGCGACCGTCAGTCCTGCAGGTCGTCGTTGTCGTCGCCGTCGGCGTCATGCCGCGCGTAGCGGCCGAAGTCGAACATGTCCATCAGATTGCCCAGCGCCGGCGCATTCACCGGCACGTACGGATTGCCCGGACGCGCGCGCGGGTTCGGCAGGTTGTCGCGGCCGCGCGGCGAGATGGTCTCGTGCAGGCCCCAGTTGGCTTCGACGAATTTGTCGAAGGAGACATGGTCGTAATAGGTGTGGACCACGCGGCCGCCGGTGGAGTAGCGCGAGATCACCAGCATCGGGATGCGCGTGCCGTCGCCGAAGAAGTCGATCGGCTGGATATAACCGGAATCCCAATAGCCGCCGCCTTCGTCGAAGGTGACCACGATGGCGGTGTCCTTCCACACCTCGGGATTGGCCTTGGCCATGTCCACGATCTTCTTCACATAGCCTTCGAACAGGCCGAGCTTGGACGACGCCGGATGGCCGTCGAGGATGCCGTCGGGCTTGGCGATTGCCACCGCGGGCAAGGTGTTGTTCTGGATGTCGCGATACAGGTCGTTGATGTCCTGGTTGTTCGCGCGCAGCTTGGGATCGGTCATCACCTGCGTGGAGTACAGGAACGGATCGCAGATATTGCAGAAGGTGCCGGCCTCGCCGTTCTCCTTGCCGTCGCCCCAGCCTTCGCCGTAGTACTTCCAGCTCACGTGATGGCGGCTGAGCAGCAGGGCCAGATTCTCCTGCCGCGTCGGCGGGATGGTGAACTGGTCGGCGCCCAGCGGCGCGGGCGTGCCGTCGCCCATGTAGCCGGGGTTGTAGTTGTTGACCAGGTAATAAGCGTCGCGCTTGCAGTCGCCGCCGCGGAAGCTGCGGTACGGCAGGCTGCGCAGGTAGTCCTTTACCGAGGCCACGCCCGGCTGGCTTTCGTCCGCGCAGTTCACGTAGGAACCACCGCCGTAGCCGTCCTGCGTGTACCAGTTGTCGGTGCCCGGCATCGGATCGGGGTTCTCGATCTGATTGCCCGGCGGCGTGGCCGGACGGCCCTGCGCATCGGCGTAATAGATCAGGCTGGCGTAGCCGAGCATGATGTGGTTCGCGCCGGTACCGCCCATCACCGACTGATGGAAGTTGTCGCTGAGCGCATAGTCGCGCGCCAGCTCGTTGAAGTACGGCGCGTCGCCCTTGGCCATGTTAAGGAACTGCATGGCGGTGGAGCCTTCGCCGGTGGTCTGCTCGTCGAAGTTGGCCGGACGCGGCGCGCCGTTGCTGCCGGCGCCGAAGCTGGTTTCCACCCACGGGAACAGGTCGTTGCGGCAGCCGCTCGGGTTGCTGCGCGTGGCGGCGCCGGCCGAGCAGTCGAGCTGCTGCCACATCTGGAAGAAGCGGTGCACGGGGCTGTTGGCGTAGTCGTCGTAGCTGAGCGAGGCGCTCATGTCGACGGGCGCGTTCGGCAACTGCGTGGGAAAGCGCGTATCGACCACGTGCCCCGGCAGGCCGGTGCCGCCGCTGGCGAGCTGGCCGTACTCGCCCGCGGGCAGGCCGGGCTCCACCGCTTCGGCCTGCGCGGCGGAAGCGAAGTAGGGCTGGGTCGGCGCGCCGCCGGTGTTCATCGCCGGCAGCATGGCGTAGGGCGTGGTGTGCGTGGGCGCGACAGCGAACTTGCCGGTGTCGGTGGCCTGCCACTGCTTGGCCAGGGCCACGTTCGGGCCCGGCGTGCCGTCGGCGTTGACGATGCCTTCGGACAGCAGGTTGTGCACGCTCTGGCCCTTGGGCGGCGTGTAGGTGGCGTAGACGTGGTCGAAGGTGCGGTTCTCGCCGATCAGCAGGATCACGTGCTTGACCGGCGTGCGCGTGCGGTCGCTGCGGTCGCCCGGCTCGCCCGGACGGTGCAGCGTGACGATGCCGCCCGGTACGCCCGGACGCGGGCTGGTGCCGGCGCCGGGAATGCCATGGCGGAACGCGGCATCCTGCTCGGCGTTAGTGGTTTGCGCACCCGCCGCGCCGGCCAGGACGGTGGCGAGCGCAGCGGTGAGGAACGGCAGGTAACGCGGACAGCCGTGAAGCTTGGGCATGACTTTGGACTCCTGCAACGCGAAGGCTGCAACGTGGTCCCCCTGATGCGGCCGCGTGCCGTGGAATGACGCGGCCGGCGCGGAGCATGGTCTTCGCCCATGACGTTGCGTTGGCAGCGAAGCGACAGCGATGGCGGCGCAGATGACAGCGCCGCGACAGGCGCAAAGGCTTGCGATAGCGCAAAAACCAGCGTTTTTTTCAGGCTTTCGGCAACAGCTTGAAAGGACGCATCATTTCGTTGTCTTCGTGCTCGAGCAGGTGGCAATGCCACACGTATTTGCCGGGCTCGCCCTCGAATCGCACGATGATGCGGGTGACCATGTCGGCGTCCGCGCGCACCGTGTCCTTCCAGCCGGCCTCATGCGGCGGCGGCGGCTGGCCGGGGCCGGTGTACTTCAGTTCCTTGCGCTCGTTCCAGGCAAACAGGTCGTAGGGACGGCGCTCGAGAATCTGGAAGCGCACCAGGTGCAGATGGATCGGATGCGCGTCGCCGGTGAGGTTGACCAGGCTCCAGATCTCCACGCTGTTCTGCACGGGATCTTCGGTGATGGGGTCGGACCAGTGATGGCCGCCCAGGGTCATCATCATCGCATTGCCGTTGGCGTCGTCCATCTCGCCGACGGTGAGGATGCGTTCGCGCACGGCCGTGGCGGCATCCATCCGCGGCACGGCGCGCAAGGCGGCGGGTACGGCGACCGAAGCCACGCTCTTGCTGTCGCGGCTGCGCACGCGGAACTGCAGCAGCGGTTCGGAAGGCTGGCGCAGTTCCACCGTCTTGCCGTCGAGGCCGGAGAAATCGACCACCACGTCGGCACGCTCGGCCGGATACAGCTCCAGGCGCATGCGTTCCAGCGGCGCGCTGAGCAGGCCCTGGTCGCTGCCGACCTGCACGAAGGGGCGGCGGCTGGAAAGGCTCAGTTCGTAGTGGCGCGCATTCGCTGCATTGATCAGGCGCAGGCGATAGCGGCGCGGCTCCACTTCCAGGTACGGATACAGCTTGCCGTTGCACAGCGTGGCGTTGCCGTAGGCCTCGGACACCCACGGCGCGGCCGGATCGTCGGACACCGGATAGTAGAGCTGGCCGTCGCGCGCGATCAGGCGGTCGCACAGCATCAGCGGCAGTTCGTATTCGCCCGAAGGCAGGGCCAGCGCCTGTTCTTCCGGATCGCGCAGCAGGTAGGCGCCGTACAGGCCGGCATAGATGTTGAGGCGCGTGATGCCCATTGCGTGGTCGTGGTACCAGAGCGTCGCGGCGTCCTGCGCGTTCGGGTAGCGGTAGAGCAGCGAGTGGCCGGACGCGAAGGCGTCTTCCGGCCAGCCGTCGTCGTTCGGGCCGACGCGTGCGCCGTGCACGTGCGCGACGGTGCGCACGTCGGGGCGGTCTTTTTCGGCGCCGTGGATGGTGTGGTCGATCGGCAGCAGATGATGCGTGGGCAGCGCGTTCGCCCATTCCACGAGGAGGGGTTCGCCGCGCCGCGCTTCCAGCGTGGGGCCGGGGCTGCTGCCCTGGTAGCCCCACAGCGTGGTGGGCGGCAGGTCGCGGTGCAGGCGCGCCTGGAACGCGCGCATTTCCATGCGATAGAGCGGCAGGCGCCGGCCGGGATGCGCGGGGTGCTCGCGCTGCCCGATCGGGTGCGCGACCGGCGGCAGCGGCAAGGCGTCGACGAAGCGCGCCAGCGTGGTGGGATTGACCAGCGGCTTGTTCGGCTCGGCCAGCTGCGGCGCCATGCGCTTGTCCGCCATCGGCATGGCCGGCGCCGCGCGCAGCAGTCCGGGGAACAGCGGCGCGGCGAGCACACCGCCGGCGCCGAGCAGGAAACGGCGGCGCGAGAAGCTCATGCGCGCCGCCGGCAGCGAAGGAGGGGACGGGTCATCCGCCCGACCTTAGGCACGCGGCATGACAGTCGCGTGGCAACGGGCGGGGGCTGTTTAGTTTAGTCGGCGGCTTCGGCGGCCGCGGCTTCGGGCAGGCCTGGCGCTGGCGCGGGAGCCGGCGGCGCCAGCATGTGCGCCTTCTGCCATCCGCCCCAGCGGTAATACGCCATGGCCATCAGCATCGAGGCCAGCGAGCCGAGCGGGAAGCTCCACCAGATGGCGTCGGCACCGAGCTTCGGCATCAGCGCGAACGCGAACGGCGGGCGGATCAGCCACATCGAAATGGTGAGCACGATCAGCGGCGGCCACACCGCGCCGGTGGAGCGCACCACGCCGAACAGTACGAAGGTGATGCCGAAGAACAGGAAGGACCACACCGCGATCATGTTCAGGTGCTGGGCCAGCGCGATCGCCTCGCCGTCGCCGGGCAGGAACAGGTGCAGCGCAGCGCGGTTGAAAAGATAGATCAGCGCGATCAGGGTGCCGCCGAACAGAAAGTTGTAGGCCACGCCGGCGCGGGCGATGCGGTGCACGCGGTCCCACAGCCGCGCGCCGATGTTCTGCGCCGCCATCGAGGACACCGCCGCGCCGATCGCCATCGCCGGCATCTGCACGTACGTCCACAGCTGGGTGGCGGCGCCGTAGGCGGCGGTGGTCTGCGAGCCGTAGCCGTTGACCAGGCGCATCATCAGCATGGCCGAGGAGGAGATCACGACCATCTGCATGCCCATCGGCAGGCCCTTGAAGATGAGCGCGCGCAGGATCGCCGGATCCGGCTTCAGATACGCCAGCTCGTCGCCGGTCAGACGCAGGAAGTGCTTGCGCCGGTACAGCGTCGTCAGCAGCGCGACCAGGGCCACGCTCTGCGAGATCAGCGTGGCGAAGCCCGAGCCGGCGGTGCCCATCGCCGGCACCGGACCCCAGCCGAACATGAAGAGCGGATTGAGCGCGATGTCCAGCAGCACCGACATGCCCATGAACATGAAGGGCGTGCGCGCGTCGCCGGCGCCGCGCAGGGTCATCATCAGGAAGTTGTAGAAGTACATCGACGGCATGGCCACGAACACCATGCGCAGGTAGGGCACGGCGTACGGCATGGCATCCGGCGGCACGCCCAGCTGGTGGAGCATCCAGGCGGTGTTGAAGTAGCCGCACACCGAGACCAGCGTCGACAGCGCCACGAAGAAGGTGACGCCGGTGCCGACCACGCGCTTGGCTTCCACCATGTTGCGCGCGCCCAGGCTCTGGCCGACCAGGATGGTGCTGGCCATGCTCACCCCGAACACGGCGGTGAGCAGGAGGAACACGATCAGGCTGGCATTGCTTACCGCGCTCAGCGCCGACTCGCCCAGGAAGTGGCCGATCCACATCGCATTGACGGAGGCGTTGAGCGACTGCAGCACCGTGCTGCCCATGATGGGCAGCGCGAACAGCAGCAGGGTGCGGGCGATCGGCCCTTCGGTGAGTGAGGGCTGGCGGGTGGCTGGCGAGGACATGGGCTAGCTGGTGGTTCCGGGCTGGAGCGAACGGCGGGACGTCAGGGCTTCAGGCGATGGCGTCCGCGTCGTTCCAGGCAGCCGCCGCCAGGCGACGCGCATGATCGCGCACGTCGGAAGGCCACGTCTCGATCAATTGCCCGAAGCGGTCGCGCTCGCCGCGCCAGTAGGCACGCGAGGCTTCCTCGTAGTGCGGCAGGTCGCCGGCCATGGCCTGCATGAAGCGGTCCAGCGCTTCGCCGGCGCGCAGGGCGCGGTCCTGCTCGCCGCGGCGGGCGTCTTCCACCAGCCGGCGCAGGGTGGCGGAGGCGCCACCGGCCTGCGCGGCCAGCCATTCCCAATGGCGCGGCAGCAAGGTGACCTCGCGCGCCACCACGCCGAGGCGGGGGCGCCCCGGGCCGCGCGGGGCGGTGTCGGTGGCCGCGCTGGCGAGGCCGAGGCGGGACAGCACATCGTCCACGCCGCCGCGGAAGTCGATTTCCACGGGCAGGCTGGTCTGGTCGTCGAACACGAGCACCGGTCCCTTGGCGCCGGCGTCGATCGCCTGCTTGGTGGCGGCAGCCACCTCGCGCAGCGGACCCGAGGCGATCAGGCGGTGGCCATCGAAAGCGGTGCAGCTTTGGCTCTGGCTAGGGTGCATGACATTTCATCCGGGGAGAATGTGGGGTGATGCTTTTTATCCGGGTTATTGCAAATCCGCAATAACCATCCGGGCTAAACCAATTGGTGCGTCTGGGGGAACGCTGCGTCGAACGAAGGTGGGATTTACGAGTTCACCGTCGATCGACGACACTTATTGAACCATATAGTTCATAAAAGAACTGTCCCCCAAAAGGCACCCCCATGCGTTTGAACAAGGTTTTTCTTAGCGCTCTTGCGTTGGCTCTGGCCGGCGCTACGTCGGCCGCTGCGGCCGCGACCCACCTGGAACTCCAGGGCGGCCGCAGCTACATGGATTCCCACGGCACCCATGCGGCGTTCGTGGAAGCTACTTTTGACGCCCACCCGATCGGCAGCACCCGTTTCACGTGGGCGCCGGACGTCTCGGTGGGCTGGATCGGCGGCCGCAACCTGTCCCGCTACCAGGGCAACCGCTACGAGACCGGCGACGACGTCTGGCTCGTGGCCGGCGGCGCCCGCCTGCGCTACGGCAGCGACAGCGACTGGTACCACGGCTTCTTCTACAGCCTGCAGGGCGCCGTGCAGACGGGCCGCACGATGGCGCTCAGCAGCGTGGGCGAATTCGTGAATACGGTGGGTTGGCAAGGCAAATACCTCAGCTTCCAGATCCGCCACATCTCCAACGGCGGCACGCACGGTCCTAACCGTGGCGAGACCATGGCGCTGGTAGGCGTGGGCTTCGATCTGTAAGACGCTTTCACCCCCGAAAATTGCAACGGCCCCGAACGGGGCCGTTGTTTTTTTCTCCGGACCGGTCAGTGCCCCCCGCCCGCGGCGGGTCCGGCCTTGGCCGTGAACGGCGGTTTGGTCATCCAGACCACCACCACCAGGCTGACGAAGATCCAGCCCAGCACGTGGAACACCTCGTTGAAGGAGATCTGGTAAGCCTGCTGGGTGATCATCTGGTTGACTATGGCCGCCGCCGTCTGCGGGTCGCCCCCGCCCAGCTGGCCCAGCGCCTGCGTCGCGGTGGGGTCGTAGGGCGTGATGTGCTCGCTCAGGTGGGCGTGGTGCACCACCGCGCGACGGTCCCACATGAACGTGGTCAGCGAGGCCGAGAAGCTCGCCCCCAGGGTGCGCAGGAAGGTGGCCAGGCCGCCGCCCGCGGCGATCTCGTGCGGTTGCAGGTCGGACAGCAGGATAGTGGTCACCGGCATGAAGAACAGCGCCACGCCCAGGCCCTGCAGCAACTGCACGCCGGCGATGTGCATGAAGTCGATGTCCAGGAAGAAATCCGAGCGCAGGAAGCTGGTGGTGCCCATCACCAGGAACGAGATCGAGGCCACCAGGCGCAGGTCGAAGCGCGTGGAGTACTTGCCCACCACGAAGGTCAGCAGCACCGGCAGGATGCCCAGCGGTGCGCTGGCGAAGCCCGCCCACGTCGACGTGTAGCCCAGGTTGCGCTGCATCCACTGCGGCACCAGCAGGCCGATCGCGAAGAACGCCGCATAGGCCAGCACCAGCGAGAGCGTGCCCATGCGGAAGTTGCGGTGGCGGAACAGGCGCAGGTCGACGATCGGTTCCTTGTCGGTGAGCTCCCAGATCAGGAACACCGCCACGCCCAGCGCCGCGATGATGCTGGTGACCACGATGAAGGTGGAATTGAACCAGTCCTCGTCGTTGCCCTTGTCCAGCACGATCTGCAGCGCGCCCACGCCAATGATCAGCGTGATCAGGCCGACGTAGTCCATCTTCGGCCGCGTGGTCACATCCTTGCGCTCCTTCATCTGCGCGCCGATGACGAAGCTGGCGAAGATGCCGATCGGCACGTTGATGAAGAAAATCCATGGCCAGGAATAGTTGTCGGTGATCCAGCCGCCCAGGATCGGGCCGGCAATCGGCGCCACCACCGTCACCATCGCCAGCAAGGCCAGCGCCATGCCGCGCTTGGCCGGTGGATAGATCGAGATCAGCAGGGCCTGCGTCACCGGATACATCGGCCCGGCCACCGCGCCCTGGATGGCGCGGAACAGGATCAGCATGCCCATGCTCTGCGCGATGCCGCACAGGAACGAGGCCAGCGAGAACAGCAGGGTGGACCAGATGAACATCTTCACCTCGCCGAAGCGGCGGGTGAGGAAGCCGGTGAGCGGCAGCGAAATCGCCATGCTCACCGCGAACGAGGTGATCACCCAGGTGCTCTGGTTCACGCTCACGCCAAGGTTGCCGGCGATGGTCGGCAGCGACACGTTGGCGATGGTGGTGTCCAGCACCTGCATGAAGGTCGCCAACGACAGGCCGACCGTGGTCAGCGCCATGTTGGGGGGACGGAATTGTGTGCTCATGGAATAGGCGTGCCGGAGGGCGTGGGGGAGAGAAGGCCGGCAGCGGCGGGTTCCCGCGAGGAAACCCGCCGCGGGCGGCTTACTTCTGGCCGGCCATGTTGGCGTGGATGATCTGGCCGATCGCGCTGTCGGCTTCGGCCATCTGTTTGGCGTAGACGTCGGTGTTGAAGGCCGGCTGGGTCGGCGCCTGCCTGGCCAGCATCGGGCCGGTCTGGTCGTGCAGGTTCACTTCCACGTCGGTGGACAGGCCGATGCGCAGCGGGTGTTCGTCGAGCTGCTTCGGATCGTCGAAGAACACGCGCACCGGCACGCGCTGCACGATCTTGATCCAGTTGCCGGTGGCGTTCTGCGCCGGCAGCAGCGAGAACGCGCTGCCCGTGCCCACGCCGAGGCTCTGCACATGCGCCTTGTAGGTGACCTTGCCGCCGTACACGTCGGCGCGGATCTCCACCGGCTGGCCGATGCGCATGTGGGTGAGCTGGGTTTCCTTGAAGTTGGCGTCGATCCACACCTGGTGCAGCGGCACCACCGCCATCAGCGGCGCACCGGTGGCGACGCGCTGGCCCAGCTGCACCGAACGCTTGGCGACGTAGCCGTCGACCGGCGCCACGATGGTGGTGCGCAGGTTGTCCAGGTAAGCCGCGCGCAGCTTGGCGGCGGCGGCCTGCACGTCCGGATGCGAGGCGACCACGGTGTCGTCGACCAGCACCTTGCTGGTTTCCAGCTGCTGCTGCGCGGTGATCAGGCCGCTCTCGGCAGTGGTGAGGGTGTCCTGTACGTGCGACAGCTCCTCGGCCGAGATGGCGCCGGACTTGGCCAGGTCGCGGCGGCGGTTGAAGTCGGCGCGCGCCTTGTCCACCGCCACCTTGCGCGCGGCCACGTCGGCCTGCGCGCCGGAGACATTGCTGTACAGGCCGCGCACGTGGCGCACGGTGCTGGCCAGGCTGGCCTTGGCTTCGGCCAGGGCGACTTCGGTATTGCTCGGATCGAGCTTCACCAGCACGTCGCCGGCGTGCACCAGGTCGCCGTCGTCGGCGCCGATGGTGACCACGGTGCCGGGCACCTGCGGGGTGATCTGCACCACGTTGCCGTTGACGTAGGCGTCGTCGGTGCCTTCGTACCAGCGGCCGTCGAGGAAGTACCACGCGGTCCAGCCGGCGGCGGCAAGGATCACGGCCACGCCGAGCAGGCGCAGCAGCAGGCCGCGGCGGTTCTTCGGGGGCTGGGGAGCGGCGTTGTCGGCCGCGAGCGGAGTTTGGCTAGACATGGCGAAAAGCCTTCAGAGAGAGCGTGCGGAAACGGAGGAAGAAGAAGCGGCGGAAGCCGGCGCGGAGGCGACGTCATGCGCCTCGCCCTGCGGACGGAAGCCGCCGCCGAGCGCCTGGATCAGCTGCACCGAAAGATCGACCTGCTGCGACTGCAGCGCGGCCATGCGCTGCTGCGCCTGCAACAGCTGCTGGCGCACGATCAGTGCCTCCAGGTAGTTGCCGATGCCGGCCTTGTAGCGCTGGTCGGAGAGCTGCCAGGCCTGGGTGGCGGCGTCGAGCGCGCGCTGCTGCGCGTCGATCTGGCGCTGCGCGGACTGCAGCGCGTTGTAGTCGTCGGACACTTCATTGGTGGCGGCGACCAGGGTCTGGTTGTACTGCGCCACCGCCAGGTCGTACTGCGCGTCCTTGCCGGCGAGATTGGCGCGCAGGCGGCCGCCGTCGAAGATCGGCAGGCTGATCGACGGCGCCAGCTCGTAGAAGCGGTTGCGCAGGCTGAAGAGATTGCCGCCGCCCAGGTTCAGCAGGCCGGCCATGGCGCCGATGCTGACGTTGGGCATGAACTCGCTCTTGGCGACCTTGATGTCCTTGCCGGCTGCCTCGACGCGCCAGCGCGCGGCGACCAGGTCGGCGCGGTGGCCGATCAGGTCCACCGGCAGGTTGCCAGGCACCAGCAGGGCGGCGGGCTTCAGGGCCTGCGGGCGCTGGATGTCCAGGCCGCGGTCCGGACCCTTGCCCAGCAGCACCGACAGGGCCGAGCGCGCCGAATCGATGGAACGGTCGGCCGCGGCCTGCTGCTGTTCGGCGGAAGCGACTTCGGTATCGGCCTGCTTGAGCTGCAGCTGGTTGTCGATGCCGGCGCTGACGCGCTGGCGGGTGAGGTCGCGGGCGCGGTTGGCGCGCTCGAGCTCTGCCTTCGCCACGTCCTGCTGCGCGTAGGCGTAGCCGAGCTGGGTGTAGGCGCGGGCCACATTGGTGGACAGCTGGATGCGCGCGGCCTGGCGGTCGATCTCGGCGGCGCGGGCCTCGCCCAGCGCGGCTTCCCAGGCGGCGCGCTTGCCGCCCCACAGGTCCAGGCCCCAGTTGAAGCTGGCATAGCCGTACTTGGCCCAGGCGAAATGGCCTTCCGGCGCGATCAGCCCGTCCGGCAGGCGGGCGCCGGCGATGCTGGCGCCCGCGTTCACCGTGGGGCCGCGTGAGGCATCGGCCGCGCCGACCGAGGCCTGGGCCTGCTGGGCGCGCGCATCGGCGGCGGCCAGGCTGGGGTTATCGCGCAGCGCTTCGCCGATCAGCGCATCGAGCTGGCTGTCGCCCAGGGCGCTCCACCAGTCCTGCTGCGGCCAGGCCGCCGGCGAGACCTCGATGCCCTGGAGGCTGCGCTCGCTCTTGAGCGAGGAGGCTTGGGCGAGCGTGCCGGACGGATGCAGGCCGCCGCTGCTGACGCAGCCGGCTAAAGCCAGGCTCAGTCCGATCGCCGCCGCCGTAATGTGCAGACGCATGGTCGTAAGTCCAAAAGTGAAGTGGTGGATCAGTGCCTGTCGCGCAGTGCGTGCAGCACGCGCGTGAGGTAGTCGCGCAACTGCTGCCGCTCGGTCTCGTCCAGCGACACCTGGGCGGCTTTCACGACGCGGTCGTTGCAGTTGATGAGTTCCTGCGTCATCGCCTGGCCTTCGTCGGTCAGCTCGATGCGCAGGGCCCGCCGGTCTTGCTCATGCGGGCGGCGGCGCAGGTAGCCCTTGCCTTCGAGCTGGTCGAGCTGGCGGGTCATGGCGCCGCCGTCCAGTTCGATCGAGCGGGCCAGTTCCCCCGCCGTCATCGGTCCCAGCGCGGACAGCCGCTTGAGGATCAGGAACTGGGTGAAGCGCAGCTCGATGCCCCGGGCGGCCAGTTCGGCCTCCATGGCGCGGACGATTTCCGTACGCACAGCGGCCAGCAGCATGCCGATGCTTTCCTGCATGGGGGGGTTTGACGGATTCATAGCCGCGCATTCTATTGCCGCTCAAATATTTGTCAAGGCAAATATGTGACAAGCATATTCTGCCTCCGCAAATATTCAGGCCGCCGCCAGCGGCCGCGGCCGCGACGGGACCTGCGCACGGCGCGCCGCCAGCTCGTCGGCGACCATGGCGGCCAGAGCCGGGTCGCGGATGGCGAACAGGTCGAACACCCCCAGCGCCTGCAGAGTCGGCAAGGCGTCCAGCAGTTTCGGCTCCACCTGGCGGCGCAGGCTTTCGGGGGTAAGCGGGTCGAGCATCAATTGGGCGCTGACCACGAAACGGGTCAGAACCTCGGCAGCGTCCATCGGAATGGACGGCGAGTCTTGGGCTGACATGCCAGTCTCCTTCAGGAAGTTTTTAGTAGGACGTCCGCGGAGGCTTGGGCGTGACCGCGCGTGGCAAGGGGACGTCGCGCCCGGGGTAGGCGCAGTACATAAGCCTAGGCGGAGGCCTTAATGGCCTGATATCGTCAGAGGGACAATTTGTATCTAGAACCGGTCATTCGATATATCGCCATGTCCGACACCCCGCACGGCTCCATCGAACATTTCCATTGGCTGGAAAGCGCCGAAGGCCCCGACCTGATCGCCTACGTGCTCAACGGCGAGGGCAAGAACAAGGCCTTCCACACCGTGGAATCGGACTGGCACAGCCACGTGCGCGGCCAGTTCTTCTACCTGGAAAAAGGCCTGATCAGCGTACGCACCGCCTACGGCGCCTGGACCCTGCCGCCGCACCGCGTGGGCTGGCTGCCGCCGGGCGAGCTGCACACCGTGCGGGTGGCCGAGGCCACCCAGGGCTGGGGCGTCTACGTCGCCCCCAACGCCTCGGCCGGGCTGCCCGGGCGCACCTGCGTGCTCAACGGCAACGAGCTGATGCGCGCCCTGGTGCTGCGCGCGGCCACCTGGTCGCCGATGCAGCCGCTGGTGGAGGAACAGGAGCGCCTGCTGGCCGTGCTGATGGACGAAATGCGCCGCGCCCCGGAAGAACCGCTGCACCTGGTGCTGCCCAGCGACCGCCGCCTGCTGCGCATCGCCCACGCGGTGCTCGAACACCCGGACGACGTGCGCACGCTGGAGGAATGGGCCGACTGGGCGGGGCTTTCTCCACGCACGGTGACGCGCCTGTTCCGCTACGAAACCGGCAGCAGCTTCGCGCAGTGGCGCCAGCAGGCGCGGCTGGCCCGCGCGCTGGAGCGCTTGGCGTCGGGCGAGGCGGTGGCCAGCGTGGCCGATGCGCTGGGCTATGCCAGCGTCAGTGCGTTCGTGGCGATGTTCCGGCGCAGCTTCGGGCTGTCGCCCGGGCGCTATTTCGATCCGCAGGCGGTGATCGCCTGAACGGCCTTCAGGACGCGCTTTTCGGCTTGCGGCCGCGTTTGGGCTTGGCGTCCCTGGCCGCGATCAGCCCCTGGATGTAGCCGATGCCGTCCGGTTCGGGAAAGAACGCCACCACGTCGGCCACCGAGAGATCGTAGCGCTTGCGCAGCTCGAGGAATTCCTCGCGCGCGCGGGCCATGCGCGTGGCGCCGCTGGGCTTGCCTGCATCCGCTTCCTGCTGCTGATCGAGCGCGGCGAGCTCTTCCTGGAAGCGCCGGTATGCGTCTTTGGGGATGGTCATCGAAGGCGGGGAGGTCGACCGGAGCGGGCATTGTGGCACGAGGCCCCGGCCCGCCGTAGCGGCATAAAGGCTGAAAGTTTCACGTAAGTGAACGGGAACGTCCTATCCTTGGCGCCGCTTCGACTGTCCATTTGCGACGAGATCGGCGATAAGTCGCGGCCGCCCGCAGTACAAACGGGCGTCGTTCCGGCGGACGGGAGGGTCGCGTTCCGGAGCTTGAGGGGAAAGCGGAACTTAAGGCCATCCACGCGGCGTCCGTTAACGTTACCGGCCATGTGGAATCCTTCACTATGGTTTCACGGCTACCGCTGTCCCATTCGATAATTTGCTGTATCCGCAGGCGGCCGCCTTCACATTTGTCGAAGCCGATCGCTCTAACAAGCTCAGGGGAGCCGGGATGCAATCGAGAGCTGTGGAGAATCCTCTGCTACGCCATGGAGCGGCGGCGCTGCTTTACGCCTTGGGTTTCGTATTGCTGCGCCAGGTCTCTTTTTCGTATTGGGTACTGTTCGCCGGTTATCGCCTGACCGTCCTGCTGCTGGTGCCGCGGCGCTACTGGCCCGCGCTTGCCGTAGGCGAGCTGGGTCCGCTCGGCTACACCGCGTGGCTGTGCATGGACGATTTCGGCGGCACCTGGTCGGCCATCATGATGGTGCCGCCGATCGCGCTGGCCATGCCGGTGGTGCATCTGTGCCGCGAGCGCTGGCAGCTGTTCCAGGGTCGCCACCATGTGCGCATCAGCATCCTGCTGCTGTGCGCGCTCGCCTGCTCGCTGGTGTGGACGCTGGCCAACCTTGCCGCCGTCTCGGTGTCGATCAAGCCGGCCGGCTACCCGCCCATGGATTACCCGCTGCTGGCCGGCCGCTGGCTGATCGGCAACTACCTCGGCGTACTGACCGTGGCGCCGCTGGCGCTGATGATCCGCGAGGTGTGGCAGCTCACCTCCGCGCATGATCGCTGGACGCGCCTGATGGACAGCCGCCTGTTCCTGGAAAGCGCGCTCGGCCTGCTGCCGGTGCTGATGCTGCTGGCCTGGATCGGTGGCGGCGGCATGGGCGAGCAGGCGCGCCAGGTAGCGCGCATGAGCATGTTCATTCCCGTGGTGTTCCTGGCCCTGCGCCATGGCTGGTACGGCGTCGCCATCGGCGGAACCATGGCCAGCACGGCGGTGGTGTTCACCATGCCGGCGGCGTTCGATCCGGGCACCATGCAGGCGGAAGTGCTGATCGCCTTCACCATCTCCACCATGATGATGTTCGGCGCGCGCATCTCGGTGCTCAACCGGCGCGACCTGCAGGAGCGCCTCGACGCACGCCAGACCCTGGCCCTCGCGCAGCGCACGCTGTTCCTCGGCGAACTGCGCATGCGCCAGACCGCCATGGCGATCGAGCAGGTGCGCGGCAGCATCCAGCAGACCAGCAATCTGATGCTGGAGCGCCTGCGCTACACCGTGCCCACGTCCGAAGAACGCCAGTACCGCCTGCAGACGGCGTTGAACCAGGACCAGCTGTTCCGCCTGGCCGACAACCTCCACCCGGTCAGCTGGCGCCAGCGCGGGCTGCCGGCCGCGCTGCGCGAAGGCGCCGTGGCCCGCACCCTGGAAGCGGCCGGCGTGCGCTACACCTGCGATATCGAAGGCCGTGGCCTGAGCCAGCTCTCGCCCGGTATCCACCTGGTGCTGTACCGGACCATCGGCGAGATCGCCGGCAGCCTGTGCGGCGACCGCGACATCAGCGGCATCCACGTGCGCCTGCGCGGCGGTGCGTTCGACGGCCGCCGCTGGGTGGTGATGCGCATCGACGGCCTGCGCGACGAAGTGGCCGCCCGCGCCGTGCGCTGGGGCGAGCTGATGCAAGGCCTGGCCACCACCAGCACCGGGCTGGAAGCGATCCGCGACCAGGTCGCGCTGTTCGAGGGCCAGGTGCGCGAGCGCCGCGTCGCCCATGGCAGCCGCATCAGCCTGATCCTGCACAACCCGGAATAAGCCACACCAAGCGACATGAAAAAGGGCGCGCCGGAAGGCGCGCCCTTTTTGTTTGTCCGCTGACTTTGTGTCCGCTGATCCCGTCGCTTACTGGACGTGGGTGCTGCACTCCACCGGGTCGCTGCAGGTGGTGCTGTCGGCGGCGAAGGCCGAATGGCCGTTGGCGAGCGGCTGGACGGTCACGCGCACATCGTTGTCGCGGTACACCGTTTCGCCGGTCTGGCCGGTGGCGGCGGTGGTCAGCGCCGAGGCGTTCGGGCCGGCCGAGACGGTTTCGGCATCCGAGCCGATCGGCAGCACCAGGAACTGGCCGTTGGCGGCGGCGAAGGCGCCGCGCACCTTGCCGTTGAGGTCGTTGACCTGGATGTAGCGCACGCCGTCCTTGATGAAGACGTAGACGTGCCAGCGCGGGCTGGAGCTGACGTCGGTGGCGTTGGGCCAGGACTGACCCAGGCCGGTGGCCGGGAACTGGCGGGCCATGGCCGAGGTGGAAACCGCCAGGGCGGCGAACAGGCCTGCCCGAAACAGACTACGTGCACTCAGCATAACGGCCCTTCCTGTAGGTCCTTGGCGCGAACCGCGGCACTCTATCAGTGAAATCCGTGATGAATATGTGAGCAGTCAGGCCAAAAACAGGGTCCGGCCCGACTGCCACATGAACGCCCCGATCAGCGCCCCGCCGCAGTTTCCTGCGTTCGCGCCGGCTTGACGTAGGTGTCGAAAAGTTCGTCGATCCGGCGGTACTCGTCGTACCAGGAATCCGGCTGCACGAAGCCGTGCCGCTCCATCGGATACAGCGACATCCAGAAGTTGCGCTTGTGCAGTTCGATGAAGCGCTGGTACAGCCGGATCGAATCGCTGGCCAGCACGTTGTCGTCCACCAGCCCATGCTGGATCAGCAGCGCATCCTGCAGCTTGTCGGCGTATTCGATCGGCGAGCTGGCCGTGTAGGCCTCCGGATCCAGCTGCGGATCGTTGAGGATATTCGAGGTGTATTCGTGGTTGTAGCTGGACCAGTCGCTCACCGGCCGCAGCGCCGCGCCCGCGGCGAACTCGCCCGGCGCGCGCAGCAGCGCCATCAAGGTCATGAAGCCGCCGTAGCTGCCGCCGTAGATGCCCACGCGGCGCGGATCCACGCCGTGCTCCTTGACCAGCCAGGCCTTGCCGTCGAGCAGGTCTTCCAGCTCCGGATGGCCCATCTGCCGGTAGATCGCATCGCGCCAGTCGCGGCCGTAGCCCTCGGACGCGCGGTAATCCATGTCCAGCACCACGTAGCCCTGCTGCACCAGCAGGTTGTGGAACATCTGCTCGCGGAAATAGTTGGACCAGCTCAGCGTGACGTTCTGCAGATAACCCGCGCCGTGCACGAAGATCACCGCCGGCTTCGACGCCGCCGCGGCCTCATCGGCCGGCCCGTAGTACTTCGCCCAGACGGTGCCTGCGCCATGCGACGAAGCCACGCCCACGATCTTCGGCGCGATCCACGCACGCTGCGCGAAGGCCGGCTTCATGGTCTGGGTCAGTTCGCGCGGCGCGCCGCCGGCGCTGTCCTGCACCGCCAGCTGCGGCAGCACGTAAGGCGCCGAATGCAGCACCGCCAGCTGGCGGCCGTCGGGCGAGAGCACGAAATCGTCCATGCCCTGGTACCGGGTGAGCCGCGCCAGCTGGCCGCCCTGCGCCGGCAGGCGGTACACGTCGTAGCTGTACGGCGCGGCCTCATTGCTGCGCAGATAGAACCACTGGCCGTCCTCGCTCAGTACCGGATGGCTGAGTTCGAACTTGCCGCTCGTCAGCGCATGCGCCTTGCCGCCGAGGCTCTTGGCGTACAGCTGCGAATAGCCGGTTTCCTCGCTCAGATACCACAGCGTGCGGCCGTCCTTGAGCCAGCCGAAATCGTTGAAGTTCCAGTTGATCCAGGCGCGGTCGGTGAGGCGGTGCTGGTTCACCAGCGCGTGCTTGTCGAAATCGACGCTGGCGATCCAGCGGTCCTTGTTGTCGATCGCGCGCAGCTGGATGGCGAGGTTGCCGCCATCGTCGCTCCACGCGATGCCGCCGCCACCGCCGTCGTCCGCGTCGGAAATGATGCGCACGGCGCGCTGCTCCGGCGCCTTCAGCGCCTTGGCCTCGTCGCTGCGGCCGGCCTTGTTCAAGTCGGCGATCGCCTTGGCGCGCAAGTCCTTCAGCGGGTCGTCCTTGATGCCCGGCAGCACGCCGGCATCCAGCGGATAGCTCTTGCGCGCGCGCAGGTCGACCAGCAGCAGCGACTGCGAGACCGGATCGCGGCGGCCCACGTAAGTACGCGTGGACTGCTGCTCGGCGTAGCCGGATTCGGTCACGTAATGGGTGAGTTCCGGCGTCTTACCGCCGGCGTCCTTGGGCTGGGTGACCACCAGCATCCAGCGTCCGTCCGGCGACAGCTCGGCATCGACCAGCTCGCCCACGTCGCCCAGCCAGATCGGGCGGGGCGCGCGGCCGGGATCGGCGGCGGCGAGCGTTTCCTCGTTAGCGCGCGCGGCATCCTTGTCGGCCTTGGCCGCGCGCAGCGCCTTGAACAGGCGCAGTTGGTCGCGGCCCAGCGCGTCGGGCTGCTTGCCGCGCGGATCCTCGCCCACGTTGAGCACGGCCGCGGACGACGCGACGCCGGCGGCGATGTCATAGACGAACCACTGCTTGCCCTGGCGGTACTGCAGGCTGCGGCCATCGCTGGAAAAGCGCGGCGAGGTTTCGGTCTCCGGCGTGCGGGTAACCTGCACGCGCTTGCCGGTGCCGGCCTCCACCAGGAACACGTCGCCGTGCAGCACGAACGCCGCCTGCTTGTGCTGGCGGTCGAACACCGCCGGGCCATCGGCCTGCGCCAGCGCTTCCGGCCCCAGCTTTTCGCTGCGGCCGCTGGCCACGTCGATGCGGTAGCGGTCGCGCAGCTTGCTGCCGTCGCGCTTGAGCGAGTAGTACAGGCTGCGTCCGTCGACGCTCCAGTACGGCGCTTCCACCGCGGCGCCGATCCAGTCCGGGCTGGCCATGATGGTTTCGAGGTCGAGCGTGCCCGCGGGGCTGGCGGCCGGCGTGTCGGCGAACAGGGCGGGGCTGGCCGCCAGGGCGGCGAGGGCCGCGAGAAGCATCCGGCGCATGGGCGCGCTCCACTGCAAAAACGCCGGAGCATAACCAAGACGGCACCGCCCGCAAGCGCCATGGGTCCTGTATCCGGCAGGTGAAGGCGCAACTAGGCTGCTGCAGCCGAGCCCCACCCGCGCCGCCAGGAGGCACCATGCGTCAGCCGCACCGCCCGCATCCCCACCCGCGGCGTGCGGTTTTGCGTGCGCTGGCCATCGCGTCCGCTTCGCGTAAGCGATTGCGTGCATCGTGCGTTTGATGGCTCCCCGGCCATCCGGACCGCCCCGCCCCCTCCCCCCTGCGTAAGCCCCCTGCATGTCCCTGCCTACCGTCGAGCACGAAACCGCCACCCGGCTGACCCATAGCGTGATCTGGCTGCACGGCCTGGGCGCGGACGGCCATGACTTCGAACCGATCGTGCCCGAGCTGGTGGCGCAGGAATGGCCTGGCCTGCGCTTCGTGTTTCCGCATGCGCCGGTGCGCCCGGTGACCTTGAACGGCGGCATGCCGATGCGCGCCTGGTACGACATCGCCGGCGTCGACCTCACCTCGCGCCAGGACGAAACCGGCATGCGCGCCTCGATCGAGGCGGTGCAGAAGCTGATCGCGCGCGAGAACGAACGCGGCGTGCCGGACGAGCGCATCGTGCTGGCCGGCTTCTCGCAGGGCGGCGCCATCGCGCTGGCCGGCGGCCTGCGCCATCCGCGCCGGCTGGCCGGCATCGTGGCGCTGTCCACGTATCTGCCGATGCAGTCCTCGTTCGAAGCCGAGCGCAGCACGGCCAATGCCGCCACACCTATCTTCTGGGGCCACGGCACCGCCGACCCGATCGTGCCGCTGACCCGCGGCGTGCAGTCGCGCGACGTGCTGCAGGGCCTGGGCTATCCGGTGGAATGGCATACCTATGCGATGCCGCATTCGGTCTGCGCCGAGGAGATCGCCCACCTGCGCGCCTGGATGACGAAGCGCCTCACGGGCTGAGCGCGCGCCAGGACACGGCCGCGGCCGATGCGCTTGGGCATACTGTGCGCCCATGCGCCAGCCCGCCGCCAAACGCCTCGCCCAGGCCGGTCTCGAACCGAGCCCGCTGCCGGATTTCTGCAGCGCGCCGGCGCTGTTCGCGCTGCTGGTGGTGGCCGCGCTCACCGTCACCGTGATGCTGCTGGCGCCGGAAAGCAGCCGCGGCTGGCGCGGCTACAGCGTGGGCATGCTGTTCGCCGAGTGGATCGCCATGCTCACCGGCGTGGCGCTATGCAAGCTGCGCCCCGCGCTGGAAAAACTGCACGGCCTGCTGCCGTATGCGGCGGTGTGGCTGGTCATGCTGCTGATCGTGGCGCTGACCAGCGTGCTGGCCGCATGGATGGACGGCGCGCTGCACATGGGCCTGATCCGCGGCGACGACGCCTTCGAATTCGTGCGCGACAACAGCGCCATCGCGGCCCTGCTCGGCGCCGCGATGCTGCGCTACTTCTACGTGCTGGCGCAGTGGCAGGCGCGCCTGGCCGCGGTGGCGCAGGCCCAGGTGGAAGCGCTGCAGGCGCGCATCCGGCCGCACTTCCTGTTCAACAGCATGAATACGGTAGCCGCGCTGATCCGCGTCGATCCGCGCGCCGCCGAACGCACGGTGGAAGACCTCTCCGAGCTGTTCCGCGCCGCGCTGGGCCGGCACGACACGCGCGACGGCACACTGGACGAGGAACTCGGCCTGATCGAGCGCTACCTCGCCATCGAGCAGCTGCGGCTGGGGCCGCGCCTGCGCATCCGGCGCGAACTGGACGGCCTGCCCGGCGCGTTTCCGTTGCCGCATCTGCTGCTGCAGCCGCTGGTGGAGAACGCCGTGCGCCACGGCATCCAGCCGCTGCGCGAAGGCGGCGAGGTGATCCTGCGCGGGCGGCGGCTGCAGCGTGCGATCGAAATCGAAATCGACAACCCCTTGCCCGACACGCCCGCCAGCGGCGGCAACGGCCATGGCCTGGCGAATGTGCGCCAGCGCGTGGCCCACCGCTACGGCCCGCGCGCGGAAGTGAGCGCCGGCCCGCTGGGCGGGCGCTTCGTGGTGCGCCTGCTGCTACCGGAAGACAACGATGCGCGTACTGATCGCCGATGACGAACCGCTGGCGCGGGCCCGCCTTGCCGCGCTGCTGGACGAATGCGGCGAGGCGGTGGAAATCGCCGGCAGCGTCGGCGACGGCGACGCCGCGCTGGCCGCCATCGCCGAGACCCAGCCGGACCTGCTGCTGCTGGACATCAACATGCCCGGCCTCGACGGCGTCACCCTGGCCAGCCGCCTGGCCGGCAAGGAACGTCCGCAGGTGGTGTTCTGCACGGCCTACGAGAACCACGCGCTGCAGGCCTTCGAACTGGGCGCGGTGGATTACCTGCTCAAACCCGTAAGGCTGGAACGCCTGCGCGAAGCGCTGCAGCGCGCGCGCCAGCGGCTGGCCGCGCTGCCACGCGAGACCAGCTACCTGTTCGGCCGCCTGCGCGGCGAACAGGTGCGCATCGCGCTGGACGAAGTGGTGTGCCTGCTGGCCGAGGAGAAATACGTGGTGGTGCAGCACCGCGGCGGCCAGCTGCTGCTGGAGGAATCGCTGCGCCAGCTGGAAGAGGCCTATCCGGACCAGCTGATCCGCCTGCACCGCAACTGCCTGGTGCCGCCGCAGCGCCTGCTCGGCCTGAAGACCCTGGCCGACGGCCGCGTGCTGGCGCGGCTGGGCGGCACCGAACTCACCCCCGAAGTGAGCCGGCGCAACCTGCCGGCGGTGCGCAAGCTGCTGCGCATGGGCTGAGGCCGGCTGCGGCGACGCGGCACAGGACGCGGACTGCGGGACGGGCGCGGTTTACGCGACAATGGCGCCCCTTCCGCCCGGAACTAAGAAATCTCCTATGACGCCATCGATCCTGCGCATCGCCACCCGCAAGAGCGCACTCGCGCTGTGGCAGGCCGAGCACGTGGCGGCAGAACTGCGCGCCGCGCATCCGGGCCTGGCGGTGGAACTGGTGCCGATGACCACGCGGGGCGACGAGATCCAGGACCGCTCGCTCGCCACCATCGGCGGCAAGGGCCTGTTCCTCAAGGAACTGGAAGTGGCCATGCAGGAAGGGCGCGCGGACCTGGCGGTGCATTCGCTGAAAGATGTGCCCGCCGAACTGGAACCGGGCTTCACCCTGCCGGCCGTGCTGCCGCGCGCGGATGCGGCTGACGCCTTCATCAGCAACGACTACGCCGACCTCGCCGCGCTGCCGCTGGGCGCGCGCGTGGGTACTTCCTCGCTGCGGCGCCAGGCGCTGCTGCGCTCGCTGCGCCCGGACCTGACCCTGCTGGACCTGCGCGGCAATGTGGGCACGCGCCTGGGCAAGCTCGATGCCGGCCATTACGACGCGATCCTGCTGGCCTGCGCCGGCCTGGAACGCCTAGGTCTCGCCGAGCGCATCCGCGGCCGCCTCGCCGCGCCAGATTGGCTGCCCGCGCCGGGCCAGGCCGCCATCGCCATCGAAGCACGCAGCGACCAGCCCGCCACCTTGGCCTTGCTGGCCGCGCTGGACGACGAACACACGCGTATCGCGGTGGACGCCGAGCGGGCCATGAACCAGGCCCTGGGCGGCAGCTGCACAGTGCCGGTCGGTGCGTGGTGCGTGGTCACCGAACGCGGCCTGCACCTGAGCGGCCTGGTCGGCGACGTCGCCAGCGGCCGCCTCTTGCGGGCGGAAGCCGAGGGCGGCAGCGACGAAGCGCAGGCGCTGGGCCGGCGCGTGGCCGAGGCCTTGTTCGCGCAAGGCGCCTCGGCCTTCCTCGGCGAACACTGAAGCGGAACCCCGACATAAAAACGGCCCCGCCAGGCGGGGCCGTCGAAAGCGCGCGCGGGTGACGGCTTAGAAGTTGTAGACCAGGTTGGTCGTCATCAGCGTGTCGGTGTTCTTGGTGCCCGGCTGCACGTCGCTGTTGTAGCGCACCTGGTAGCCCACCTTCAGCGCCATCTTCTTGGTCATGCTGACCGAGAGGCCGATGTCGTTCTGGTAGTACTGGTTCTTCGAACCCGCTTCCAGCAGCAGTGTGTCTTCCACCGCGGTGTTGGCGGTGAGGCGGTACTTGTAGTTGACCAGGCCGCGGCCGACCACTTCGCTCTGCGTGTCCTGGCGCTGCTTCACGTCCACGCCGTCGACCTGCACGGTACGGTCGGCCGGGCGATAGCGCTTGTAACCGGGGCCGGCTTCGAAGGAGAGCTCGGTGCGGTCGGTCTTCAGCGCGATGTAGCCGTAGCCGATCGACACGATGCCCTGCCAGATGTTGGCGCCGAAGTCGTCATGCTCGTAGCGCAGCGCGCCCACGATGTAGCTGCGCGGGTCCAGCTTGTAGCCGACCGAGGCGCCGGTGTCGTAGCGGTTGGCGGTGGTGCTGAAGCGGTCGATGGTGTTGCCGGCCGAGTCCTGCACCTGGACTTCGCCCTTGGAGCGCATGCCGTTGAGGAAGAAGTTGTTCTTCCACAGCTCGTTTTCCTGGTTCAGGCCGAGCTTGGCGTTGACGTTTTCGGTGCGCGAGTTGCCGTGCGCGGAAGCGAAGCCGAATTCGCCGGAACCGCTCCAGCCGCCGTTGGCGCCCGGATTGCTGTTGCTGGCCGGGTCGGCCGGGGGCGCCGCATCCTGGGCGTGGGCGGTGAGGCTGACCAGGCTGGCCAGCAAGGCGCTGGTGATTAGGGCTTTTCTCATCGGGGAGAGATCCGTCTTGTTTGTTAAACGATTGTAATCGGGTGAAACCTTAGCGGAACGGCTTGAACTTGCTGTGAATACGCCGGCATTGGTTTCGAATGGCGCCGAAAATCCATCATATGGAGCGGAAAACGCCACCATCATGACTGGACAGCCTGCCGCATAAACGAGGTTCAACGCTTTTGCCGACCAGGCAGCTGACCGCCGCCAGCAAGAGCAGCAGCCCGCTGGAGTCCGGCCGCTGGGCCAGCACGATCAGGCAGGGAATCAGGTAGACCAGGGCCAGGAACAGCAGCCGGCCGGGCCAGCCGCGCGAGCGCACCGCGCCGTCGCGCCACCAGAACACCCCGCCGACCAGCAGCGCCAGCAGCTGCAGCGCGAAGATCCACGGCACCGAATGGATCGGCTGGTCGCCGTCCTGCGCGGCCAGGCACAGCCACAGCCACAGACCGCCGGCATAGCTGGCCGAGACCAGGCGGGCGAAGATCCGCGCGCGGCCTTCCTGGGCATCCTCGGACAAGGCGTCGATCAGGCAGGCCAGGGCACCGAGCGCCAGCGCCGCCGCGGCCAGGCGGGTGGCCCAGAAGAGGTTGTCCCCGCGTACCAGCCCTGCCACGCCCAGCATAGGCAGGTAGGCCGCCAGGGCCAGCATGGCCTTGGCGGTGGGCCGGCTGCCGCGACCGAAGCGCCAGCCCAGCCAGTCCGGCACCCGCGGCAGGCGCAGCATGGCGGCCAGCGGCGCGAAGCTCACCAGGACGCCGCCCAGGGCCAGCGGCACCAGCGCGTCGCCGCGCCCGGCCGGATACACGCCCAGCGCCAGCGCCGAGCCCAGCAACAGCCACAGGCCGTAACCGCTGCTCGCCAGCACCCGCAAAGCCCTGCTCGGCAGGCTTGGGGACGGCGCAGCAACGGTGTCTTGCATGGATGTGCGGTGGGGGAACGTGGGGTCGCCGGGCATCTCGGCTCGCTCTGCATCCTCGGATGGGCCAGGGAGCTTCCGGAGTCTAGGCGATTTCACGCCGCGATGGGCGCCGCGCATGTCAGACTCTGCGTACTTGCGACCGCCATGGGCGATGCGCATGCTAGGCGAATCTACGCGTCACCTTCCTGGGCCATGGACCGCTACGAGCGCATTCTCACCCTGCACCGGCTGCTGAAGTCGGCGCACTATCCGGTACCGCTCCCCCGCCTGATGGACGAGCTGGAGTGCTCGCGCGCGACGCTTTACCGCGACGTGGCCTTCCTGCGCGACGCCCTGGGCGCCCCGATCGAAAGCGCCGGCGGCGAGCACGCCGCCTTCCGCTATGCGGCCGGCGAGGGCGAACGCTTCGAACTGCCGGGCCTGTGGCTCACCTCGGACGAACTCGCCGCGCTGCTGGCGCTCAACGAGCTGATCGGCCGCAGCGGACCGGGCGTGCTGGCCGGCGCGCTGGCGCCGTTCAAGGCGCGCATCGAACATCTGCTGTCCGACCAGGGCAGCGGCAAGGCGCTGCCGATCGAGCGCATCCGCGTGATCGCCTGGGGCGAGCGCAAGCTCGACCAGCAGGTGTTCCGCATCGTGGCCGGCGCGGTGCTGGAGCGGAAGCAGCTGCGCTTCCGCTACCGCGCGCGCACCACCAACGCCGACAGCAAGCGCACCGTCTCGCCGCAGCGCCTGACCCACTACCGCGACAACTGGTACCTGGACGTGTGGGACCACGACCGCGAGGCGCTGCGCAGCTTCGCCGTGGACCGCATCGCCGAGCCGCTGGCGCTGGACATGCCGGCGCGCGACGTGGCCGAGGCTGAACTCAACGACATGCTGGCCTCCAGCTACGGCATCTTCGCCGGCAAGCCCAAGGCCTGGGCCACCATCCGCTTCTCGCAGCATGCGGCGCGCTGGGTGGCCGACGAGCACTGGCATTCGCAGCAGAAGGGCATGTGGCTGCCCGACGGCCGCTACGAGCTGCAGGTGCCGTATTCCAACTCCAAGGAGTTGCTGATGGACGTGCTCAAGTACGGCCCGGACGCCGAAGTGGTCGCGCCGCTGTCGCTGCGCGAGGAAATGAAGATCCAGCTGCAGCTCGCCCTCGGCGGCTACCAGCAGGCGCCGCGCTGAACGTGGCGCAGCCGGGCGTCTTCGCCGCATCCGCATGAGCAGTTCGCTCCCCGTCGACGCCGCACCCGCAGCCACGCGCAAACCCACCGTGGCGCTGGCGCTGGGCGCGGGCGGTGCGAAGGGGCTGGCGCATATCGGCGCGATCGAGGAAATCGAGCGCCACGGCTACCAGATCGTCGCCATCGCCGGCACCTCGATGGGCGCGCTGATCGGCGGCATCTATGCGATGGGCAAGCTGCAGGCCTACCGCGAGTGGGTGTCGGCGCTGGCCAAGATGGACGTGCTCAAGCTGGTCGACTGGACCTTCTCCGGCGGCGGCCTGATCAAGGGCGAGCGCATCATCGGCACCTTGCGCGAGCTGATCGGCGATGCGCGGATCGAAGACCTGCCGTTGGCCTATACCGCCGTGGCCACCGACCTGGATCGCGAGCGCGAGGTCTGGCTCACCCGCGGCTCGCTGTTCGACGCCATCCGCGCCTCCATCGCCATTCCCACCATCTTCCGCCCGCAGCTGCTGGACGGCCGGCGGCTGGTCGACGGCGGCCTGCTCAATCCGGTGCCGGTGACGCCGCTGATCCGCGAACCGGCCGACTACATGTTCGCGGTGAGCGTGGACGGCGCGATCGAAGCGGCCAAGCCCGAAGTGGCGCACGAACACCCGGTGGAAGCGCAGAACGGCTACCGCCACCGCATCGGCGAATTCATCGGCCGGCTGATGCCGCATGGCGAAGCGAAGGAAGGCGAGACGGCGCGTCCGCGTGATCCCGGCATGCTCGACCTGCTGGCGCAGTCGATGGACCTGATGCAGGCCAATCTGGCGCGGCTGCGCCTGGCGGCGTATGCGCCGGATCTGCTGATCCAGCTGCCGCGCAATATCTCCATGGCCTACGAGTTCTACCGGGCGCGCGAACTGATCGAGCTGGGCCGCGAGCGCGCCCATACCGTGCTGACCGAATGGAAGCCGCCGCACCACCGCTTCATCGGCGACACCGGCCTCAATGGGGACCGTGGCCCCTGAGCCAGGCTTCGAGATACGCCTTCAGCGCCACCGCATTGTTGTGTTCTTCGTCCTTGGCGCCGTAGACCAGGGTGACGCGGCGGTGCGCCGCTTCGCGCACCAGCTCGCGCCAGTGCTCGGTGCGCGTCTTGCCGTCCAGCTCGGTGGCGTAGCGGTGGCGGAAGGTGTCCCAGCGCGAAGGATCGTGGCCGAACCAGCGGCGCAGCGAGACCGAAGGCGCCAGTTCCTTGGCCCACATGTCCAGGGCGGCCTCGTCCTTGTTCAGGCCGCGCGGCCACAGGCGATCGACCAGCACGCGCTTGCCGTCGCTCTTGGCGGTGGGCTCGTAGACGCGCTTGATCGCGATGCTCATGGCAGTGGCCCGGGCGGAGGGAACCGGTCCACGAGCATACGCCGACCGTGCGCGCGGAACACGTCCGGGCGCACGTAAGGAACGTGAGGCTTACAACTCTTCGACGCGGGTGACCTTGCCCCGGCGCATCAGCCAGGCCACGCCGCGCAGATCCGCGATGCCCACCCACAGGCGGTCGAGCATGCCGTACTTGGACGTGCCCGCGGTGCGCGGACGATGGCCGACCGGCACGCTCTGGCTCTGGAAGCCGGCGCGCTTGACCAGGGCCGGCAGGTAGCGGTGCATGTGGTCGAAGTAGGGCAGGCGCAGGAACACTTCGCGCTCGAACAGCTTCAGGCCGCAGCCGGTGTCCGGTGTGGCGTCGCGCAGCATGCGCGAGCGCACCGCGTTGGCGATCTTCGAGGAGATGCGCTTGTTGAAGCTGTCGCGGCGCGTGGTGCGCCAGCCGGCCAGCAGGCGCACGTCCTGCGGGGCCTGGTCGCGCGCGGCGAGCAGCTTGGGGATGTCGGCCGGATCGTTCTGGCCGTCACCGTCGAGCGTGGCGATCCACGGCGAACGGGCCGCACGCACGCCGTTCCACACCGCGGTGCTCTGCCCGCTGCGGGTGAGGTGGCGCACGATGCGCAGCTCGGGGTACTTGGCCTTCTCCGCCGCCAGCACCGCCACGCTGTCGTCGCTGGAATCGTCGTCCACGTAGACGACTTCGAACTCGACCTTGCCGCGCAAGGCGGCGGCGATTTCGGCGAGCAGCGGCGGGATGTTGTCGCGCTCGTTGAACACCGGCACGACCACGGACAGTTGCGGCATGAGAGGCAGCCTTTAGCTCTTGCGGGAAGGAGGGCGCGTGGCGCCCCGGGGGCGCATTCTAGTGCGTAGGGGGTTTGGCGGCGAGCCGAGGCGCCGCGCCAGGACGTGCAGGGCCGCGGGGCGAGGCCACAGTGGGCCTCGCCGCCGGGTTTCAGCGGATCTTGCCCAGGATCCCTTCCAGCTCGTCGTTGCTGTGGTAGTGGATCACCAGCTTGCCGCGGCCGCCGCGGCCGTGGGCCACTTCCACGCGGGTGGCGAAGCGCTCGGCCAGCTCGCGCTCCAGGGCGTCGACGTTGGGGTCGCGCGCGACGGCGCTCTTGGCCTTGCCCTTGGGCGCGGTCTGCGCGCGGCGGGCGGCTTCTTCCAGCTCGCGCACGCTCCAGCCGTGGCGCGCCGCTTCCAGCGCCAGGCCCTCGGCGTCGTGCTGGGGCAGGGTGAGCAGGCAGCGGGCGTGGCCCATTTCCAGCTTGCCTTCGTCGAGCAGGCGCTTGATGGAATTGGGCAGCTCGGTGAGGCGCAGCAGGTTCGACACCGCGGCGCGCGAGCGGCCGACGGCTTCGGCGGCCTGCTGGTGGGTGAGGTCGAAATCGTCGATCAGGCGCTTGAGCGCGTCGGCTTCTTCCAGCGGGGTGAGGTCCTGGCGCTGGATGTTCTCGATCAGCGCCATCGCCGGCACGGCCACCTCGGGCACGTCCTTCACCAGCGCGGGCAGTTCGCTCAGCTGCGCGCGCTGCGCGGCGCGCCAGCGGCGCTCGCCGGCGATCAGCTCGTAGCTGTTCTTGCCGATCTCGCGCACCACCACCGGCTGGATCAGGCCCTGCGCCTTGATCGAGGCGGCCAGTTCGTCCAGCGCCTCGTCGTTCCAGTGCCGGCGCGGCTGGTACTTGCCGGGCTGGATGTACTGGATGGGCAGGGTGCGCAGCTCGCCTTCCTGCTCGATCACCGAAGGGGTATCGTCACCGCCGCCCAGCAGGGCGTCGAGCCCGCGTCCGAGGCCTCGTTTCTTCGCTGCGGCCATGCTTACTCCTGGTGAATGCCGGCGGCGGCGTCGAACGCCGTTTCGCTGCTGTCGTCGTGCGGCGCGGGGGCCGCTTCGGCGGCGGCGCCGGCGGCCAGGCCGCGTTCGCGCCGGATGATCTCGCCGGCCAGGCCGATATAGGCGATGGCGCCGCGCGAGCTGCGGTCGTAGAGATGGATCGGCTGGCCGTGGCTGGGCGCCTCGGCCAGGCGCACGTTGCGCGGGATGATCGAGCGCAGCACCTTGTCGCCGAAATGCGTAGTGAGCTGCGCGGAGACTTCGTTGCCCAGGTTGTTGCGCACGTCGTACATGGTGCGCAGCAGGCCTTCGATCTCCAGCTGCGGATTCAGGCGCTGGCGCACCGCTTTCACGGTATCGAGCAGGCTCGAAAGACCCTCCAGCGCGAAGTATTCGCACTGCACCGGAATCAGCAGCCCGTCCGCCGCGGCCAGCGCGTTGAGGGTGAGCAGATGCAGCGTGGGCGGGCAGTCGACCAGGATGGTGTGGTACTTGTCGCCGACCTTCGCCAGCTGCTCCTTCAGGCGCATCTCGCGGGCGATCGCGTCCATCAGCTTCAGTTCGGCGGCGGTGAGGTCGCCGTTGCCGGGAAGCAGGTCGTAATGCGCCTCGGTGGTGACGATGGCGCGCTCGATCGGCGCTTCGTCCAGCAGCACCTCGCAGCCGTTGGGCTTGGCCACGCGCTTGTCCACGCCGGACGCCATGGTGGCGTTGCCCTGCGGATCGAGGTCGACCAGCAGCACCTTGCGCTTGGCGGCGGCGAGCGCCGCGGCAAGGTTGACGGCGGTGGTGGTCTTGCCGACGCCGCCTTTCTGGTTGGCGACAGCGATGATGCGAGCCATGGTGTCGTCGATGCCGTGAACGTGGGAAAAGAGGGCTAGGTTACCATCGGAGCCCCGGTCCGACAGGGCTTCGCGGCTGCCCGCACCCTCAGGCCCGGCCGAGCACCACGAGGTGACGCTCCGCGTCCAAACCGGGCACGTTGAGCCCATGCGTGCCGCGCAGCGCGAAGCCGGCGGGAATGCCGGGAAATTCCTCGTCCGGCCGCTTGCCCTTCATGGCCAGCCAGATCCCTTCCGGCCCCAGCAGGTGGCCGCCCCAGCCCAGCATGTCGGCCAGGGTGGCGAAGGCGCGGGCGGTGACGCAGTCGAACTGGCCCTGCACGTCTTCCACCCGCGACTGCTCGGCGCGCACGCCTTCGAGCTTCAGGGCGCGGATCGCCTCGCGCAGGAAGCGGACCTTCTTGCCGTTGGAATCGACCAGCAGGATCTCCCGCCCCGGTGCGGCGATCGCCAGCACGATGCCGGGCAGGCCGGGGCCGGTGCCGAGGTCCGCCAGGGTCTGGCCCTGCACGTAGGGCAGGATCGCCAGCGAATCGAGCAGGTGGCGGGTGACCATCTCGGCCGGATCGCGGATGGCGGTGAGGTTGTAGGTACCGTTCCAGCGTTCGAGCAGGGCCTGGTAATCCAACAGGCGCCGCACCGCGCCCTCGGGCAGGCTCAGGCCGAGCGCGGCGATGCCTCGTTCCAGCTGGGTCTGCAAGGCGGCGCGGTCGGCCATGGACGGGATCCTGCGTGGCGAAAAGGGCGGCAGTATCCGGGCGCGCGGGCCGCGGCGCCAGCGAGCGCGCAAAGAAAAACCCGCCGAAGCGGGTTTCAAAGGCTCTCAAGTTCCCCTTTTTTCGCGGGCGCTCTAAGGCAGCCTCGCGTATGGCTTCAAGCGAAATCGAGGTCGACCCGGGTCACCATCACGCCGCGCTCGCGCAGCGCCTTGTTCATGGCCAGCTTCAGGCGAACGCCGAGATCGCGGCGGTCCGCTTCGATCGCGGCCGGTTCCTCGCGCAGCGCGGCCAGGGCGCCGCCGCGGATCAGCTGGTCGGCCTGGTCGATCACCGCGTCGGCGCGCTCCGGCTCCAGCACCTGCCAGTACACCGTGCCGCGCACGTCGTGCGCATTGGCCAGCGGCTCGCGGAATTCCAGTACCTGCCCGCCCAGGCTGATCCGATGCCCCATCCGGTCCAGCCCCGGCACCACCATGTGGGTGCCTTCCTGCAGCAGGCGGCGCGGCTTGCCGTGGCGATAGACGCTGACCACCTGGCCGGCGGGTACGCGACGGATGGCGGTGGCGGAAAGTGCCAGGAGAGCGGCGAGGATGGTCAGTAGAACGATCATGATCTTTTAGTTCAATGAGTTACACGTTGTTTCTCACGTACGCAGCAAATACATGGTACATCCGCTCGATGACACAGGGATTAACCGTGATTTAACCGCGACCTTATGGATTTTTACAATCCCCCGAAGGGGCTAAGTGCGTGAAATGCAAAGCAAGCCTCGTTCCGCCGGGGTGCTTCCGCCTGCCTCTGTTGCGTTGCCACAGTTCACGCCGTTTTGACGGATAACGGTTTTTTACGGCGTTTCCTTAAGGCAACGGTGCGCTCTGCTAGAACTTCCGGCCGATCAATTTATTGCGATGCAGCAAAGTCTTTGATTTGCAAAAGCTTTACAAGCATCGATGAAAACGTTTACGTTGCCTTCCCGGCGATTCCGGACCTCCTGGAGCGGCAATGGGTGTGACCATCAAAGACGTGGCACGCGAGGCCAAGGTGTCCGTGGCTTCCGTCTCCCGCGCCCTCAACGGCCACGGCGGTGTGACCGCCGAGACCCTGGAGCGCATCCGCGAAGTCGCGGCCCGCCTGCGCTACATCCCCCACGGCGCCGCCCGCAGCCTGATCACCCGCCGTACCCACACTATCGGCGCGCTGCTGCCGGACCTTTATGGCGAATTCTTCTCGGAGCTGATCCGCGGCATCGACCTGGCGGCCCGCGTGCACGGCCTGCAGCTGCTGGTCTCCAGCTCGCACGACGGCGCCGCCGAGGCAGCCACCGCGCTGCGCGCCATGCAGGGCCGCGTCGACGGCCTGCTGGTGATGTCGCCCCACGCCGACGCCGCCTTCCTGCGCCAGAACCTGCCGGTGGGCCTGCCCACCGTGCTGATGAACACCGTGCACGAGCGCGACGACTACGCGGCGCTGTCGGTAGACAACGCCGGCGGCGCGCGCCTGGTGGTGGAACACCTGCTCGGCGAGGGTTATCGCCGCATCGCTTTCATCCAGGGCCCCGTCGGCAACCACGACGTGGCCGAGCGCGAACAGGCCTACCGCAAAGCGCTCGCCGCACACGTGCCGGGCGTGCAGCCGATCGTGCTGCCCGGCGAATTCGACGAAGCCTCCGGCTACCGCGCCGGCCAGCGCCTGATCGCGATGAGCCCGCGCCCCGACGCTGTATTCGCCGCCAACGACATGATGGCGATCGGCTGCATGGCGGCGATCCGCGAAGCAGGCCTGCACATTCCCGAAGACATCGCCGTGGCCGGCTTCGACGACGTGCCGATGGCGCGCTACGTGAGCCCCGCGCTGACCACCGCCGGCGTGCGCATCGCGGAGCTGGGCAAGGCCGCGCTGGAACAGCTGGCCGGACAGATCGAAGGCGATGAAGCGCCCGCGGTGCATATGCGCATACCGGCGGAATTGATGGTGCGGGCGTCGACGACGCGTTCCGCGCGCAACGCTTGAACGAAACGCGCGGCCTCGGACAGCAGGCCGCGAGGTAGACCAGGGGGCCGGCCCACGAGGACCGGTTCACCGCCGACGGCGCAGGGGTGCGCAGCGGCGCCTCGACAATCACAACAAGCCGTATCGAACCCTTGAGGGAGGGTGTCCAAGCCATGGCACGCAAACACGCATTGACCCGACAGATCTCGCTGGCCCTGGCGGGCCTGCTCACCACGGCCGCGCTGTTGCCGGGCGTCGGCTTCGCACAGAACAGCACGGCAACGGTGCGCGGCCATGTAAACGCGCCGCAGGGACAGTCGCCCACCGAGGTGGTCGCGACCAACCTGGGTAACGGCTTCACCGTACGCGCACCGGTAAACGCAGCGGGCAACTACACCTTGCCCAGCCTGACGCCCGGCAGCTATCGCATCGAAGCGAAGGGCAACGGCGCGAGCGCCAGCCAGGACGTCACGGTGCAGGTCGGCCAGGCGCTGACCTTGAACCTCGACGCCGCCGCTGCCGCAAGCGCGGTGAACGCGCAGAACCTGCAAGGCGTAACCGTTACCGCCGCTTCGCTGATCGAAACGCGCACGTCGGAGGTGGGCACGAACATCACCCAGGCGCAGATCAACACGCTGCCGCAGAACGAACGCAACTTCCTCGACTTCGCCAAGCTCGTGCCGGGCGTGACGGTGTCGCGCGACCCCAACGCCAAAACCTTCTCGGCTGGCGGTCAATCAGCTGAGAATGTAAACGTTTTCATCGACGGCGCCAGCCTCAAGAACAACGTGCTCCGCGGCGGCGTCGCCGGCCAGGATTCGACCCGCGGCAACCCGTTCTCGCAGGAAGCGGTGCAGGAGTTCCGCGTGCTCACGCAGAACTACAAGGCGGAGTACGAACAGGCGGGCACGGCCATCATCACGGCCGTCACCAAGTCGGGCACCAATGAGTTCCACGGCTCGGTGTACGACTACTTCCAGAACAAATCGATGATTTCGCAGAACTCGTTCGACAAGAAGAACGACATCGAGAAGCCGGACTATCGGCGGCAACAGCGCGGCTTCTCGCTGGGCGGCCCGATCCTCAAGGACACGCTGACCTTCTTCGTCAATTACGACGAGCGCAAGGACGTCGGCAACGACACCGTGCAGATCAACGATCCGCGGTTCTCCCAGTACAACGGCACGTTCGCCGCGCCTTTCAACGAGAAAACCTTCTTCGGCAAGTTGAGCTGGCAGGTCAACCAGGACAACAACGTCGATCTCAGCCTGACCACCCGCCGCGACAACGAAGTCATCGGCTTCGGTCAGACCACGGCCTATAGCAGCCGCAGCAATCGCAAGAACAACGTCAACGACCTGTTGCTCAAATGGCAGTCGCGCGGGGATGGCTGGACCAACGATCTGTTGCTGGATGCCGGACATGCCAAGTGGAATCCCAGTGCGGCGGAGTCCGACCTGATTCAGCAGAATTACGAGCCGGGCATCGCGGTCATTGGCGGCGCCAGCAATCTGCAGAACAAAGGGCAGGATCAGGCGACGCTGCGCGACGACCTCACGCTCACTGGCCTTACCTGGCACGGTGACCACACGGTCAAGATGGGCGTCAAGTACGCGTCCTACGGCATTACGCTGGAACAGAACAACAATGCGGTACCCGCGTACTTCTATCAGGAAGGAGATGGTTACCCCGGCGGCTTCGTCATTCCCTACAAGGCGGTCTACTCGCCGATCGCCGCGAATGCCAATCTCCATACCAACCAGTTCGGCGCATATATCCAGGACGACTGGGATGTCACCGATCGTTTGCAGCTGAACCTGGGCCTGCGCTGGGACTACGAGACCAACGCACTCAACAACGACTACGTGACGCCTCTGAATCAGTACTCCACGCTTCAATACTTTGGCCTGCAGAACAACATCAGCACAGGCAAGGAACGTGACGGTTACAAGGGCGCCATCCAGCCGCGGCTTGGATTCTCCCTGGACGTGAGCAAGAACGGCGACCAGAGCACCACGATCTTTGGAGGAGCGGGACGCTATTACGACCGCACTCCATTCGACTGGATCGGCCAGGAAGCCATCCACTCCGCGGTGCCGAACTACACGGTCGAATTCAGTCCGGCGAATCCGGACGGTACGCCCAGCAAACCTGGAACCATTGCGTGGAACCCGGTTTATCTCACCAAGGCGGGCATCGATTCCTTGATTGCGTCCGGTACGCCTGGACCTGTCTCGGAAATCGACAGCATCAACAACAAGACTAAGCCTCCGTACACGGATCAGTTCAGCCTCGGTGCCCGCCAGGTATTCGGCGACTGGACCGGCTCGCTCACCCTGAGCCGCGTGCTTGGCTATCGCCAGTTCACCTGGATCTTCGTCAATCGCGCCGTCGTCCCCAACGGCTTCGAGTTGATCAAGCCGCCTGGCAGCGACTTCGGCGCCGTGCTGACCAACACCTACAAGAAGACGCAATCGAGCAGCGTGCTGATCAGCCTGGACAAGCCCTATACCGCCGCTTCCGGCTGGGGACTTGGCGTTGCTTATACCTATCAGGATGCGCGTCAGCAGGGCAACGACAACTACTCGCTCGATTACGTCAATCCCGCCGGTTATCCGGGCGGCCATGTCGGCGAGAAACACCATCTCGTGGTCAATGGCATCGTGCGCGGTCCGTGGGATACACGCTTGACGGGCGTCTTCACCTACGGCTCCGGACAGCCGTACGACGTCAGCTACACATCCAGCATTTGCGACTACAACTGCGCCTTCCAGCACTGGGGCAAGTACGGACAGAAGTATGTGAATCTCGACCTGTCCATCGCCAAGGAATTCCACTGGGGCGAGCACCAGGCACTGGAGCTTCGCCTGGATGTGATGAACGTCTTCAACCGCGACGTCTACAACGCGTACGACGGCAACTACTATCTCGGCAACAACCTCGCCACGCCGAATCCGAATTTCGGCAAGGCCACCGGGGCGGATCCCAATCAGACCCGCCGCTTCCAGGTCGGCGCCCGTTACAGCTTCTGATCGCGTAGCATCAAGGCGCTCCTTTCGAGGAGCGCCGTTTCGCCGGAAAGCCCGCTGCACGCGGGCTTTTCAAAGGCTCAAGATGTAAACGTTTACGTCTTTGCTCCCACGCGCGACTTGTTCTCAAAAGACATCACGCTCCGCACAACCCCATCGACGCAAGGCTGTTCCCCATGCCCGTGAAGATACGTACCGCACTTTCCCTCGCGCTCGCCGCCCTGCTGATTTGCGCTGCACCTCATGAGGCCCGGGCGAAAGACAGCGCAAAGCAGAGCAAGCCGACGGCCACTGCAACGACACAGGAGAAAGTGCCGCCGCTCATCGACGACCTCGAACACCGCACCTTCAACTGGTTCTGGGACAGCGCCAACCCGCAGAACGGCCTCGTCCCCGACCACTACCCCACCAAATCCTTCGCCAGCATCGCCGCCGTCGGCTTCGGCCTCACCGCCTACGGCGTAGGCGCCGAACGCGGCTACATCACACGCGACCAGGCCATCGAGCGCACGCTGGCCACGCTGCGCTTCTTCCACGACGCCCCGCAGAACGACAGCGAAGACGATGCCGCCGGCTACCGCGGCTTCTTCTATCACTTCCTCGACATGGACTCGGGCAAGCGCTTCGATCGCAACGTGGAGCTGTCCACGGTGGATACCTCGCTGCTGCTGGGCGGCGTGCTGTTCGCGCAGTCGTACTACGACCGCGACACGCCGCAGGAAAAGCAGATCCGCCAGCTCGCCGACGAGATCTACCGCCGCGTCGACTGGACCTGGGTGCAGGCGCGCAAGCCGCTGATCACCATGGGCTGGACGCCGGGCGGCAAATTCATCCCGCACGACTGGCAGGGCTATAACGAAGGCATGCTGGTCTACATCCTCGCGCTGGGTTCGCCGACGCATGCGGTGGGCGATGACGCGTGGAATGCCTGGACCTCGACCTACAACCGCACCTGGGGCGAGTTCCACGGCCAGACCTTCCTCAACTTCGCGCCGCTGTTCGGCCACCAGTTCAGCCACGTGTGGGTGGACTTTCGCGGTATCCGCGATGCATGGAATCGCGAGAAGGGCCTGGACTATTTCGAGAACAGCCGCCGCGCCACCTATTCGCAGCGCGCCTATGCCATCGCCAACCCCGGCGGCTGGACCGGCTACGGCGCCAATATGTGGGGCATCAGCGCGAGCAATGGCCCGGGCGGCCTGACGGTGAAGATCGGCGGCAAGGAACGCCGCTTCCATGGCTACGTCGCGCGCGGCGCGGGCCTGGACTACATCAGCGACGACGGCACCCTGGTACCGATGGCAGCCGGTGGCTCGATCCCCTTCGCACCGGAGATCGTGGTGCCGGCACTGGAAGAGATGAAGCAGCGCTACGGCAAGGACATCTACACCAAGTACGGCTTTGTCGATGCCTTCAATCCCAGCTTCCACAGCAAGACCGACCTGCGCACCGGCAAGCTCGTGCCTGAGCTGGGCTGGGTCGACACCGTGCACCTGGGCATCGACCAGGGCCCGATCGTGCTGATGGTGGAGAACTGGCGCAGCGGTTTCGTATGGAACGTGATGAAGAAGAACCCGTACGTGCGCAAGGGCCTGGAACGCGCCGGCTTTACCGGTGGCTGGCTGAATGAGGCGCCGCCCAAGCCATGAGCGCGCGTTCGCGCCAGCGCCGGCCGTGGCGCGTGCTGCTGCACGCGTTGGCGTGGATCTGCGCTGGTGTCGCCGCCGCGCTGTCGGCCGGTTGCCAACGTACGGATGACGCGCACACGCTGACGTTCTGGACGGTCGGCCGCGAAGGCGAAGCGGTGGCCAAGCTGCTGCCGGACTTCGAACGCGAACATCCCGGCCTGCATGTCAAAGTCCAGCAGCTGCCGCTGACCGCCGCGCACCAGAAACTGCTTACCGCCATCGCCGGTGGCTCCACGCCGGATCTCACCCAGCTCGGCAACACCTGGATTCCCGAACTCGCCGCCCTGGATGCGCTCGAACCGCTCGATGCCCGCGTGGCGTCCTCGCGGGTCGTTCGCCAGGACGACTACTTCGCCAATATCTGGACCACCAACCGCATCGGCAACACGCTGTACGGCGTGCCCTGGTATGTGGACACGCGCCTGCTGTTCTACCGCAGCGATCTATTGAAGCAAGCCGGCTTCGATGCACCGCCGCGCGATTGGGCGCAATGGCGCCGGGCATTGGCCGCGCTCAGCCATCCGGACCGCGGCAGCTACGGCATCCTGCTGCCCACCAACGAGTTCGAACAGTTGCTGGTGCTGGCGCTGCAGCAGGACGAGCCAATGCTGCGCGACGGCGACCGCTACGGCAACTTCCGCAGCGCGGGCTTCAAGCGTGCGCTGGCGTTCTACGTGGACACCTTCCGCGAACGGCAGGCGCCGGCCATCACCAATGTGGAAGCCGGCAATCCGTGGACGGAGTTCGGCCGCGGCGTCTATGCGTTCTATCTGTCCGGCCCGTGGAATATCGGCGAGTTCCGCAAGCGCCTGCCGGCCGCGCAGCAGGACGACTGGAATACGGCGCCGCTTCCCGGCGAACACGGCCCCGGCGCCTCCAACGCGGGCGGCTCCAGCCTGGTGATCTTCCGCCACTCGGCGCACAAGCAAGAAGCCTGGCAGCTGATCGAATTCCTGTCCCGCCCCGCCGTCCAGCAGCGCTTCTACGACCTGCTCGGCGACATGCCGCCGCGCCGCTCTTCCTGGGAAGGCGGTGCGCTGCGCGACGATCCCAAGGCACGCGGCTTCCGCGAACAGCTGGAACGGGTGAAGCCCACGCCGCCGATCCCCGAATGGGAGCGTATCGTGACCGAGATGCAGCTGGTCGCCGCGCAGGCGGTGCACGGCGACCTGAGCATCGACCAGGCCGCGGCCGAGATCGACCGGCGCGCCAACCTGATCCTGGAGAAGCGGCGCTGGATCCTCGACCACGCGAAACCCGCGCCATGACCGCCGGAGGCCACGCTTGAATCCACCACGCGCCGCCTGGCTGTTTCTCGCGCCCGCCCTGCTGGTGCTGGGCCTGTTCTTCCTGTTGCCGGTGATCGCGGCGCTGGTGCTCAGCCTCACCGACTACGACCTGTATGCGCTGGCGGATATCCGCAACCTGCGCTTCGTCGCGCTGGGCAATTACTGGGAGCTGCTGCACCGGCCGCTGTTCTGGTCCGCGCTGGGGCACACGCTGTATTTCGTGGTGGTGGGCGTGCCGCTGTCGATCGGCGCTTCGCTAGGTGCCGCGCTGCTGCTGAATTCGCCGCTGGCGCGCTGCAAGCCGCTGTTCCGCACCGCGCTGTTCGCACCGGTGGTGACCACGGTGGTGGCGGTGGCGGTGATCTGGCGCTACCTGTTCAATACCAAGTACGGCCTGGCCAACTACGCGCTGGACGGGCTGGGCATCCATCCGGTGGACTGGCTGGGCGATCCGCGCTGGGCGATGCCCACCATCATCCTGTTCGCGGTGTGGAAGAACTTCGGCTACAACATGATCATCTTCCTCGCCGCGCTGCAGGCGATCCCCGCCGACCTGTACGAAGCCGCGCGCATCGATGGCGCCTCGCCCGTGCGCCAGTTCCGCCACATCACGCTGCCGATGCTGGGGCCGACCCTGCTGATGGTGAGCATCCTGACCGTCTCCGGATATTTCCAGCTGTTCGCCGAACCCTTCGTGATGACCGAAGGCGGCCCGCTGCAGAGCACCACCAGCGTGCTGTACCTGATGTACGAGGAAGGCTTCAAATGGTGGAACCTCGGTTCCGCTTCCGCGGTGGCCTTCCTGCTGTTCCTGATCATGTTCGCCGTGACTGCGGTGATGCTGCGCGTGTCGCGCCGGAGAGGCGAGGCATGAATCCGCGGCTGGCCAAGGCGCTGATCAACGGGCTGCTGATCGGCGGCACCCTGGTGGCGGTGTTCCCGCTGCTGTGGATGCTGTCGGTGTCGTTCATGCGCCCGGGCGAAGCGAGCGCGTTGCCGCCGCCGCTGTGGCCGGCGCATGCCACGCTGGCCAATTATCACGAGCTGTTCGAGCGCGCCGGCATGGGGCGCTACCTGCTCAACAGCCTGGCCATTTCCAGCGCGATCACCCTGCTGTCGCTGGCGTTCAACCTGATGGCGGGCTACGCCTTCGCCAAGCTGCGTTTCGCCGGGCGCGAGCGCTTGTTCCAGATGCTGCTCGGCGGCCTGGTGATTCCGGCCCAGGTGGCGATGCTGCCGCTGTTCCTGCTGCTGAAATACCTGGGCCTGGTGAACAGCTACGCCGCGGTGGTGATGCCGGCGATGGCGACCATCTTCGGCATCTTCCTGGTCCGGCAGTATGCGCGCGGCATTCCGGATGACCTCCTGGAAGCGGCGCGCATCGATGGCGCGGGCGAGCTGCGCATCTTCGTGCAGATCGTGCTGCCGCTGCTCAAGCCCATCATGGTCACCTTGGCGATCTTCACCTTCCTCACCGCCTGGAACGATTTCATGTGGCCGCTGATCGCGCTCACCGGCCAGGAGCATTACACCTTGCCGATCGCGCTGGCCTCGCTGTCGCGCGAGCACGTGCAGGATTCGGAGCTGATGATGGCCGGCTCGGTGGTGACGGTGTTGCCGGTGCTGGTGCTGTTCCTGGCCTTGCAGCGCTATTACCTGCAAGGCCTGTTGCTGGGCAGCGTGAAAGGGTGATGCGATGAAGTGGCGCGCCGTGCTGCTGTCATGGGCCTTGCTGGCGCCTGTTGTGCACGCCGCCGACCAGGCACGCCTGATCGACGATTTCAGCCGGCCGGCCACATGGACAGCCGAAGGCACCGACGATATCGGCACGCAGTTGCGCGTAACCGACGGAAAGAACGGCAAGGCGGTCTGCCTCGACTTCGATTTTCACGGCGTCTCCGGCGGAGCCGCGCTCAAGCGCGCGCTGCCGATGGACTGGCCGGACAACTTCGCGCTCTCCTTCGACGTGCGCGGCAGCATGCCGCCCAACGACCTCCAGCTGAAGCTCGCCGATACCAGCGGCGACAACGTCTGGTGGTATCGCCGCGAGGCCTTCCAGCCCGGCGCCGACTGGCAGACCGTGGAAGTGCGCCGCAACCAGGTGGAGTTCGCCTGGGGACCCACGAAGAACCGCTCGCTGCATCGCACCGCCGCGCTCGAATTCACCATCTACGCCGGACAAGGCGGGCGCGGCGAGCTGTGCCTCAGCAACCTGCGCCTGCGCCCGCTGCCGGCGGAACCCGCCGAAATGCCGGCGCCGCGTGCGCAGGCTTCGTCCACGCTCACCGGCTACGCCGTGCAACGCATGCTGGAAGGCAAGGGCGAGTGGCGCAGCGATCCGTCCGCGGCGGGCGCGCAGAGCATCGCGCTGGACCTGGGCCTGTCGCGCGAGTTCGGCGGCCTGCTGCTGCACTGGCTGCCCGGCGCCCAAGCCTCGCGCTATGACGTAGAGCTCTCGGACGACAACACGCACTGGCGCACAGCCACGCAGGTCACCGGCGGCAATGGCGGCGACGATGCGCTGTTTCTGCCGCAAGCACAGGCCCGCTATGTGCGCCTGCGCCTGCTCGAAGGTCCCGGCAAGGCGTATGGGCTGACGCAACTCGAAGTGAAGGACCGCGCCTGGGGCGCTTCGCCGAATGTGTTCTTCCAGGAGGAAGCCAAGCGCGCGCCGCGCGGCATGTATCCGCGCGGCTTCTCCGGCGAGCAGAGCTACTGGACCCTGCTCGGCACGGATGGCGGCGCGCACGATTCCGCGCTGATCTCCGAGGACGGCGCCGTGGAAATGGGCAAGGGCGGCTGGTCGCTGGAGCCGATGCTGTTCTCCGGCCGCAACGTGATCGACTGGGCCACCGTGCGCAGCTCGCAGAGCCTGCTCGACGGCTACCTGCCGATCCCCTCGGTGCGCTGGACCGCCGACAGCCTCACCCTCGATACCACCGCCTTCGCCACGGGCGATGCCACGCATACCCAGCTGGTGCTGCGCTACACGCTCACCAATCGCACCGCGCAGCCGCAACGCGTGACCCTGGCCTTGCTGGCGCGGCCGTTCCAGGTGAATCCGCCGACGCAGTTCCTCAATACGCCCGGCGGCATCCATCGCATTCACGACCTGGCCTGGGACGGCAAGACGCTCACCGTCAACGGCGAGACTCGCGTGGTGCCGTTACAAGCCGCGGATGGCTTCGTCGCGAGCAGCCATGAAGCCGGACCCTTGCCGGAACGGCTTGCGCAGGGCGAGCGCCCCGAAGTCACGTCGTTGCACGACGGCGCGGGTTTCCTGCAAGGCGCGCTGCTGTATGCCATCGCCCTGCCCGCTCATGGCAGCCGCACACTCGGTCTGGTGGTGCCGCCGCACGGCGACAGCTTCGTGGCGCCGCGCACGCCGGAAACCTGGCTGCGCGAGCAGCTGGAACACACGGCGGCGGCATGGCGAGAGAAACTCAACCGCGTGGCGCTGCTGCTGCCGTCGTCGCAGCACGCCATCGCCGACACGGCACGCAGCGCCCTGGCGCAGATCCTGATGTCGCGCGACGGCCCCGCCCTGCAGCCCGGCACGCGCTCCTATGCACGCAGCTGGGTGCGCGACGGCGCCATGATGACCGAGGGCCTGGTGCGCAGCGGCCATGCCGAGGCCGCCGCCGACTTCGTGCGCTGGTATGCGCCGCACCAGTTCAGCAGCGGCAAGGTGCCGTGCTGCGTGGATGCGCGCGGTGCCGACCCGGTACCGGAGAACGACAGCCACGGCGAACTGATCTTCGCCATCGCGCAGCTGTGGCGCTATACGCACGACCGCGCCGCGCTGGAACGGCAATGGCCGGCCGTGCAGCGCGCCATCGCCTATATGGACCGGTTGCGCGAAAGCGAACGCGGCCCCGCCAACCAGACCGAAGAGCGGCGCGCGCTGTATGGCTTGATGCCCGCATCGATCAGCCACGAAGGCTATTCGGCCAAGCCGATGCATTCCTACTGGGACGACTTCTGGGCGCTGCAGGGCTACGACGACGCGGTGCTGCTGGCCAAGGCGCGCGGCGATGATGCGGCGGCGGCGCGGATCGCGCAGTCGCGCGACGCCTTCCGCGGCGATCTGAAAGCTTCCATCGACCTGTCCGTGCGCCAGCACCGCATCGACTACCTGCCCGGCGCGGCGGAACTCGGCGACTTCGACGCCACTTCCACCACCATCGCGCTGTCGCCCGGCGACGGCCAGACCTGGCTGCCGCCCGCGCTGCTGGAGCGCACCTTCGAACGCTACTGGCAGGGCTTCGTGGAGCGCCGCGACGGCAAGCGCGAATGGGAGGACTACACACCCTACGAGCTGCGCACTATCGCGAGTTTCGTGCGGCTGGGTTGGCGCGATCGCATCGGTGATTTACTGGCGTTCTTCTTCGCCGACCGGCGTCCGGCGGCATGGAACCAGTGGGCGGAAGTGGTGGGGCGCGATGCGCGCAAGCCGCGCTTTGTCGGCGATATGCCGCATGCGTGGATTGCTTCGGATTATCTGCGCTCGGCGTATGACCTGTGGGCCTACGAGCGGCCGGAGGACCGTGCGCTCGTATTGGCGGCGGGGATTCCGGCGGATTGGCTGAAAGGCGAGGGCGTCGGTGTTCAGCGCCTGCGCACGCCGTATGGGCTGCTGAGTTATTCGCTGCGCGAACGTGGTGGGGCGCTGGAGTTGCGGGTGGAGAAGGGGCTCGATGTGCCGCCGGGTGGGTTGGTGTTGCCTTGGCCTTATGCGGACGAGCAGGCGGGCGAGATCCGTGGCACGACGGCGGCGTGGCACCACCGCGAGCTGGTGATACGCAAACTGCCGGCGAAGGTTTTGATCGGCGTAAAGAGCCGCTGAGCTTCGACCCTCGGCTCACGGCTCCGACCGGCCCCTCACCTCAACCCTCTCTCCCACGGGGACTACCTTCGGGTCGCCCGGAGGGGAGAGGGGGCAGAAGTAAATCAGAACTTACCGTCGCGAAAATCCGCGATCGCCTGATGAATCTCCGCGGGCGTATTCATCACGAACGGTCCGTAGCGCGCCACGCTTTCGCCCAGCGGCTTGCCTGCTACCAGCAGCACGCGCGACGGCGCCTCGCGGCCGCCGATGCGCACCGAGCCGCCCTTCGATAGCACGGCCAGTTCGCTGCGGCTGAGCACGTCGCCGGCCACCTGGGCATCCGCGCCGTCGAACACGTAGGCGAAGGCGCTATGGCCTTCCGGCAGCGGCACTTCCAGCTGCGCGCCGGGCTGCAGGGCGATATCGAGATACACCGGCTGTGTGGCGATGCCGGCCACGGGGCCAGCCGCACCGAACACTTCGCCGGCGATGATCTTCACCTCCACGCCGTCCTGCGGGCGCACGGAGGGAATGCGCGCGGGGTCGATGTCCTGGTAGCGCGGCTCGGTCAGCTTGTCCTTCGCGGGCAGGTTCACCCACAGCTGGAAGCCCCACATCAGGCCGTTTTCCTGCTGCGGCATTTCCGAATGCAGGATGCCGCGGCCAGCGGTCATCCACTGCACGCTGCCGGGGCCGAGGTCGCCCTGGTTGCCGTGGTTGTCGCCGTGGCGCATATGGCCGGCGAGCATATAGGTCACCGTTTCGAAGCCGCGGTGCGGATGCTCGGGGAAGCCGGCGAGGTAATCGTCCGCGCTGTCGGAGCGGAATTCGTCCAGCAGCAGGAACGGATCCAGCATGTCCAGGCCGGGCTGGCCGATGATGCGCTTCAGGCGGACGCCCGCGCCGTCGGAGGTGTCGGTGCCGCGGATGCGGCGGATGATGCTGCGCTCGCTCATGATGGGACTCCGTAAGGAATGCGCCACATGATGGTTGCGCGGTCGGCCCGGTCCAAGCGGCGCCGCGCGAACGGATTGTTTCCTACGGCGTCAGTGCAGCCAGTGGCCGCTGCGGTGCCGCGGCGGCGCCTGGCCGCTGTCCTCGCCGCCGCCGGTACTGGCGGGGGCGGCCTGGGCCATGGCTTCCATGTCGGCCTCGGTCACCGGGTGCTGCTGCCAGTAATGCTCCACCGCGGACAGCACGGCGGGCAGCTGGGCCAGGCACTCGTCGTATTCGTCGTCGCTGAGCTTTTCGAAATCGGTCTCGGCGCTGAGGATGCCTTCGTCGACCGCCAGCGCCATCACCGGACCCAGCAGTTCCATCAGCGTAGGGTCGTCGGCCAGGCGCTTTTCCCACAGGCCGGCGCGCAGGTCGATGGCGCGGCTGAAGCCTTCGCACCAGCCGGCGGCGGACAGGGTGGGGCCGGTTTCGGTGTCGACTTCGCCCAGGATCGGCTCGTAGGCGTCGACGTCAAGTTCGGCGGCGATGGAGTCGTTGAGCTTGGCCAGCAGCGCCAGCACGCGGTTGCCTTCTTCCTCGTCGGCGAAGGGTTCGTGCAGCACTTCCGGCAGCCATTCTTCCGGCAGCACCTGCAGCGGGCCGACGGACAGCGCCGAGAGCATGCCGTGCACGCCGTCGAGCAGCAGGTCGCCGTCGCCGGAATGGGCGCGGAGATAGCGGTCCAGTTCGTCGAGCTCGTCGTCCGTGAGCGAACTGGGCCAGTCGGTCTTGTTCGTATTCATCAGATATCCAGATCCAGCGTCACCGGCGTGTGGTCCGAAGGCCTTTCCCAGCGGCGCGGCGTGCGGTCGATGGCTGCCGCCTTCGCCGCTTGTTTCAGTGCGTCGCCGACCAGGATCAGATCGATGCGCAAACCCATGTTGCGCCGGAACGCTGCCTGGCGGTAGTCCCACCAGCTGAAGTGTCCGGCTTCCTGTTGGAACAGGCGGAAGCTGTCGTGCAGCCCAAGCTCGGTGATCGCCTTGAGCGCAGCGCGCTCCGGCGGCGAGCACAGCACGTCCTCGCCCCAGGCCACCGGGTCGTAGACGTCGCGGTCGTCCGGCGCGATGTTGAAATCGCCCAGCACCACCAGGTGCGGGTGGCGCTTGTGTTCCGCTTCCAGGAAATCGCGCACCTTGGCCAGCCAGTCGAGCTTGTAGGCGTATTTCTCGTCGCCCACTGCCTTGCCGTTGACCACGTACAGATCCACCACGCGCACGCCGCCGACGGTGGCGGCGAGGATGCGCCGCTGCGGGTCGTCCAGGCCGGGGATGTCGGTGACGACGTCGGTGGGTTCCTCGCGGGCCAGGATGGCCACGCCGTTGTAAGTCTTCTGCCCGGAGTACACGGCGCGGTAGCCGGCGGCGGCCAGCTCGTCGACCGGGAACTTGGCGTCCTCCAGCTTGGTTTCCTGCAGCGCGATGACGTCGGGCTTGGCCTCGGCCGCCCACTCGGTGAGCTGCGGCAGGCGGACCTTGAGCGAGTTGACGTTCCAGGAGGCGATTTTCATGCCCGGCATTGTAGGGGGATGCCGCCGCTTCGGCACTCCGCCCGGCCCAGGGGAGGCCGGCTTGTGACCGACCTCCCGCTGCGCCCCTGCTTACAGGTGGCTGAGCACGAAGGCCCGCGCATCCCAGCCGTCGTAGTTGGACAGGCGGCCCCACCCGTTGGTCGCCATCGCATAGACCGACAGGTTCTCGGTGAATCCCGCCACCGTGCAGCCGCCGGTGCAGCCCGGCGCGGGATTGGTGGTCATCAGGTAGCCGACCGAACGCGTCTCGCTGAAGCTGCCGCCGCCCACCGCGCCGCTGTCGGACAGCACATCGCGCGCGCCACGCCGGACCAGGAAGCCATAGGTGGCGAAGCCGTGCGGATGGCTGGCCTGCCACGGCATCGTCACGTTGTCGCCGTCGGTGTGGTAGCCCAGCACGCCGCAGCAATCGTCCGCGCCGGTGCCGCCGACCATCGGCGCACCGATATGCGCCGAGCATGGCTCGTTGTTCACGTGCAAGGTGAGCACCATCGCACTGCCTTGCACCAGGCCGGCGCCCAGGCCCAGCTGCGGGTCGCTGGCCTTGATGGTGTGGATGTTGCCGCCGCCATCGACATAGGTCGGCACGTAGTAGTCGATGCCCAGCGCGCCGATGTTCACCGGCAGGCCGGCCGCATCGAACAGCTCCAGCCGCAGCTGCACCAGGCCGTCCAGGATCGGCGCGCCGCCGAGCGCGGTGGTGGTGTCGAACTTGCCGTTGGCGGTGTCTTCCACCGCGTCGGCCACGCTCCACTGGCCGGCCGGCGGCACCGCGGGCGGGATCTCGAACAGATTGCCTTCGCTGCCGGCCACCTGCGGACCGAGCGGGTACGCCGTCAGCACCAGGTCGGTGCCGATCATCTGCGCATAGTGGCGGCTGATCGCGGCATTGAGCGGCTTGTACTGGCTGTCCGGTTCGCCATCGCGCTTCCACGACAGGCGGTAGAACTTCACGCCCAGGCTGTCGCGCAACGCGTTGTCGAAGTCCAGCCGCGGCATCAGCACGCCGCCCCACGGCGCGCCACCGCCGGTTAGACCAACGTTGCCGGCATTGCTGCTGCCGGCCAGGGTCTGCGCACTGCCGCGGATGTCGTCCAGCGAATGGTTGCCGATGGCGGTGAACAGCACCCAGTTGTTGCCGGCGATCACCGGCGCGCATGGGCGGCAGGTCATGGCCAGCGGGTTGGTTACGTGCAGGGTGACTTCGGTGCCGCACTGATAATCCCACCAGGTGTGGCAGGCGACCGGCGTCGGCGCGTACAGCGTTACCTCGAAGAAACCGAACAGCCGCTGCTTCACCTTGAAGTACAGGTCTGGCTGGTCCGGATTGCGGAAGCCCTTGAAGATGAAGCGCGCGAAATGCCCGCATTCGTCAGTGGCGACGGTGCCGATCAGCTGCATGGTGACGAAGCGCGGATACAGCCAGCACAGGATCGGCCGGATCAGCTGCGCATGCTCCACCAGCGATTGCTGGAACATCTGCGCGCTGCCGCTCATCGCCGCGAAGCGCAGCTTCTGGTTGCCGGCGGCGGCGTGCAGCGCCTCCAGCGAAGCTTCGTCCACCTGGTGCGCGTTGATCTCCTCCACCGGGCCGGGCCCCGGCAGCGGACGCGGCGGCTGCCGGCCGGCGAGAATCTCGCGCAGATGGTCGATCACATACGGCGGCAGCTTCGGCAGCACGATCCACAGCGGATCGACCTCGTAGATCTCCACCGTGGCGTGACACACCGGGAAATCCACCGACACGCCGTCGCGCACCACGCGCTTGAGCACCGTGCCCTTGACCAGGCACAGCCCGAGCAACCAGTAGCGCCACACATCCGGGAACACCGGAATGCGCAGATCCGGCGCGGTGTCGCCGGGGCGCAGCGTGATGTGCCGCTCGATCGCGCCGCGGCGCAGCAGCTCGTCCAGCGCGGGCGGCTGCTTCTCTTCCGGCGCGGGTCCCAGCACCACGCGCACGGCGGAAGCTTCGCGCGCTACGGGCAGTTCGAGCTTGGTCTCGCCCTTCTCGCCCAAGGCCGCGTAGGAGAGGAGGCGGCCGCCATCGCTATAGGCGTAGGCGGCGACGGCGGGACGCTGGTCGGTGCTTTCCGCCTTGAGGAACTCGGCGGCGACGCGAAGCGTGATGGATGCATTGTCTGATTTGGCCATGACAGTAAGGCTCCGAATGGGCGGTAACAGGCGCACGCAGGCGCCGATGGCTGATCGCGAGACGATTCGTAAGACGATCAGGGCCGCTATTCGTAGCCGCGCGCGACGCGCGGAACCATTCGGCAAATGAGTTAAATCCAAGCGCTTAGAACGCTTAGCGCCAAGGCCGTAGGGGAAGGCCCACACGTTGCGCGCGAGCGTGGCGGCGAGGATGAATGTATTGAGGCGAAAAATATCGACCGGCGCACGCGCACACCGCCGTCCCGTGGCGTTGCGCCACGAGACCCATGCCGTTCGATGTAAGGGATCGCTGATGCCGCGCCGAACGTCCCGCGGCGAAACCGCGGGGCGTTCGCTTGCGCTCAGCTCAGCCCGTGGCTGCGCAGCAGCGCATCGGGTTCGGGCTTGCGGCCGCGGAAGGCGACGAAACTGTCCAGCGCCGGGCGGCTCGCGCCCACGGCCAGCACCTCGCGGCGGAAGCGCTCGCCGGTGTCGCGGTCGATCACGCTGCCGCCTGCCTGCGCGGCATCCTCGAACGCACCGAACGCATCGGCGCTGAGCAGCTCCGCCCACAGATAGCTGTAGTAACCGGCCGCATAGCCGCCCGCGAAGATATGCGTGAAGCCGTTGGGGAAGCGCTGCCAGATCGGCGGATGCAGCACCGCCACCTCGCGCCGCACTTCCTCCAGCACGGAGAGCGGACGCGCGCCCTGCGCCGCTTCGTATTCCAGGTGCAGGCGGAAATCGAACATAGCGAATTCCAGCTGGCGCACCAGAAACAGGCCGGCATGGAAATGCCGCGCGGCCAGCATGCGCTGGAACAGTTCTTCCGGCAGCGGCTCGCCGGTCTGCCAGTGGCGCGCGAACAGGTCCAGCGCCTGGCGGTTCCAGCCGAAGTTCTCCATGAACTGGCTGGGCAGTTCCACCGCATCCCATTCCACGCCGTCGATGCCGCCGATCGAAGGCAGCGCGATCTCGGTCAGCAGGTGATGCAGGCCGTGGCCGAATTCGTGGAACAGGGTCAGCACGTCGTCGTGGGTGAGCAGGGCCGGGCGGCCCTCGGTCGGAGGCGCGAAATTGCAGGTGAGGAAAGCCACCGGCAGCTGTTCCTGTGCGCCTTCGCCGAAGCGCGAGCGGCATACGTCCATCCACGCGCCGCCGCGCTTGCCGGAACGCGCGTAGAGGTCGACATAGGCGCCGGCGAACACGCGGCCGCCGGCATCGCGCACGTCGTAATAGCGCACGTCCGGATGCCACACGTCGACGCCGTCGCGCGGCGCCAGCGTCACGCCGTACAGGCGCTGCACCAGGCCGAACAGGCCGTCGATCACCGCCGGCAGCGGGAAGTAGGGCTTGAGCTGCTCTTCGTCGAGGTCGTAGCTGCGCTGGCGCAGTTTTTCGGAAGCGTAGGCAACGTCCCAGGATTCGAGGTTGTCCAGCTTCAGTTCTTTCGCGGCGAATTCGCGCAGTTCCGCCAGCTCCTTGCGCGCGACCGGACGGGCGCGCTGGGCCAGGTCGTGCAGGAACTCCATCACTTCGGTGGGCGAGGCCGCCATCTTGGTCGCCAGCGATTCTTCCGCCGCATTGGCGAAGCCCAGCAGCTGCGCGGCCTCGTGGCGCAGCGCCACGATGCGCTCGATGCGCGGGCCGTTGTCGAACTTGCCGGCATGCGGACCCTGGTCCGAAGCGCGCGTCTGGTAAGCCCAGTACACGCGCTCGCGCAAGCCGCGGTTGTCGGCATAGGTCAGCACCGCCTGCACGCTGGGCTGCTTGAGCGTGACCAGATAACCATCCAGGTTCTGCTCGCGCGCGTACTGGCGCAGCACGGCGCGGCCGGATTCGGGGATGCCGGCGAGGTCGCGCTCGTCGGTGATGTGCTGGTGCCAGGCGTCGGTGGCGTCGAGCACCGCATTGGAGAACTCGGTGGAAAGCTTGCTGAGCTCCACGCCGATCTCGCGGTAGCGCGTGCGCTCCGGTTCTTCCAGCGCCACACCGGAGAGGCGGAAGTCGCGCAGCGCATGCTCGACCAGGGTGCGCTCCGGCTGTGCCAGCGCGGCGAACTCCGGCGCGTCGGCCAGCGCCTGCACGGCCTGGTACAGCGCGCGGTTCTGGCCCAGCTCGATGCCGTGCTCGGTGAGTTTTTCCTCGGCCGGACCATAGGCCTCGCGCAGCGCTTCGCTGTCGGCCACCGAATGCAGATGCCCCACCGGCGCCCAGGCGCGCGACACGCGCTGCTCCAGGCGTTCCTGCGCCAGCATCAGGCCGGCGAAATCGCGCGGGCCACCATCGGCGGTGAGCTGGTCGATGGCGTCGCGGTAGTCGGCTAGCAGTTCGTCGATGGCGGGACCGACGTGCTGCGGCTTGATGCGCGAGAAGGCCGGTAGTTCGCCGCCGTCCAGCAGCGGGTTGTCGTGCGCCGGAGCGGCGTGCGCCTGGGTGTCCCGGGCGGTGTTTTCGTGAGCCATGCGTCTCTCCTTGGGAGCGCCAGCGTGGCGACGGGCCTGGGCGAAATCAAGGCCGGAAGGGGCGCGCTTACGCCGAGGTGTCATATAGCGCGCCCTACCATGGCCTTTATGCGTCAAACGGATTTCAGCGACCTGTTGCGTCAAAGCGACGTGTTCGGCCACCTCGGCGACGAGGCCCTGGCCGACCTCGCCGATGGCCTGGTCTGGTTCAGCCTTCCCGGCGGCCGGCCGCTGTTCAAGGCGGGCGAGGCGGCCGACGCCATGTATCTGCTGGTCAGCGGCAGCCTGGGCCTGTTCGACGAAGACGAGCCGGCACGCCTGGTGCATCTGGTCTCGGCCGGCGACAGCGTGGGCGAGATCGGCCTGGTCAGCGGCGACGCCCGCCAGCTCACCGTGCGCGCCCTGCGCGACTGCGAACTGCTGCGGCTGGACCGCGCGGCGTTCGAAGCGCTGGCCGGACGCCATCCGCAGGCCATGCTCGGCATCGCCCGCGTGGCGGTGGCACGCCTGCAGCGGCGCCTGCGCAAGGAGGAAAGCCCCGGCGTGGCGCGCACCTTCGCCCTGCTGCCGCCGGATGCCGAGGTGCCCGCGCGCACCCTCGCCATGCAGCTGGCGATGGCGCTGGAAGCGTATGGCAGCTGCATCGTGATCGACGGCGAGCAGGGCGCCGGCCGGGGCAGCGACTGGTTCGCCGCGCGCGAGGCGCAGGCCCGCTTCGTGATTTACCTGGACACCCAGGGCGACCCGCTGTGGCGCCAGCGCTGCCTGCGCCAGGCCGACGTACTGCTGCTGCCGGCCCAAGCCGCACGGCCGGCGCGGCCGTGGCCGGAAGCGGCGATTCTCGATCCCTCGCGCCTCGGGCACCGGCCACGGCATCTGATCCTGCTGCAGGCCGGCCGCCAGCCCAGCCTGGGCGCGGCGCAGCGCTGGCGCGCACCGTTCAGCGGCGAACTGCAGCACCACCACGTCGGCGGCCAGGCGGATATCGCTCGGCTGGCGCGCCTGGTCAGCGGCAACGCGCGCGGCCTGGTGCTGGCCGGCGGCGGCGCCCGCGGCCTGGCGCATCTGGGCGCGCTGCGCGCCCTGAAGGAAGCCGGCCATGAATTCGACTGCGTCGGCGGCACCAGCATCGGCGCGATCATCGGCGCCGGCGTCGCCGCCGGCTGGGGCCTGGAGGAAATGACCGAGGTCTACCGCCGCGCCTTCGTCCAAGGCCGCCCGCTCTCGGACTGGACCCTGCCCGTCGTCGCCCTGACCCGCGGCCGCCGCGCCGCCAGCATGCTGCGCCGCGCCTTCGGCGCCCTGGACATCGAAGACCTCAAGCTACCGTTCTTCTGCGTCGCCACCTGCCTGTCGGGCGACGGCATGGTGGTGCAACGCGGCGGCCCCCTATGGATGTGGCTACGCGCCTCCAGCGCTATCCCCGGCGTCCTCCCACCCGTACTGCACCGCGGCCGCGTCTACGTAGACGGCGCCCTGGTCGACAACCTCCCCACCGACGTCATGTCCACCGACGGCATCGCCCACATCACCGCCATCGACATCCGCGCCGACATCTCCCTCCTCACCACCGCCGAGGAATACAGCACCCCACCATGGTGGCGATTGATGCTGCAGCGCCAAGCCATCCAGCGCCCCGGCCTGGTGTCCACACTGGTACGCGCGGCGATGGTCAACAGCGAGGGCGCCAGCGAACACCGCCGCGGGTTGGCGGATGTACTGGTGACGCCGCCACTGGAACATGTGAGCGTGCTCGATTGGGGTGACTGGGAGAGGGCAGTGGAGGCGGGTTATCGCGAGACGATGCGGGTGCTGGAGAACTCGTAAAGCCAAGCTCACGCGCGGCCTTCGGTTAGCGATGTCGTGGCAAGCCCCGGCCCCTCACCCCGCCCTCTCCCCGGAGGGGAGAGGGAGAAGTGCGGTGACGTCGCAAACAGGAACGAAGAGCAAAAGCTGGCCTCGAGTCTTGAATCTCCTCTCGGCCACGGCACGTTGAAGAACCCGCTACGTAAACGCACCGTCGTTTCGTGTCGACTCTGGTTAATCCGTTTACCGCAGCCGTCACTGCTCCTTCTAGTCGCGTCGCGAGCCTTGGCTCTAAGGCCATTTCTTTTGGGTTACTTTTTCTTTGGGCCAGCAAAGAAAAAGTGACTCGGGCGCCGGCAGGCGCACGAAATGCCCGCTGCATAAGCGGCCAAATCGCGCTATCGCGACAATCGAACGTGGTCGTTACTGGATCCCGGCCTACGCCGGGATGACGAACTAGCGCTCCCCCCACCGCGCAAGGACAATGCGCAAATGAGCAACCTCCGCACCTACCGGGGCATCGCCCCCACCCTCGGCGCCCGCGTCTACGTAGACCCCGCCGCCACCATCATCGGCGCAGTCGAACTGGCAGACGACACCTCCATCTGGCCCGGCGCCATCCTCCGTGGCGACGTCCACCACATCCGCATCGGCCCCCGCAGCAACATCCAGGACGGCAGCATCATCCACGTCACCCACGACGGCCCCTACTCCCCCGGCGGCTTTCCCACCCTGGTCGGCGAAGGCGTCACCATCGGCCACGCCGCCGTCATCCACGCCTGCACCATCGAGGACTACTGCCTCATCGGCATGCACGCCACCGTGCTCGACGGCGCCACCGTGAAGAAATACGGCTTCGTCGCCGCCGGCGCCGTCATCCCGCCCGGCAAAGTAGTGGGCGAACGCGAACTGTGGGTAGGCAACCCTGCCAGGTGCGTGCGCCTGCTCAGCGACAAGCAGGTCGAGCAGCTGCATTACTCCGCCGACCACTACGTACGCCTGAAGGACGAGTACCTCGCCGCCGGATGAGCACGCTGCGCGTCCTGTTCCTGTGCAGCCGCAACCGGCTGCGCAGTCCCACGGCGGAACAGGTGTTCCGCAGCTGGCCCGGCGTGGAAGTGGATTCCGCCGGGCTCGCCACCGACGCCGAAACACCGGTATCGGCCGAACATATCGACTGGGCCGAACTCATCGTGGTGATGGAGAACGCGCACCGGCGCCGGCTGCAGTCGCACTATGCGCGGCAGCTCAAGGACAAGCGCGTGGTGGTGCTGGGTATTCCCGACGACTACGCCTTCATGCAGCCCGAACTGGTCGAGCTGCTGCTGCGCAAGGCCGGCCCGCTGCTGCGCTGAACCGGCCTGCGCTTATTGCGCCGGTGCCGAAGACGACGACGTCGCCTGCGACTGAATCACCGCCGCGCGCGCTTCGTCCTCGCGCACCTGGATCTGCCGCTGCGCATCGAGCTTGCCGCCGAGCAGCGCCAGTTTGTAATTGGTGCCGTCGAATTCGCGCAGCAGGCTCAGCTCGCGCTGTGCCTCGTCGAGATTGTTGTCGTTGATGGCGCGCTCGATGTCGTCCGCGGCCGGCTCGAACAATTCGTGCAGGCCCGCGGTCGCGGCGGCGTTGTCCGGTTCCAGCTGCAGCGCGCTGAGATAGAACTCGAACGCATTGGCGCCGGCCGGCGCGATCAGCCGCTTCTCGTCCACCGCGCTCTTGGCCAGGCCGAGCATGATGCCGACGCCGCTCTCTTGGCCGCCGCTGCTGGCCGCTTCGGCCGGTCCCTTGGCTTGAAGGCCCGCACCATCCATGGCGGGCGTGCGCAGGAACGCATACGCGGCAATCGCCGCGGCCGCGAGCAGCGCAATGGAAACCACAAGCAGGCCGCGTCGGGGAAACGCGGCGGGGAACGCACGGGACATGACTGCTGGCCGATGGGATGGAGCGCCCTACACGTGCATTTCACACGGCAGGACGGCGCGCCACGGTAGTCCCGGCAGATGTCAGCGATGTGACGTGCTTGGCAATCGCTTTGTGACGATCAACGGAAGCCGCCGCCGGTGATGCGACCGTCCTTGTCCAGCTCGGGAAAGTAGCGGCTGTTGTTGCTGCGCATTTCCATGGTGGTGACCATATCCGGCGTGACCAGCTGCACGTCGGGGTAGCGCGCATGGAACTGCGCGGGCGTGGGATGCGTGGCGATAAAGGCGTCGAACGCCGCCGTGTCGGTGACGAAACCGGCGACGGGTTTCGCGTCCGTCGTCGCGCCGTCATGCGTCGTGTCATGGCAGGCGCCGGTGGCGATCGCGGCGGCGAGCAGGAACAGAGCGGGCATGGCCTTGCGCATGGCGTGGTTCTCCTGGAAGCAGGCGGCAATTATGCGCCGCGCCGCGCTCTCAGATGGAATTCACTGATGGAATTCGATGCGCTGGCGCACTTCCATCGGCACCGCGTTGCCGTCGCGCGTACCCGGGGTGAATTGCCAGCGTTCCACCGCGGTGAGCGCGGAGCGGTCGAACACGTTGCGCGGCTCGGCGCCGATCACGCCGGCATGGCTGACCGAGCCGTCGGCTTCCACGGTGAAGCGCACGTCGACCCAGCCTTGCCGGCGCGTGCGGCGCGCGTCGTCCGGGTAATACGGCTCGACGCGGCGCTTGAGCACCGGCGAGGTGCTGGCCGCAACAGCAGCGGGCGCGGCCGGATGCGGTGCCGGGGTTTCCACCGGTGCGGCAGCTGCGGGATGCGCCGCCGGCGGCGGCGCATGGTTCGCCACCACCGGCGCGGGTGCGGCGGCCACCGGCGGCGCGGCGGGACGCGCCTGCGCCTTCTGCGCCGCGGCCTGCGCCAGCTGCTCTTCCTTGCGCCGCTGGTCTTCCGCCACCTGCGCCTGGGCCTGCAGCTTGGCGCGCAGGATGGTGAGCGTGTAGTTGGTCGGATCCGCGCGGGTCAGCAGGTCGATCTCGCGCTGCGCCTCGGCCGCATTACCCTGCCCGATGGTCTGCTCGGCCGCGTTGGCGGCGAACGGGAACAGCTCGCGCAGCGCGTCCTGCGCCACGCGGTTGGCCGGTTCCTGCTTCAGCACGCGCAGATACCACTCCACCGCGTTGTCGCCGGCCGGCGCCAGCAGGCGCTGCTGCGCCACCGAGGCGCGCGCGCGCTTAAGCAGGTCGGCCACGCCGCCGGGCGCGCCTTCGCGATGGATCTCGCCGCTGTCGGCGGCGGCGGTTTCGGCCGGGGCCGGCACATCGCGGTTGGCGTGCAGCAGCCAGGCGATCACGCCGCCGGCGCCGGCGAGCAGCACAACGAGGATCAGCAGGGCGTAACGGGTCGCACCAGCAGTGCGGCGGGGAGAGTCGAGCTTGGACATGGCGGCTTCGGCGTGGGGAGACGCGGGGCGCGCCAGCTTAGGGAGGCGATATTGCGGAGATGTTGCCCGCAAAAAGCAAGCGCGCGCCGCCGGAGGGCGGCGCGCGCCGATTCTTACCAGAGCACCTGCAGATTACGGCTGTCGGGCGAACCGTCCGGATGGGCGATCCACCACACCCGATTTTGCCCGCCGGGGCAGCCGGTGCCGGAGGCATAGCTGGCGAGCGCGCCGGTATCGGTGGCGAGGTCCACGCGATAGCAGCTGCCGTAGCTGTCGCGGAAGCGGTAGCCCTGCGTGCTGTGCTGGTCGGTGTGGCTGGTGAGCGCACCGCTGGCGTCGAAGTTGAGCGTGTCGCCGGTGTCGATGGTGTTGCTCAGATCCGCCGCATAGGTGGGGAAGCCCAGCCAGCGGCGTTCGGCGTGGCTGGTCAGGCCCTGGTGCACGGTGCTGGCCGCGCTGAGGCTGCCATCGGTGGCCAGCACCTGGTTGTAGTCCACGCGCAGCGGATACGAAGCCTGCTGGCGCGACTCCACCGTCAGCAGCGGCCCGATCCGGCTGCGGCTGACGCTGTCGACGCTGGTTACCTGTGCGGAGATCTGGTGGAAGGTCGACGCATTGATGACGAAGCTCTGCGTGTCGTCGAAGCCCACCGTCTGCGCCACCGTGCTGACCACGCGGCCGCTGGAGGTGGTGGTGTAGCCCTCGATCACGAACTGGCGCGAGAGCTTGGTGGTGATGTCGCCCGTCAGGTTGCCGCTGGAGTCGGTGACCAGGGTGTCGCCAATGGTCGGCGTCGGCGCCTGGCCGGCGAGCGTGTTGCGCGTAACGTGGCCGGTCACCTGCTTCGCATGCGGATCGCGATACACCAGCAGCGCCGCGGTGGCGGAGAAATAACCGTGCGCACCGGCCACGTTCACCGCCACTTCGTGCGGCGTGCCGTCGCTGAGCTGGCCGGCGAACGGCGTGAGATCCACGCGGTAGGGCATGAAGTTCAGCGTCTGCACGCCAGGCGTCGGACGCCACATATAAGGATCGATGCCGCCGGTGTAGATCCACGGATAGATCGGCGCCACGCCGGCCGGCTGGCCGTCGATGCTGACCTCGGCCTCGCGGAAATTGCCGCCGCCGCATTCCTGCGTCTGCGCGGCGTACTGGTCCGGCACGCAGGTGTACCAGAACTCGTCGCCGCTCTGGCTCTGCGCGAACACGTCCAGATAGGCGCGCACCACGTTGCGCGGCAGCGTGAGCGTCTTCGCCAGCTTGTCGGTCGGCGTATTGAGCGTGGTGGTGTTGCCGATCGGGTCGGCGCCGAGCGGATACACCGCGTCCGGCACCGGCGCGGCCGGCGCGATCAGCGAGGCGGGATAGAACAACAGGCGCGCGCTGCCGTGGATCACACCGGTGTAGGTGTCGTTGACGACATTGCCGATCACCGCCTGGCCCTTGCCGGGGCTGCGCAGCAGGGCGTCGTAGTCGGTGAGGTCGCGCTCCACGTGCCAGCTCGGCGACACCGTGGCCGAGGGTTCCTGGGTGGTGCCGAAGTAGATGTTCACGCCGCCCAGCCACAGGTTGGCGGTGCGGTCGAACTGGCGTCCGGCGGTAACCGAGAAATCCGCTTCCAGCACCACCTTCGACCACTTGCCCGCACAGCCGGCGGGCGGCGCGTAGTCGTAGGGGCGCGCACTGAAATCGTTGAAGACGTCATCGTTGAACAACTGCACCACGCACGGCGTGCCCGGCGGACGCGGCACGGCCGGATCGGCCACCACCACGCCCTTCGCACCGATCGGCGGGTCTCCCGCCGCCGCGTGCGCCGCGGCCATGCTCCCGAACATGGCAAACAGTCCGACGGCAATCGCCGGACCGAGACGTACGGAACCCTTCGACGACATGATGCTCTCTCCCCGCATGATGTGGCTCCCCCTGGTCGGCGAACGCTAGCACGCGAAGCTTCGCAGGAGCTTGCGGGATCTTGCTGGAAATCGGCATTTGGACGTCTAAATGATTTTTTAAACGTCTAAGTCGCGCGCTTCCATCAAAGCTGTTCCACCGGCGTTACGCCGTGGCCGCTTCCATCGCCGCCAGGTAGCGCAAGGCATGCGCGCTGCCGTCGCCGCACATCGCCGCTTCCGGCCGCAGCCGCGAGCACACCGCCGGCCGTTCGGGCCGGCCGAAGATGGCGCAGCGGTTGTCCCCGGTGAGCTGGATGCAGCGCACCCCGGCCGGCTTGCCCTGGGGCATGCCGGGAATCGGCGAGCTGATCGACGGCGCGATGCAGCAGGCGCCGCAGCCGGGGCGGCAGGCCAGGCTCATGGCTCAGCCGTACTGGCGGCGCAGTTCGTCGTGCACCGGGTCGGTGTCGGGGCGCTTGCCGTGCCACAGCTCGAACGCGTCGGCGGCGGTTTCCAGCAGCATGCCGAGGCCGTCGAAGGCATGCAGCGCGTTGGCCGCGCGGGCCCAGGCGACGAAGTTGGCGGCGGCCTTGCCGTAGGAGAGGTCGTAGCAGGTGGCGCGGTTGCCGACGAAGCCGAACGGCAGGTCCAGCGGCTTGCCCAGCACGCCGGCCGAGGTGGCGTTGATGATCAGGTCGAAGCTGCCGATGTCGTCCAGGTCTTCCCAGTAGCGGGTATGCGCGCGCGCCGGCTCGCCGATGGCGTCGGCCAGCGCGTCGGCGGTTTCCGGCGTGCGGTTGACGATGGTCAGCGTGCGCACGCCGGCATCCAGCAGCGACCAGGCCACGCCGCGCGCGGCGCCGCCGGCGCCCAGCAGCAAGGCGTCGTGGCCGCGCAGGTCCATGCGGTGGCGTTCGGTGAGATCGCGCACCAGGCCGGCGCCGTCGGTGTTGTGCGCGGCGATGCGGCCGTCCGGCAGCGGGGTGAGCACGTTGGCGGTGCCGGCGCGCACGGCCGCTTCGCTGCGCTCGTCGGCCAGCGTGAACGCGGCGGCCTTGTGCGGCAGGGTGACGTTGGCGCCGCGGCCGCCCTCGGCGAAGAAGCGCCGCGCACTGGCGGCGAATTCGGCCGGCGCGGCATCGATGGTGCGGTACTCCAGCGCGATGCCGAACTGCCGCGCGAAGGCCTGGTGGATCTGCGGCGACAGGGAGTGGGCGATCGGGTGGCCGAAGACGGCGAACTGCGCTGCGCTCATCGAATGCTCCTTGGAAAGAATGGCGGCCGCCGCGAGGCGGGCGGGCGACCGCAGCCGGACATTCTAATCCCGCCCGGAGGCGGTCCAAAGCGCGCCGCTGCCACGGTCGCAACCTATGAGATGAGCCACCCGCAAACTGCTCTCCATCGACCACGACGGACCGCCGCCATGCGCACGCAGACCTCCGATGCCGCCCGCCACCACCGCCTCGCCGCCGGCGCCCTGCTGTGGCTGCTGGCCGGCGCCGTGCTGCTGCTGACCACCCTGGTGCCGGCGCGTACCGACCTGCTCGGCTGGACGCCGGCGTTCTGGCTGCTGGGCGCGCCGCTGGCCCTGCTGCTGGTGCTGGACCCGCGCCTGCCGCGCGACCTGCTCGCGCTGGCGCTGCGCCGCCGGCCGCGGGCACGCCAGGCCGTGTGGCACTGATCAAACGACTTCCGCTTGGCAGTGGAGCTTTGGCGCACGGGATGTGCGCCTGAAGGGAAGCGATGGCAGTCGCCAGGGTTGGCGGTGCACCTGTCGTCGCGGCGCAGGGATCGGCGCCTTGAGCCCCGGTGATCCAGGAAGGATGCCGGGGCCGCCCGACCTCAGTCGGCGATGCCCAGCCGCTTGCGCTCCATGCGCCGCAGGAACTCCTGCATGATGCGCAGATACAGGTCCTCGCCCAGGTACGCGTCTTCGACGCCCGCATCGATCGACGGGTTGTCGTTCACCTCGATCACCACCGGCTTGCCGTCGACCTGCTTGAGGTCCACGCCGTAGAGGCCGTCGCCGATGCCCTGGGTGGCTTTCAGCGCGAGCTTGACCACGTCGCTGGGCGCGTCGCGCACGGGGATGGTCTCGAAGCCGCCGGACTTGTCCGTGCCCTTGGCGCCATGGTTGTAGATCTGCCAGTGGCCGCGCGACATGTAGTACTTGCAGGCGTACAGCGCCTCGCGATTGAGCACGCCGATGCGCCAGTCGAATTCGGTGTAGAGGAATTCCTGCGCCAGCAGCAGCGAGCTGTGCTGGAACAGTTCGCCGGCGGCCTTCTCCAGCGCCCGCTCGTCCTCCACCTTCATCACGCCACGCGAGAACGAACCGTCCGGGATCTTCAGCACCAGCGGATAGCCCAATCGCGCGGCGATCTCCTTCATGCCCTTGGCGTCTTCGCGGTACAGGATCTCGGTCTTGGGCACCGCCAGCTTGCGCGACACCATCAGGTCGTTGAGGTAGATCTTGTTGGTGCAGCGAAGAATGGAGCTGGGGTCGTCCATCACCACCATACCCTCGCGCTCGGCGCGGTGGGCGAAGCGGTAGGTGTGGTTGTCGCTGGCGGTGGTCTCGCGGATGAACAGGCCGTCGTATTCGGCCAGGCGCTGGTAGTCGTTCTTGTCGATCGGGTCGACTTCGATGCCCAGTTCCTTGCCGGCCTGGATAAAAGACTTCAGTGCCTTCTTGTTCGAAGGCGGCATCGACTCGTTCGGGTCGACCAGCATGGCGATGTCGTAGCGGTAGCGCTTGCGCGCGCGCGGCTTGCGCCACAGCTTCTTGGAGAAATGGTCCAGCGCCTCGGCGAAGGCGTCTTCCTGGGCGTCGTCCAGGCTGTGCAGGCCCACCGGCTTGATCGAGCTCACCTGCCACACGCGGTCGCGCTCGAACTCGATGCGCAGCAGTGGGCAGGGGAACAGTTCGAACACCTGGCGCGCCAGGTCCTGCAGCGCGGTGTAGGCGGTCTCGCCGAAGTACACCAGGATGCCGAAGTCGGTGGTATCGCGCCCGCCGGCCGGCAGGAAGTGGGTGAGCTTCTGGTTGAGGTCTTCGATGTCCAGGCCGTACAGCGAGCGGCGGCGCAGGTCGTTCACCGTGCGCACCGACGGCATCACCTTGTGGCCGCGCGCCTCGCCCAGCAGCGACACGTAGTAGCCGGTGCCCAGGTACTTGTAGCTGCGGCAGAGGTTGATCACCTGCGTGCGCTCGTCGTCGGCGGAGACCGGCTCGCGCAGGTAGTCCATCGCCGTGACCACGTCGACGGACGGATAGTAGGAACTCCAGTCGGAGGCTTTCTCGACGACGATGACGAGCCGGGCCATGGCACCTTGGGCTTGGGCAGACGAGGGTGTCGTCTCGTCAATGGAACGGGGCGGCACGGAGCGCGCAGTTTCGCACAGGCCGGAGCGTGCACAAGAGAGCGGGATGACTCTCGTCTAAACGCCTCCGCGCCCGCCATGACGCACGGGCGATTGCGAGGCGACCGCCACGGGACTAGAGTGCCGCGCTTCGTTTCGTCCCTCCGCCCCTCGCCGCCGCGTTACCGCTGCACCGGAATCCACCGCCGATGACCCCCATGCCCGCGACCGCCGCCGTGCGTGTGCGACGTGCCGAGCTTTCCGACCTGGACGACCTGGTCGCGCTGGAGGAGCAGAGCTTCGCCGGCGACCGCCTGAGCCGCGCCCAGTACCGCCGCCACCTGGACAGCGAAAGCGCGCAGGTGCTGGTCGCCAGCGCCAATCACCGGCGTTTCCTCGGCACCGCGGTGGTGTTCTTCCGCAAGGGCAGCAAGGTGGCGCGGCTGTATTCCATCGCCACCCAGGCCGAGGCGCGCGGCAAGGGCGTGGGCTCGGCGCTGATCGAAGCGGCCGAGCTGGCCGCCCGGCGCAAGCGCCGGCATGCGCTGCGGCTGGAAGTGCGCACCGACAACCACGCGGCGATCCGCCTGTACGAGCGGCTGGGCTACGCACGCATCGGCCATTACGCGAGTTATTACGAAGACGGCGCCGATGCGTGGCGCTACGAGAAAGCGCTCGGCTGAAACTGAGGCGGCGGCTCAGCCGCCGAACGGCTGGCCGAGCCTGCGCTCGGTGGCCTCGTCCGGCCGCGCCACCAACGCGCCGGTGCGCATCAGGCTCACGCTGTAATGCCCTTCGTCGACCAGCGGCAGGAAGGCGCCGCTGCCGAACACCGTGTCCACGCCCGGCAGCCAGTGCGGCAGGTCGAAGGCGCCGGCCTGATCGAAGCCGATCACCGTGCGCGGCGCCTGCGCTTCCTGTTGCGCGTCGTCGTAGCGGCCGCTGAGGCGGTCCAGCCGGTACAGCGGCGGCAGGCCGGCCAGCAGGGCCGGCGTCTTCCACTTCAGCACCACCGCTTCCACGCGCCACGCATCGCCGGCCAGCTGCACCTGGCGCGTGCTGCCGTCGGGCCAGCGCAGGGTGAGCGCCCAGCGCTGCGGCGACAGGATGCGTGCGTCGATATCCACCACCGGCGCTTCCTCGGACAGCAGCCGATAGCCGCGCAGGCTCCAGCCCATGCCGGCCAGCAGCAGGGTGAGCGCGAAACCGGCCAGCAGCAGCAAGCTGCGCAACGCGGCGGCGCCGCGCTGGCGCGCCTCCAGGCGTGCGCGCAGGGCGATCAGCTGGGCCAGGGTGAACAGCAGGGCGATCGCGGCGAGCGCCAGCAGGATTGTGCTGGGCAGGCGCAGCAACGTGGTCCAGTCCATCGTCGTTCGGATCTCTCGGTGCCGCCGTGCGGCCGGTGCGCGCATGATAGCGACTCGCGCCGGCAGCTCCGTGCAGCGCCGTGCGCAGCGCGTCATGGAATGCGGACGCGGACGGTTCATGCAGCCCGGCGGCCACGGCTCGCTATACTGCCGCGGACTCCGTAGGAACCCACCCCCATGCGCCGATCGATCCTGCTGCTTCCGCTGCTCTGCGTCGCCGCCGCCGCGCTCTCGGGCTGCGGCAACAAGGGCCCGCTGTACATGCCGCCGCCGAAGCCGGCGCCCGCACGGGCCAACACCGTGCCGCCGCAGCCGACGCAGACGCCTACCACCATGCCGCCGGCCCCGGCCGCCAGCGCGGCGCAGCCGGCTTCGCACTGAGGCGCGCGATGACGCTGCGCTTCTCCAAGATGCACGGCATCGGCAACGACTTCGTCATGGTCGATGCCCGCGCGGCCGGCTTTGCGCTGGACGCCGAACAAATCCGCGCCATGGCCGACCGCCACGGCGGCGTGGGCTTCGACCAGCTGATCAGCATCGAGGCGCCGCGCGATCCGTCCTGCCGCTTCTATTACGGCATCTGGAACGCCGACGGCACGCCCTCGGGCCAGTGCGGCAATGGCGTGCGCTGCGTGGCAGCGTGGCTCCACCGCGCGGGCGAGCTGCCGCTGGGCGAGACGGTGCGGCTGGAAAGCCCGTCCGGTCCGGTCGCCGTGCGCCTGCTCGCGGCGGACCGCGTCACGGTGGACATGGGCGAGCCGGCCTTCGCGCCGGCGCAGATTCCCTTCGACGCCGCCGCAGCGGCCGAACGCTACACGCTGGACGCCGACGGCCACACGCTGGAGATCGGTGCCGTGTCGATGGGCAATCCGCATGCGGTGGTGGCGGTGGACGACCTGGGCGCGCCCGAGCTTTTCCGCCTGGGCCCCGCGCTGACCGCGCATGCGCGCTTCAAGCAGGGCGTCAACGCCGGCTTCGTGCGCATCGTGGACCGTGCCCATCTGCGCCTGCGCGTGCACGAGCGCGGCAGCGGCTGGACGCGCGCCTGCGGCACCGGCGCCTGCGCCGCGATGGCGGTGCTGCGCCAGCGCGGCGAGGTGGACGACAGCGTGCAGGTGGACCTGCCCGGCGGCCGCCTGCAGATCGATTGGCAAGGGCCCGGCCACACCTTGTGGATGACCGGGCCGGCCGCCTTCGCGTTCGAAGGCGAATGGCTGGGCGGGGCGCATTGAAGCGCCGCCCGGGCCAGCACACACTCCGGACCGGGCAGCGAACCGGCCGCACCGGTTGACGAGGTACCCCGCATGACCGACACCGCTCTGGACGACACCCTCACGGCCAACGAGGTGGCGGCCTATCTGCGCCGCCATCCGGGCTTCCTCAATGAATTCCCCGAACTGGCCGGGCAGCTGGAGCTGCCGCGCGAACAGGGCCAGGTCGCCTCGCTGGCGGCCTACCAGACGCAGAACCTGCGCGAGAAGAACGCCGAGCTGGAACGCCGGCTGGCCGAGCTGACCCGCATCGCCGCCGAGAACGAGCGGCTGATGCAGCGCATCCACGAGCTCAACGTCGCCGTGCTGCGCGCCGGCACGCCGGCGGTGGCCGCGCGCAGCGTGATCGCGCGGCTGGCCGAGGATTTCCAGACCGACCAGGTGCGCCTGCTGGTGTACGACCTGGAACTGCCGCCGGCGGACTGGCTGGTGCGCGCGCCCGGCGGTCCGAAGGCGCTGCCGGAATTCGCCGAGTTCATCGCCCATCACGAACCGGTCGCCGGCCGCCTTTCCGCCGAACGCCTGTATCGCCTGTTCGGCGACGAAGCGCCGCAGATCCACTCGTCCGCGCTGATGCCGCTGGACGGCCTGGGCATCCTGGCGATCGGCAGCCGCGATCAGGACCGCTTCCAGCCCGGCATGGGCACGGTGTTCCTGAAGATGATCGCCGCCACCGTGACCGCCGCCCTGCAACGTTCGCGGGACGGCGCCTGAGCATGGACCCGCGCGGCCAGGTCCAGGCCTGGCTCGCCCGCCTCGCCGGCGAGCGCATGGCTTCGCCGCATACGGTGGATGGCTACCGGCGGGATCTCGACAAGCTGCTGCGCTGGATGGAAGCCCAGCAGATCGATGCGTTCTCGCGCCTGGATGCGCACCGCATGCGCGGCTTCGTCGCCGCCGAGCACCGCGCCGGTCTTTCGCCCAAGAGCCTGCAGCGCCTGTTGTCGTCCTGCCGCAGCCTGTTCCGCCAGCTGCGGCGCGAGGGTCTGCTCGACAACGATCCGGTAGCCGGCGTGCGCGGACCGAAGGTGCATCGCAAGCTGCCGCAGGTGCTGGATGTGGACGAAGCCACCACGCTGGTGGAGTCGGGCGGCGAGGGCGCGCTGGGCGTGCGCGATCGCGCGATGCTGGAACTGTTCTATTCCTCGGGCCTGCGTCTTTCCGAACTGGTCGGGCTGCGCTGGCTGGACTTGGATCTCGACGCCGGCGAAGTGCGCGTGCTCGGCAAGGGCAGCAAGACGCGCATCGTGCCGGTGGGGCGGCATGCGGTAACGGCCTTGCGCGCATTGGGCGAAACCGGGCAGAAGACGCCGGAATCGCCGGTGTTCCGCGGCCGCGGCGGTGCGCCGATCAGTCCGCGTACCGTGCAGGCCCGCCTGAAACAGCTGGCGCTTGCGCAAGGTTTCGCCAAGCGCGTGCACCCGCATCTGCTGCGCCACACCTTCGCCAGCCACATGCTGGAATCCTCCGGCGACCTGCGCGCCGTGCAGGAACTGCTCGGCCACGCCGACATCGCCACCACGCAGATCTACACCCACCTGGATTTCCAGCACCTGGCCAAGGTGTACGACGCGGCGCATCCGCGGGCGAAGCGCAAGGGCTGAGCAAAAAAAAGACCACCGGCCAGCGGTGGTCAAAGGGGAGAGCCGCCACGGCGATCTTCCGCCGCCGTGGCGCTCGCGGTTGCGCTTTTACAGGCTGAAGTCGTAGCGGGCGCCGAATTGGATGTAGCGCGGCGTCTGGTACGACAGGGGCTGGGTGTAGCTGAGGTTGGGCGCACCGCTGCCGGTTTCGCCCGACTCGTTGATGCTCTGCACCGTCTGCTTGTTGAACACGTTGACCACGGTGGCGCTGAAGGTCAGGTTGTTCTTGGCGAACGACGGCGCGTACTGCACGCCCAGATCCAGGCGGTACGTCCACGGCAGGCGGCCCTGGCTGCCGCGCGGCGTCGGCTGGCCCTTGCAGTAGAAGTACGAGGCGCCGTAGTTCATGTCCGCCGGGATGTCGCCCGGGTACACGCCGATGCAGTTCTTCGGACGGCCCGACTGGATCAGCACGTTGGCGCTGACCAGCCACTCGGGGTTGATCTGGTAGTAGCCGTAGGCGCGGATCTGGTGCGTGCGGTCGTTAGCCTCGGGGCCGTTCGAGCCGATCATCAGTTCCTTGTGGTCCCAGTCCTGCGTCACCGACGGGTCGAGCTGGCCGATGTCGGACTTGAGCAGGCCTTCGGAGTTGCCGTAGCTGCGCGAGAACGTGTAGTCGAGGCGGCCGTACCACTTGCCGTCGAAGCGGTGCTCCAGGTAGGCGTCGAGCGCGTAGTACTTGCGCTTGGCTTCCGGCAGGCCGATGTCGTTCTTGCTGAGCTTGATGTCTTCCAGCTTGCCGTCGCCATCGAGGTCGATCAGGAAGCGGTTGGATGCGCCCGGATTGATGATGTAGCAGGTCGGCGACGGATTGGCGTAGTCCACGCCGTGGTCGGCGGCCCACTTGATGAACGGGCGGTCGTCGCACCAGTCGTCGATGATGCTGCGCAGCTTGCGGTAGCGCACCTTGGCGCCGAAGGTCCAGTGGTCGGCGAACTGCTTGTCGAAGCCCAGGATGTACTCGTCCTGGTAGTAGGCCTTGAGGTTCTGCGCCGAGATCGAGCGCGGGTCGGGCGGGGTGCCGTCGGCGCCGTTGGCGTAGACCACGTTTTCGATCGGATGCCAGTTCGGCGGCGTGCCGTTGGTGTTGACCGCGCCGTCGTAGGTGCCCCACTGGGTTTCGTACAGCGAGCCGGACGCGCCGCGCACCGCGACGTTGTTCGGGATCGCCAGGTGGTAGCGGCCGGCGTTGGCGTAGATCTTCAGGCTGGAATCGCCCATCACGTCCCACGACAGGCCCAGGCGCGGCGCCAGCTGGTGGCGCTGCTTGGCGAACACGTCGTTGTCGGCGTTGAGGTTCTCGAACTGCTCGTTGCGCAGGCCCACATAGGCCAGCCAGCGGTCGGTCACCTGCCAGTGGTCTTCGATGTACTGCGCCTGCTGGCGCACCTTGGCCTGGCCGATGGCGCGGAACACATAGCGCTCGACGATGCCGGTATGGCCCGCCGGCACCGCCAGGTTGCCGCGCGATTCGATCACGCCGCTGGCCGGGTTGTCGTAATAGAACCAGCCCACGCCGCCGGAGGTGTCCGAACCGTTGAGCGAGGTGACGTTGTAGTGGTCGACACCGGCGCGCAGGTCATGGCTGCCCAGGCGGTATTCCAGGTTCAGATGCCAGCCGTTGGTTTCGTCGTACGCGCCCGGCGCGGCGATGCCGCTGGAGATGTTGCAGCCCTGCAGGCGCTGCGACGGCGGCACGCTGTCGCGGTTGTCCTGGAAGTAGGTGCAGTTGGAACCGGAGGTGAGGTCGACGTGGTCGGTGCGCTCCTTGCCGTACAGCGCATCCACCGTGAGGTTGTCGGTGATGTAGCCGGTATAGCGGCCCACGTAGACCTGGCCGCCCGGCGAGGAGCCGGCCGTGCCCTGGTTCTTCTGGCTGCGCCAGCCCTTGTGGTTGTACTGGATGTCGTTGACGCCGTCGTACACGAACTGGTCGGAGTAGGTGGACGCGGTGTCGCTCAGGCCCGTCAACTCGATGATGTGGTTGTCGGTGATGTTCCAGTCGACCTTGGCCAGCCAGCGGTTGGTCTTGTTGGTGTTGTACGAGCGGGTGGTGTTCTTGCTGAGCGAGTAGGTGTCGTTCTCCGACTTGATGCGCTCGGCGGCGCCGAAGAAGAACAGCTTGTCCTGGATCAGCGCACCGCCCAGGTAGGCGGCATAGGTGGTTTCCCACAGCTTGGCCGAATGCTTGTCGCGGCCGGTGATCTGCGCGCCGTCGCCGGGGCGGTAGGTGGGCTGCTCGGTCTCGCGCAGGCCGGCGGGCGTGTACAGCACCTGCATGCCGCCCTTCCATTCGTTGGTGCCGCGCTTGGTCACGATGTTGACCACGCCGCCGGTGGAGCGGCCGTACTCGGCGCCGTAGCCGCCGGTGAACACCTGTTCCTGTTCGATCGAGTTGAACGGCAGACTGGTGGCGCCCAGGCCGGTGAGCGGATTGGTGACCGGGAAGCCGTTGACGTAGTACTGGTTCTCCGCCGCGGACGAACCGCCGAGCGAGACGGCGTTGCCGTAGCGCGCATCGGCATTCACCGCACCCGGCGCCAGCAGCACCGCGGCGTTCACCGTCTGCGGCATCGGCAGGCGGCGCAGCTGTTCGGCATTGAGCACGGTACGCGTGTCCACCGAGGACACGTCGATGGCCGGTACGGCGCTGGCCACCACGCTCACGCCTTCAAGATTCTTGGCACCGGCGCCGGCGGTAGCCGCCGCGCCGAAGGTCACTTCGGTACTGGTGCCGACGTTGACCTGGACGGCGTCGCGGCTGTCCACGGTCTGGCCGTTGCGCTGGACCATCACTTTGTAGACGCCCACCGGCAGCGAACCGGCGCGATAGCGGCCGTCCGCATCTACGGCGACATCGCGGCTGATGCCGGTGGAAGGATTCTCGACATGCACCGTGGTACCCGGTGCGGCATCGGTGCGGCCGAAGATGGCGCCCGAAGCGTTGGACTGCGCCAAGGCGACGGTGCCGACGAAACAGCTGCCCAGAGCCAGGGCCAGCACGCTCAGACGCAGCGGACCGCCCAACGATCTCCTGCTCGAATTGCTACTGCTCGACATTGGTTGTGATCTCCCCATGACACCCCTTGCGGGGCGGACCCGGCCCACCCACGCGGGCGGAAAACCGGACTTCGAGGGGTCGCTCCCGTACGGCCGGGACGCGAGCGGACGATCACTGCCTTTTGAAATCAGCCCCTTACAGATTTGAATCGATCTAAATTCCGAACTACAGAATATGGATCGATCCAAATTCCAAGCCAGATCTCTTTGTCGGCACGACTGCCCGGTTCGGTGCGGCGATTTGAGGCATCTCGCACGGCCCTGCTGGACCGTTTTCCCCGTGAGACGCCTTCCTCCCTCTCGCCCGCCACAAGTTCATGCGGCGGAACCCCTCTTCCCGCAGTAAAAAGCGTGTGAAGGCTGCTGTCAATCGCAAAAAGTCCGAAGTCCCATGCTGCGTGGCAGCAATCTTTTGCGCCGCAGCGGCCTGTGGCGGACGTCATGGACTTGGGTTTGGGCCGCGCTCTCCCCACATCCTGTGATCCGCATCCGAGGTAGCTCTCCATGGAATCGTTCCACGCCACCACCATCGTTTCGGTCCGCCGCAACGGCCGCGTCGTGATCGGCGGCGATGGCCAGGTCACCCTGGGCAATACGGTGATGAAGGCCAATGCGCGCAAGATCCGCCGCCTCGGCAAGGGCGACGTGCTGGCCGGTTTCGCCGGTGCCACCGCCGACGCCTTCACCCTGTTCGAGCTGTTCGAGGAAAAGCTGGCCAAGCACAGCGGCAACCTCACCCGCGCCGCGGTGGAAATGGCCAAGGAATGGCGCACCGACCGCCGCCTGGGCCGGCTGGAAGCCATGCTTTCGGTGGCCGACCGCGACGCCTCGCTGCTGATCTCCGGCAACGGCGACGTGCTCGAACCCGAGCACGGCCTGATCGCGATCGGTTCCGGCGGCCCCTATGCGCAGTCCGCCGCGCTGGCCCTGCTGGAAAACACCGAGCTGGACGCGCGGCAGATCGTGGAGCGCGCGCTGAAGATCGCCGGCGACATCTGCATCTATACGAACCACAACACGACCATCGAAGAGCTGTGACGATCGAAGCGCTGTGACGCTGGCCTGACCCCGCCGCCAGCCCATCCCCCGAGCCTCCAAGTTTCCCCGAGCGAAGCCATGTCCGAACTCACTCCCCGCGAAATCGTCAACGAACTCGACCGCTACATCATCGGCCAGCACGACGCCAAGCGCGCCGTGGCGATCGCGCTGCGCAACCGCTGGCGCCGCATGCAGCTGGAGCCGAACCTGCGCGACGAAGTGACGCCGAAGAACATCCTGATGATCGGCCCCACCGGCGTGGGCAAGACCGAGATCGCACGCCGCCTGGCCAGCCTGGCCAATGCGCCGTTCGTGAAGGTGGAAGCGACCAAGTTCACCGAGGTCGGCTATGTCGGCAAGGATGTGGAATCGATCGTCCGCGACCTCGCCGACGTGTCCTACAAGCTCACCCGCGAGCAGGCGGTCAAGCGCGTGCGTTCGCAGGCGGAAGATCGCGCCGAGGACCGCATCCTCGACGCCCTGCTGCCGCGCCGCCAGTCGCCCACCGACTGGTCGCAGGACCACGAGCAGGCGCCGGCGATCGAGAACGACACCCGCCAGAAGCTGCGCAAGCAGCTGCGCGAAGGCGCGCTGGACGAGCGCGAGATCGAGCTGGATTTCGCCATGAACGTGGGCGTGGAGATCATGTCGCCGCCCGGCATGGAGGAAATGGGCCAGCAGCTGCGCCAGATGTTCCAGAACATCGGCGGCGCCAAGTCGCAGAAGCGCAAGCTGGCGATCAAGGTCGCGCGCCCGCTGCTGATCGACGAGGAAGCCGGCAAGCTGCTCAACGACGACGAGATCCGCGCACAGGCGGTGTACGTCGCCGAGCAGAACGGCATCGTCTTCATCGACGAGATCGACAAGATCGCCCAGCGCTCCGAATGGGGCGGCGCCGGCGTCAGTCGCGAAGGCGTGCAGCGCGACCTGCTGCCGCTGGTGGAAGGCTCCACCGTGTCGACCAAGTACGGCCCGATCAAGACCGACCACATGCTGTTCATCGCCTCGGGCGCGTTCTCGCTGGCCAAGCCGTCCGACCTGATTCCGGAGCTGCAGGGCCGTTTGCCGATCCGCGTGGAACTGTCCGCGCTGTCGGTGGACGACTTCCAGCGCATCCTGCGCGAGCCGCACAACGCGCTGACCAAGCAGTACGTGGCCCTGCTGGGCACCGAGGGCGTGACGATCGAATTCACGGAGTCGGGGGTGAACCGCCTGGCTGAGGTCGCTTTCCAGGTGAACGAACGCACCGAGAACATCGGCGCCCGCCGCCTGCATACCGTGATGGAACGGCTGCTGGAGAAAATCTCCTTCGAAGCCGCCGATAAATCCGGCGAAAAATACCTGATCGACGCCGAATATGTCGATAAGAACCTGGCGAGCCTGGTCAAGGACGAGGACCTGAGCCGCTACATCCTGTAAACATGGGGAAAGACCCCCGCTGATAGAATTCGTGGTGTATGGGAAAGGTGATCGAACTCAAGACGACGGGCCAGCGCGCTCAGCTGCGCGAAGCGCAGCAGCAGCAACAGCTGGTCCGTCTATGGCGCGGTGAACTCGAACACGGCAGCTTCTGCGGCTATGTGGGCGGGGTCGGCCGCGAATTCTTCCTGCTGTGGGTCGTCGGCGACGCCATCACGTACGACGGCATGTATGTGATGCGGCACCGCGACATCACCGAACTGGAAGCGCCCGACAAGCACGCGCCCTTCATGGAGAAAGCCCTGGCCATGAAGCAGTTGCTGCCGCGCCCGCCGCGGGGCTTCCCCCTGGACGATATCCGCGAGGTGGTGCAGGCCGCCGCCAAGCAGGCGCCGGTGATCGGCGTGCACGTCGACAGCGAGGACGAGGCCGAGGTCTGCTACATCGGCAAGCTGATCTCCTTCGAGGACGACGGCTTCTACATGCAGGAGATCAGCCCCGACGCCGAATGGCTGCGCGAGGCTTCGTTCTTCTCCTGGGACGAGGTGTCCACCGTCAGCATCGAGGACGGCTACGCGCTGGCCCTGCTGGCCGTGGCCGGCACGGCTCCGCCGCTGGAACAGGGCGATTCGGGCGTGGGCGGCCACGCCCAGTGACCGCGCCGCGGCAGGTCCGCATTGCGTGATGGATGACGCCATGCCGGGCCGCCGCAAGCTGTACCTTCTGTTCTTTCTGATCGGCGCGGGCAGCACGGCCTGCGCCTCCAACACGCCAGGGAGCTCCATCGTCATGGCCGACACCGACAGCACCACCACGTCCACGCCGTCCCAGCCCGCCACGCGGGTGCAGCTGATCGTCAGCTTCCGCGACGGCACTCCGCTCGAATCCATGCGCACCGCCTGCGATGCCGCCGGCGCCACGTATGTGCGCGATATCGGCTGGGCGCCGGCCATCGTGGTGCTGCTGCCGGAAGGCATGTCGGCGGAAGAGGGCATGGTGCGCTTCCGCGCGCAGCCCGGAGTGATCAACGTGGAAGTGGACGGCAAGGTCCGCGCCGATCCGATCCGCGGCCCCAGCATCAACAAGTAATCCGCCGCAGCGTCCAAGAAAAAAAGCCCGCCGACCGGCGGGCTTTTTTGCTTAAGGCGCGACCGAAGCCGCGGCCGCCGGCTTCGGTGCCGCCGGCACGGCAGCGCCCTTGATCTCGCGATCGAAGAAGTTAGCGATCAGGTGATACACGTGGCTGCGCTGGCCCGGCAGGTTGAGCCCGTGCTTGGCGCCCGGGTAGGCCATGAACTGGAACTGCGTGCCGCGCTTCTGCAGCTCCGCCATCAGCTTGGTCGAGTTGACGAACAGCACGTTGTCGTCGGCCATGCCGTGCACCAGGTACAGCTTGCTGGTCAGGCCGTCGAGCCAGGCGAACGGGCTGCTGCGCGTATAGCCGGCTTCGTTGTCCTGCGGGCGGCCGAGGTAGCGCTCGGTATAGAAGGTGTCGTACAGGCGCCAATCGGTGACCGGCGCCACCGCCACGCCGCCGGCGATCTCCTTCGAGGCCTTGGCCAGCAGCATGGTGGTCATGTAGCCACCGTAGCTCCAGCCGAATACGCCGATGCGGCGCCCGTCGACCCAGGGCTGCGCCTTCAGCCAGTCGATGCCGGCGAGCTGGTCGTCCACCTCGGCGGCGCCGAGCTGTTCGTAGATCGGATCCTCGAACTTGCGGCCGCGCCGCGCCATGCCGCGGTTGTCCAGGGTGAACACCACATAGCCCTGGTTGGCCATGTACTGGTTGAAGTAGTCGCCCCAGCCATTGGCCACCAGCTGCGCATGCGGGCCGCCGTAGTAGGTGTCGAACACCGGGTACTTCTTGGTCGGATCGAAACCGGCTGGCTTGTACAGGCGGTAGTACAGCGTCTGCCCGTCGGCGCTCTTCAGCGTGCCGAATTCCGGCTTGATCAGGCTGGCGCGGTAAGGCCAGAACGGATGCTTCTCGTCGAGCTTGTTCTGCTCGATCCAGCTGAGGAAGGCGCCGTCCGGCTTGTGCACGCTCACCTGCGGCGGCGTGTCGGCGCTGGAATAGGTATCGAGATAGAACGCGGCATTCGGCGCGAACTCGGCGATATGGCTGCCGTCGCCCTTGCTGATGCGCACCGGCGCATTGGCCGTGCTGCCGTCCAGCTTCAGCGCGTAGACCTGGTGGTCCGGCACGAAGTCGCGGTTCGAACCGACGTAGACCGTGCCCGCATGCTCGTCTACTGCCAGTACGCCATCGATCTGCCAGTCGCCCTGGCTCACCGGGTGTTTGAGCTTGCCGTCGATGCCGTACAGGTACAGATGATGGAAGCCGCTGCGCTCGCTGCCCCACAGGAAGCTCTTGCCGTCCTTGAGGAAGCGCAGGTCGTCGTTGAGGTTGATCCAGGTATCGCTGGTGTCTGTGAGCAGGCTGCGCTGCGCCAGCGTCTTCGCATCCACCAGGCGCAGCTCCAGCTTCTGCTGGCTGCGCGGCATGCGCTGGTAGCTCAGGTGCTTGCCGTCCGGCAGCCAGTTCACGCGCACCAGGTAAATGTCGCTGTCCTTGCCCAGGTCCACCCAGCGCGGCGCGCCGCCGGCCGGCGCGATCAGGCCCAGCTTCACCGCCACGTTAGGGTCGCCCGCGGCGGGGTAGCGCTGCTCGATCACGTCGGTGCGGTCGGCATACACCTCGGTGCGCTTGACCACCGGGACCTTGGCTTCGTCATAGCGCTCGAAAGCGATGGCGCTGTCGTCCGGCGCCCACCAGTAGCCGCTGCTGCGGCCCATTTCCTCCTGCGCGACGAACTCGGCTTCGCCGTTGTGCACGGTGCCGCCGCCGTCGCGGGTGAGCTGGCGCGCGTCGCCGCTTTCCAGGTCGATCACCCACAGGTTCTGGTCGCGCACGTAGGACACGTAGCGGCCCTTGGGCGAGATCTTCGGATCGATCGCGTCGCCGCCGGTCTCCAGCGCGCGCGGCGCCGGCTTGGCCGCGGCCAGGTCGTACAGGTACAGCTTGCCGCCGATGGGAAACAGCAGCTGCTTGCCGTCCGGCGACCACTGATAGCTGAGGATGCCGTGCAGCCCGGCGGTGCGGGCGCGCTCGCGGCGGGCCTTTTCCGCATCCGACAGCTGCTCGCCCTGCGGCTCCAGCTTGCGCGAATCGACCAGCATGCGCGTGCTGTTGTCCTTGGGCCGGTATTCCCACAGGTCCAGCTGGAACTGGTCGTCCGGCCGCGCGCGCAGGAAGGTGATGCGGCTGCCGTCCGGCGAGATCTGCAGGCCGCGCGGCGCAGGGCCGGCGAGGCTGCCGCCGTCGAAGATGCGTTCGATGGTGAGTTTTTCGGCCATGGTCGGCAGGGTCACCATCGTGAGGGCGGCGAATAGAAGAGCGCGCATGGGTACTTCCTTGGACTGCAACGGGGGCGCAAGAACAAGCGCGGATTAAAACCCGTCATGCTGCGCGAAGCCAGCTTTTTTCCAGCGCGAAGCCAGCCTTTTCCCGGGAAAAAGTGCCGCATCGGGTTCGATGCGGCACCACGGCCTCAGCGTTTCGCACCCTGGCCGAACAGCACCTTGCGCGCGTCCTCGTCCTGGGTCAGGTCGAAGCGGTCCTTGATCGATTCGCCGATTTCATAGGCTTTTTTCGTGGCCGGCCGCTCGGCGATGGCCTGGAACCACAGCTTCAGATGCGGGAAATCCTCCAGCGACATGCCCTGCGCCTCGTGCGAAACGATCCACGGATAGCAGGCCATGTCCGCGATGCTGTAGTCCTTGCCGCCGATGAAGGCGCGCCCGTCGAGCTGCTTGTCGAGCACGCCGTACAGGCGGCGCGTTTCGTTGACGTAGCGGTCGATCGCGTAGGGGATCTTCTCCGGCGCATAGCGGTTGAAATGGTGGTTCTGCCCCAGCATCGGCCCCAGCCCGCCCACCTGCCAGAACAGCCACTGCAGCACCTTGTAGCGCTCGCGCGTGTCCTTCGGCAGGAAGCGGCCGGTCTTCTCCGCCAGGTATTCCAGGATGGCGCCGGACTCGAAGATGCTCAGCGGCCCGCCGCCATCGGCGGGCGCGGTGTCGACGATGGCCGGCATGCGGTTGTTCGGCGCGATGGCCAGGAAATCCGGCTTGAACTGGTCGCCCTTGCCGATGTTCACCGGCTTGATCTCGTAGGGCAGGCCGGCCTCTTCCAGAAAGAGCGTGATCTTGTGGCCGTTCGGCGTGGGCCAGTAGTGCAGTTCGATCATGAGGGGTTCCTCGGGCGGCAATGCACAGCGATGTTCGGGTCCGGCCCGTGCCTTTCAAGTCAACGCCCGGGCCCCGGGGGCCGTTCCCGGGCGCACCTCTCAAGGAGCTGCGCCATGAAGACCCGCCTGTGCCTGATCGCTCTCGCCCTCGCCGCCACCTTCGGCGCCCACGCCCAGGACAACGGCGCGCCGCCGCCGGACGGCCAGGCCATGCACGGCGAGCGGCGCCCGCCGGATCCGCAGGAACGCGCCCAGAAGCTGGCCAAGCACCTCGACCTCAACGCGCAGCAACAGGCCCAGGTCGCCGGCATCCTGCAGGCCCAGCAGCAGAAGATGCAGGCGCTGCGCGGCAGCGCCAGGGGCCAGGATCGCCGCGACCAGGCGCGCGCCATCATGGAAGACGGCGACCGCCAGATTCAGTCCGTGCTGAGCGACAGCCAGCGCCAGCGCTACCTGGCCATGAAGGAACGCATGATCGAGAAGCGCCAGGAAAAGCAGGGCACGGCCGAACCCTCCAAGCCGATGCCCGACACCGGGCACTGAACCGGCTCCACCGGCGCGCGCGCCATCCCGTATGCTCGAAGACTTTCACCGTCGAGTTTTCGGAGCAGGTATGGCACGCGTCGTCGTGGTCGGCAGCATCAACATGGACCTGGTCACGCTGGCTGCGCGCTTTGCCGGGCCCGGCGAGACCGTGCTGGGCGAACGCTTCCTCACCATCCCCGGCGGCAAGGGCGCGAACCAGGCCGTCGCCGCCGCGCGGCTCGGCGCCGAGGTGGCCCTGGTCGGCGCGCTCGGCGACGACGCCTTCGGCCAGCAGCTCTACGACGGCCTGGCGCGCGAAGGCATCGCGCTCGACCACGTGCAGCGCATCGCCGACTGCGGCAGCGGCACCGCTTCGATTACCGTGGCCGGCGGCGAGAACGAAATCATCGTGGTGCCCGCCGCCAACGCCCGCGTGACGCCCGCGCAGGTCGAAGCCGCCAGCGATGCGATCGCCCGCGCCGACGCCGTGCTGGTGCAGATGGAAATCCCGCTGGAAAGCGTCGAAGCCACCTTGCGCCTGGGCCACCGCCTGGGCGTGCCGGTCATCCTCAACCCCGCACCCGCGCAGCGGCTGCCGGTGGAGTGGCTGCAGCTCGCCCGCTATGTCACGCCCAACCAGCACGAGCTGGCCATCCTGCTCGGCGCCGATGCCGCACAGGATTTCCGCGCCCTGATGCGCAAGGCCCCTAGCCCCGTGGTGCTCACCCGCGGCGGCGAAGGCGCCTGGTATCGCGAGAGCGGCGACCCCGCGCACCAACCCGGTTTCAAAGTGGACGCGGTCGACACCACCGGCGCCGGCGACACCTTCAACGGCGCCCTCGCCGTATTCCTGCACGAAGGCCTGCCGCAGGCCGTGCGCAAAGCCTGCGCGGCGGCGGCGCTGTCGGTGACGCGGTTGGGCGCGCAGGGCGGCATGCCGACGCTGACGGAGCTCGATGCGTGGCTCGCGCAGCAGCCCTGAGCGCGTTGCCATGATCACGCTGGAAACACTGCGCGCCCACGCCACGCCTGCCCTGCTGTTCGAATGCATCGCGGGCAGCCACGCCTACGGCACCGCCACGGCGGAAAGCGACCAGGATCTGCGCGGCATCTATGCGATGCCGGCCGCGGCGTATCTGGGCCTGGAAGTACCTGCGGCGCAGATCGCCGACGCGCGCAACGACATCGTCTACTACGGCTTGCGGCGTGTGATCGAGCTGCTCTCGGCCGCCAACCCCAATGTGCTGGAGCTGCTGTTCATGCCGCCGGATACCGTGCGCTTGAGCAGCCCGGAAATGGACCAGCTGGTGGCACGGCGTTCGCTGTTCCTCGCCAAGCCTTGCGTGCAAAGCCATATCGGCTATGCGCTCACGCAGATCCGCAAGGCGCGTGGCCAGAACAAATGGATCAACCAGCCGCGGCCGGAAGCGCCACCGGTGAAAGAAGACTATTGCCACGTCATTCCGCGCGAGCGGCTGGTCCCGGGCGACGCGGCACCGTGCCGTCCACTGCCGCTGAAGACGCTGGGCTGGAACCTCGACGAGTTCCACGCGGCCAGCCTGGAACACGCACGCGACGGCTATAGGCTCTACCGCTACGGCCACGACTCGCGCGGTGTGTTCCGCGACGGCATGCTGGTGTGCGAATCCATTCCGCTGGAAGAAGAACCCGATCGCTTCGCCGGCCTGCTGTTCTACAACGAGCAGGCCTGGAAGCAGGCCATGGCCGACCACCAGAACTACTGGACCTGGCGCCGCGAGCGCAACGAAGCGCGCTGGCGGCAGCAGGAGAGCGGCGAGCTGGACTACGACGCCAAGAACATGATGCACACTATGCGCCTGCTGCTTTCCGGCGAATCCATCGTGCGCCACGGGCGGCCGATCGTGCGCTTCGAGGGCGAGCAGCGTTCGCTGCTGCTCGACATCCGCGCCGGGCGTTTCAGCTACGACGAACTGATCGACATGGCCCAGGACATCGCCGCCCGCTGCGAGCGCGAGACCGCGACCAGCAGCTTGCCCGACACCATCGATGCCGACGCAGCCAATGTTCTGCTGCGCGAACTCACCGCCCATTGGGAGCAACGCCAGTGATGGATGCAGCCATCCAGTCTGCCATCGACGCGATCGAGCGCGATCACGGCGTGCGCGTCCTCTATGCCGCCGAGTCCGGCAGCCGCGCCTGGGGCTTCGCCTCGCCGGACAGCGACTACGACGTGCGCTTTGTCTATGTGCATGCGCCGGACTGGTATCTGAAGGTATTCGAACAGCGCGACGTGATCGAACGCATGCTGCCCGGCGATCTCGACGTCAGCGGCTGGGAGCTGCGCAAGGCGCTGCGGCTGATGGCCAAGTGCAACCTCGCCCTGAACGAATGGTTCGACTCGCCCATCGTCTACCGTGCCGACGAAGCCTTTGCGGAGCAGGTGCGCCAGCTCATCGGACGCCACTTCCAGCCGGCGCGCGCACTGTTCCATTACCTCAGCATGGCGACGACCACGCACGACGAGCATTTGTCCGGCGACAGCGTACGCCTGAAGAAGCTGTTCTATTTCCTGCGCCCGATCCTGGCCTGCCGCTGGATCGAGCACGCGCGCACACAGCCGCCGACCCGCTTCGCGCAGCTGCTGGCGGCACCGTGGGTCAGCGATGAGGAGCGTGGCTGGATCGCCGAACTCGAAGCACGCAAGGCGCTGGCCAGCGAAGGCGACCGCGAACCGCTTTCCGCCGCGCTGCGGCCATGGATGCGCCAGCAGCTGGATCGCTTCGCGGCGATCGGTCCAGGCCTCGCCGGCAAGACCGATATCGACGAAGCCGCGCTCGACACCACGCTGCAGCGCTGGGTCAGCGGCTGACGGCAACCCGCCAGCGGTCCTTGTCCAGTTCCTCGAAGTCGATCTGCACCGGCAGGAATTTCTCGATCAGCGCGGCGTTGCTGCGCGCGTGGTCGGTGGGTTGCTGCGTGGTGAAGCTGCCTTCGCCGGCGAGGGCCAACGGGAGCAGCAGCTGGTCGGCGAGGTAGGGGCCGACCGCCGTGCCGCTGTCCAGGTACGCGCGGGCTTCGGCGCAGGCCTGTTCGGCCACGCGCTCGGACGACACGCCGCGCTCGCCGAAGGCGGCGAACAACTCGCACACGTGCTCGCTGTCGACGCGCACCATCAAGGCATTGCCGGGACCGGGCGAATGGATCGCCTGGCGGATATGGCGGTGCTCGTCCGCCACGCCGAGCAGGCGGCGCACTGCGTCGAGTTCGCGCTCGCCGACGCGGCCGGGGATGGAGGACATCAGCGCTGTCGCGGACAGTTCCTGTTGCGCGCCGCGCTCCGGCAGGTGCAACGGCTTGGGCGCCTCGCTCGCGTCGATATCGATCTTCAATGCGCCACCGCCTGCCGGAAAAAATCCATGGCGCTCTAACGCGAACGAAGCACGCAAGCCCATGCGCTGCATCAGCGGCAGAAAACTATGCTCCAGAAAATCCGCACTCGGCGCGAGCGGATTGTGCGTGCCGCCTTCGAGGCGCAGGCTCGCCGGCACGCCGGCCAGCCATAGCGCGGGCAGCACCGTCTGCAGCACCAGCGTGGTGGAACCCGCCGTGCCGATCGGCCAGTGATAATCGCCGCCGCGTACCGGACCCGGCACGAATTCCAGCGTCGCCGATCCCGGCGCATCGCCGCTCACCTGCGCGCCACCGATCTCCCGCGCCGCCTGCACGGCGGTCAGATGCTGGCGCATCAGCCCCGGGCGCGAGCGTTTCGCACGGATGCGTTCCATGCGAAACGGCTCGCCGGTGCAGAGACTGAGCGCCAGGGCGGTGCGCAGAAGCTGCCCACCGCCGGCCTGTCCATCGATTTCAAACATCGTGTTTCCTTCTCTCAACCCTTGACGCAAACCACCTGGCGCAGCGTATGCACGATCTCGACCAGGTCGCGCTGCGCTTCCATCACCGCATCGATCGACTTGTACGCGGCCGGCGACTCGTCGATCACCTCCGCGTCCTTGCGGCATTCCACATGCGCGGTCGCCTCGCGATGCTGCTCGAGCGTGATCAGCTTGCGCGCGGCGGTACGGCTCATCACGCGGCCGGCGCCGTGGCTGCAGCTATGGAAGCTCTGCTCGTTACCCAGGCCGCGCACGATAAAGCTCTTCGCGCCCATGCTGCCGGGAATGATGCCGAGCTCGCCGCGCTTCGCGCTTACCGCACCCTTGCGGGTCACCAGCACGTCCTTGCCGAGATGATGTTCGCGGCTTACGTAGTTATGGTGACAGTTCACCGCCTCGGCCTGCGCCTCGAACGGCTTCGAGATCACCTTGCGCACCGCTTCCACCACATGCCGCATCATGATCGCGCGATTGGCACGGGCGAAATGCTGGGCCCAGTCCACCGCGAACACGTAGTCGGCGAAATGCTCGCTGCCTTCCGGCAGGTACGCGAGATCCTGGTCGGGCAGGTTGATCATCCAGCGGCGCATGTCCTGCTTGGCCAGCTCGATAAAGTACGAGCCGATCGCATTACCCACGCCGCGCGAACCGGAGTGCAGCATGAACCACACGCGCTGCTCCTCGTCCAGGCATACCTCGACGAAGTGGTTACCCGTACCGAGCGTACCCAGATGGCTGAGGTGATTCACGCGCTCCAGCTTCGGATGCTTCTCTACGATGCGCTTGAAGTCCTCGTGCAACGTGCTCCAGCCCTCCAGCGCGGCCTGCGGCGGGTTTTCCCACGCGCCCTTGTCGCGGCGGCCCGGCGTACGGCCATGCGGCACGGCGGTTTCGATCGCCGTACGCACGCCCTGGAGATTTTCCGGCAGGTCGCTCGCGGTCAGCGTGGTGCGCGCGGCGATCATGCCGCAGCCGATATCCACGCCCACCGCGGCCGGCACGATCGCGCCGACGGTCGGTACCACCGAGCCGACGGTCGCGCCCTTGCCCAGGTGCACGTCCGGCATCACGGCCACCCAGCCGTGGATGAAGGGCAGGCGAGCGATATTGATCAGCTGCTCGCGCGCCTCGTCTTCCAGCGGCACGCCGCGCGTCCACAGCTTGATCGGCGCCGCGCCCGGGAGATTGATCACATCGTAGTTGCGGTTTTCCATGGCCTCGTTTCCTTTGCCCGGGCTGTTGCGCCGCCGGGTCGGCGTGTCTCGAAAAGGTGCGGCGACAAAGTGGGTGAACCGTCCTGCTCTACCGCTGAGCTACGCCACCATAGATGCGGTGGCGGCGGGACTCGAACCCGCGACCCGGAGCTTATGAAGCTAGTAGGTACACCGGCATTCGCCGCGGTGAAAAAGTGCGCATGGGGCAGCGACAAACAGATGACGAACCGGCTTGGGATAGTAGGTCCGCCGGCATTCGCTGCGCCGTGCGCTTGCGGCGACGAAAGTGATGAAAGCATCCCGCTTGCGCGGGCCGGGATTTGAACCCGTCGCCCGAAGGCTTTTCCAAGTAGCTTTCATCGGCATTCGCCGCATACTCAAAAGTATGTCCTTCCCTGGCCCCGGCAGGCCCATTCCTGCCGGGGTACTACGCTGCCATCCGTGGCGATCACAACTCCATGGCCTGGATGCGTTCCACCCAATGGCCCGCATGCTTGCCCTGCGCGATGCCCGCGACCAGCTCGAACACCGCATCGCTGAAGCCGCCGATATGGAACACGTCCGGCGCTTCCTTCGCCTGGCTGGTTCCGTAAGGCTGCAGGTCGATGCACACCAGCCCCGCGTTCGGGTTGCGCGCCTTCAGCGCCGCCCACTGGCGCATCGTTTCGGTACCGCCGCCCTGGCGCGTATCCAGCCAGCTCTGGTTGTCCGACACGATCACCACCAGGTCGGGCGTGGCGCGCTCCTTGTTGAGCAGCGCCAGCGGCGCGCTTACGCAGGTGCCGCCGCCGACCATCCGGGCGATGTCGCGTGCCTGGCTCATCACGCTGTCGCGCGGGTTGAGCCGCAGCTCGCGCACCGCTTCGGCGAACGGCAGGATCCGCGTCGATTCATGGCGCCGACGGAAGCAGGCCGCGATCAGCGCCGCCACTTCCACACACGTCGCCACGCTGGTGGCGCCACGGCGATAACCGGTAACCGGCGACTGCATCGAACCGGATACGTCGATCGCCAGCACCACCTTGCCGGACAAACGCGGCACCGCCGCGGTCGCCAGTTCCATCGCGTCCTGCAACGCCTCCGTGATCCGCTCGGGCATCCGTGCCGATGCCGCGCGGTAGGCCACCATCAACTGGTACGGGAACACCCGCGCCCGCTTGATCGCCTCGCGCTGGCGCAAGCGCGCCGCCACCTGCTTGATCATCGCTGCGTCCTCGAACACGCCCTTGCGCAAGAAGGTGTTGAGGTTCATGCGCGTGGCCTGCCACGAGCTGCGCGCCGCGATCTGCTTCCAATGGCGCGCTTCCAGCGGTAGCGCCGTGAGGTACTGGAACGGCAGGTCCGGCGCCGCGCCGCGCGGATCGGCCTTGAAGGCTTCGTACGCCTGCACCATCGCGGGCAGCGCTTCGGCCTTGTACGGCTTGTCCAGCAGCCATGCATACAGCGCTTCGCGGGACGCATCGAGCGGACGCGGATGCACCATCCGCACGATGTCCGCCAGCGAAGGACGCTCGCCGATCGCCGCCGACATCAGCTGCTCGGTGGTGGCGCGGTCCAGCCATTCGCGCACCAGGCGCTTGGGGCGGGTACCGAGCGACTTGCGGCCAAGCTCGCCGCTGCGAAGCATCTGCACGAAGTTGCGCAGCATGCGGCCGTTGTCGATCACGCGGTGGAAGATCTTCTCCGCCAGCGCGCCATCGCGGCTGGCCAGGTAAGCCACCAGCAGGGCTGGCATGTCCTTCATATGCGCATGGCGGCGGGCGTACAGGGCGGTGCGGGCCACGAACGCCGGCTCCACCGCCGCGCACAACGCCAGCACCTGGTCCAGCTGCTGCTGGGCATCGGCATAGAAGGTGCTGTTGAGGCAGCCGGTCGCGGCGTACAGCGCGAGGGCGGCTTCGGGCGAGCGCTGGCAGGCGGCGCCGCCGGCCTCGTTGGCCGTATCGGCCTTGGGCACCCGAGGACCGCGATGGCTTTGGAAGAGTTGAAGGTTCGGCATGGCTGTTTCTCCGTTTGCATGAAGAGAGCAGCAAGCGTGCCAAGTCGCCTTTGAATTCGTAGCTATATGTTTTTTATGGAAAACATGGTCAGCGCGCCATGTTGTGATGACGCCAGGCTTCCTCATTTCATATATTTGGATATCTGTATTTATCTTTGGCTATAGGCATGAAGCCCCAGGTCGTCATCGGATTCCTCGGTACCCAGCTCGATGCCGGCCAGGGCGCCGGCCGCTGGGAGAAATGGCGACCCACCGTGGCGCTGGGCATGCACGAGGATTTCCTGGTGCACCGCCTGGAACTGCTGGTGGATCTGCGCCGCTATGGCGACGTGGCGCGCCAGGTGCAGCAGGACCTGGCCCAGGTCTCGCCGGAAACCGAGGTGCGCCTGCACGACACCTACCTGGCCGACCCCTGGGATTTCGAGTCGATGTACGGCGTGCTGCACGACTTCGCCAAGGGCTACGCCTTCGATACCGAGCGCGAGGACTATCTCGTGCACATCACCACCGGCACCCACGTCGCGCAGATCTGCCTGTTCCTGCTGACCGAGAGCCGCCGCCTGCCCGCGCGCCTGCTGCAGCTGTCGCCGCCGCGCAAGCAGCAGGTGGGCCCGAACGGTGGTTCGATCAGCCTGATCGACCTGGACCTGTCGCGCTACGACCGCCTGGCGCAGCGCTTCGAACGCGAGCAGGAAGACGACCGCACGCATCTGAAAAGCGGCATCGCCACGCGCAACGCCGCGTTCAACCGCATGATCGAGCAGATCGAGATCGTGGGCAGCCGCTCCGTCGCGCCGATCCTGCTGATGGGTCCGACCGGCGCGGGCAAGAGCCAGCTGGCGCGGCGCCTGTTCGAGCTGAAGAAGGCACGGCATGAATTGAGCGGGCGCTTCGTCGAGGTCAACTGCGCCACCTTGCGCGGCGATGGCGCGATGAGTGCGTTGTTCGGCCACGTCAAAGGCGCCTACACCGGCGCGGTGGGCGAACGCGCCGGCCTGCTGCGCAGCGCGCATCAAGGCCTGCTGTTCCTCGACGAAATCGGCGAGCTCGGCGCGGACGAGCAGGCCATGCTGCTGCGCGCGCTGGAGGATCGGCGCTTTCTGCCGGTGGGCGGCGACAAGGAAGTGGAAAGCGATTTCCAGCTGATCGCCGGCACCAACCGCGATCTGGGCCGCCGCGTGGCGGAAGGGCGGTTTCGCGACGACCTTTATGCGCGGCTCAATATCTGGAGCTTCCATCTGCCCGGGCTGGCAGAACGCCTGGAAGACATCGAGCCGAACCTCGACTACGAACTGGATCGTCACGCGCAGCTCGGCCATCGGGTGACGTTCAATCGCGAGGCGCGCGAGCGCTATCTGCGTTTCGCGCAATCCGCCGAAGCCACCTGGCACGGCAACTTCCGCGACCTCGGCGCTTCGCTGACGCGCATGGCGACGCTGGCGCCGGCCGGCCGCATCACGGTCGACGTGGTGGATGAAGAACTGCAGCGCTTACGCAGACTATGGCGCCGCGACGAACAGCCCGACCTGCTACGCGAATGGCTCGGCGCCGAACTCGATGCGCTGGACCTGTTCGACCAGCTGCAGCTGCGCGAGGTGGTGCGCCTGTGCCGCCGCTGCCGCAGTCTTTCGGAAGCAGGCCGCCAGCTGTTCGCCGCTTCGCGCAGCAAGCGCACCAGTACGAACGATGCGGATCGGCTGCGCAAATACCTTGGGCGTTTTGGCTTGAGCTGGGAAATCGTGTCAGGCGAGCCGAGCTCCCTCTCCCCTGCGGGGAGAGGGTTGGGGTGAGGGGCCGGGCGGAGCGGTGAGCGGACGGTCGTTGCAAGCTAAAGAGTTTTTCTTCGATTCTTGGAAAGACTGTCGCTAGGGTGGCCCCTCATCTGCCTGCCGGCATCTTCTCCCCGGAGGGGAGAAGAGCTTCATTCGGATGGCGCCGGTGCCAATACATCGCGCTGTCCATTGATCCCCATCGGCGACACCAGTCCTGCCGCCTCCATCGCCTCGACCAGGCGCGCCGCACGGTTGTAGCCGATGCGGAACTGCCGCTGCACGAACGAGATCGACGCGCGACGCGTACGCAGCACGAATGCCGCGGCCTCGTCGTAGAGCGGATCGAGCTCGGCATCCGCGCCTTCTTCGGAAAACAGCTCGCCGTTGCCGCCTTCGCCGGGCGGGCCGGCAAGAATCTCGTTCTTGTAGTCCGGCTCGCCATACTGCTTAAGGTGCGCCACTACGCGATGCACTTCCTCGTCGGCGACGAACGCGCCGTGAATGCGCTGCGGATAACCGGTGCCCGGCGGCAGGAACAGCATGTCGCCCTGGCCGAGCAGGCTCTCGGCACCCATCTGGTCGAGGATCGTGCGCGAGTCGATCTTCGAGGAGACCTGGAAGGCCACGCGGGTGGGGATGTTGGCCTTGATCAGGCCGGTGATCACATCCACCGACGGACGCTGCGTGGCCAGGATCAGATGGATGCCGGCGGCGCGCGCCTTCTGCGCCAGGCGCGCGATCAGTTCCTCGATCTTCTTGCCGGCCACCATCATCAGGTCGGCCAGCTCGTCGATCACCACCACGATCATCGGCAGCGTATCGAGCGTCTCGGGGATTTCCGGATGCGCGGGGAAGGGGTTGAGCAATGGCCGGCCGGCGGCGCGGGCTTCGCGCACCTTGTGGTTATAGCCGGCAAGATTGCGCACGCGCAGGTCGGACATCACGCGGTAGCGGTTTTCCATCTCGCCCACGCACCAGGCCAGCGCATTGGCGGCGAGCTTCATGTCGGTGACCACCGGCGCGAGCAGATGCGGGATGCCTTCGTAGACCGACAGCTCCAGCATCTTCGGGTCGATCATGATCAGGCGCACCTCGTCCGGCGTGGCCTTGTACAGCATCGACAGGATCATGGCGTTCACCGCCACCGACTTGCCGGAACCGGTGGTGCCGGCCACCAGCATGTGCGGCGCGCGCGCCAGGTCCGCCACCACCGGCTCGCCGGTAATGCCCTTGCCCATGGCCAGGGTGAGCAGCGAATCGGAGCCGCGGTATTCGCGCGAATCGAGGATCTCCGACAGCGCGATCATCTGGCGTTGCTCGTTCGGCAGCTCCAGACCCATGCAGGTTTTTCCGGGGATCGTCTCGACCACGCGGATCGACGTGCGGCCGAGGCCGCGGGCGAGGTCCTTCATCAGCGCGACGATCTGATTGCCGCGCACGCCGACGGCGGGTTCGACTTCGAAGCGGGTGATGACGGGGCCGGCGGAGGCGCCGACCACGCTGACCGGCACCTTGAATTCGCGCAGGCGCTGTTCGATCAGTTCGCCGGTTTCGGCGAGCTGGGTTTCGCTGACAGAGGCGGAACCCGGCGGCGGCGGGGCGAGCAGGGACAGCGGCGGGACCAGCACGTTCGTGCGTGGTCGCGATGGGATCGGCGTAGGCGCAGGAGCCGCGGGGGCCGGCTCGTCGTCGTTGGCGGCGAAGCGGCGGGACGATGCTGGTGCGGTACGGGAGACCTGCGGCGCCGGGGTGAAGTCGGGCGCGTCTTCCGTGGTGTCCGTCGCTATGGATTCGATCGGCGCGTATTCGACGGGTGCGGATTCGACGATGGCGGGTTGCGCGATCGCAGGCTCAATCGCAGGCATGGCCACAACGGCCAGGGTTTCGATCTCCATCGGAGCATATGCGCGCACCTGTGCATCGATATCCGTCGCCGCAGCTTGAACGTGCGCACGCGCAGGCGGCTCGTTCGTCGAAGCACGTTCGGCGGCAGCCGCCATCGCCGCGGCGATACGTCCGGTCGATACCCGCGGCGCCGAAACCGGCGCGACGCGGGGCTGCTTCCATGGCTCGCGGATCACCGGTTCGGGCGCGGATGTTTTCGTGCGCTGCGTATCCGCACTGGAGAATGCAGGGGAAGCTGCGACGCGCTCCATCGCCGGCGCAGGCGGATGGGCAGGCGCAGCAGCCGGACGCCGTGCCGCATGCTGCGCCTGTCGGCGTGCTGCCGTAGCCGCGCCGGCGCGGCGTACGGCACCGCGTTGCCGGCGCGCCGGGAAGCGAACGCCGCGCGATGCGAGCAGCCGCTCGATCGCGCCAGCGAAGCCATCGACCTTCGAGGAAGTCCCCGCGAACAGCGCGCGCCACGACAAGCCGGGATACCAGCGCAGAGCGACTGCGAGCATCGCCAGCATCAGCAGCGAGGTGACCGTCGCGCCGAAAACGGAGGCGAAGCCGCCGGCCAGCGCACGGCACACCACGCCACCGGCCGCCGGATCGTCCGTGTAATGCGCGACGACCAGGCCTTCGAGCGTAGCGCTCGACAGCAAGACCAGCAGCCCGCCTAACGCATAGCGAATCGTGCCCTCACCACCCACCGGCAGCTTGCGGCCTTTGGCGACGAGGGCGCGCAATCCGCGCCAGAGCAGTGGAATCAACCAGAGAGTGGACAGCCCGAAGGCGCCGAAAAAGAAAGTGAGCATGCCTGCGTTTCGACCGGAACAGCGCCCCGCAAACTCAGCATGTTAGCGCCAAGGCGTCATCCGCTGTACTAGAAGATGCGATAAGCGTTTGTTGTATCGGGCGCCACGCCATAGGGAGAGGTCCTACTGTGGCGCCTTTTGCGGGTTGCTGGCGCGGGTCATTGATTACTATCCAGCCAGACGGGCGCAATGCTGCCGTATGACGAGGAACTCTCCATGGCACTTCCCGCGGGATCGAAACAGGGCAAGACCTTTGAAGAGATACGCCACGTCGCCGAAGACGGTGCCGAATATTGGCGAGCCCGCGAGCTGGCGGTGGTTCTGGAGTACTCGCAGTACCGCAACTTCCAGCCGGTGATCGAGCGGGCGATAGAAGCTTGCAGAAACAGCGGCTTGAGTCCCAGGGACCATTTTGCGCAAATCCACACAATGGTCGACATCGGCTCCGGTGGGCAGCGCCGGGTCGAGGACTGGAAGCTCTCGCGCTATGCCTGCTATCTGATCGTCCAGAACGGCGATCCCTCCAAGCCTTTGATCGCGCAGGGTCAGACCTATTTCGCCGTGCAGGCCAGGCTCCAGGAGGTAGCGGATTCCGAGCAGTTCGAGCGCCTGAGCGAAGAAGACCGGCGGCTGATGCTGCGTTCGGAGATGACGCATCACAACCGGGCTCTCGTGGCTGCGGCCAGGGGAGCCGGCGTGGCGACGGCGCTCGACTACGCCATCTTCCAGGACCACGGCTACAAGGGCCTGTACGGCGGACTGGGTGCCAAGGACATCCATCAGCACAAGCGACTGAAGAAGAGTCAGAAAATCCTGGACCATATGGGCAGCACCGAGCTGGCGGCGAATCTCTTTCGAGCCACGCAGGCCGAAGAGAAGATTCGGCGAGATCGGATTCAAGGCAAGACACAGGCTAACCAGGCTCACCACGATGTCGGGCGGAAGGTAAGGAAGACCATCAAGGAGCTCGGCGGCACGATGCCCGAGAAGTTGCCGGTCCCCGACAAAGGGATTCCTCAGCTCGAACGGGAGCGGGCCAAGCGTCTAAAGAAGAAGGGCGACTAGCGTTCGCCCACCGTTCGTTATCACTTGCCGATACAGAACGAACTGAAGATCGCCCCCAGCAGGTCGTCGCTGCTGTAGGTGCCGGTGATTTCGCCCAGCGCATGCTGCGCGTGGCGCAGTTCTTCCGCGGCCAGTTCGCCCGCGTGCACGTCGAGCAGTACTGATGCGGTGCGGTCGAGATGTTCGGCGATGACTTCCAGCGCGAGGACGTGGCGGCGGCGGGCGCTGAAGGCGCCTTCGCCGCTGCCTACGCCGGCGAGGCGCTTGAGGTGGTCGCGCAGTACGTCGAGGCCTTCGCCGGATTTGGCTGAAGCCCAGAGCCACCACACGTCGGCGCGCGTTTCGCTGTGCGAAGGACGGCGATCCAGGTCGATCTTGTTCACCAGCACGATACGTTCGACATCGGCCTGCACGTCGGCGAACAGCTGCTGGTCCGCGTCGGCGCCGGCGGCATCGGTGACGAGCAGGGCGACGTCGGCGCGCGTGAGTTCGTGGCGTGCGCGGCGGACGCCTTCGCGTTCTACCGGATCGTCCGTTTCGCGCAGGCCGGCCGTGTCGACCAGCTCCAACGCGACGCCGTCGAGATCGAGGTTTTCGCGCAGCACATCGCGCGTGGTGCCGGCGATGTCGGTGACGATGGCGCGGTCGCTGCCGGCCAGCGCGTTGAGCAGGCTGGACTTGCCGGCATTCGGGCGGCCGATGATGGCCACGCGCAGGCCGTCGGTGAGGCGTACGCCGCGCTGGGTTTCGCGCAGCAGCTCGGCCAGTTGTTCGCGCAGGGCCTGCAGCTGGCGGGCGATCGCGGGGTCGGCGAGGAAGTCGATTTCCTCTTCGGGGAAATCGATCGCGGCTTCGATATGCACGCGCAGCAGGATCAGCGCCTGCAGCAGCTCGTCGACGCGGCGCGAGAACACGCCTTCCATCGAACGCAGCGCCGCGCGCGCGCCGGCTTGCGAACCGGCGGCGATCAGGTCCGCGACCGCCTCGGCCTGCGCGAGATCGAGCTTGCCGTTGAGAAAAGCGCGCTCGGTGAATTCACCGGGACGGGCCAGGCGTGCACCGAGTTCGCAGACGCGGCGCAGCAATGCGTCGAGCAGCACGGCGTTGCCGTGGCCCTGCAGTTCCAGCACGTGTTCGCCGGTGTAGGAGGCGGGGGCGGGGAAGTACAGCAGCAGGCCACGATCGATCAGTTCGCCGTTCGCATCGTGGAAAGCGGCGAAGTGCGCGTGGCGCGGCACGGCTTCGCGGCCCAGCAGCGTTTGTGCGATCGCCGGCACTGCCGGACCCGATACACGCAGCACACCGACACCTGCGGCTCCGGCTGCGCTGGCGATGGCGGCGATGGTGTCGGCGGTGTGGCTCATGCCCGGAAGATTATCGCCGCCGCCTAAGGAAAAGGCCGCTTGCGCGGCCTTTTCTTCTCATCAGGCGGTCTTGGCCTTGTGGTCGGCCCGGTCCACCTGGCGGGTGATGAACCACTGCTGCGCCAGGCTGGTCGCGCCGTTGATCACCCAGTAGAGCACCAGGCCGGACGGGAAGAAGGCGAACAGCACCGCGAACAGGATCGGCATTACCTTCATCATCTTGGCCTGGGCCGGATCCATGCCGGTGGTGGGCGTGAGCCACTGCGTGGCCAGCATCACCAGGACGTAGATCGCCGGCAGCACGAAGAACGGATCGGGCGCGGACAGGTCGTGGATCCAGCCGAAGAACGGCGCCTGGCGCAGCTCCACGCTTTCCATCAGCACGCGGTACAGGCCCAGGAACACCGGGAAGGTGACCAGGATCGGCAGGCAGCCGGCCATGGGGTTCACCTTCTCCTTCTTGTACAGCTCCATCATGGCCTGCTGCATCTTCATCTTGTCGTCGCCATAGCGCTCCTTGAGCGCGGTGACGCGAGGCTGCAGCTTGCGCATGCGCGCACCGGAGCGGAACTGGGCGGCGGTGAGCTTCCACAGCGCGGCCTTCAGCAGCAGCACCAGCAGGATGATCGCCACGCCCCAGTTGCCGCTGATCGCGTGCAGCTGCGACAGCAGCCAGTGCAGCGGCTGCGAGATGACGGTGAGCCAGCCGTAATTGGTGGACAGCTCCAGGCCCGGCGCGATCGCATCCAGCGTGCCCTGCAGCTTCGGACCCAGGTACAGGCGCGAAACGGCGGTGGCGCTCTGGCCCGGTGCGACGCTGATCGAAGGGCCGACGGTGCGGATCAGGTAGTACGGCTGCGCCGTATCCGGATTGACGATGCTGGTGGAGTAACCGTTCGCTTCCTGCGCCGGCGGAATCCACGCGACCACGAAGTAGTGCTGCAGCATTGCGGCCCAGCCGCCGGTGATGGCGCGGGCGAGCGGCTTCTTCTGGAAGTCGGTGAAGGGCAGGGTTTCGAACTTGTCCTGCGGGCTGTACCAGCCGGCGCCGAAGAAGCTGTGCGCGGCAGGGTCGGTGTAGTTCTGCAGCCAGGTGCGGTTGTTGACCTGGCCGGCGCGCTGCAGCTGCTCGTAGGCGTTGCCTTGCCACGCTACCGACGCGCCGTTGTCGATCTTCTGCTGCATCGAGACGTCGTAGCTACCGCGCTTGAGCGTGTAGCTCTTGGTGACCTTGAGGCCGGCGGCGTCCTGCCAGGTGAGATCCACCTTCAGTTCGTTCTGGCCTTCGGCGAGCTGGTAGGCGGTCTGCGCGCTGTCGAACACCGACAGATGCGTCGGCGCCACCGGCGCACCATTGCCCTGCGCGCTGGCCAGGCCGCTCTGCGCCACGAAGAAATGCTCGGACTGCTCATCGAGCAGGCGCACCGGCGCGGGGCTCGGGTCTTTCTTGGTGACCGGCACCGACGGGTAGTGCAGCAGCTCGGAACGCACCACGCTGCCGCCGCGGGTGTCCACCGTAAGGCGCAGCACGTCGGTGGTGATGGTGATCAGCTGGGCCTTGGCGTCGGTCGCGCTGCCGCCGTTGGCGGGTACTGCCGCGGCGCCGGTGCTGGAGCTGGCGGCGGGCACGTTGCCGCCGTTGTCGGCGGAAGGCACCGCGGCGCTGCTGGCGCTCGCCACCGGCGTGGGGGCCGGCTTGGGGCTGTAGTCCTTGTCCCAGGCCATCCACAGCAGATACGCCACGGCGAGCAGGGCAAAGGTGAGGAACGTGCGCGTTTGATTCATCGCGTGACAGATCCGGTGAGCGCCGCGGCTCCGAGCCGCGGAGAGGAAGGCGGGAAAAGGGTCAACGCGCGATTGTGCCGGCCGCGTGGCCCGGCATCAATGCGAGCCGGCCTTGGATATGGGCACGGATCGCTGCGAAACCAGCTTCCTCCACAGCTGGTCGATCTCGGCCAGCAGTTCGGGACCGGGCAGGCCGCTGGCCTGGTCGCGCGCCATCACCAGCAGGTCGACGGCCGGAAGCTGGGTGCGGATGCGCCGGAAGGATTCGCGCACCAGGCGCTTGATGCGATTGCGCTCGACGGCACGCTTGGACACGCGCTTGGAAATGGCCAGCCCGAGGCGGGGCTCGCCGAGTCCGTTGTCCCTGTAGCGCACAGAAAAACAGCGGCCGCCGAGGCGGCCGCTGGCATGGCGCATCGCTGCGAAGTCACCGGCGCGACGGATCCGCGACTCGCGCGGCAGTCCGGCACGCATCGGGGCCTCCGCTTACGGGATCAGGCGCTTGCGGCCCTTGGCACGACGGGCGTTCAGGATCTTGCGACCGTCGGCCGTGGCCATGCGGGCACGAAAGCCGTGCGTGCGGGCGCGCTTGAGCTTGCTGGGCTGGAAGGTCCGCTTCGACATGGCTTCCTCCTCGTTGGTATGTGGATAAAAAGGTTGGAAATTATGCCGCGCGCTTGCGGGCCCTGTCAAACCCCCGCTGCAACGGGGGTTTGCGTATCCTGTGGATAATTGTGTGGATAGGCCCTGGCCGAGAACCGGCAAGCTGCTGTTAGACTTTCCGGTCCACCCCGCGCGCAAGCGCCCCTGCTGTGGTTGAAGAATACCCATGAGTGATCTGTGGCGGCGCTGTCTCGAGCGTCTCGAAGGCGAATTGAGCGCCGAGGACGTGCACACCTGGCTGATGCCGCTGCAGGCTCGCGACGACACCATGGGTCTGCAGCTGTTCGCGCCCAATCCCTACACCCTGGACACCGTGCGCGAGCGCTATCTGCCGCGCATCGAAGCCATGCTCGCCCAGCTCACCGGGCACGAACTTTCCGTGCGCCTGGAAGTGGGTTCGAGCGCCGCGCGCGTGCCGCAGCGTCCGGCTTCGTCGGTGGCGCGTCCCGCGCCGGCGCCGGCCGTGGCCGAACCTACGCCGACGCAGCCGCCCGCACCCTTCAGCCATAACCTGGACCCGCACTACACCTTCGAAACCTTCGTCGAAGGCAAGTCCAACCAGTTGGGCAAGGCCGCCGCGATGCAGGTGGCGATGAATCCGGGCCGCGCCTACAACCCGTTGCTGCTGTACGGCGGCACCGGCCTGGGTAAGACCCATTTGATGCATGCCGCCGGCAACCTGATGCGCGAGCGCAATCCGGACTTCAAGGTGCTGTACCTGCGTTCGGAGCAGTTCGTAGGCGCCATGATCGAAGCGCTGCGCACCAAGAGCATGGACGAGTTCAAGCGCCGCTTCCGCTCGGTCGACGCGCTGCTGATCGACGACATCCAGTTCTTCGCCGGCAAGGACACGACGCAGGAAGAGTTCTTCCACACCTTCAACGCGCTGTTCGAATCCAAGCAGCAGATCATCCTGACCTGCGACCGGTACCCGAAGGAAGTGGACAAGCTGGAGCCGCGGCTGAAGTCGCGCCTGGGCTGGGGCCTGTCGGTGGCGATCGAGCCGCCGGATTTCGAAACGCGCGCGGCGATCCTGCTGGCCAAGGCGCACGAGAAGGGCGTGGCGGTGACGGAGAACGTGGCGATGCTGCTGGCCAAGCGTATCCGCTCCAACGTGCGCGACCTCGAAGGCGCGCTCAACACGCTGGCCGCGCGCGCCAACTTCTACGGCAAGCCGATCACCACCGAGTTCGCCGAGGAGACGCTGCGCGACCTGCTGGCCACGCATGCGCAGGCGGTGACCGTGCCGAACATCCAGAAGCAGGTGGCCGACTACTACCAGGTGCGCCTGCAGGACCTGCTGTCCAAGCGCCGCGTGCGTTCGCTGGCGCGGCCGCGGCAGTTCGCGATGGCGCTGTCCAAGGAACTGACCGAGCACAGCCTGCCGGAGATCGGCGAGGCGTTCGGCGGGCGCGATCACACCACCGTGCTGCATGCCTGCCGCACCATCAAGAAGCTGTGCGAGACCGATACGCGCATGCGCCAGGACTGGGAACAGCTGATCCGCATCCTCACCGGTTGAGGTATTCGGTGCGCGAAATCGGCACCGGTGGGGATAAGCGCTTGAAAAGGGATGGTAGAAGCTGTGGATAATAGGTGGACGTTTGAGGGCTCCCCAGTTATCCACAAGCGACCCACATGCTGCGGGCCCGTTCAAGCACACCGTCTTGTTTGTTTAAGCTTTTGATTTTTAAGTGGAAAACTCAGTTTTCAAGTTATCCACGGCACCTACAACCACCACAGAACTTCTTTTAAAAACAGAACAGCAGGTTTAGGGGAAGCGCCTACATGCAATTCAGCATCCAACGAGAAGCTCTGCTCAAGCCGCTGCAACAGGTGGTGGGCGTCGTCGAACGTCGCCAGACCTTGCCCGTGCTCGCGAACCTGCTGGTCAAGGTCGGCGACGGCAAGCTTTCGCTGACCGGCACCGATCTCGAAGTCGAGATGGTCGCCACCACACCAGCGGACAAGCTGGTCGACGGCGAGATCACCATTCCAGCGCGCAAGCTGTTCGATATCGTGCGTGCGCTGCCCGATGGCGCGCAGATCGAGCTGAAGCTCAACGGCGATCGCATCGCGCTCAATGCCGGCCGCAGCCGCTTTACGCTGGCCACGCTGCCGGCCACCGAATTTCCCACCATCGACGAGATCGAGCTGGTGGAGCGGGTGAGCCTGCCGGAGGAAGTGCTGCGCGATCTGATGGAGCGCACCGCATTCGCGATGGCGAACCAGGACGTGCGCTACTACTTGAACGGCATGCTGCTGGATCTGCAGGAACACACCCTGCGCTGCGTGGCCACCGACGGCCACCGTCTGGCATTGAAGGAAACCAAGCTGGACAGCAAGGTATCCACGCGCCGCCAGATCATCATTCCGCGCAAGGGCGTTAACGAGTTGATCGGCTTGTTCGAAACCGGCGATGGCCAGGTGGAACTGGAGTTCGGCCGCAATCATCTGCGCGTGCGACGTGGCGACGTGGTGTTTACCTCGAAGTTGATCGACGGCCGTTTCCCGGATTACGAGGCTGTCATCCCGCTCGGTGCGGACAAGTCGGCCACGCTGGATCGCGAAGTGCTGCGCAGCGCGCTGCAGCGTGCGGCGATTCTGTCGAACGAGAAGTACCGCGGCGTAAAGCTGGAGCTGTCGTCCGGGAAGCTGCGCATCGTGGCGCACAACCCGGAACAGGAAGAAGCGGTGGAAGAGCTGGAAGCCGAAACTGTGGTTTCGGATCTGGCCGTGGGCTTCAACGTCGGTTATCTGCTGGACGCGCTTTCGGCACTTCGCGGTGAGCGGGCACGGCTGAATCTGCGCGATGCGCAGTCCAGCTGCCTGGTGCAGGAAGACGACAGTGAAGAGGCGCGGCACGTGATCATGCCGTTGCGCCTCTGATGGCAGCAGGGATGCGGGCCGGAACGGTCAGCATGCCAGCCAACAACGCCGGAGCCGTCGAAAGACGCTCCGGCGTTCTTGCTTCTGGGCTTGCGTCATGAGATTGGAGCGTCTGCGCATTCGCGGGCTGCGTTGCCTGAGCGAAGCGGATATCGAGCTGGGCGAAGGGATTCATGCCTTCGTCGGGGCGAACGGAGCAGGGAAGACCAGCGTGCTGGAAGCGGCTTTTTTGCTTTCCCATGGCCGTTCGTTTCGCAGCGGTGGGGCGAAGGAGGTTTTGGTGCAGCGGGGCGCCTCGTCGCTTTCTGTGTTTGGGGAGATTCGCCATCAGGATGGACGGGTTGGGCGAGTCGGCCTTGGACGCGAGGGTTCGCGATGGGATGCACGCCTGGATGGACGGACCGCCAGTCTTGGCGAGGTCGTCAGCGAATGCGCCGTTGTGTGTTTCGAACCTGGCTCACATGAGTTGATCGCGGGAGGCGCCGAGGAGCGCCGCCGCTACCTGGATTGGGGCGTGTTCCACGTGGAACACGAGTTTCTGTTGGCTTGGCGTCGCTATCAGCGGGCCTTGAAGCAACGGAACAGCCTTTTGAGGTCGAACAGCCCCGTCGCTCCGGAGCTCTTCCTTTCCTGGGAGGCCGAGCTTTCTCAGTCCGGCGAGCGAATCCACCTTATGCGGGTCGGCTACCTGGATCAGCTGCTGCCGCATCTCGAACGGACTATCGGCGGACTGTTGCCCGAACTGGGCGCGATCCAGCTCCGCTATCGCCGAGGCTGGCCTGAAGAGCGGGATTTGGCCGAGGTATTGGGGGACCAGCGTGACCGTGACCTGTCCCGCGGACACACCACGCAGGGTGTACACCGTGCTGACTGGTCAATCAGCTTCGAGCACGCGCCCATGCGGGAACATCTCTCCCGCGGCCAGGAGAAGTTGACCGCCCTCGGATGTCTGCTAGCCCAAGCCGCTTTGTTCGCCAGCCAGAAGAGCGAGTGGCCGATCGTTTGCCTGGACGATCTTGCTTCCGAACTCGATCTCGCCCACCAGACGGCCGTGGTGGAGCAGTTGACCGGGGTCGGTGCCCAGGTGCTGGTTACGGGAACCGAGCTTCCTGCGCCCTTACAGGGCCTCTCAGCGCATGTGTTCCACGTGGAACAAGGGAAAGTCGCTGCGCCTGCTATAATTACCCCTTAGTGTCCCTGTCCCGGTTCCCATGGCGCCGTACCGGGCAGGGCAGATGGCGCCAGGAAACGATCAAGGCATGAACTCATCCTACGATTCGAGCAACATCAAGGTACTCAAGGGTCTTGAAGCGGTGCGCAAGCGCCCCGGCATGTACATCGGCGACACCGATGACGGCACGGGCCTGCACCACATGGTGTTCGAAGTCGTCGACAACTCCATCGACGAAGCCCTGGCCGGCTACTGCGACCACGTCATCGTGACCATCCATGAGGATGGCTCGGTCAGCGTCAGCGACAACGGCCGCGGCATCCCGGTCGGCATCCATCCGGAAGAAGGGCGTTCCACCGCGGAAGTGGTGATGACCGTGCTGCACGCCGGCGGCAAGTTCGACGACAACTCGTACAAGGTGTCGGGCGGCCTGCATGGCGTGGGCGTGTCGGTGGTGAACGCGCTGAGCTCGCACCTGTGGCTGACCATCTACCGCGAAGGCCAGGAACATCAGCAGGAATACGCCATGGGCGAGCCGCTGTATCCGGTCAAGGTGGTGGCGCCCTCGGCCAAGCACGGCACCACGGTTCGCTTCCTGCCCAGCACCGAAACCTTCTCCGACGTCGAGTTCCACTACGAGATCCTGGCCAAGCGCCTGCGCGAACTGGCCTTCCTCAACTCCGGCGTCACCATCGATCTGAAGGATGAGCGCGGCGAAGGCCGCCACGACACCTTTGCCTACGAGGGCGGCATCCGCTCCTTCGTGCAGCATCTGTCCCAGCTGAAGACCGCGCTGCATCCCAACGTGATCAGCTTGAACGCCCAGCAGGACGGCATCTCGGTGGATCTGGCGATGCAGTGGACCGACTCCTACCAGGAGACGATGTTCTGCTTCACCAACAACATTCCCCAGCGTGACGGCGGCACCCATCTCACCGGCTTCCGCGCGGCGCTGACCCGCTCGCTGCAGGGCTATATCGAGAAGGAAGGCCTGGCCAAGAACGCCAAGGTCGCGCTGTCCGGCGACGACATGCGTGAAGGCCTGATCGCCGTGCTGTCGGTGAAGGTGCCGGACCCGAAGTTCTCCTCGCAGACCAAGGACAAGCTGGTTTCTTCCGAGGTGAAGACCGCGGTGGAGCAGGCCGTCAACGAGAAGCTCGGCGAGTTCCTGCTGGAGCATCCGAACGAAGCGAAGGCCATCGCCTCCAAGGTGGTCGATGCCGCCCGCGCCCGCGAAGCCGCGCGCAAGGCGCGCGAGATGACCCGCCGCAAGGGCGCGCTGGATATCGCCGGCCTGCCGGGCAAGCTGGCCGATTGCCAGGAGAAGGATCCGGCGCTGTGCGAACTGTTCCTGGTCGAGGGTGACTCCGCAGGCGGTTCGGCCAAGCAAGGCCGCAACCGCAAGACCCAGGCCGTGCTGCCGCTGAAGGGCAAGATCCTCAACGTCGAGAAGGCGCGCTTCGACAAGATGCTGTCCTCGGCCGAGGTCGGCACCCTGATCACCGCGCTGGGCACCGGCATCGGCAAGGAGGAGTACAACCCGGACAAGCTGCGCTACCACCGCATCGTCATCATGACCGACGCGGACGTGGACGGTTCGCACATCCGCACCCTGTTGCTGACCTTCTTCTACCGCCAGATGCCCGAGCTGATCGAGCGCGGCCACGTCTACATCGGCCTGCCGCCGCTGTACAAGGTGAAGCAGGGCAAGCAGGAGCAGTACCTGAAGGACGACGCGGCGCTCAACACCTACCTGATTGCCAGCGCCGTCGACAACGCCGAGCTGACCTACAGCCCGGATGCACCGCCGGTCACCGGCGAGGCGCTGGAAAAGCTGCTGCGCGACTATCAGGCCGCGTTGGATCAGATCGAACGCCTCGGCCATCGCTTCGACGCGAACGTGCTGACCGCCTTCCTCGAGCATGCGCCGGTGGAAGCGTCGCTGTGGACGGATCCGGCGGCGATGCAGACCTGGCTCGATGGCGTGGCAAAGCGCCTGGCTTCCAGCGGTCTGGGTAAGCCGCGCTACCGCCTGGCGCTGCGTCCGGCCGTGGACGAGCAGCCGGCGGCCATCGAAGTGGTCCGCGACCAGCACGGCCTCAGCCACACCTGGCTGCTGCCGCAGCCGTTCTTCGCCGGCTCCGAGTTCCGTCCGATCCTGCACGCCAGCCAGCAGGTGGCCGGCCTGGTGCAGCAGGACGCCGTGGTCCGCCGCGGCAATGCTTCGCGTGGCGTGTTGAGCTTCGCCGACGTGCGCGGCTGGTTGCTCGACGAGGCGAAGAAGGGCCGCACCATCCAGCGCTTCAAGGGCCTGGGCGAAATGAATCCGGAGCAGCTGTGGGAAACCACGGTGAACCCGGAAACCCGCCGCATGCTGCAGGTCGGCATCGAGGACGCATTCGTCGCCGACCAGATGTTCTCGATGCTGATGGGCGAGGCGGTGGAGCCGCGCCGCGAATTCATCGAAGCGAACGCGCTGAAGGTGGCGAACCTCGATATCTAACTCGAGCGCTCGCCAGAGGGCCTGCCTTGCCCGTCTCCGGACGAAGCATGCAGGCCCTTTTCTTTGCCTGCGTGCACTAATGCATTAGCACGCGATTACAGGCCGCGAGGCCGGATTCAAGCTCTATCGACTTTGGTCGATAACGACAGGATTCGTCGCGCACGAGACAATCGGACGATTCTCTAGGGTTTGTACGCGAACGCCTACGTGACCTCTGGCGGGGTCATCTCGAAAAGATTCGCGGGGGAATGTTGCAACTTATTGATTTTTAACAAACTTTGTTGCGGCACTGCGACTTGTTTCCTAGCGCCTGCTCGGGTTACGCTCAACGATCCCCCGCGCACTCTTGTGCGTGAAACCTTACACGAGGACTGCCATGAAGCACGTTCCCCTGATCAAGATGCTCGCCGGAGCAGCGCTTGCGCTGACCCTGGCCAGCAGCCCGGTGATCGCGAAAGACAGCAATTCCAAGGACAAGAAGGAAGCGCTGTATCCGAACGCGACCCGTGCCGAGCCGAAGCTGGACCTCACCAGCGAGAAAGATCAGAAGGCACTGAACGACGGCCTCGACGCAGTCAATTCGCAGGACAAGGCGAAGGCGGAGCAGATCCTCCAGCCGATCATCGACAGCAGCAAGAGCAAGTACGCCCAGGCGCTGGCCCTGCAGGGCCTGGCCAACCTGCACTACAACGAGCAGGACGTGAAGGGTGCGATCGGCCTGCTGAAGCGCGCGCTCGACATCGGCGTCATGCCGAACGACACCTACTTCCAGCTGCAGTACATGCTCGCCCAGTTCTACCTGGCCGACGAGCAGTACCAGCCGGCGATCGACACCATCGAGAAGTGGCGCACCGACGGCAAGAAGGAAACCGCCGAGTCGTACGCGCTCGAAGGCAATGCCTACTACCGTCTTGAGAAGTACCCGCAGGCGATCGCCGCGGTGAAGAAGGCGCAGTCGCTCACCGACAAGCCGAACGACAGCTGGAACCAGATCCTGATGGCGAGCTACGCCGAGTCCGGCCAGGGCGACCAGGCCGCGCAGCTCGCGCAGCAGCAGCTCGCCGCCAACCCGAACGATTCGGCCGCGCTCAACAACGCCGTGGCGGTGCTGATGCAGTCGCAGAAGTATCCGGAAGCGATCCAGCTGATGGAGAAGTCGAAGGCTGCCGGCGCGTTCAAGAGCGAGAAGGACTACGTCAATCTCGCCAAGCTCTACCTGGTCACCGGCCAGGACAGCTCCGATCCCAAGCCGAACGCCGCCAAGGCCGCCGCCACGATCAACGAGGGCATGAGCAAGGGCGTGGTGACGGACAGCTACGACAACCTCAAGCTGCTCGGCGACGCCTCGTACGTCGCCGACAAGCCGGCCGACGCCATCAGCGCCTATAAGAAGGCGATGGGCAAGGCGAGCGACGGCGAAGCGGCGATCCGCGCGGGCCAGCTGCTGATCAGCGAAGGCAAGAATGCCGAAGCGAAGACGCTGATCCAGCAGGGCATCGACAAGGGCGTGCAGCACAAGGGCACGGCCTACATGCTGCTGGCGGAAGCCTGCCGCGGACTCAAGGACAAGCAGGGAGCGATCGCAGCCATGCAGAAGGCTGCACAGGACCCCGCCACGGCCGACAAAGCGAAGGCCTGGTTGAAGACGGCAGGAGCCGGCAAGTAAGGCCAGCCACGGCGTTTTCAAGTGCAATCTGAAGGGGCGGATGGACGTCCATTTATCTGCCCCTCAGATGCTATACAAACGCCATGTGCTGGTGTACCGTTGAAACCTTCCCGTGTTCGTGTCCAGTGGCAAATGTCATCCTTCGTGGAGGCAACTTGCCGCCAAGTGTCGTGACCACGTCTCACCGATTATCCAGCTTCAGATTAGTGACAGATGGCCTCAAGTAACGAAGCAACCGGCCAAGGGCCGTTCAATTGGAGGCGTACCTGGGCGCTGGCTGTTGCCATCGCGCTGCACGCGTTCGCGTTCCTCTTGCTGGTGGCGCCTATGGCTCCTCCGAAGACGGACCAGGCGAAGAAGGAACGCATCGTCCAGGTGAACTTCATCGAGCCGCCGCCGCCGCCGCCCCCTCCGCCGCCGCCGCCGCCGGAACCGCCGAAGCAGCCGCCGCCGAAGATCATCCAGCAGGTGCAGCCGCCGCCGACTCCGCCGCCGCCGGCTCCGCCGCCGGCCGTCGAGGAAGCGTCGTCGAATCCGATCCCGGCTCCGCCGCCGGCTCCGCCTGCTCCCCCGGCTCCGCCTGCGGATATCACCGCCAGCCAGGACATCAGCTACAACAGCCGTATTCAGCCCAAGTATCCGCCGCAGGCGATTCGCCAGCGTCACGAGGGCACGGTTACCCTGATGATCCTTGTCGGTGTTGATGGTTCGCCCAAGGACATCAAGGTGGAAACGTCCAGCGGTTACCGTGAGCTGGATCAGGCTGCGATTGAAACGGCGCGCAAGTGGCGCTTCAATCCGAATATCAGGAACGGACAGAAGACCGAGGGTTACGTCCGTGTTCCGGTGAATTTCAACCTCAATCAGCTGTAACCAAAAGTTACGGTCAACTAGTTCACGCTTGACTTTCCAAGGGTAGCGTTATGTTCCAACAGACTCCTTCTCCGAACCCGGCCGCGGGCGGTACCTCCAACGCCGAAGCCATGAAGTCGATGGGCTTCGACCACCTGATCCACAACTTCGATCCGCTTGGCTGGATCGTGTTCGTGGTGCTGGTGGTGATGTCCTTCTCCTCCTGGTACTTCATCATCGCCAACGCCATCCGCAACGCCATGGTCCGTGGCCGCGCTGACAAGGTAATCAACGGTTTCTGGACCAACGGCTCGACGCAGGACGCGATCCGCGAGCTGGAAGCCCAGCCCAAGGGCGAACCCTTCTCGAAGATCGCGCTGGACGCCGCTTCCGCGGTTGCCCACCACCAGCAGGCTTCGTCGGGCGGTGGTCGCCTGGCCGAGTCGCTGAGCCGCTCCGAGTTCATCGACCGCGCCCTGCGCCAGGCCGTGGCTCGCGAGAGCCTGCGCCTCGAAGGCGGCCTGACCCTGCTCGCCACGGTCGGTTCGTCGGCGCCGTTCATCGGTCTGCTCGGTACCGTGTGGGGCATCTACCACGCCCTGATCAAGATCTCGGCTTCGGGCAACGCGTCGATGGAAGCGGTGGCCGGTCCGGTGGGTGAGGCGCTGATCATGACCGCGTTCGGTCTGTTCACCGCGATCCCGGCGGTGCTCGCCTACAACTTCTTCAACCGCTCCAACCGCCTGACCTACGCTCAGTTCGACGAGTTCGCGCACGACCTGCACGACTTCTTCGCGACCGGCGCCCGCGTCGAAGGCAAGTGAGGGATTGACCCATGGCGATGAGCTCTGGAGATAGTTCCGGCGGTCCGATGTCGGAAATCAACGTTACGCCGCTCGTCGACGTGATGTTGGTACTGCTGATCATCTTCATGATCACCGCGCCGCTGATGTCTCACCGAATCACCGTTGAATTGCCGACCGCGAATCCGAAGGTTGTTGATACGGAACCGGTCGAGCCGATGGATCTGGCCATCAAGCCCGACGGCACCATGTACCTCAACGATGTCGAGGTCACGGAAGCCGAGCTGAAGGCCCAGTTCGCGGTTGCGGCGGCGAAGTCGCCGCAGCCGGAGCTGCAGATCCGTGCGGACAAGACGACGGAGTACAAGATCGTGCGTAAGGTTCTTGGCAGCGCCAAGGAACAGGGCATGGTCCATGTCGGTTTCATCACGACCGGCAAGGAGTAAGAGTCATGGCATTCAGTAGTGGAAGCGGCAAGGGGCCGATGGCGGACATCAACGTCACGCCGCTTGTCGACGTGATGCTGGTGCTCCTGATCATCTTCATGATCACGGCTCCCATCCTGACGCACAAAGTAAAGATCGACCTTCCGCAGCCGAACCCGAACGTGGTCCAGCCGGAGAACCCGCCGGATCCGATCCGCTTGAAGATCGACCAGTCGGGCGCGTTGTACTGGAACGATACGCCGGTTGACGAACTGGGCCTGCGGGCGCAGATCGCGGTGATCGCCAGCCAGTCCAACCAGCCCGAACTGCAGATCAACGCGGACGACGGCGTGGCTTACGAGCATGTGGCCCGCGTGCTGGCCGCTGCCAAGAGCTACGGCCTCACCAAGATCGGCTTTACGGAAGGGCAGTAAATCCGGCAACGGATCGAAACAAAACTACCCTTGAAACCCCCGCCTCGGCGGGGGTTTTTTTATGCGTGGAGTGAAGTGAATCCGCGGACGTCTGGACGTCTATTTGAAACGGGGCGAATGTGGCGCGACCTCAACGAGGACGTCGCGCCAACGGCCTCAGCGCAGGATCTGCAGGTAGTTCCGTACCGTCGTCGAAAGTCCTTCGTACAAGGCCTCGCCGATCAAGGCATGCCCGATCGACACTTCAGCCAGGCCCGGAATCGCCGCATGAAACGCCCCCAGGTTCGCCTGGCTCAGATCGTGCCCCGCATTCACCGCCAGCCCCGACTGCTGCGCACGCCGCGCCGTCTCCGCACACAGCGCCAGCGATTCGCGCGCATCGCCCTCGGCGAACGCATGCGCATAAGGCCCGGTATAGATCTCCACCCGCTGCACGCCGATCGCGGCGAAGCGCTCGAATCCGCTCGCGCCCGCATCGACGAAAACGCTGACGCGGCAACCGATCTCGCGCAGCGCCTTCACCAGCGGCTGCAGCTTGTCGACGTCGGCCTGCTGCAGCGGATCGAAACCATGGTCGGAAGTGATCTGGCTGTCGCTGTCCGGCACCAGGGTCACCTGGGTCGGTCGGACCTCCCGTGCCAGTTCGATCAGGCCCGGATACGTGCCGCGTGCCGGCGCGAAAGGATTGCCTTCGATGTTGTACTCCACGCGGCCGCGCAGCATCGCCGCGAGCGCGCGCACGTCCTGCGGCTTTACATGGCGCTGGTCGGGTCGGGGATGGACGGTGATGCCGCCGCAGCCGGCTTCGATGCAGGTCTGTGCGGCGCGGAGAATGTCGGGCTCGTCGCCGCCGCGCGAATTGCGCAGCACCGCGATCTTGTTGAGGTTGACGCTAAGCAGGGTCATGGACGCATCGGCTCGCAGGCAAGAACCTCCCGCGGGACCCAAGCACTCCAGCATCCCGCGCGGAGCAGGACCGGCAACACTGCGCCTATCCGGCGGCGGTGGCAAGTGTCCGCAAGGCGAGCGTCCTGGGGCCGCCGCGCCACGCGATGCTGCCCACGTGTTCGCCGTCCAGCGCGAGGCGATGCAGCTGCCATTGCGCCGGCAGTTCGCCATCGAGGAAGCGCAGCGCCAGGCGCTCCTCTTCGTCAGTAATGCCCAAGCGATGCAGCCCGAAGGCCAGGCCGCGCCCGGTCGCCTTCAGCACCGCTTCCTTCGCCGTCCACAGCTGCAGGAACGCAGCGTCGCGGCGGCCCGGCTCCAGCGCCGCCAAGGCCGCGGTTTCTTCGTGGCTGAAGTAACGCTGGGCGATCTCCAGCGCACGCGGCCGCGGCCGCAGGCGCTCCAGATCGACACCGGGTTCGACGCCGCGCGCCACCGCGCACAAAGCCTGATCGCCGCTGTGCGACCAATTGAAATGCAGCGTACCCGCGTCGGCGCCGGCCAACCGCGGGCGTCCGAACTCGCCCGCCTCCAGCCGCACCTCTTCCATGGCGCGTCCCAGATAGGCGGCCAGCACCGCCTGGAACGGCGCGCGACCTTGATGGTGGTCGTAAGCCATCCGCCATACGTGTATCTCGTCATCGCGCAGGTGCTCTGCTACTTTCGCTGGCACCTGGCTGTACTTCATGGTCATCCGCACATGGTGCCGGCCGGGCACGGATCGAACAAGCGGCACCGGCTCATGGCCGGCCCGCTTGCAGGCGCAGCGAACGCGCGTAAAGGCCTTTGACGGGAGAACCGCCCTTGATCGCCGGCTGGCTGCTGCTGCTTGCGTCGCTGCTCTATGTGGGCCTGCTGTTCGTGGTGGCTTATGCCGGCGATCGCCGGCCGCTGTATCCGCGCCAGCCGAAGCTGCGCCCGATCGTCTACAGCCTGGCGCTCGCGGTCTATTGCTCGTCGTGGACGTTTTATGGCGCCGTCGGCACGGCGGCGCGCGAAGGGTTGGGCTATCTGCCCATCTATCTGGGCCCGGCACTGCTGTTCGTCTGCGGTTTCGGCCTGATGCGCCGGCTCGCGCTGATCGCACGCCAGCGCAACATCACCTCGATCGCCGACTTTATCGGCGCGCGTTTCGGCAAGTCGCATGCGCTGGCCGCGACAGTGGCGCTGATCGCGGTGATCGCCATCGTTCCCTACCTGGCCCTGCAATTCAAAGCGGTGTCGATGTCCTACGCCGCGCTTGGCGGCGGCGCTTCGCAGTTCGGCGACAGCGCGCTGTGGTGCGCGATCCTGCTGGCTACCTTCGCCATCCTGTTCGGCACGCGCACCATCGACGCGACCGAGCACCATCACGGCATGATGCTGGCCATCGCGCTGGAATCGCTGATCAAGCTCGCCGCCTTCGCCGCGCTGGCGGTCTATGCGCTATGGCGCGGCCCGGGACTCGAAGCCACCGTCGCGCTGCCGGTGCAGCAGTTCGCCGACGGCATCTCGCCCGGCTTTCTCGCGCAGACCTTGCTGGCGTTCTGCGCCATGTTCTGCCTGCCGCGCCAGTTCCAGATCGGCGTGGTGGAATGCGAAGACCCGAACGACCTTTATCGCGCTCGCTGGATGTTCCCGCTCTACATGCTGATCGTGAGCGTGGCGGTGATCCCGATCGTCGCCGCCGGCCTGCGTCTGCCGATGGTGAGCCACGGCATCGCCGATGCGTGGGTGCTTAACCTGCCGCTCGCACACGGCGACCGCGGCATGGCGCTGCTCGCCTTTATCGGCGGCTTCTCGGCGGCCACCGGCATGGTGATCGTCTCGTCGGTGGCGCTGTCGACCATGATCAGTAACGACCTGGTGATGCCGGCGCTGCTGCGCATCCGCCGGCTGCGGCTGGAGCAGCGTAGCGACCTGTCGCAGCTCGTGCTGCTGGTGCGGCGCATCGCCATCGTCGGCCTCGCCTGCATGGCGTATGTGTACTACCGAGTGGCGGCAGATGCCGCGAATCTTGCCGCGACCGGTTTGCTGGCCTTTGCGGCGGTCGCGCAATTCGCACCGGCGATCGTGTCGGCGCTGTACTGGCGCGGCGCCAGCCGTCGCGGCGTGGCGACCGGCCTGCTCGCCGGCTTCGGCGTGTGGATCTATACCTTGCTGATCCCGGCCACCAATCCCAATGCAAGCTGGCTGCAGCAAGGCCCGCTGGGATTGAGCTGGCTGCAGCCGCAGGCGCTGTTCCACCTGAGCGGCTGGGATCCGGTGATGCACGGCACGTTCTGGTCGCTGCTGGTCAACGTGGGCTGCCTGGTCTTTATCTCGCTGCGGTTCCGCCCCAGCCTGGAGGAACGCCTGCACGCGGCGATGTTTATCGAACCGTATGCGGTGGACCGCGGCAGCGTCGGCGACTGGCGTGGCCGTGTAGCTGTCGCGGATCTGCGCACCATCGCCGAACGCATCGTCGGCGAGCGCAGCAGTCAGCGTGCGTTCGAGGAATACGGCGAGCGCCGAGGCCGCCCGCTGGCGCCGAGCGAATCGGCCGATCGCGCGCTGATTCAGTACACCGAACGTCTGCTCGCCGCGGCGGTAGGCGCGGCGAGCGCGCGGCGCATCCTGATGGGCGCGCTGTCCGGCTCGGGCCTGGATATCGCCGAAGCCATGGCCCTGATGGACGAGGCCTCGCAGGAGCTGCGCTTCAACCGCGAGCTGCTCTCCACCACTTTGGAAAACGTATCGCAGGGCATCAGCGTGGTCGACGCCGGCATGCGGCTGGTGGCGTGGAACCGCCGCTATCTGGAGCTGTTCGATTATCCCGACGGCATGGTCTACGTCGGCGTGCCGGTGGCGGACCTGATCCGCTGGAATGCCGAGCACGGCGAGCTGGGTCCGGGCGAAGTCGAGGAACACGTGACCAAGCGCATCGCCTATATGCGCGCCGGCATACCGCATCTGTTCCAGCGCGTGCGCTCCGACGGCACCGTAATCGAGATGCGCGGCCGCGCGCTGCCCGGCGGCGGCTACGTCACTACCTATACGGACGTAACCGCCTACAAGCAGGCCGAGCAGGCGCTGATCGACGTCAACGAAACGCTGGAGCAGCGCGTCGGCCAGCGCACCGCGGAACTGAGCGAAGCCCTGGCGGCTACCGCGCTCGCGCGCCGCGAAGCGGAAGCGGCCAACGCTTCCAAGACCCGCTTCCTCGCCGCCGCCAGCCACGACCTGCTGCAGCCGCTCAACGCCGCGCGGCTGTTTACCTCGGCGCTGCGCCAGCATCCCGGACTCGATCAGGACGCCGCCCAGCTTGCCGAGCGCATCGACGCCTCCTTCCGCTCCGCCGAAGATCTGCTCGACGCCTTGCTCGACACGTCACGCCTGGACGCCGGCAGGTATCGCCCCGATATCGGCAGCTTCGCGCTGGCCGATCTGTTCGATTCGCTGAAGGCGCAGTTCGCGGTGATCGCCGAACAGCGCGGCTTACAGCTGCGCATCGCGCCGACGCGGCTGGCGGTGCGCAGCGATCCGCAGCTGCTGCGCCGCATCCTGCAGAACTTCGTTTCCAATGCGTTGCGTTATACCCGCAGCGGCGGCGTGCTCCTCGGTGCGCGGCGCATCGGCGGTGAAGTTCGCATCGAGGTGTGGGACACGGGCCCTGGCATCGCCGAAGAACAGCGCGCGCGCATCTTCGACGAATTCCAGCGGCTGGACCGTCCCTCGCCATGGGGCGAGAAAGGCCTTGGACTGGGCCTGTCGATCTGCGACCGCATCGCCCACATTCTCGACCACCGCCTGGAGCTTTCCTCCCGTGTCGACCACGGTAGCCGCTTCGCCGTCGTCGTGCCGCGCGTGGATGCGCTGCCGCCGCGCCGCCGCACGGTGACGCAGCCGGCCATGGCGGTCGAACGCCTGCCGCTGACGGTGCTGTGCCTGGATAACGACTCGTCCATCCTCGACGGCATGCGCGCCCTGCTCACGCGCTGGGGCGTGGACTGCCGCGTCGCGCTCGACGTGCAGCAGGCCGAACAGCAGCTGCGCGGCGGCGGCATCGACATGATTCTCGCCGACTACCATCTGGCCGAAGACATGAACGGCCTGCAGGCCCTGCAGTATCTGCGCGGCATGCTGGGCGACCTGCCGCCCGTGGCGATGATCACCGCCGATGGCAGCAGCGAACTGAAACAGCGTGCGCGACTGCTGGGTTATCCGCTGCTGCACAAGCCGGTGCGTCCGGCGGCATTGCGCGCCTTGCTCAGCGCGCGCGTGCGCAAGGTCAGCGCGTAGAGGCTAGACCTCGTCGTCGGGCAGCGTCTGCTGCATCGAGCCCGGTTCCACCGCGAGCTGGCTTGCCGCCAACGCTACTTGGGTGCGGTTGTTGACCCCGAGCTTGCGCATGATCGCCGTCATATGCGCCTTCACCGTCGCTTCGGACACGCCCAGATCGTAGGCGATCTGCTTGTTGAGCAGTCCCTCGGCGATCATGGTGAGCACGCGGAACTGCTGCGGTGTGAGCGACGCCACGCGCGTGGCGATCTCGGCTTCGTCGTCTTTCAGCGCGCTGCTGGCATCGCCGAGCAGGGAATGCGGCAGCCACACGTCGCCGTCGAGCACGGTGCGGATGGCCTGCACGATCTGCTCGCCCGAGCTGGATTTCGGAATGTAGGCCGACGCGCCGTGCGCCAGTGCGCGCCGCGCCACCTGCGCTTCTTCGTGGCCGGACACCACGATGGTCGGCAGGCCGGGAAACTGCCCGCGGATATGCGCCAGCGCGGAATAGCCGCGCGCGCCGGGCATATGCAGGTCCAGCAGCAGCAGTTCCGCCTCCGGGTACTGCTCCACCAGGGCCAGCAGGCTGTGCACGCTGTCGGCGCAATGCACGCTGGCTTCGGGCAGGGCGCCGAGCACCGCGCGCTGCAGGGCGTCGCGGAACAGCGGGTGATCGTCGGCGATCAGGACATCGGGCATCGGTGCGCCAGGCATTTAAGTGAAGCGGGGAGCGCACCGCGCGCTCCCCGCGGATGACATCACTTGATCAGCCGTTCTTCCACCAGGTTCTTCACCACGCTGGGGTCGGCCAGGGTGGAGATGTCGCCGAGCTGGTCGGGCTGGTTCTCGCCGATCTTGCGCAGGATGCGGCGCATGATCTTGCCCGAGCGCGTCTTCGGCAGGCCCGGCGCCCACTGCAGGTAGTCCGGCGTGGCGATCGGGCCGATTTCCTTGCGCACCCAGGCCACCAGCTCCTTGCGCAGCTCGTCGCTGCCCTGCTCGCCGGCCACCAGGGTGACGTAGGCGTAGATGCCCTGGCCCTTGATCTCGTGCGGGCAGCCGACCACGGCCGCCTCGGCCACCTTCGGGTGCGCCACCAGCGCGCTTTCCACTTCGGCGGTGCCGATGCGGTGGCCGCTCACGTTGATCACGTCGTCGACGCGGCCGGTGATCCAGTAGTAGCCGTCCTCGTCGCGGCGCACGCCGTCGCCGGTGAAGTAGTTGCCGGGGTAGGCGGTGAAATAGGTTTCCACGAAGCGCTGGTGGTCGCCGTACACGGTGCGCATCTGGCCCGGCCAGGAGTCGGCGATCACCAGGTTGCCCTCGGCGGCGCCTTCCAGCACCGCGCCGCCGGCATCGACGATGGCCGGCTTGATGCCGAAGAACGGCTTGGTGGCGGAGCCGGGCTTGGCGTCGATGGCGCCGGCCAGCGGGGTGATCAGGATGCCGCCGGTCTCGGTCTGCCACCAGGTGTCGACGATGGGACAGCGCTCGTCGCCGACCACGCGGTAATACCACTCCCAGGCTTCCGGATTGATCGGCTCGCCGACCGAGCCGAGCAGGCGCAGCGAGGCGCGCGAAGCCTTCTTCACCGGCGCCTCGCCTTCGCGCATCAGCGCGCGGATCGCGGTGGGCGCGGTGTAGAACAGGCTGACCTTGTGCTTGTCCACCACGTTCCAGAAGCGGCTGGTGTCCGGATAGTTCGGCACGCCATCGAACATCAAGGTGGTGGCGCCGTTGGCCAGCGGGCCGTACACCACGTAGCTGTGGCCGGTGACCCAGCCCACGTCGGCGGTGCACCAGTAGACGTCGTCCTCGCGCAGGTCGAACACCAGCTCGTGCGTATAGCTGGCGAACACCAGGTAGCCGCCGGAGGTGTGCAGCACGCCCTTGGGCTTGCCGGTGGAGCCGGAGGTGTACAGGATGAACAGCGGGTGCTCCGCTTCCACCGGCGTCGGCGGGCAGTCGGCGGACTGGCCTTCCATCAGCACGTGGTAGTAGCGGTCGCGCGGCGACTGCATCGGCACGGCGCTGCCGGTACGGCGCACCACGATCACGGTTTCCACGCTGTTGGTGCCGGGGCGTTCCAGCGCCGCATCGACATTGGCTTTCAGCGGAATCTTCTTACCGCCGCGCATGCCTTCGTCGGCGGTCACCACCACCCTGGCGGTGGAGTCGGCGATGCGGCCGGCCAGCGAGTCGGGCGAGAAGCCGCCGAACACCACCGAATGCACCGCGCCGATGCGCGCGCAGGCCAGCATGGCCACCGCGGCCTCGGGGATCATCGGCATGTAGATGGCGACGCGGTCGCCCTTGCTCACGCCCAGGTTCTTCAGCGTGTTGGCGAACTTGCACACTTCGGCGTGCAGCTCGCGGTAGGTGATGTGGCGCGATTCGTTCGGGTCGTCGCCTTCGAAGATGATCGCGGTCTTGTCGCCGCGCGTGGCCAGGTGGCGGTCCAGGCAGTTGGCCGAGACATTGAGCTCGCCGTCCTCGTACCAGCGGATGTGCAGGTTCTTCGGATCGTAGGAGACGTTCTTGATCTTGCTGGGCTGGCGGCTCCACTCCAGGCGCCCGCCGATGCGGCCCCAGAAGCCCTCCGGATCGCGTACCGATTCTTCGTAGAGGCGCTGGTAATCCTCCTGGCTGACGCGGGCCTTGGCGGCGAACTCGGGCTTGACGGGGTACACCTTGCTCATGGAGGGCTCCTGCTGGCCGGGCGCGCGCGCCCGCGGGGATGTGGAAGGCCGCGGCAGACCCTTTGCCGGCGGCGAGTCCAGCGAGTGTAGCGAAAGGCCGGCAACGCGCACGTGACGGGTTCGGTTCGACTTTGGTCGAGGTTCGACCAATGGGGAATAGGCGGCCGCATTGCAGCATCCCCAAGCTCGCTCGAGCCATAGCCTGGGGAGGCACGACCATGGTGTTTACACGTTTAGGCGGCCATCGGGCCGCCATCGCGCTGGCCATCGCCGCCGCGCTGGCCCTGCCGGCCGCCGCGCAGGCCGAGCCGCAAGCCAAGAGCAAGCCGAAGACCGCCACGTGCGAGCAGCAGCTGGAATCGCGCGTGTCCCAGCTCGAACAGGAGCTGGCGGAATTGAAGGACATGCTGCGCCAGCAACAGACCCAGCAGCAGCAACAGCAGCAGCAAGTGGTCCAGGCGCAGCAGCAGGCCGCCGAGGCCACCGCCGTGGCGCAGAAGGTGGCCGCCGCGCCGCCACCGAAGGAAACCTTCAGCAGCGCGCCGGGTGTATCCGTGGCGTTGCACGGTTTCATCAGCGCCAGCGCCTTCAACCAGAGCAAGAATTTCTCGTTCGGCAACGGCCAGAACGCCGAGTACCCGATTCCCAAGACCGCCGCCGCGCCTTCATCCGGATCGCTCAGCGGCGTGGACATCCGCAACACGCGCTTCTGGCTCGACTTCAAGGGCGCCAAGTTCACCGACAACTGGACCGGCGGCGGCCGCATCGAGATGGACTTCTTCGGCGGCTTCAACGGCACCGGCCCCTACAGCGAGCAGCAGCCCGTGCCGCGCCTGCGCCAGGCCTATATGGACCTGACCAATCCGGAGACCGGCAGCACCGTGCGCATCGGCCAGCAGTGGGAGCTGCTGTTCCCGCTGGACATGGTCTCCACCTCGCTGTCGCACATCGCGTTTCCGCTGGGCTTCGGCACCGGCCTGATCGGCTGGCGCTTCCCGGGCGTGGTGTGGATGCAGGAGTTGAACCACAGCTCCACCTCCGGCCCGAAATGGCGTCTGGACCTGGGTGCGTTCGAAGGCAACTGGAACGGACCCGGCGACAACCTCAACTACCTCACCGCGGGCAATGCCGGCTTCCGTCCGCAGGTGGAAGCGCGCCTGCACGTGCAGGACAAGGACTGGCTGGCCTTCTTCGTGGCGCACTACAGCCAGGTCAACCTCAAGGGCGTGGGCGACACCGTGGTCACGCCGATCAAGGACAAGATCGACAGCCTGGTATGGGAACTGGGTGGCAACTGGCGGCCTGGCCCATGGAACCTCAAGGCCCTGGTGTATGCCGGCAAGGGCATCGGCCAGGTGTTCGGCGACCTCTCGCAGTTCGGCGACATCAAGGACAAGGGCGGCTATCTGCAAGTCGGCTACAACTTCACCAAGAACTGGAGCGTCAACGCGTTCTACGCGCAGAGCAATCCGGACGACAAGGACGTGATCCGCTGGGCCGGCAAGGCGCCGTTCGCCAATGCGCGCCTGCGCAACCGGCAGACCGCGCTGAGCCTGCAGTACGCCGCCGGCGCCTACGAACTGGGTGCGGAGTGGATCTACGACAAGCTCGACTACACCACCAATGGCACCGACCGCAAAAAGCTCAACGGCAACCAGGTCAGCCTGAACGCGCTCTACAAGTTCTGATCCGCACGGGCGGCGCACGGGGGTGCGCCGCCCGCCCGGTACCTACATCCGCATGGGGAGCAACATGGCTACGACCGCAACAGGCGCCGCGATGAAGGACACCAGTCACCGCAGGGTGATCCTGGCCTCCAGCCTCGGCACCGTCTTCGAGTGGTACGACTTCTATCTGTACGGCTCGCTGGCCGTGCTGATCGGCAAGCACTTCTTCTCCGGCCTCAACGAAACCAGCGCTTTCATCTTCGCGCTGCTGGCCTTTGCCGCGGGCTTCGCGGTGCGCCCGTTCGGCGCCATCGTGTTCGGACGGCTGGGCGATCTGGTGGGGCGCAAGTACACCTTCCTGATCACCATCATCATCATGGGCCTGTCCACCTTCCTGGTCGGCGTGCTGCCCAGCTACGGCACGGTGGGCATCATCGCGCCGGTGCTGCTGATCGCACTGCGCCTGCTGCAGGGCCTGGCGCTGGGCGGCGAGTACGGCGGCGCGGCCACCTATGTGGCCGAGCATGCGCCGAACGGCAAGCGCGGCCTGTACACCAGCTTCATCCAGATCACCGCCACCTTCGGCCTGTTCCTGTCGCTGCTGGTGATCCTGGGCACACGCATGAGCCTGGGCGACAAGGCGTTCGAGGACTGGGGCTGGCGCCTTCCGTTCCTGATCTCCTCGGTGCTGGTGGCGGTGTCGGTGTATATCCGCATGCAGCTGCAGGAATCGCCCGTGTTCCAGCAGATGAAGGCTGAGGGCAAGCATTCGAAGGCGCCGCTGACCGAAGCCTTCGGCCAGTGGAAGAACCTCAAAGTGGTGATCCTCGCCCTGCTCGGCGCCACCGCCGGCCAGGCGGTGGTGTGGTACACCGGCCAGTTCTACGCGCTGTACTTCCTCACCCAGAGCCTGAAGATCGACGGCACCACGGCAAACCTGCTGATCGCCTGCGCGCTGATCATCGGCACGCCGTTCTTCGTGTTCTTCGGCTGGCTGTCGGACCGCATCGGCCGCAAGAGCATCGTGCTCGCGGGCTGCCTGATCGCCGCACTCACTTACTTCCCGATCTTCAAAGGCCTCACCCACTACGGCAATCCGGCGATCGAGACCGCCGCCGCCAGCGCGCCGGTCACGGTGGTGGCCGACCCGAATGCGTGCAGCTTCCAGTTCGATCCGGTCGGCAAGAGCAAATTCACCAGCTCCTGCGACGTGGCCAAGACCTCGCTGGCGAAGAAGGGCATTCCCTACCGCAACGAAGCGGCGCCCGCCGGCGCGGTGGCGCAGGTGAAGATCGGTGACCGCACCATCGACTCGTTCGAAGGCGGCAGTCTCGATGGCGCTGCGTTTGCCGCGCAGAGCAAGGCCTTCGTCGGCACCGTCGGCGAGGCGCTCAAGACCGCCGGCTATCCGGACAAGGCCGACCCCGCCAAGACCAACAACGCCATGCTGGTGATCCTGCTGGCGATCCTGGTGATCTACGTGACCATGGTCTACGGCCCGATCGCCGCCTGGCTGGTGGAGATGTTCCCCACGCGCATCCGCTACACCTCGATGAGCCTGCCGTATCACATCGGCAACGGCTGGTTCGGCGGCTTCGTGCCCACCATCGGCTTCATGCTGGTGGCGTGGAAGGGCGATATCTATTACGGGCTGTGGTACCCGATCATCGTGGCCATCGGCACGTTCTTTATCGGCCTGCTGTTCCTGAAAGAGACCAAGGACGTGGACATCACCTGAAGTCCACCCGCAGGCACCAACGAAAACGGCGGCCATTGAGGTTGCCGTTTTTTCTTGCGTCAGCGCTACTAGTGATTGAACGGCGATTTGCCATCCCGCAGGCGCTGCAGGTCGTAATCGGACAGGGTGTCGCCGCGCGAATGCGCGTCGATGCGCGCCTGGGCGAAGGCCAGCGCGGTGGCGACCGCACCCACCACGCCCAGCAGCAGCCACAGGCCCATGGCGCCGCCGCTGTGGCGGGTGAAGCTCAGGGCCAGGGACAGCAGGGTGCCGATCAGCAGGAGCCAGCGCATGGGAACCTCGTCCTTACCGGAAAAATAATGCCAAAAAAGATCGCCGTGACGCCTGGGACGCTACGCCGACCCCGGCGCGGATCATAGTCGGCCGAAGGTCCGGGGTTTTGCCGCGCCGCGCACAATCCCCGTGCGCACGCGTCGTAAGATCGCCCCGATCCAACCACGGTGACGGCCCATGGAAGCGAAGTCCACCGATGTGCGGCGCGCAGGGTGGCTGCAGCGCCTGTTCGACGGCGCCGGCGGCAAGGCCGCCCTGCTGCTCGATCACCTCAAGCCCTTGCGGGTGTCGCTGTGCATCCTCGCCTTCGCGGTGGTGGTGGCGACCAGCGTGGACCAGGCGGCGGAGCTGTTTCTGATCGCGGTATGGATCGACCCCAGCATCGGCCGCTACCTGGCGCTGCTGGCCAGCAGCGCCCTGGCCGGCCTGGCCGTGTGGTACGGCGCGCGCAACGCCTACCGGCTCATCTATCTGCGCTGGCCCGCGCTGCAGGACCGCCGCGGCGCCGGCATCCGCAACTGGCTGCCGCGCATCATGGGCGCGTCGATCCCGCTGCTGGTGCTGCTGGGCTATGTGCTGGCCCTGGTGCGGGTGCCGCACGGGCCCTGCGGCATGAGCCAGGACTGCGAAGGACGCATGTGGCGCGCGGCCGGCCTGCTGCTGGTCTCGCTGGGATTGATCGTGTTCTTCATGACGCGCCGCCGCCTGCTCAATGCGCTGCCGAAGCTGGCGAAGGTCAGCGCGTTGCCCTCGCAGGAAGAACGCGTCGAGCGCGTCGGCCTGCTGGGCCGCGCCGCACGCCGGGTGTATGCGTTGTCGATCCTGGCCAATATCGCTGCCACCGTGCTGATCGCATTCCGGCCGGAGCTGCTGGACGGCATCGGCCCGCTGGCGATCCTGCTGATCGCCGGGGCCTTCCTCGCCTTGAACGGCGGCTGGGCCTGCATGCTGGCCGACCGCCGCGGCTTTCCGCTGCTGACCGGGCTGCTGGCGGTGAGCGTGCTGCTGCACCTGCTGCATCTGAACGACAACCACCGTGTGCGCCAGTACCCCGGCATGAGCACGCACAGCCATCCCGAAACCGCGCCGGCGGACCACCGCCCGAGCTTCGACGACTACGCCAACGCCTGGCTCGACCAGCGCTGCGCCAACCGCAAGTCCTGCCCGGTGGTGGTGGCCGCCGCCGAGGGTGGCGGCATCCGCGGCGCGGCGTGGACGGCACTGGTGCTGGCACGCCTCACCGCGATGGTGGATGCGCGGCATCCGCAGCAGGGCGAGCCGCTGCTGGCGCGCTACCTGTTCGCCGGTAGCGGCGTCTCCGGCGGCAGCCTGGGCCTGGCCACCTACACGGCCCTGCTGCGCCAGCCCGCCGGCGCCCGTCCGGACAGCATGGAAGCCCGCGCGCGCACCTTGCTCGACCACGATTTCCTCGCCCCCACCCTGGCCAACATGCTGTTCGTCGACTTCACCCAGCGCTGGCTGCCCGGCGCCTGGTTCGACGACCGCTCCCGCGCGCTCACCCGCGCCTGGGAACATGCCGGTCGCAAGCAGGGCGTGGAGGCATTCGCCCAGCCCTTCGCCGCGCTGTACAGCACCGCCGACGGCCGCCCGGACATCGGCACCCCGGCGCTGTTCCTCAACAGCACCACCGTGGCCGAGGGGCGGCGCTTTATCCAGCACCCGTTCCGGCCGATGGCGACGCCGCAGGTACAGCCGTGGACCGCCGCCTTCGACGGCTCCGCCTGGCTGGATCCGCGCGTGCCGCTGAGCGAAGCGGTGCTCGACAGCGCGCGTTTCACCTACGTCAGCCCGGCCGGCACGCTGGAAACCGCGCCGCCTTCCGGCGTGACCCCGCCGGTGCCGGCGCGTCTGCAGCTGGTCGACGGCGGCTACTTCGAGAATTCCGGCGCGGTGACGCTCAGCGAAGTGATGCACCGCCTGCACGAGCTGGCCAAGGCGCGCGGGCAGGAGCTGCGCTTCATCGTGCTGCACATCAGCAACGACCCGCAGATGGACGACTTCGTCGACCGCCACGATCCGGCCCATCCGCTGCCGCTCTACACCACCGCGTGTTCGGGCGCGCAGGTGGCCGGCGGCAAGGGCAGCGCGCCCAGCGGCGAGGCCACGGCGCCGCTGCTCGCCTTGCTGGACACGCGCACCGCCCGCGGCGAGTACGCGCGGGCGCGGCTGCTGGAAAGCCTGCATCCGAACCCGGCCGACCCGGCGCAGGGCGACATGCTGTGGCATTTCCGGCTGTGCCCTGGCGAATACCCCATTCCGCTGGGCTGGACCATCTCCACCCCGGTCTTCGACGAAATGCAGCGCCAGCTCGAGCACAACTATCCCCTGGCGACCATGGCCGAGGCGCTGGATACGCAGCTTTCCGGCTCGCCATGAACCGTGCGTCCGGCGGCTGAATCTCAGCCGCTGCGACGTCGCCGGCGTAGCTTGCGCGGCATGTCCGAGCTCGCCAAACCCGCCCGCATCATCAAGGGCCGGGGTTCGTCGTCCCGCACGGTCAGCCGCTTCGACAAGCGCATCTACACCGCGGAAGACGACGGCTGGTACCAGGAAGAGGACGAAGCGCCCCGCCTGCCCACCGAAGTGCGCGAGGACATCGCGCGCAGCATCATCAGCCGCAACGATTCGCCGGACGTGGGCTTTTCGCAGTCGGTCAATCCGTACAAGGGCTGCGAGCATGGTTTGTAAAGTGCAAATACCTGTCCACTTTTCGGTCCACGACCCATTTCGTCAGGTCCATTTGCGGCGAGTTCGATAGCCCAACGAAATCCCTATAATGCTGATATATATGGACTTTCACCTGAACTGGCCCCCGATCTGTCCACGGGTAGCTCCCTTGGTGAAGGGATGAACACCGCTCCCGAGCCCGAACCCTGTTTTTAGTAGTCTGCAGAGGTACGTCTTCATAGGTACGGTCTCTAGCCAACCAGGGCGAAGAGGCCGGCCATGAGCTACTACTCGATCGGGAGAACAGTGGTGGTGACCCGCGAGGCCACCATCCGTGCCGGTTGTGGACTTCTCCCGGTAGGCTTTCCCTTCATCTATGTAACCGACACCGGTGACATAGCGCACGAGGCGACCATCTTCCTCGCCCGAACCTGCTTAGGTGCGGGAGGAATAAGCGAGTACCTCATCGTGAAGCCCGCGACAGCGCTGTGCCGGGCCTACGATCTACGTGACTACCTCTCCTACCTCCACGCTCGCCGGTATGACTTCACGCAGCTCCGTGCGGAGACCTTGTTCTCCTACGCGGGGACTATGGCGAACAGAGTTTCCCTCCAGACAAAAGAAATTTACTCACAGCTGACGATCGCTCGACGGGTGACTACGGCCCTGGCGTTCACTGTATGGCTGGGTGAGCGCGGCAGCTTCCCTGCGGCGAGCCTCGTGGCCATCAACGCGTTACGCAGGGATCTAGACCAAACCTCAGGGCGCCCCTTTTCTGGCCGGAGAATCCGAATCAGAGGCCGATCGACGCTTCTGCCAACACCAATGAAGCTGCATGAACCACGCATCCTTGACGATAAGGAGGCCCGAGTTCTACTGCGTGCACTGCGCTTTCTAAGCGAACGAGACACACCAGGTCCCGTCGGCCAAGCCATTGGCACGCGGAACGTCCTGATGGCAAAAGTCGCCCTGTGTGCCGGACTTAGACGGGAAGAAATTTGCAGGCTAGAGATAGGTGCCATCGCCGCCATCGTCCCCGGGAAGGCCATCCATGCGCTCTACGCTGTGCACCTTACGCACACAAAGAATGACGTCAGGCGCAAGGTGCTCTTCCCCGGAACGTTGATCGAAGAGCTCCACGCCTTTATTGAAGGTCCAAGAAAGCTGATCTATAGCGAACAGTCCCGCAATCGGCATGAGATGTGCGAGCCCGTATTTCCTCGCATACAGCGGATGAAGAAAGAACGAGGTGGCGTAGCAATGACGCCGCAAAACCTCGGGCTCGCCATACGCAGAGCGGCGAAACATACCGGACTGGTACGTGTCGTGCAGAAGCTCGATCCGACAGGGAAAAGCAGTAAGCGTGTCGAGGTGGTTTCACTCTCTACGCACGACTTACGCCACACATATGCCGTGTGGACCTACCTACTTCTACGAGCCAAGAGTGACACCAACCCCTGGCTATTCATCCAGGCGCAGCTCGGACACCGAAGCTCCGAAACGACGATTAACACTTACCTGCGCGCCGTGCGCATGTTCGAGAACGAGATATCTGAGGTGCTCGCTTCGTCAGTGAGGGAGCTGACGGCGCTCCTAGAAGGAGACCGCGATGTCGCGGTTTGAAACCGAGACCTACCAGGCCGACCAAGAGGGCTCGCGGCCTACATATCGAATCGACCACAACGAGGTAGACGGTCAAGAAACGCTCGCCGTCATATTTCCCCCCGTTCTGGATAAAGATCAGCGTGTGGACGTCAGCTCATTTCTTTACCTGGAGCGCGCCTTCGCCCTGGCTTTCGCGCACGCTTTCGCGGTGGCAAACCTGAGTAATGAGCCACTCTCGCGTCGCGGGAACGGAAGTAACATCAGCGACGGCTTCCTCAACTGGGTTGCCCGAAACTTCGGCAAGGGTGCAATAGGATTCCCGCAGTTCGAGCTAAGCCTTTTCGATCAGTGGGACCAGTGGCTTGTTGAGAAGGACCACCAAGGAAAGTACCGCCTCGGTACCTCGACACTCATGCACTATCGGAGCGCGATCAGCGGCGTTATCAGCGCACTGAAGGTAGGCGACTGGCGAGATCAAATCCACGAGAACTGCCGCCTTCGAAAGGCTCCCTTCGCGCAGAAGGAGAATCAGTCCAAGAATGTCCAGCCATACGACATCCACACCTTCTGTCGCATCCTGGTTGCCATCAAGCAAGAGACCAAGCAATCCCTGAAGCGCCTAGCCGTCCGCACGCGACTTCTGGAGCATGGCCGGGCGCTGTTAGCAAGGCAGGACTCAGGTTCATCGGGTCGGACGGATATGTCGGAGGCGATCTCCAAGGGGCTGCTGATGGCTAAGCTGCAGCGTGCATTTGGTCCCGTCATGCCTCGACTGGATGTGGTGAAGGCCCACCACGAAGATCTCTATGACGAGCTCCAGGACTGGGGCGCATCAGACATCTACGGCGCGCTACATCCCTCCCATCAAGACCTCCTGCCGTTCGCGTACCAGCTCTGCATCTTGACCGCGTTCAACCCGTCGACCCTTCTTTCCTTGAACATCGTCGACGGGATTAAAACGGTGAGGGTGCTAGGCGCAGAGAGGGTAGTGTTCACCGCCTACAAGGGGCGAAAGAAACAGTACGTCACGTGCTCGTTCCTTGAGACGGATACGGACCTTAGCGCCCCGTTTATCGTGAAGGCCGTCCGTACTTGGACAGCTGATATCCGCACTGTGGCCAGCCCAGATATGGCCGACGACTTCTGGTTATACGTACCGCGCTACAACTCGAGCGTACGAGAGGTGCGAACCATGAAGTTGCCTAAGGAGCTGGGGTACAACATGGACATCAACAACGCGGTCACCAAGTTCCAAAAGGTCCACGCGCTGCCAAGGGTCTCATTCGCTAGGCTGAGGGCAACGGTTGCGGCACTCGCGCACGATCTCTTTGGTGGCGACGTTAGGGCGGTGATGGACTTTCTTCAACACAGCAGTCCCGAAGTCACCTTGAAGAACTACACCAATGGCGTTGGGAAGGCGAGGCATTCGGAAATCATCGCGACGGTCCAGCAGCTCCGCGAACGCTGGATTCTTTCCGATGGGACGATTGATCCTCGTGTTATGGCCGAGACGGGGGATCCTTCGGCAACAACGCCTGGCTGGCAATGTGCTGATCCCTATAACAGTCCTATCCCCGGGCAGAAACCGGGTCGCTTATGCGATGCCTATGGGAGCTGTCCCAGCTGCCCAATGGCAAGAGTGAATATTCGTTCGGCTGTCTCTTATGCACGTATCAGCCAAGTCAGACGTGAACTGGAGGAGGCGAAGCATAGGGTGTTACCCGAGCGGTGGGCGTTGGGCCTTGCACCGATGCACCGCGCCATCACCGAGTTCTGGATCCCGGCGTTCTCCGAGTCCATCGTGGCCGAGGCCAGTCAGGTTTATGTAAAGCCCATCATACCTTTCGATTAATGAGGGCCACCATGTCTAAACAAGGCACTATTGGCGACGTATCGACAGAGACGTACTGGCGTCCGTCTGACCTGAGAATTGGCCGGAATACATTCTATGACGAGGATCTCTGGGAATTTGAGGTCACGACACTGGGGCAAGCTCTGAAGGCGTACCGGATTGAATGGGGAGCCTTAGGGGCGCCGGAGTCGTTGATCGCGTCTGCGTGGCGCCCGCTGCTAGAGGAGCTGAAATGTCTGATATGGACATTGCGATACGACCGACGAGGAAGGGCGCCGATAGATGGCGGGTCGATTGCGCGCATCACTGCCGCTTTCCGTGATCTTGTGCCTTGGATGATGGAAAGTGGGTATAGCTCACTTTCCCAAGTTACCAGCCGAGCATCCTGGGACTATGTTCAGTGGTTCCGCGACAATCACGAGCGCCCACGCAAAGGAAGTAAGAAAGCGAGAATCATGTCGTTCGCCACGGCGTGGCAAGGTTTGCACATACTGTGGCACGCCTACGATCAGGCTGATCCGATGAGAGAGCGGGGTTTTGAGCCCATGGGGCAAGCGCCTTACGGTGGCCGCAACGCCTTCGATATAACGGTAAACGATCTCAAACTTCATCAGAGCGACAAGCTAGATCCCTTCCCCGATAAGCTCGCCATCCCTCTTCTGACCACGGCTGCCAGATGGGTTGCGCTGTACGCCGAAGATATCCTGCGCTTGCACACCCTCTGGTTGAGTGACGTCCTTCCCCAGCCGAATACTTTCCTGATACAGAAGATAGGTGCACGAATCAGGGGGGACTTTCAGTTCTCCAATGACCCCGAGACGGGCCTTCCATGGATGACATTCGATGGAAGTTGGACGCGGCTGGATGAAAACGATGATGAGAGAACCATTACCTTAGGAGATGCACCGCGGCGACTGGTGAGCGATTTGGTGTCGGCGTGCCTCATTGTGTTAATGGGTACGACTGGTATGCGCTCAAGTGACGTCGCTAGCATTCACGTCGACGAGAAAAGGGACGGTCTATATCCGTCTTGCATCGAACGCAGACTTTCGATGGATGGCCTGACGGAAATGTTCTTATTGAAGGGAGTCGAGCAGAAGAGATCTCACGCCGAGCATTCGTGGGTCCTGGGGGGGCGCCTCGTAGGTACAGACGAACAGCCTTTGCCTCTACAGGCGGTTCTGGTTCTGGAACGGTTGTTTGCCCCCTATCGGAAGGTATCCGGGGAAAGGGCCCTGGTCATCACCTTCCCTAGATCGAGATCCCTCGCTGTTACGAAAGATAATGTCAACACTATTAAAGCCACGTGGGTCAGCAATATCCAGAGGAACTTTGCAAACAACTACGTCAAGTTAGGGCTGACAAAACATACTCGCAGGAAGAAGTCTAAGGAACGGGCATTCCGGACACAGCAATGGCGGGGCACGTTCGCGATGTTCGTCATACGCACCAACAAGCGAGCCTTGGGCCCTCTTGCGACGCACTTCAACCATGTCGACACCTTGATGACGGAGCATGGGTATATCGGCAACGATCCGGAACTTCTGCAGCTGGTTGACGATGCGCGCGTCAATCTCGCGACGAACACGCTTATGAGTCTGGTGACCGAGTCCGAACCTTTTGCGGGTGGATTGGAGTTCCATTTGCGACCAGCCACACAAGCGTTGAAGGCGGAGCTGAGGGACCTTGAGGAGGAGGACCGGTTGGCCAGGATCCGTGGCGTGGTGGTCGACCATAACCTCCGGCTGCATTTCACCGACTACGGCATCTGCGGTATCGCTGTGACGCCGGTGATCGCACGTTGTCATCAACTTTCGGGTACGGACGCCGTAGGCAACGAAAGGCCCAACTTCGCGACGCGTCGGCCAAGCATCTGTGCAGGGTGCCAGAACTTTCTGGTGAGTCGAGACAATCTGCCGTTCTGGAAGGAGAGGGCCATGCTTCTACGCAGTACGGCCCCTCAACTGCAGGCGGACCACGCCTGGCGGCATGGAAGGGAGCTCGCCTTGGCGGAGCAATTTGTCCGAATCCTGGAAGGGGGGCCTAGTGATGAGTAAGCGTCGTCGCCGCCGCCACGTGGAGTCGGACTTTATGGAGGCGTTGGAACGGCTGAAAATGGGGCGGCCCCGCGATTCCTCCTTACTCAAGCGAGTCCATGAGGGACGCCTGGTCATCAATCCCGTCACCGTCGCCTTGGAGGCCAACCGCAGCCGGACGCTTATCGGCAGTGACAGCTGTAAGTACCCTCACATTCGCGAGCTGGTACTCCAAGCGGGAGGAAGGGGAAGCGATCGGCCTCTTCGTCAGGACGTGATCACCAAGCTCCGCGAGACCATCAAGGTTCTTCAAGGCGATCTGGCTGCGGCCCGTACGATCATGGCGGCCCAACGAATTACCATCGATGCATTGAGCCGAACGGAAGCCTAGCTGGGAAGCAGGTGCACTGGCGGTGCATCAGAAGGCGAACGCGGGTTGAACCTCGAGATCCCTGCGCTCGGACATGGCGATACTTCGCAGTTGAGCGATGCGTTCGCGCCACTCGTCGGCCGACGATGCGGTGCATACAGCCCGATACAGGTCGAGAAGCCGTCCGGAAAGAACGATGGGATCGGCGAGGCGCACAAACCCGCTTTGGGTAAGCCGTGCCTTAAATCGAACAGGGTAGGTTGGCGTCGTCGCGAGCCGGTCGTCGTGACGGACGACCGAGGTGACCTGCGAAGCCCCGACGGGGTTGGAGCTGATCAGGTTGCAGACGGCGTGCTGATCGATGGCACCCAGTCCCGTCTGGTCTAGGAGCGACTCCTCGGACTGACAAAAGAGCGCGTAGTGTGTCCGCTTCTCGCTACCAGATCCGGCGGAGCCTCGGCTTGTCACCAACATGTGCGCGGGCAGGGTAGAGGTGCCGTTCTCACTGGTGTAGTAGCTCGTCCACATCAGAATCTGGGACGGTGCACTATCGATGAGCTTGGGGGCACTTTTCATCGGCGTGAAAAGTGCAAATAACTCATCAATGGCCACCTGCGTCCGCGCGTAATGAATGGCGGGACCCACCGAGTTGCCGATACCCCAGGCGAACACCCCGCGGCCGCACTGACGCTCGAGATCCTTCCGGCGAAGAATGTCGTCGAGCGACTGTCCCGCCTCAGCGCCCATTTTGGTCCAGCAAAAAATGGACGGCACCGAGGAGCCTGTGAAAGTCCGAGTTTTCGTTTGTCCGAGCATGGGGGCTCGCCATATGACGACGCAGAGATTATCCTATAGAAATGCAAAAAGTGCAAATACATTCGGACTGGCCGCGACTGGCGATTCTCCTTGAGCAACGTCTCAACGAGTGCGATGAGACGTCGCGCGATCTCGCGGATAAATCCGGGATCCAGTATGACGCCATCTGCAGAATGAGGCGTAAGGGAGTCAAGAATCGCACCCGGCATGCAATTGCACTTTGCGCTTATTTCGGGGTTAAGGCGCCTGCGCTCAAGGCAACGCAAACGATCAATCTGAGCGACGCCATCCTGGAGGTATGGGACCGCACCCCTGCACAGGCGAAGCTCTTTCTTGACCTTATACAGGCCGCGGCCCGGCATAAACTGGCGCGACGCCAGGGCTAGACCTAGACTGCATCGCGGTGGAAGAGGGGGCGAGTATGACGACGGAAGATTCAGCTCACTTCAAAGCGCGCCTCATACGTCATACGGGCTTGACGTCCTCTGCGGTCGACGCTGCTTGGCCGGAATGGTGGAGCGAGGCGGCAGAGGCTTCTGCTTCGGCGCAAGCTGAGTTGCGATTCTCTATCGCGAGGAAACTCGGGCTCGATGCCCGCTCGCTCGTTGATGAGGGAGAGCCACGCTTTGTCTGGGAAGACAGCGCTCGCTTCAAGAGATTCGCCGGCAACGCAGGACGAGACCTGCCGATACTTTCCTCCTTCGGCACATGCCTGGGTCGTATTCTCCTCATGGCATGCCGCGAGGAAGGGCGAGGCATCGGCGTCACCGCGGCGAGCCTGAGAAGGCACATATTGAGCTCCAGTGAGTTTGTCGGCCTGCCGCAACTGATGGGCGTGGCGTGGGCCTTGGGTATCCCGGTGGTCCATCTAAGGGTGTATCCGCTGGCGGCAAAGAAGATGAGTGCCATGAGCGTCGCGGTAGGTGAGCGCTTTGCCATTCTGCTCGCGCGCGATGCGTCCTATCCGGCGTCCATCGCCTTCTACCTGGCGCACGAGATCGGTCACATCATGCTTGGCCATGTTCGGGAAGGAACGTCCATCGTGGATATCGACATGATGGAGGCGTCAGGAGGTCCCCAGGATCCTGAGGAAGTAGCGGCAGACGAGTACGCGTTGGAGCTTCTGACGGGAAGCCCGCGCCCTGACATCCGAGTGATAGGCGATGGACGAAGCGCGAGACGGCTCGCCACGGTAGCCCAGGCCGTAGGTCGCAGGCGTGGCATTGAACCGGGAACCCTGGCGCTAGCCTACGGATTCACTACACAGTTCTGGCCCACCGCGACGCGCGCACTAGAGCACATCTATGACGCGCCGCAAGAAGTCTGGCGTATCGTCAATCGCATCGCGATGAAGCAGCTGGACTGGACTCGCTTACCTGAGGAGATGGACAGCTATGTCCGCGCCATCATGGGGATGCCCCATGACTAATGCGGCGATGGACAACGACGTCCTCCTTAAAGCCGTCTCTTATGGCATCTTTGATTCCCTCTTGGCGGTGCTTCCAGCATGCAAGTACGGAGTGCTCGGCACCGCACGATTTGTAGTACCGAAGTACCTGAAGAGGCGGCCGCCCAGACGCTATGAACAGGCCAGAGCAGAGCTCGAACAGGTCTTAGCTCACCTGGATGTACTTGAACCCACGGCGGGAGAGGTCGCACTCGCCGCGGCGCTAGAGTTCGAGGCCCAGCGTCAGCAGCTCTCGTTGCATGGCGGCGAATGCACGCTCCTGGCGATACTTCACGAACGCGGACTGCTGAACTTTCTGACAGGTGACAAGGCGGCCATTCTGGCTATCGGGAGAATCGCCCTGCCGGGTGGCATGGAACGCTCCCGCTTCGAACGGAAAATCATCTGCTTCGAACGCGCGATCCTGGCTCTGCTGGATCGCGAGGGGGACGCGTTTCGCCAAGTTATTTGTGCAGAGCCCGAAGTAGACATGGCTCTGCGATTGAGCTTCAGCTGCTCCTCACCGGGGGTGAGCAGCGCGTCCTGGCGAGAAGGGTTGCAGAGCGAAATCCGGCACCTCAACGAGCAGGTACCCAACCTGCTCATCGATTAAGGGCGTGGAGCTGCTAGAGCCGGCATCGCTCAAGAAAGGTGGTCGTCAGACGGTCGGCATCGACACCGCTGTCCAGGAGATACACAGGTTTGTCTAGAAGGACGCCATATTGCGATGCCACGCCCATCTGCAGACTGTTGTGCACCGCCAACTCGTAAGCCGACGGCAAAGGGCGCCCCGCTGGGTCCTGTTCGATTCGACGTCGAACGATATCGGGGTCGGCATACAAGCAGACGACAATGTCTGGGGATAACTGGGCGAGGCGCGCGGTTGAGAACCCCGTAATGCGAAAGCCGAAGTCCTCCTTCGTGACCGGATGACTGTCGATAATGATGTGCCGCTGGTCGCGGAGCCTGGCGACATGATCGACCAGCAACGTATCCACCGCATCCACATCGTCCTTTGATATCGCGCGTGCCGACTCCTTCCGCACTGATACCTCCGTCAGATACCCCTCGGCTGATCGTGCGTTGACGTGATCACGCAGCTTCTCGCTATAGCAGAAGACGTCAATGGCTGGGAGAACTTCCCGCACGCGCACAGTCAGTGACGACTTGCCTGTCGCCGGCGCGCCGGTGAGATAGATGACCTTGCCCATAACAGCTCCGGTGATTAGGAACTAGGTGTTGCGCAAGAACACTGCGTACGGGTCCTTGAGCTTGGCGACGAGCCCAATGTTGATCACCTTCTCGTCAGGCGGGGGAGGAATGTCGGATGACGGGCCCATGCGAAGACACGCTTTGTCGACACGACCGGAGATGTACTCCGAACCTCTCCTACCGATGCTGGGACCCGCAGCTACGACGGTCCGCGCCACCGGCAACGAGAACTCCTTCTCCTGCAAAGTATCGATGACCAACGCGTACCTTGAGCCAAGCACATTGATGCCCTTAGGTATCTTCTTCCACTTCACACCATCGACTGAGTACTCATCAGCGCGGAGAGGTTCGGCATAGTGGTTCGATATCATCTTCTCCATGCAGAGGAAGATGGGCTTGCCGGAGGCAGCCTCCTCCTCGGCGAAGGGTTGAACGCGATTGGGATGGCACGTACTTCCGCCATAACCCCACATGGACATCCCTTCCCGTTGGATCTCCTTTAACTTCCGTTGGATGATGTCCTCCAACGACTCTCTCGCGTGGACGCCAACCTTCATGAAGATGACCGGATTGCTAGGTTGGATGATCTTGTTCAAGCGGGTTCTCCAGTGACCATCTGCTCAATGAAGTACTCGTCGTCATGGGCCGTTCCATAATCGACGCAATTCCTTTCCCGGATATACCGAATGCGAAGCGCCTGGCCCTTGCCATAGAAATTGTCGAGCCTCGACGGATCTAGTGGCGTGCTGATGACGACAGGGGCGGGGGACTGGCTAGGAACTGCCTTAAAAAGAAGGTTGCAGGAATGAAGGTCGGGCGCATCGTCCAGATGATAGAGATGAAGACGGGACTGCATCTTTTGGACGTAGTGCTCATTCTCTAGTGCAAACCGCTGCACACTAGCCAGCACGCGTTGAGGCCATTCCAGCTCATGATCGTCGGCGATGACAACCATGCCTTCACCGCGGTAGCCCGTCGCTTCAAATCCGCGTTGCATGAATACCTTGACGCTCTCCCCTTCGTTGCTGGCACCCCACGGCGGGTTCGTATAGAAGCAGTCGAAACCCCCGATCTCGGACGCCGGAAACGCATCGACGCAGTTATAGAGCTCGGACGACAGCGTCTCGGCTAGTCGCTCCTTGTCGGAGAAACGCCGGATAGCCCGAACGATACGTTCGTCGAAATCAAAGACCTTAATTTCTGTAGGGCCGGAATCGAGAATCCCACGGTGTTTCAGGAGAGCGACACAAACGCCTATGGCGTCACCATCACCGATGAAGGCCAACCGCTTTCCGGCAGCCCATCGCGAGACTAACTCGCTCTGCATCACCATATCGCCAGTCTTCATGTAGATCTGGTCAAAGATTCGCAAGGGTCGAGGCCTGTTCTGAACTACGTCAGAGACGGCATTAATCGCTTTCTTGAGATCAATTTCGCGCGGCATCACACCCCTCCCTGTGTCGGGTCGACCGTCGCGTAGCAGATACCAGCAGAGCCCCCAGCCCGTGGCGCGGGACGATGGCTTTTGAGACCTCTTCCCCGGGGCGAGCAGTAGCGTAGGACAGCTCCGGAGAGTCTTCAACGCCCCTCAAGCCAGCCAAGCGGACGCCTTAGCGAGCCGGTCGTCGCGGGATCGAGGCTAGTGCGTGGCGCCTACGGTTAGGCACCAGGCTTCAGGGCTGCGCAGCGGCCTAGATGGCCGGCAACACGTACGAGTCAGCCGACGAGGCTGAAACATAACCATCAAACGCGTCGGCCCAAAGGGGACTTAGGCCGGCGTATGATTGGCCGACAACGGTGTAATGTCCGGTTATTCGACCGCGCATGGGTGAATGTTCGCCACAGCCGCCACGAGTAAACAGGGAGGATTTTTCATGGAAGAAGTAAGCCATCGTGCCTGGCAGGCCTCGACTCGTCACGCGTTCCAAAAAGCTATCCTGGATTGCCTTGTAAACTACCGCACGGGATCTTGGCTAGAGAACACGATCACCTCGCGGGTGCTCGAGGCGCTGGGCACTGCCGATGAAGTTCATTGGTCGGGCAAGCCATTCCGTTGCGCGTGGAAAGCATTCAAAGCCTCGGGTCCCTTCGAAACAGCGAATGGAGATATCGCGATGAGGGTGACGCTGCATACCCCCGACGGACGAAGCCTCTCTGGCACCAAGTACTTTGAAGCCAAGAAGATCACCCCTACGTCGCTCCGATATGAGGCTCTCGATATCGAGCAGCTGGGCCGAATGCAGCACACGTCTGGGCATGAAGTGCTTCTTTATGCGCTCGCGACCAGGCCGGACAAAAAGAGCCTCACGGTCGAGGCGCTATGCCTTCCCACAGCGGTAGCCGCCATGCTGCAAACAGGTGATTCGCGTGATCTTCACCCTGCCACCAGTTCCTTCGTTGACGTTCTCTCACAGGCACTTGTTGGCAGAGGGTTGAACTTCGACGAGAGTCAGTTGACGGCTTTTGAAGAAAAGATCGCGGCTATCGACGCCAGTTTCGTGCTGGAGGCAAATCTAGCTATCCCGCAACTGGATCTAAGTCCTCCGATGGCGCCGCCAGGTTACGAAGAGTTCGGGGACCGCGAACCAGATCCGAGCGACGACTTGGTCATGTAAGGGCTCTTTGTATCCCAGCATCGTCATGGAACCTATTCCAGTGGGAACAGGTGCGTGTCAGACCACAAAGCAGCGTTACGAGCAAGGAGTGCTTCTTGGCGAGAAGCGACATCAAGGCGACCGCGATCCCACTTTCCGGTTATGTCTACCAGAACCTGGTCGGTCTGAGCATTCTGTGCGACTGGTTAGATGACCCAGGACTCTACGAATGGGTTGCCTTCGAATGCGACGATGACGCGGGAGGCTACCAGGGCCTTGATGATGTCGTAGCTCAAAGACGGGACGGCACGACCGAGCTGACGCAGGTGAAATTCACCGTTGACGCTGAGGATCCAGGCAATGCGCTTTCCTGGGAATGGCTGCTCGCCCATAAGCCCAAGGGGCGTTCATTGATCCAGAAATGGGCGGACGCCTACTACGATGCGGCCGGCCGAAGCGCCGTAGAAGCGTCTCTACTGACTAACCGTCGGCCCGATTACGAACTGGCGCAGTGCCTCAGCTCCGCCGGAGACCGTATCGACTTCCGCAAGCTACCATCCCCCGTCGTGGATCGTATAGCCACGCAGATAGGTGCGACCAAAATTGAGCCCTTTCTTGACGTCTTCGTTATACGTCATAGCCACCAGAACGATCGCGCGCTAGAACGCCTCGTGCTCGATCGGTACGTCCCGACACATACGACAAGCTATGGGTGGCTGGCCCTCAGATACGAGGCGCTCAATTGGGCGATACGTAAGGGGGCGCCACCTCCTGACGGGCACATAACACTCGGTCACCTACGAACCATTCTTGCCCAGTCTCGACCAAAGCCGATCGAGCAGAACTTCCGCATCCCCGCGAACTACGAACTGCCCGACGAGGATTTCTTTCAGACGTTCTTTGACCGCGTTACTACGGGGTCGAGACGCCCCGTGGTGTTGCGCGGCTCCCCAGGTCAAGGCAAGAGCACATTTCTCAGCTATCTGTGCAAGGAGCTTGAGAAAAGGGATGTCCCTTATATCAGGCACCATTATTTTCTCACGCTAGGTGATTCGGAGGACCGGTTTACACTTCACAGTGTCGCCAATTCCCTCATGTCCCAGATTGAGGTGAAGCACGCCCGGTTTGTCGAGACGATGAGCCCCCAGCCTGAACATCTACGCGCCTGGATCGCGGCCTGTGCCGAGGGTTACGGGAAGGAGGGAAAACCCTTCATCGTGATCGTCGATGGCCTTGATCATGTATGGCGTGAGCACAATCGAAACAAGGATCCGCTCGATAGCCTTTTTAGCAACCTATTGCCCGCTGACGATAACGTCATGTTGGTGATGGGCTCGCAGCCTGTCGATAGCGATCAACTGCCCAAAGCGTTCGCGCACCACATCCAACCGGACGACTGGGTTGATATACCCCGGATGTCGATCACAGCCATAGCCAAGTGGCTCCGTCGTCAGCTGGACGAGAAGCGATTCGAAGTCCGCTTGTCAGACAACGTCGAATACGTCATTGCCGAACTAGCCCAGGCGCTATGGGATGTCACGGGTGGCCATCCGCTGATACTGACGTATACGCTCGAACAGCTCGTTGGCAAGGATCGTGTCTTAGATGGCCGCCTGATACGTGAAACCTCCCCCCAAACCGGTGGTGATATCGACCGGTATTACGCGACCTTGTGGGAAAGTCTTGCGGATGTTTCACGCGACGCACTCCACCTATTTGCGGACACGGGCTTTCTCTGGCCCATGGATGGCCTGGAGCAATGCCTCTCCGTACACGGCGGACGATTGCATCGGGAGTTCGGTCATCTGATGCATGTCACCGATGCTGGGCTTCTCCCCTTTCATGGGAGCATCCTCGCGTTTGCGAAATCCAGGACCGATCATGAGGCGGCCATCCGTCGCACTCGTAAGGCAGTCATTCGGTGGCTAGAGCAGAGTGCGCCACCGTTCCACCGATGGGGATGGCTATGGCTCTACCAGGCTAAGGACGGGGACCCTTCGGCTCTCCTGGAAAAGCCTACGCGGGAGTGGATCATTGAAAGCATCTGCGCAGGCTATCCCGTAGAGCAGATCACCAGCATCCTACATGCAGCTGAACAACTGGCCTTCCAGGCGCGCAACTTTCCGCTGGCGATCCGGTTCCGATGGCTATCTACGAACGCCATGAATGGTAAGGAGTTCCAGATTGATGATTTTCGCTCGGTGACCCGTGCGGCCTTCGATCTAGCGAACGATGATTATCCCTTCGTACTCAGGGCGGTACTGGCTGATACGGCGGACGAGGAAGATCTGTATCTGCTATCACTGTTCGCTGCCGCACGCGGCAATCGTCAGATGGCGATTGATATGCATGAGCGGCTCCTCAACCGAATCAACGACAAGATCAACGCTCGGGCCTACCGCCGACAGGATCTCAAGGAATCTCTGGAGCACCTCCTCGACCTCAGCGCGCGGTTGCTTATCTACCGACCTAGCCGCCTCGCTAAGGCGGTACAGCAACGGAAGTCGATGTGGCGGGGTCTTCTAGAGGCGTTCATTACGAGGCTTGGTGCGAATCAGGACCTGGATCGACTGGTAGAACTTCACTCGCAAAAGGGTTGGTCAACAACGCAACAGGGCGTTATTGAACAAGAGATCATCCGCACGGCGGCGAGGACGGGAGTCAAGCTGCATGAAACGCCGGAGTTCGGTGCACTCTGTCACCACCCGATGGTTGTCGCGTGGTCAGCCCTTTACGGCGTGAGCCATTCACCTCTTCACTTCACTACCCGAAGCGTGGAGAGATCTAACCAAAGCTACAACGAGCAGCTCTCCCAAACAGAAGGGCATCTGTACGATGTGTTCTGGGCTTCGGTCGCCGGAATTCTTCGCCATGAGGAACCCATCAAACTCAACCCTCTCGAAGATCGGAGGAGCTGGCTTGAACAGACGCGCAAGCAGCTGGTCCTAGCTGCCGCGCAGATAGCCACAACAATCCGGCGCAAAGAACCAGTACCTTTCTCGCGCATCTACATGCTCTTGGTCGAGCATCCAGTTCCCAAGGGCCATGAGCATCACTCGGACCTAGTCGCCTTTCGCCACGCACTACTCCAGATCGCCGCCGACCTGTTCTTTATTTCAATGCCACGATCTCTGGCATCTTCTGTGCCGGATGACGACTGGACGCGGGCGAGAAGCAGTCCTTACTTCATGCTGAGTAATTGGTACGCGAAGGTCGACAATGAGCGCGTACCGCCGCTGTCCCAACAGATGTCCGAGAGCCTGCTTGCGGAAGGTTTCCGGGCTCTGAGCACAGTACCTAGCCCCTTCAACGAAAGGGTTGAGCAGTTTGGCGAGCTATGTGACTTCGCACTTCACGTGGGTATGACCGACGAAGCGAGGCGTGCTCAGCACCATCGGGTCGACTGCATTGTTGGTTACATCTGGCGAAAGAATGATGCATTAGCGCAAGCACTAAAGGCTGTTGAAGCACTGGCCGACCACAGGCCTGATGAGGCCCGTGCGCACCTCGATCGTCTAGCGCCCATCGTGAATCGCATCTCAGATGTCACTGAGGACGATGCCGTCCGGCCATACGCACTTGCACCCCTGATACTCAAGCTGCGTCCGGAGATCTATTCCTCTTATTACGGCTACTGGATCGACGAGGCCGACTGGTACTACGCGGAGCGGGCCTTGTCACCGTTGCTATCGGAGATAGATCTCAGTCATCCACTGGGCCAAATGCTGGCGGCGGCGACGTTCGAGTCTTCCAACCTCGCGAGCATACGAGAGAACCGGATTTCCGGCGAAGGCGTGGTATTCCGAACCGTGCAGCGTCTCGCCGATAGGTTCGGTTATGGACTCGCGGAAGACCGCAAGCGACGGGAGAGAGGTACCACGGAGACCGATCAAGGTCCGCTCATTGACGGAACCGCATTCGATGCCTCGCAGCTGGACGATCTACTGCTTGCGATCGATAAGTCGGTCTCATCGTCCCGGGCGCACCGCACGCTTGAGCAATGGTTCGATGCGAATCTAAAGGCCAAGAGAGGACGTGAGATTCTTCGTGTCCTGGAGCCTCACCGGGAATCTGACCAGCGTAATCTGTTCGTTGCGTCTCTCTATGACCGGGCGTTCGATTTGTGCCGATCGCTCAACGGGAAGAAGGCCGCATACAAGTGGATTGTCTCAGCACACATTCATCGCTACGGCTGGGACCACTATCACTACGACGAGGAGAGGCAAAGGAGATTTGACAAGGTCGCCCATCATTACTCAGAGAAATGGGACGACTTCGTTCATGACACGTCTCGCAGCCCCTACGACACGAGACTGGGGTCGTCCATACCTAGTGCAAGGCTGGTAGAGCTGATGGTCAAAGTGGGGCAGCCGCAGGCGGCCGTCGACGTCACTGAAACCATCGTGAGTTTAGTCGTCGATGCGTTTCACAATCAGCCTTTAGGGAGGCCAAGTTGGCTTGACGGGGTGATCAGTGATGCTTAACGACCGCGATATGGCTAGGACGGCGATACGGCGTCTTCGAATGCCGATCGCTAGCCATAAGCTGCTTACGGCCCACGCGATTGCCGATGCGATCAATTCAGGCGATCTTGGTTCGGTTGTGGCGGGTGAACTTCTGGACTGGCTCCGCGGCCAGGAGCTCGAATCAGAAGTCGCGGAGGTCCTTTCCGTTCTGATGCTGGCCGGTCGTAGCCCCTTCGTGCGGTCCAGCGATGTGCTTGCAGCAATTCGAAAGCCATCCTTGCTTTCCGATATCTATTTGACGGATATCTTCGGTGTCACGCCCGAGCTTGTGTCGGTTTCGCCGCGCCATAGTGGCCCGGCGGATTCGTCGAGTAAGGACGAGTTTAAAGATATCGATAGGGAGCCGTGGTTGCTTCCAAACTATCTTCGTCAGCGCCTATACGGGCTGGGCCGCTACATGGGATGCAATCTCATGCGGCAGTGGTCGCATGAATTTCAGCAGCTCGGATCGTTGCACGAGGTGACGGATGGCCAGTTTAGCTACTTTGATACCTGGAATCGTGATCACGCCATGGGTCATTTTGTCGGACGCAGGGGGCACCTGGCGCGGTCGGCCTATTTACGAACGTTGGCCTACGCTGCCGAGCTAGATCGCGTAACACCGGATGTACTTATGGATAGCGCTCGGGCGGCAGGTCCTTCGGACTCCTTCTTCCTAAGGATGCCGCCGGATGCTGCACCTTCTTGGGCGTCATCAATTCGCGCGCCGATATCTTCGGGTTCGGAGGACTTCAAGGGAATGATCGATCAGCTGGATCGTGTTCTTGAAGCCGCGCATAGTGGTCGTCGGCTTCTTCAGCTTGACGCTTCGCTGTTGCAGGATGAGGAGCACGCGGTTGATCTTTCCCTTGTATCCATCCTTATCGATGAAGACGCAGTCATTGGGGAGGGTGATATTGAGTTCATCATGGAGCACCATGAGTGTTACCGATGCGCAGGGAGCGATCGAGACCAGAGCGGAGACCTCCATGTCCGTCCTCAGGAAGTCGTCGTCTATGTAGACGATTCCGGTAGGTCTCTCATACTTCCTCTTGTTGCTATCGGTCGCGAAGGCATGGGGTACATGCATGATGAGCTGATGGAGCGCAGGCCCTACGTCACAGCGGTACGTACAAAGAACGCGTCGCTAAGAGCAAGGCCGCGTCCTGGTGGCGCAGATATAGAACTCGATGATCGCGCTATCGGCGAAATTAGCTACTGGAACGTCAGATGGGCACCGATCTACTTGAGAGAACTTGGACCGTCGTGCGCAACGAGCCTCACTGTCGATGCGGTGGCGGCTAGAAGCGTCATTCAACAGGAAGGCTACCGACTCACTAGAGTCTGGCGGGCAAGAATCGTAACTCGTACTTCGCAGCTGGGCAGCTGGTCGCCGCAGGTGCTCTACGGCGAAGCGACTCTTCCGCTATAAGTTCTGAGATTACGTAGTAAGAAGAGTTTACGGGTCCCCCGCTTGAAGGACGCGGGCATCTATAGGAGGCAGGCGATGACATCCCTCAGTTCGCGCGAGACCCTTATGATCGAGAAAGCTCTTTGCATAGCCATTCTCGAGATTGAGGATCATCCGGGATATCTTCAACCTATCTCCGATTTGGAGGACATGCATCGCTTACTTCGGAAGCTCGTGCCCGATGAAAGGACTCTCTGGCATCTTGTTCGAGAGGCCATGGTTGAAACAGGTCGTTCTGAGGTTCACGGCTATCGTTCTGAACAGCCAAGTGCTCCCGTGATTCCGTGTGGTGGATGGCGATAACTGCGAACAGGGGGGCGTCCATCTTCTAGCTCGTGCATAGGATCGAGGCAGTGATTTTCATTGTTAATGAATCCTTCCTCGGATAAGGCCGGTGTGCATCTCATGTCGATCGCTGGGACAGTGACATGGCACAGTCCATGTGTCGGAGGAATCGGGGGGGCGTCAGTGTTCTCACTCGTTACGGCTAGCAGCAATCCATTATCGCTGCGTGGATTTCTTCAGATAGCGCCACGTGACCTGATTCTTCGCTTCGGCGCTCCAGGCCCCGGGTCGGCCGATAACAAGGTGAGCGGAAGCTACCTCTTTGAAGACGCTCAACGGCGCTTCATTCGAATCTATGATTGGAAGTCCACGATGCTCTATGACGGAAGGCCGGAGGCTCATCTCCTCTCAGTTGAGGATTATTGGTCCTCCAGCCAGTCTCAGGAGCTTTCCGTCGCCGCCTCTCCTTTGGTGGACATCCAGATGTTTGTGAGGTGGCTTGGGGCCACCGGATACCGCGACGCCTGGTCGTAGCCAGGAACGGAGACTCGATCTCCTAGGGCACATTCCAGGATTCAGCCGCACTGTTTACGAGGGGCCAGACTGGCCTCCGTTCTTCAAACACGGGGTGCCCTGCAGCGTCGTGATCGGAAAGGGGGGGGCAAAAGGCCCATACAACCTACCCATCTAGGGCGGGGACCTCGGCTCGCGCGGAACGTCGTCCTATGGGTAACCGAGATCGCGTCAATAAGCTCTTTCAGAAGGACAGCCGCTCAACCTTCCTTACTTATCTGCTTGGTCCAGAAGCTTGCTAGGTCGGATACCGAGACCTTGGGCGACTCGTACGAGCGTCGACAGCGTGAGATTACGCTTCCCCCGTTCGATCGATGCGTAATAGGCGCGGTGCATGCCGATAGCGTCCGCAAAAGTGTCCTGGCTATAGCCCATAGACTCCCGGCGGGCTCTGATGGTAAGTCCCAGGCTAATTCGGAGCGCATCGCTATCCATGCCGCGACCGTAGGGGGCCGGCACTTTTACGACTACGCCTATATATGTAGTCTATATATATGTATCAGGAGGCGGCCATGGCACTTCGGCTAGTGGACGATGATCTCGATATATCGCTGAACCTTCCATTGGACTTTGCGACACGCGAGGCCCTGGGAATCCAGCTGCAGCGTTGCGTTACACCTCAAAGCCGGCATGTCTTTGAGGTGCGCTTGATGGAGCGAATTGCGGAGCTAGTTGACTCCGATATCAAACCACCCACCGCGAAGCAGTTGATCTATGCCATCGCTATCGCCAGGTTCCTCGACGTATCCGTGCCTGGTGAAGCCCTTCGCTTCCGAGGAGCGATGTTTGACTTCTTGCAGCGCTTCGCGCCGCTCTACCAAGAGAGAATTCAGAGGTCCAGGAGCGAAGAAGAGTAGCTAGTGCTCCGTCGACTGCACCTTCTTAGGCGAGATGACTGCCGGATCAAGGGGAGAGCAATGCTTCTATATGGAATGCTCGAGCAGAAAGGCTTCACGTTCGAAGCTTATATCCCTAACGCCGATGTGGAACCCGTAGCTTTTGAGCTGCGCATTCTTGAAAGGGGCGTGGTTAAGTTCAAGCTGTTGGTACCCATGACATACGTACCGACGTTCGGTGTAGATGTCGGAGACATTCGCTACCTTGAATCGGTCCTTGACCGTGTCGTTCTGGTACTCCCAGACGCGGCAGATATTGGGACGGATCACATCTTGGCTTTGCATAAGATCGAGAATGAGATCGGAGGTACACGCCTCCGCCATCAACCCATAGCTCGGGAAGGTCCAGTTAACGGCAAGCTTGGCGACTTCGAATATACCGCCGGCCTATTTGTCGAGAAATTCGCACCTCTCATGGGGGGAGCTGAAGTGCTGGATAAATGGATGAGAGAGGCGCGGCCGCAACTCAACGGACTTACCCCAGAGGAAGCACTGCGACTGGGGATGGCCCAGGACGTCGTGGAAATCCTCCTGGAGAATGCCGGTAACGCGCGTCAGCCCTCGCCCTAGATCGGTGCACGTATCGCATTTGATCAAGCCGGCTGTGCCTCGGCACGATTGCTTGTGCCCTTTTGCCGCTTGCGCAGGGGACTGACTCCGGATTTCACGAGTCTGAGCAGGATGTGCGCGCATGCAGGTGGGCGGCATGCGCGTGGCGTGGCAGCCTGAACAAATGACCGCTTGACATATTACGCAATACGTAATATAGTTCAGTTGTAGGTCGGGACGCTTGCCTACCTGCGGGCCTCCGCAGACAAGTCAGAACACCTCTCATCACGCCTGAAAAATGGCGATCACGTTAGACAGATTTGTTGGGCCTGCGATGGCATAGGCCGCTGCTGGCAGATCGACTTATCAAATTGAACCCACCACTAGAAGGACGACCAACATGCTTGATGTCAAGACAATAAATTTGCTTATAAGGAAGTACTCAGATGATCCAATCCACAAAAGGCAAGAGTGCAGCTGAGCTTATCGCCGGGCGTTGTCCTAAGGCGCTGCAGGGAATCAGGAAAGTTGCAGAACGGAAGCTGGGCTTTCTGGACGCGGCGAAGGGACTCAATGACCTTAGGTCTCCACCTGGAAATAAGCTCGAGTTGCTCAAAGGTAATCGCGAAAACCAGTACAGCATCAGGATCAACGACCAATACCGCATCTGTTTCAGATGGCAGGATGGAAACGCCTTCGATGTTGAAGTGGTTGATTACCACTGAGGAGGAAACAAAAAATGGTAGTCAATGGCATGCGTGCCATTCATCCGGGGGAGGTAATCCGAGAGGATTACCTCGCTCCGCTTCAGATGTCGCCGAACGCCCTGGCACAGGCGCTACGAGTTCCGGCGACGCGTATCCACGAAATTGTGAAGGAGCGCCGCTCCATCACAGCAGAGACTGCAGTTCGGCTTGGAAAGTACTTCTCAACGAGCCCCGAGCTGTGGATGAACCTTCAGTCTTCGTACGACCTGCGCAAAGCACAAGAGACCATTGGCGCGCAGGTTGAGAAAGAAGTTATTCCTCTCGATTCTGATCTCTGAAGATCATTGGTGGCGGCCAGTGGGATAGAAGAGATACACAGGGAGCGAGAGGACGATGGGCCGCGTGCCCAGAGGCGACAACAAACTTTCCGGTGTATGGCTTGCCACGAGACAGTCGCGCTCACCACTACATATAACGCCGAGGCGCATTCGGCATCGCCAGTTCATTAAGAGAACAGCCCCGCTTTCGGCGGGGCCATTTTTTTGTCCCTTTCTTTCTCTAGCGAAGCCATGTGTACGAACGCAATCTCCTGCACATCGTCAGAAAACTGACGCCAGCAAAAACAATTGCCACCGTGCGTGCATCGGCGAAACTGATCAGGCGGACCGATGTTCCGTGATCAGCGGTAGCCCTATACCGACAAGTGCCACCATATCGATGGCGATCACCAAAGGCGCCGCCCGGTATTCTTGGTCATTCGTCACAGCCAGAGACCTTGGAACGGGCCTCACTGTGAGGCTGGGTGGGTAGTTCGAGTGTTCGTCGCGACGGCGCTCGAAGGAACTAAATCCGCAACGCTCGCGGCAACATTGACTTCATCAGTTGGCCACATTGACAGCCGACAGCACCTGGCAACGATTGCAGGCAAAGAACACCAGTTGGACAAAGTCGTTCCCGAAAAACCCGCCGTCATGCGAAAAGGATTCGTTCCCGATAGAGGCAACCAGAACCATCTCATCTCCACATACCACACAGCGCTTCTCATCCATTAGGGGATTGAGAAGGAACGGCCTGCCGCCGAACTGGTGAGTTGGAATTGAAAGCTGACCGGCTCTTGCGTTTTCGAACTTGAAGCCTTGGTCAAGCTCTGTGTTATTCAGTCGCGCAATGATTTCTTGATCCTCCTCCGGGATCGGCCGGAGGAGGAACTGGGCAGCGGGAAAGACCACAGGATAGCCATCATAGGGAAAGCCAGCGAAATCCTCAGTTCCTGCCGTGTATTCAATGATTTCTAGCCGACCGGACGCATATCGGTAGCTGAGATCTCCCTGACTGATACAACATTTCCACGAGTAAAGGAAATGGACCTCAGGCACATCCCAGTTGGGAATGGCGAATCCGGACGCCCCCAACTTCACTGCCGCATGCTGGGTAAGGGGCAATCCTGTATTGGGGGATATGGCGCCCTGAAGCCTGCAAGTTCCACCGATGACCGCAGGCCCCTCGGACACACGCTGCCCCAAAAAACGGCCGTTTCCTGAAAATTTTTGCATGTAAAAGTACCTGGCTCGACTTCATGGAATGAAGATGGGCTCAACAATAGGAGGCTCAATAATCGGCGGCTCAACAACCGGTGGTTCCGCAACGGGAGGCGGAGCAGGCAGTTCGGGATATGGAGCTGCCTCGTCAGGCATAGATAGTGGTTCACCTGTACGAACCTGGCTATTGAACCTGGCTATCTCCGGGTGCTGACGCAGATAGTCAAGAAAGTCCTGCGCGACCTCCTCTGAGATGTCATCCGCATTGGCCCGAGTCGACTGGCAAAACCTATCCCATGCCTGCCTGGCGATTCTGTTGTACGCGGCATGCTGCCTAGACCATCCGTGTCTAGTTGCAGGGTTGATCACAGCATCGTCAAATAGCCTTGACGCGTCACGAGACAAGTTCTGTAAGCCGCGCCATATCGACTGAGGAAACTCATGGTGCCCAGGAGCAAGACCGAGTAAGTCTTCGTACGTCAACGGCTGATTGCCGACATAAGCGTAGGTAGCCATGCCGCCCATCAAGCCAGAGGGGTCGCTTTCAATGTACCGACCCGTCGTCGCTTCGTAGTCACGATTGACGTTCTGACCGAGACCGCTTTCGGAATCGTAGTACTGACCAGGAAACCGGAGATTGTAGACAAAGCCACTGGTACTGGTTGGCTGTTGCTCGCCGAAGGGGTTACCCTTGTACGACCACTGCCAAACGGTCGCTCCCGCGCCATCGCTCACCGCACGAGGCGTATTCAACCCATCCGACACCACGTAGCTCGTGGCGCTCGATGTCGCTGTGGAATCAATGACTGCAACGGGAAGGTCATCCACCCAAACGTAATCTCGCGAGGCATCGCCATATTCACCCAGGATTTGATGCCCCTCGTCATACACAAAGCGCTGATTGACTACTTGAGGGAAAGTAGCTGATTTAGCAACCCGCTCATTCAGCGCATTGTAGACATAGGTACCTACAACACGACCATTGCGGAGCACACTTACCAGACGGTTGCGGCCATTGTATGTAAAGCCAAACGCGTCGCCGCCGACCGCACTTCCTGTTGTATTGCCATTGGCGTCATATAACCGAGCCTGATTGCCAATGGAAGTGAGGTGATGCGTATCGGCGTCGTACGTATAAAGGCCGCTTCCTGTGCCGGACGCCGTCTTGGTTAGTCGATCCCCCGTCTTGTTGTAGGTATACGCCTCAATCGCCTGACCATTCGCATCGTTGACCTGAGCGAGCCGGTAAAGTGGGTCGTATTGATACGTCTCAGTTGCGGGATTTGCCCCAGCAGCATCACCGAGCGCGATGATGTTGCCCATCGCATCGCGGCTAACATGCCAGTTGAAAATCGGGCTAGCGATGTCTGCAAGTTGGTAGTTCGCATCATAGGTGCGGGTTACCACCTGACCGTTGCCAAGGGTGTAGCTCGTGATGGGACCAAACGGCAGATAGACGATGTTGCTGGCGACGGTCGAACCTGCACCATGAATAGGTGTGGTGGACACCGACGTTATCCGGCCAGCGAGATCCCTGCTGTACTGAACCAGTGTCTGGCCCGGGGTCGTCATGCTGCTGAGGCGGCCCGCCAGCGTATAGGTATAACGGGTCGTGTCGGTCGCCCGACCCTGGGCCTGACGCTTTTCAACCACGTTGCCACGGGCGTCATAGCAGTAGGTCGTACTGACTGCACCTTCGAGAATGCGAGTCAGGCGCCCAATGGGTACGGAACTCGCGCACCCGGTCACGCTGTTCGGCTCGTCATAGCTATAAGAGATGTTGAGCGTGGTGTCGACAAAGCTCACGCCCGTGACACGATTGAGCGCGTCATAGGCAAACGTTCGAGTATTCCCGTTCGCATCCAGGCGAGTGAGCACATTACCCGCGGCATCGTAGGTGTAGGCCGTCGTGCCGGTATCGGCGCTTTGGAACGACTTGAGGTCACCTAAGCCATTGCGGTCGTAGACGGTCGCGATAGCGTCCGGGTCGCCAATGCCTTCGACCTGGTCGCTGCTGTCGTAGGACACCACGCGTTGACTGTTTTGCGATGCCGTGTCCGTGCCGTTGTAATTCTCGATGGTGCTCACCAGGCGACCCAGCGCGTCATAGCCGAGCTTTCGTTGAATGCCCGCTGCGTCGCTGCTGTGCTGCGGGTGGCCCGCCGCGTCGTAGCCATCGGTGGCGGCATACGTGAGGACCGTATGCTGCAGGGCGTCGGTGACGGTCAGCAGCTGACTGAGGCTGTTGAAGGTGCGGGCAACGCTACGTTTGAGCGCTCCAGAGGCGTCGAAGATCTCCTCCTTCAGCCTGTTTCCCTCTGTATCCAGGGTGTAATGGATATGGTTACCGAAGGCATCCGCGATGTCCGTCAGGCGGCGTGCGTCGTCATAGGTGTAGCCCACCACTACGCCGTCGGCATCCTTGGTCTGCACCACGTCACCGATCGCGTTGTAGGTCACCGTCGTAGTCGCAGGCGTCCCCGCGCTGTCCCGGGTGGTGGACTGAAGCCACCCTTCAGGGGTGTAGGCCATGGTCGTTACGACGCCATTGGCATCCATCGATCGGCCCGGGTTGCCATACATGTCATAAGTGTCAAACGAGGTCACATGCCCTAACGCATCGGTCACGGTCGACAAGCGACCGGACGTATCGTAGGTGTACTGGGTGACGTCGCTCACATCGGTTCGCGGTCCATCGACGCTCGCGACCAGGCCCTGTGCGTTGTAGGTCTTTATGGAGGCCCTGTCCGGGGTAGTCGCGTGTACCACAGTAGCGGACAGACTCAGCGCAACGACGCTGCAAAGAATCCTCTTCTTCATGTCTATCATGCCTTGATAGCGTGAATGCTTTCAGAGATCTGGCGTCCCTGGGCATCGTAGGTGTAGGTCGTCACCCGGTCCGGCGTAGTGACCGTCAAGGGCAGGAATCGAGTGGTGTCCCAGGTGGTGGTAATGGTCCGCTCCTGCGCAGTCCCCTTCGCCTCCACGCGCTTGGTCTCACGGCCCAGCGTGTCGTACTCATAGGCCGTCACCGTTCCCAGGGCATCGGTCTTGGTTTCGACCTGGCCGCGAGCGGTATAGGTATACGTGCTGTTGCTCGCCGGACAACCAGCCGTCGGCTCGCCCTCGATGGCCGTGACACGCTTGATACCCTGGATGACCTGATACCGATAGGTGACGTTGTGACCCAGCGAATTGGTCACCACCACCGAACCATCGGCCTGATACGCCAGCGAGACCTTCTCCGCACCGTTGGCGTGTTCGCTCGAGATAGCCCTGCCTTGGCTGTCGTAATGCCAAGTGGCGAAGCGGACACCCCGCTCATCGACAATGCCGGTCAACAGCGTGGGGTTGTTGGTGTCTTCGTAGACATAGGTCCGGGTTGTGGAATGGTTACCCCAGGACTTCGCAACCTGCGTGATGACGTTGTTCGTACCGAGCGTATAGGTGATCGTCATGCCACCTGCCGTCAGGCTCTCAAGGGGGCCGCGGTACCAGCTCGTTACGTACTGGAGCGTTCTTCCACCGGAGTCGGTGACGGTAAATGCGATCTTGCCTGTCGACTGAAACGCATAGCTGATTGTCTGTGTACGGCCGTCCGCCAGCTGCTTGCCCACGAGAAAGCCCAGCGTATCGAACGTGGACTTCGTGTTGTCGGGCGCGCTGTAGACCCACTGCCCATTGACCTTCTGGAGGCTGCCCTGCTCCGTGGGCTCCCCCACCGGCACACCGTTGGTCAAGGTGAAGATCGAAGAGCGGCCGTCCTCGGAGGTCAGAAGCAGCGTATTGCCGTCGGTGTCCAGCGTCATGCCATAGCTATGCGTCCAGGCACCGCTGAACCCGTTGTAGTAGCGCTTGAACTCAAGCTCACCATTGCCGTCGCGAAAGTCTTCTTCTTCCTGGAACTTATTGCCTGAGGAAATGCTGACGGGATTACCCGCACAGGTAACCACGCCGCCAAGCGGTACGTCCGTCGGGTCGCCGGACTCCTTGCGGTCCTGGTCCTGGTTGGGGTCCTCGCACTTCCCGGTGAACTCGTTTTTCACCTGGCCGTCCGGACAAGGCACTTCCTTCTGCGCGCCCATGATCAAGTTGTAGAAGCTGCCATCCGACGTAATAGAAGTATTCGAATTCTGGGTAATTCGATACTTGGTATAGCAGTCGTAATCCATCATCGATGGTGGGTTTGAGTACGTCGGGTTGAGCGTCGGCGACTCATACGGAAGAATTGTCGTCGTGCTGGTGCCGTCGTCCGGGGCCGCTGCGTGAATAAGAGGAATGTTCGCCTGGTAGGCCGCCCGACAAGCATCGTCCGCATGCGGATAGATCGTCCCATCCCCTCCAGCAATGGTGTAGTCGTAGGGGTCTGGGTCGGTTTGCGCGTAGGCCAGTGAAGCACCTAGCGCGAGAACGGCGCCCACCATCAAGATCATCGCGCGCTCCAGCAAAAGAGGCCTGGATGATGGGGCACCATCGTCAACCAACAAATCTGACTTCGCTTTCCTTGCCATGAAGTTCTCCATCGAACACGAAGGGGCAATGCCACGAACTGACGTGTCATTGAGAGCATCGAGAGTAGAAGTGACTGCCCTAGCCGCTATGGATTGGGCAGATGGCGCGACGCACTAAGGTGCGTACAAGACGCGGGCATCGTTACGGGGTGATGTCATGCATGCCTCATACCTGGTCCTTGGCGTTGAGCGGTGACATTGATGCTTCAAGTGACGGAGAAGCGCTTACCGCCAGCAGCAGCAAACCGGATGTCCTTGCCGGTTAGTTGTCTAAGACAGCATACACCTTCGGGCGACAGAATTTTGTCGGATTTCACCTACGGCGCACGTAGGCAGACAAGCATTACTTAGCTCCCCGCCAAGATGTCAGGTGGGCGCCTAAATCGGCATCTCATTGATACATAGCATGTCCCAACTGCGAACCAACAATCCCATTCCCGGCGTAACGCAAGAACATGCGAAGATGTGCGGGAATAGCTTCGTGCCATGCATTGAAGGAGCCAATTGCTTACCTAGAGCAGCCCCATGGCGATCACGGCCGGCCGGACTGAGCACCAATATCGGCACACGTGGTCACCATCGGTCCGATGATCAGCGCGAATCGGTCTACTGATCAGACTCTATCGTCCTAGTGATGCGTTCCAGCCGGTGCACGCAGCCACCGTGGGTGGCTCGTTGACCTATCCATGTTTCGATCCGCCAGTATACGGGGCGAGCGTTCATGAATTCCTGGGCGGCGGTACGTCGGTTAATACTTAGCGATACGCCTTGGTGCGTAGGTGCGTGCATCGATCAATGTCAACGGCGTGCGCACCTTGGATTGTTACTTTTGCCGCGCTAACTTCGTAATATGGCGCGGTGATTAGCTACGTAAGCTTCATGATCCTAGTGGCACAGCGGAAGGCGACATAGGAATGAATATCCCTCTCCTGTCGAGCATGCTCGGATGGCTCCTTTCTCGTCGTAGAGAGCAGGCGCTAGACACGAGGGAGGCTACGAAGGCACTAGCCTTGGAACTCGAACGTCTTGCGGAATTGATGGATGACGTGCTCCAGGCCACGGATGTGGACGGTAGCATCGTGCAGACGCGTATCTTTGATCTTGAATTTCGTCGTCGCCGCATTTGGAACCGCTGGTGCGCAATAATGGACGCCCCTGCCTATGCCGGTAGAGACCCGCAAATCCGGGCCGAGATAGCAAGCTGTGTCCAGATCGCGCATGCAGCGCCAGGTGCTTACATTAAGGAAATCGATCTCGTGCAGGTCGCGCTAGCAGAAGCCCGAGTGTCTTCAGAGGTAAAAGTCCGCTTCGCTGACGCGATTGAGCGCTTGCGCAATCTTGTCGTGAAATTGAGATTGAGCGTCTAAAGGTTCGGTTAGTCAAAACCAATCGTCTAGCGGATACCGCCCATTACAAGAACTACAAGCCGCGCCGCGAGCTTCTTGCAGCGATCGACGCGTTCTCGAACGGTATCCAGCCGCTCCCCTAGCCGTACGCAGTGTAGTTGACGCCCGTCGGAAATTTCTTCCCATTGGACGCCACCTATTTCGATGGTCCTATACAGTTGCGATGTTTGGACAAGACGTCGTTATGCCTGTGAGAATCTATAGGACGTCTCATTCTCTCGGTGTCGTTGTAGATTCTCGACCACTAAGCCGCCGGACGCATGAGTATGCATGTCTTCCTTGACGAATCGGGTAGTTTTGCTGCTTCGACAAAGCGCGGGTCTATCTGCATCGTCGTTGCGTACATCGTGCCAGAAGCCTGGTACGCCCCCGATTCCGTAGACACCTGATAGTGTCTATTGAGGATCGGAGGATCTATGACCAGCAAACGTTTCACCGACGAGTTCAAAGCTGAAGCGGTCAAACAAGTTAACGAGCGCGGCTACC